>NZ_JBXWNI010000001.1:0-854932 GCF_059610285.1 Ruegeria sp. YTSA072 | reverse complement strand
TGAAACCATCATCCCGATGGATCAGAGGCCGATGATGCACTAACAATCAACTTGGACCAGTCAGATGAGGCTGCTCATTTGGCTCCGGCGGTAGGGATCGAACCTACGACCAATTGATTAACAGTCAATCGGTCGGCGTGATTCCCCTTATTTCGAAAACATTCAAATCCTCTTTTAAATCCTTATTGTTTAAACTAAAAATCTAATACGGAATAGGCGAGCAATATCGGGCAGATACGCGGCACATCCCCGAAATAGCGAGTTATTGGGACGCATAAGGGACGCAAATGTTTACAGAGGAATATCTCAGGCACCAGCTACCGGCCAAAGGCAGATCGACTTGGCGGGACGCAGACTTTCCGGGGCTGGAATTGGAAGGCCATAAGAAGCGGGCGAGTTGGTACATCCGACATCGGATCAACGGCAAGCGGGTCAAAGACCGTATCGGGACTTGGCCCGCACTCGGCCAAAAGGACGCGCGGGACGCGGCCAAGACGGTCGTACAAGTCGCGGCGATGAGAAACGCGGCGGGCGGAAACGCGCTGGATGCGCGAACAGAGCGCCGAAAGGCAGAAACAGACCTCCGGGCCAGCGAGACCCTAGAACAAGCGCTCACCGCCTATGCCAGCAGCCGTCTCGCGGGTTTACGGTCAGGGGGTCATGCAGAGAAAACGATCCGCAACGTCTTTCGTCGCGCGCTGCCTCGACGCATCGCGGACATCACGGAAGCCGACGTGATCGAACTGGTGGACGAGAAACGGCGCACGGCTCCATCGACCGCAGACCTAGCCGTCCGGTACGCCAAACCGTTCTGGGGCTGGATCGCACGGACGGGCAGGGGGCCGGCACATCTACAGCAGGAGAAAGTTCGGCAGACGCGCAAACGCGAGCGCACCCTGTCGACGCGAGAATTGGGCGCGATTGCGAACGCCCTAGAAGCGATGGGGCCAATCGTTCCGGCTCTGATGGTCAGAACGATGATCGGCACAGCCGCCCGTGCCAGCGAAGTCGCTTGGATAGAACGGTCCGAGATCGAACTGGCCGAATGGCTTTGGACGCAGCCAGCCAGCAAGAACAAATCCGACCGGGTTCATATGGTTCCTTTGAACGACTACGCGGCGGCGGCAATCAACGCGGCGATGATCCAATCTAACAATGAACTGATCTTTGCCGGGAAGACCGGGAAAACACCATTCTCAGGATGGTCAAAGTTCAAGCCGAAATTGGACGAAATTTCAGGTTTATCCGGCTGGACCTTTCACGACCTCCGTAGAACCTTTGCCACGGTCGCCGCAGATAACGGGGTCGATCCGCACGTCGCAGATCGGTGCCTCAATCACTCTGGGTCTGGAACAACATCAACAGTCGCGCGCATCTACCAGCGATCCGAGTTCTTGGAACAGCGCAGAGAGGCAATGAATATCTGGAACGACGCGATAGAGCGGGCAAAGGCGCATTAACCTTCGCGGCAAACCACATCGGCAACGGTTTCAGTGTCAATTCCCTTAAAGCGGGCCGCGCCTAGCTTGCCAATTGTCATACCCACCGCCAGTGGTTCTCCCGCATCATCAAATGCAATACACTGCAAACTTACATCCTGATCAGCCGCGATTAGTTCCGCCACTGTATCGCCAAGTGAGTCACCGTACCACCGAACTACTTTTACACCGTCAGCTGCTTCAATCGTGATTGTCTTATCATCTGCCGCTACTGTCTGCGCCGTGAGCGGGCTTGCTAGTAGAGCAGCCGCAATTGCTAGTCTAATCATTTAAACGTCCCTCCCTTGGTATTTCGAGACTGCCGCCATTGAATCCGATGGTACAGAAATATTTCAGGAAATTTGCCAAACGTCCTTTGATAGTCGCAGGAACAAAGATAGAACTGAGGCTATGAAGAACTGGCCGCGAACTATTCCGTATGATCTGCGTTGCAAGCTGGAAGGGCTGCGCGAATACCGCAGTCAAAAGTCGAACGCGAACTGCACGAACACAACTGCATAAACTGCTTCGAGAAATTCACGGCAAAGCGGGACGACGCAAAATACTGCTCCGCCAAATGCAGGGTCGCAGCAGACTGGGCAGCGAAGCAAGGCAAATCGAGATGCCGGGTCTGTATCGAATACTTCGACGCCAGACAGCGGAACGACAAGGAATGCTGCTCAATCGAATGCCGGGAGGAATTCGACAAGCGGCAGGCAACCATAAAGAGCCTGAGAAGATACAGGCGACAGAAAACAAACTGATCGGATACTTAGCTTTTAAGTGTCTAACCAATAGGTGGACACTAAGCTTATTAGTGTCAAATAGTGGATAGACAGATAGAGGGGAAATGGATGTCACGAGGACTAGGAAAAATCCAAAGAGAAGTGCTGCAAGCGCTGATCGAAAACGACCACGGAATCGGAGACGACCCGGACAGCGCTTGGTTGGGCGACTACACGCGAAACGCGGACGACGCGCATTGGGTAAGCGTCAAGAAGCCAGACATGCACCAAATAGCAATGATGAATACGCGACTGCTGACCGTCAAAGAGATCATCAGAGCGATGCGACACGGAGACGAATGGGACATCGACCAAGAAGACGAACTGTTCAAGAGCAAGACCGTCCACCGAGCTCTCCGCGGATTGGCAGACCGGGGGCTGGCAGGGCGAATGCCCAAATACTTCCTGATAACAGGAGTGCAGACATACGGCAGCTTCGTCACCGGGGGCGGAGAACCAAAATCCAAATCGGACATGATGGAAGGCGCATCGGTCAAAGTGCCGGGTTGGTACGTGACGCCAGAGGGCCGCAAGGCGCTCAAATAGCCGTGATCGCCCCAAGGTTGAGCAAATTTGCCTAAATCTCCGGCGCAGATTTTCCCACCCTTACGCAGTAAGGGGAGCCGGTGGGCCAGCAGACCGGCAAACCAGCAAAGACCCGGCTTTGCAGGCCGCCGAACTGCCGGACCCCGGCAAAGTTTCGGCGCTCCTGCGGCCTCTGAGCGGCTCTTTGGTTTTCTAGCTAGAAACCAAGTAATACCTGCGGCGGAGCGCAGCGGGTGTAGGATCAGATCCTGTCAAACGGGAAAATTTCGTAAGTTTATGCGAAAATATACTAACGCTTATACGTATATCTGTAGGTATATTAGCTTAAAACATTGATAAATAACAAGAATACTAGACGGGCTTGATTTTATCCGCTTACCTAGAAAAGACGACGGCGACGGTCTTTGTAGGACCAGCCGCCTTCACGGACGTCAGATTGGTATTTGGAGCCACCAAAACGTCCGATTGGAGCATACCGCAAAGACGGGCAAATCCACAAAGTTCCAATGCTTACCGGGGTCTAAGGAATCTCGGCGGTATCAGAGGGACCGTGTCGAAATCCCCCCAGAGGCCCTGCTCGCAGCCTAGCGGAAATATCGCGGGAAAACTTACAAACCCAAATCCCCGGTACGGTGCGCCCATTCCCATCCGGGGTCCACGAGAACGGAAACACCGTTTTGGTCGTATGTCGTTTCTCGCGCCTAAGTCGGATGACAACCGATATGGAGCGAGAGTAGCGGATCAGCCACCAAGAGGCTGGGCAAGGCAGTCGGGAAACCGATTGGGGCGGCTTTCAAGGTCGTCCGGGGACAACCGAGTATTGGCCCGGTAACGGGTAGGCATAGTCAGCCTCCACGATAAGACCCCTAAGTCTATCTCGTGGCAAGAAAGGGCAAGGGGTCCGAAAGCCTATAGGCTAAATCGCTAAACCATTATACCCAAACAATAATCTTGTCCGGTTCCGAATATTTCGCATAGAGTGATCCTGATGCTGATCGAAGTAACCCGCCTGCGTCCTGTGGAGCCTTGGCGGTCCCACAACTTAGCGGTCGGACGAAAAGACCAGCATCGACAAGGGCTCTGTCGAGTTCTTCGGCCTTCTCCGCTAGGGCCAATCCATCCCGGTTTCCCTTCCAGAGCGGCCGGGATATGTCGGTCCCGGTTTTGGTCGCTCCTTGGCCTTGTGTTAACCGGGACCAATACTTCCTGTGTGTGTGGCTTAGTTGTTTGCCGCTCGGGTCTTTAATGTCCGCTTCTCGGACTTTGCTGCCATTCTCTGTAGATGCAACATTTGGAGCAAGGCTGAGGATGGCCACATAGCAGACCTTCGTCGCGATTGCAGCACCGGTCATCGCTAACGGCGGCTTTGCGAAGAAAGCGTGTTTTGCAAAATTGGAGCTAGAAAAGTGCAATGAAGGGTGCGACCAGCCAGAAGCGCATAATTCGTTTCCTCACTAAGTTGGAATAGTGGTCCTTCGGTGCAGCCGCCTAGAACGCAAATAGTGTTCCGCATTCCGGTCGCCGCCGACTCACAGCGTTCCTTTCATCAGACTAAGACAGAGAGAGACCGCTGGACCGTTCTAGTGTAATCGGGTCGCATAGAAAGCCCGAATAACGGGAGACCTTTCGTACCTACCGCTGCCGCAAATCTCCCAAGACTTGCGTCATGAGCCACAGTCAGAGGCAACTAGAGCCTTTCACACATTGACAGCGAGTAAGAATAGGTTGGAGAAGAGAAGGAGAAGTGTAACGACTAATCAGAACGAGATGAGGGCGGGCAAACACCATGAAGATAAGATACTTCGAAGTCAAAGGTCTCTTCGGTGAGATTGACGTCGCCATTCCAATTACGGATAATAAGTTAGTTTTGGTGGGGTACAACGGTATTGGCAAGAGTACAATACTTAATCTTTTTTATTACTTAATTAGTCGGCAATGGCGCAAGATTGTAGAGCAGGATTTCTATAGCATATGTATTGCCATCGAAGATCTGGAGGAAATTGAAGTCCTTAGAACGGACATTCAGGCATATATTGAGATCCAAATGGACAGGCGCAGAATTAGTGGTCGAAGGAGGTACTCCGGTAAAGCCTTTGACCAAATTCTAACGTATATTTCTCAAAACTTTTCAGAAGATTCAAATCGGTGGAAGCACGACCGCACTCATTCAAAAACACGAATTGAAAGATATCGGGTAATCGAAGACATCGCGTCAGAGTTTTCAATGTCCTTGAGTGCTGCTGATGAAGTGTATAGTTACTATGTATCGCGTGCGCAGAAAAACCTTCCACTTTTTGACGAAGCGACTTCCGTAGTTCAAGAACTTGAGGCTGTCATAGACAGCAACTTGGGTGGACGAATTCTTTATCTTCCGACATATCGCAGGATTGAAAGGGATGTTAAGGACGTCTTCCCGGAGTTTGAGGAAGAAATTAGAAGAAAGCTGCAAACGAGAAGGGGGAAGCCAAGCGCTGGCGCACATATCGAACTCGTTGAGTTCGGTATGGATGATGTGGCGGATAAGATAAGACAAAGGCTTGAAAATATTCGTGGTTATGCACTTTCACAGGTAAATAGCCTTACTGGCCGCTACCTACGGGACGTGATTAGAAATGAGGCATCAGAGTTTTCTAGTGAAATAACACAAGTGGATCAATCGACCTTAGATGCGGTTCTGGAGAAAATTGATGATGAGACGCTGACTGAAGAGGATAAAAGATCACTTTATGGAGTAGTTGACAAAATCAATGCAGGCGTAAAGCTTGAGGAGAATGAAAAGTACATTGCTCACTACGTAACGTACCTAGCTGAAGTTGGAAGAAATATCTCCAAATTGGAGCGATCAGTTCAACATTTTGCCAGTGTCTGCAATTCGTATCTTTATGGAAAGAAATTTCTTCTCGATAACAAAGGGTATAAGCTTGTAATAAAAAGAGAATCAGGCAGAGATGTTGATCTTGAGCAGCTTTCTTCTGGCGAGAAACAAATTGTCAGCTTGTTCTCCCATTTGTTATTAGACGATGTATCCACAAACTACATAATTATTGACGAACCGGAGTTGTCACTTTCCGTTGATTGGCAGCAGCGTTTTCTTGAAGATATCGCGAATACGCAGAGTTGCGAATTGATTTTTGCGGTCACGCATTCCCCATTTATTTACGAAAATGCTTTGGATGATTATGCAGTCGATCTTTTTGAGTGTGAGGTTGGGCGCGAATGAGTTATTTGGAGAGAATGAGGGAGCGCCGAAAAACACCTCATGCATCTTGGCACAAGATCAGAACAACAATCGAAACAGACAGGTTCGACTTCTTTGCCGCATTTGAAGGTGAGGAAGATGAGGAGTTCTATTCGAGCTATATATATCGACGGGATAGAAATTTGAGGATTTGCCCTTTGATTTGTGACGGAAAGGGAGGCCTTCTTGCTCTACACGATATAGTACGTGAGAAATACAAGGGGCTGCGTAATGTATTCTTTTTTGTCGACTCGGATCACGATGAATTAATCGGTCAAAGCCTTCCCAGCGAGAACTGTTTTTCGACGGATGGCTATTCTTTTGAAAGCTATGGCCTCTCCGAAGAAGTGGTGGTGAATCTTGTTGAGCGTAATTTCAGCCTGCATCCAACAGACCCAATATTAAAGGATGTTGGTGAGATCGTTTGCGATGCAATGAGGAAATTTTGCCGCCGCGCACGGACAATAATGACATATGTGATTCACTTGAGGCGGATGGACATAGCTGTAAAAGTTGAAAACTTGCATTTCTACAAGTTTTTTGATTTCGGCGACGATAGGATAAAACTAAGGAAATCTTCTCTAAGGTTCATTTCCGAAAATGCAGATGTTAAAGAGGTTGTCTCAATTGGTGACCTTTTAGCGACTGCTCGTGAAGTTCGAGATCTTGAAGACAAATGCATTATTAGAGGGAAGATGGTCGCTCAATTTCTGATAAAGTTTCTCAAGTGTTTTGCTAGAACGCTTCCGAATAAAGAAAAAATTAACGGAAAGAAATGCGCAGTACGTGTCGAGTTGAGCGGGGCAAACTATGCCCAACAGATCTCAAGTGTTGTGCCGGAATCTAAGGGGCTCTCGCAGTTTCTTGACCAAATTATCACTGAAGCCACAGGCGCTCCGCCTGCGTACCTTGTTTGACCATAACTTGGGCTGTCAATTTGAACTTTTGGCCGGTGGTGAAGGACTACATATAGATACCCTTCCGTTAGCGTCAACCAGCTGATTTGCTGCTTAGTATGCCGATCCGTGCAGCGGCTCCCATACGCTAGCCAAGTTCCTTTGACTACCTAGCTGCTTGAAGCACCGTTGAAAGTATTCTGCGAACACTTGTATTCAGTGATCCTAGTCGGTGGATTGGCCGCTTTCAGTGTGACGGATGCAAGATTTCACGTCGGCAGAATCATTTACGCCCGGCTGTGTCTATGACCGCTTCGGGCTGCGACCTGCTGATTGCATACGCAGCATCCAGATGGCTCGGCAATGGCGGGTATGGGCTCAAAGCAGCTATTAGCTGTGCAGCGGCACGCAACGGTCGATCCAGACGTCTACTTTGAAATAAACACTGGAGCAAACTGAGCTTTTTGTGACCTAGCATCTTGAAGTAGTTTCTCCGCTTTTACCTTCCCATAAGCAGCAACAAACGCCTTAGCCGCGTTGTAGTAGGTGGATGCGTTGGTCCCGAAGTCCTTGGGCGAGTTCCAGCCCCGGTAATGAACCGTCGCCCGGTCAGGGACGCCCCAATCCGCCAGCAGCAGGCCAATCGCTTCGCGCAGGTGTTGGCTCCGAAGCGTGACCGGCTGTTCTTGGTTTAGGGTGACTTGCGCGACGCCCGCGCCTTTCGAGACCACCGAGACGTGGACCGGATCACCGGGGATAACTCGAACCTTCTGCGTTGTTCCGTACATATCAGCCGCTCCTTATGTCCAAGTCCGGTCCAAGAAGGCGACGTGGCCGCTGTCCAGCATCCCCCATGAGATGCCATCGAAGACCGTCCGAATTGCAACCGCGTTGGTCTGGAAGAGGCTGCGAACTTCAGCAGGACCGCCCGTAACCGTCACAGCGTCGCTGACGTTGACAGAGCCGGGTGGATCGACGTGATGATCACCAGCAACCGAATGGGTCATCTTCGGGTCTGCCCCTTCGGCGTTGACCATAACCAGCGTTGCAGTCGAAGACTGATCGACCATTGGGACAGGCAGGGCCACGTTCATCGCGTCAGCGTTCACTATGATAATCCGGTTCGTGGCGACGTGGCCGGATGCGATGTAGGGAATGCCAAGAAGAGTGCCATTCCGCATTTCGTCCCGGTACAGGTAAACGCCAGTGTCCCGAACCATCATCAGGGCCAGTTCGGTTTCAAAGCTCATCAACAAGACCGGAGTGCGGGCGCGAGCCTTCACCATCTCGGCAAAGAGCAGCTTAATATCCGCATCCGGGTCTGCACCCGCCGTCAGGGGCGTTACTCCCCTCAGAAGGCCAGCAGGAGACGTCGCTGCATGTGCCGCGTCGGTAGACAGCAGCTTTTCGTCAATCGCCATCATCGTATCGTCAAAGATCAGGCTGCGAATGAGGTTTTCGATATTCTCGACCGACGTTTGCGCCAGTTCCTCAGAATAGCTGCTGATCGCCGCCAGCTTATAGCGCATGAACGACGTCGCTGAGAGTGTGGTGGTAATGTGCGGAATGGTCGAATTCTCGGTGATCCACGCAGCGCGCATTTCACCCCGGTTCGCTTCCCGGCGCACCGGCACGGTCAGCGCGTTATTCGGGCCAAATTCCATCGGCGTCGCGTATCCGCGAGAGATCAGAGCGCCAAGAACGCTGATATGCGCCTGTTCGCCCCAGAAGCCCAGAAGATCGGTATTCACCAGTTCAGCGGCCCAGCCAATATCGGTTGTGGTGCCAACGGCGGTGCCGCTCTTTGCCATGCCGTTTGCGATCTTGCGCACAAGGACATTCTCATCGCCCGGACGTAGCTGGTTGATCACTGTACCAACGCGGGCTTTCTTCGTCCGGCGCAGGTACTCAGCGGTCGCCGCAACGACAAGGCAGTCCGATAGCTGCGGACGCTTGACGATGGCCTTGGGTTGAGCCGGTTTTTTCTCCACCAGTTCGGCGCGGAGAACCGGCTGCTTGGCTTCAAGACGTTCCAGCTTCGCTACGATGGCAGGAAGCGCTTTGCGGGCTTTCTCACCTTCGATCAGATCGGCCTGCATTACGTCCCACGCGGACGCCAGAAACGCGGCTTCCGCCTTCTGGTCAAACCGCCTCTTGGTGCCGTCGCTAACCGTATCAGGCAGGTACATATCACTGGGTCGCTTGTTCATTCTCTTTCTCCAATTCGATCATGTTTGCGCCTGCGAGATCAGACAGGATCAGGGCCAGAACCTCGTCCACGCGGGCATGAATGGCCGAGTTATCGACGGGCTTGCCGTCTCTGCCGTTCAAAACGCCTTCAAGGAGCGCCTGAGAGGCTATGCCGTGTAAGGCTTGGTGAAGGGTTTCGACGTCCATCAGCGGGCCTCCGGTGTCAGGAAGCCGTCGATGGCTTGGCCTAGATCGGCCTCAGCACGGTCCTGCTCGGCGCTCAACGCCTCTTCCAGCGTCTTCACGCGGGCGATGACCTCGTAAACCTTATCTATGATGGTCTTGTTGGCTTGGCTCATATCCCAGATCGTCGCCGGAGTTTTTTTCATATAGGCGATGGCTTCGGCGTTGGGCTTGCCGTCCTTGGCCGATTGAATCGCCTCGGCAGACAGCTTTTTAGGATTAGAAGCGGGCTGCGCCGGGGCCGGATCGGCACGAAACGGGTTACTGAGTTCAATCATCGCTTGTTCCTCTGTTTGGCCGCATTCGCTCGGGCCTGATATTCGCGCCGGATCGGCTTGACTGACGGGTGGTCCTTTTCCCAACCGGCTTTAGGAAGGGCGTCGAGAAAGCGCCCCAGAAGCGCGGTTGCCTTGAGATCGTCCTCCGCTCCGTCGAGACGGTCTTGCGCCTGCTCAGCGGCGCTATTTGCGCGGCCTGCGGCGTCCTTTAGACGAGCGGCTAGGCGCAGACGTCGGCCCATAGGAACGCCGAGACGAATGCACCTAGCCGTGAGCCGGTCCAAGAGGCGGTTTGACAGCGACCCCGTGTTCCCGACGTGCAGGGCGGTAGAGGCGCGAGCAAATTCCCCTCCAACCGTCTGCGTGTGATCTGCCGCCGCTTTGGCCGCGTCCAGACGGCGCTCAAAGTCGTCAGACAGCAGAATTCGTTCAGAACGCGCGTCTTCGTCGCCGTTCTGCTCGTGTTTCGATAATTCAGAGAGGGTTTGCCGCGTGTATCCCGTGCGCTTGGTAACTTTGCGGGCCAGCGTCGGCGCTGTGTTCGGATGTATTCTCATGTGCGGTCCTCTTCGTAGGTGGACCGATGATAGCTGAATACGGGTTTAAAGGCGAATAAGTCTTATTGCCTAACTAATTGAGTTTAATAGCTAAATAACGGTTTTAATTCCCATTATTCGTATTTTTTAGATAGTTAGATCAGATTATTCGGGTATATTTGCTAAAATATTTTTTTTGGTTTAAAGGCTTATTCCGAGAAAACCGGAGGGCGGGGGTTACGGCAGGAGACCCGAAGTTTGCAATCCGCCCCCGTCATTAGAACCTAGGCGGATTGGCGATATGCACTCGGAGTTTCACCGGTCCACCTTTTGAATGCAGTCGAGAAAGCGGCAGAGTCCGCGTAGTCCAGAATGAATGAAATTTCGGAAACGTTGATGCCATCTTTCAAATACGTTTTGGCGAGATCACACCTTAGCTCGTCAACGATTTCCCGGTAACCTATGCCTTCCTCATTCAGCTTTCTCGCAAATGTCCTTTTGCTCATACCAAGACAGGAGGCAATTTCTTCTGCTGGCAGAATTCTTCCCGGTAACCCGTTGGAAAGCAGCGCTTCAATTCTTGATCGGAGACCGGGTTTCTCGTTAGGGACTTGGCTCAACAACTGCTCGCCGAACTTCATCAGGTGCTTTCTTAGGCGGGGTTCGTAGGTTGGAATAGGCAGATCCAGAACAGAGAGGGGCAAAATAACCTCTATGTTCTCGGCGCCAAAGGACAGCGGAAACCCAACAATTCTTTCGAGCTCACGCGGCGAGTGTCTTTCGTGCTTAAATCGAGCCTCCACTGGGTAGAAATCGACCCCAGTGAGCGATCGCATCCGAGAGATTGCTCCAAATACAGCGAACTCGGTGTGCCGGTGAAACTTCGCGAAGGTCGCGTCCTTATAGGACACCACGAAGGAACAATAGTTGCTAGAAATGTTCAGAGTATATGAGAAAGCGGGATCAATTAGAGTTGAAAACCTCGATGTGTTCCGGATCGCTGCCTCAAGGCTCTTTGAGTATTTTGCAATATAGCCCGTTAAAGAGGCAGACTCCTTAAAGGTGAGACCTGCCTTGGCTCCGAAAGTGTTGTCCCGGAGCTCATCGCAGGCTGCTCTTACGAACTCTGCTTCCTTTAAAGCAAGCACCTCTTCGACGTTCGGCGCGATATCATCAATTGACAGCCCGGCTGTATGAAGAACTCGCTCCAAAGATGATTTGCCGTCCGAAATAGAATTGAAGACATCTATCAGATGGCTCAAACGAGAACTGTCAACCTTAGTCATCGCGCGATCATTCCCTTAGAACTGACCAAAACACTCGTCGTCATCGTGGCGGCGAGACTTTGTGTGTTGTGGTTTAATAACAATTTTCGGCATTGTTAACGTTTCAGAGAAAAGCACAGTAAAACAAACGTCTATTGATGCTTTTTCAGCAACAAATAAATCTAATTTGGCAAAAAGTATAAATTCAACGGCAACCTTTAAAAATCAGTGAACTGCTCGCTTGCCTAGGTTGATTGCTAAGAAAAGCATGAACAAGGAAAGGATCGGAAAAATGAAAAAAGTTGTTGTCGCTACGGCCCTGTTGGGCGGCACATTGGTATCGGCTTGCGCGCAATCGCCGTCTGCCATCGCACCAGTAAGCATGGCTGGCGCATACAGTAATGCGTCGTGTTCACAGGCAGCAAATATCTTGCACCAAGAGCAGACACGCCTAGCAGCGCTGTCGAGCAAGCAGGAAGGCGCAGTTGTAGGCGACGCCGTAGGCGTCTTTCTAATCGGTGTCCCGGTATCTAGCCTGTCCGGAGCGGACGTCTCAGGAGACATCGCGGCCACCAAAGGCAAGGTCTTAGCGCTGCAAGCCAAGCTGACTAATTGCTGATGCCATAGTTTCAGATTCAGTCGAAATCGCGCGGCACTTAAGTGCGGGCGTCGCGCTATGCAACAAGTAAGGATCTAATCAATGACATTCGCAGTCATCATCTGGCTCGCCTGTGGCATAGGAACAGCAGTGCTAGCAGCATCGAAAAACCGTGACCCCTTTGGCTGGTTTCTGATCGGTGCAGCGGGTGGCTTCATCGCTCTGATCGTCGCAGCCGGGATCACGGCGCGCTCAGAGACTCGTATGGTGGACTCAAGCCGAGGGTGCGGCGCCCCCATCCGCCACACAAAAACCGGATGCTGCCACTCATGCGGTGACGAACTAAACAAGTACGCAGTGAACGGCGAATGCCGCACCTGCCGGAGCCGCCGCGAATTCAACAAGCGTCACCTGAAATAAAAAGATCTGAAACGTTTTTTGCACAGCTTAAGGGGATCGAACCAATGAAATGCAAAGAATGCGGCACGAAAGTCAGCTTCCTCAAGCAAGTGAGCGGGTACTGCGTTGAGTGCCACCTCGACCAAATCGCAATCCAAAGCAGCGGAGCGCCAAGAGAAGTCCGCCAAATCGAGATCGCAGAGCGCGAAGAACAAAAGCGCGCGGTCCAAAGCAAAGCGGTGCGAATGATCGTTACCACTGAGACGGCGCACAACCTGACGGTCGCAGAACGCCTCGGCATCGTTGCCGGCGAGACCGTCTTGGGCCTCAACGCATTCAAAGACCTCTTCGCAGACACGCGGGGATTGGTCGGGGGCAAGTCGAAGACAATGCAGACCGCGATGAAGGACGCGCGCGAGCAGGCGATGGAAGACCTCAAGGCAGAAGCCGTGGCGCTAGGCGCAGACGCGGTGGTCGGCATCAGCATCGAATACAACGACATCGGCGGTAGCGGAAAAATGATGATGGTCGCGGCGACCGGCACGGCAGTAAAACTGGCCGGAAAAATGGCGGAGGCAGCGTAATGAGGCTGATCGCCACCACCATCGCAGCCGCATTGATCGGCGCCAGCGCAATCGCAGACGTCTCCGAGAAAGACGTGCGCATCTGGAAAGACTACATCAGATGGTCACAGCAAGCCTGCGAGAAGGGCGACAAGGACCAAGCCGCAGACTACCTCAAGAAAGTCTCCAAGGAAGCGAACACGCCAGAGGCGGTCAGCCTGATCGAAGACGAACTGGTCGAGTTGAACGAATGCCACCAAGGAGCAGGGGCCATCCTCCGGGTCGCAGAGATCAAGAAAGACAACCGCACCTTCAAAACTGAACTGGCATTGCGGATCAAAGACGCCTGCTATGACGTGGTAAAGTCAGACCCGCTGCGCGCATACACGGACCAGACCTGCGTCGAAATCTTCAAGGTCCACGGATTGCCGTAGAAACGCACTCTTTCCGGGGACGCATACGGGACGCAAGCCGCCTTTCAACGGGCGGCTTTTTGCGTAACCTATTGGAAAGATTGGCTCCGGCGGTAGGGATCGAACCTACGACCAATTGATTAACAGTCAACTGCTCTACCGCTGAGCTACGCCGGAACTGAGGGGCGTATAACAATCCCATATTTTGCCGTCCAGAGGGGAACTGCATCAAACGGAAAGAAAGTTTCGTTTGGTCACGTCTGCCTTGAAAATTTTGCATCCACCGATAACGTTCCGGGTGTGTAAACTTGAGATTTTCTATAAAGATCAACAAGATGGGCGAGCACGTTGCGCTCGGCCGCTGGCAAAAGCGCGGCTGGCGTGTCGGTGTAGATGCGCTCGGCAAGTTGGCGGGCGGTTCTGGGCTGCTCCTCCAGCGCCGCCAGTATCTGCGCTTCGCGGGACAGCCGGTGAGTGATCAGCCAATCCAACCGTTCAGAAGGGTTGGTGATTTCCGCACCGTGACCCGCGTGAAACACGGCCCAATCCCGCGCACGCAACCTGTGGCACGCCTGCATAAAGTCTGTCAGGTCCCCATCCGGTGGAGAAACCAGCGAGCTGGCCCATCCCATGACATGATCGGCAGTAAAGCAAACATCACCCCAACCCAGCGCGATATGATTGCCCAAGTGACCAGGCGTATGGATGACCTCAAGCTGCCAGTCATCGCCCGCAATAATCTCACCATCTGCCACCTCGATATCCGGGCGGAACGCGGTGTCGATTCCTTCGCCACCTCCGGCCAGACCCTGCCGCGCCAGTTGCGCCATCACTTCGCTGCGTCCGGCCTGCGGTCCGCCAAAGGCCAGAATCGGCGCGCCGGTGCGTGCTGCCAATGGTGCCGCAAGCGGCGAGTGGTCCAGATGGCTGTGCGTGACGATAATATGGCTGATCCGTTGCTCCGGCTGCACCGCATCCAGAATCGCTTCAAGATGAGCATCGCTCAAAGGACCGGGATCAATGACCGCCAAATCACGTTCTCCCAAAAGGTACGTGTTCGTACCGCGATAGGTCATCGGGGACGGATTCGGGGCCAGTATCCGCCGCAGCCCGGGTTGTAAGTCGATCGCCAGACCGGGGGGCGGGTTGAAATCGTCAGGCGCCTGCATTCTGAGCTCTTTCTCTTGGCGGATCAGCCCGTTAGGTTTAGCGCATGTTCAGTCGATGGCTCAAACAATATATGCCGCGCAGCCTGTATGCCCGGGCAGCACTAATTCTGGTTCTTCCGGTTGTCGTGCTGTTGTTGGTGGTTGGAATTGCTTTTTTGCAAAAGCATCTCGAGGACGTCACCGCGCAGATGACCGAAACCGCCACGCGCGAAGTGACCTTGGTCCTTGAAACCATGCAAGAGGCCGAGACCCAGCAGCAGGCGCTGGCAGCGATACGCCCGGATTTGTCGGTGCTTGATATGAAAGCCCGTTTTGTTGATGCCAATCAAGACCCTGAGACGGACAGGCGTCGGTGGTACGATTTTATCGCACCACAGGTCGAATACCATTTGCGAGCGGGGCTGCCCGATCTGGTCGCGGTGGCTTTGCCTTCGGGTGATGAAGCTCGGTTGTATCTTGAAACCGATCTGGGGCTGCTTCAACTGACCATAGATCGCCGCCGCCTGTCGCCCACGGCGCCGCATCAGTTGATTGTGACCATGATGTTCTTTGCCGTTGTGATGACGACGATCTCATTCCTCTATATGCGCAATCAGCTGCGGCCTATTACTCGCCTTTCTGACGCTGCGCAGGCCTTTGGTCGGGGCAGGGTGGTGCCATATACGCCGGGGGGCGCAATAGAAGTGCGCACCGCTGGCAGTGCCTTTCTGGAAATGCGGGCTAGAATCGAGCGACAGATGGAGCAGCGCACGATGATGCTCTCGGGTGTAAGCCACGACCTGAGAACACCGCTGACGCGTCTGAAACTGGGACTTTCCATGTTGCCCGAGGATGAGGCGGCACCGCTGAAACAGGACGTGGACGAAATGCAATTGCTGCTGGATGCGTTCCTTGATTTCTCACGTGGTGTCGCCGAGGGGCCAGCCGAGGCGATCGAACCCGCAGTGTTGTTGCGTCAGATCGTCGAAGACGCGCGCCGGGCAGGTCATCAGGCCGAATTAGTCTCAGTTGAAGGTGACGGCACGGCGATGCTACGCCCCATGGCCATTCGCCGCGCGGTCGAAAATTTGATTGGCAATGCGGTGCGATATGGCAACCGAGCCGAGGTCAGCCTGTCCCTGACGCCCAAAACCATGCGAATTCGGGTCGAGGATGACGGGCCAGGCATTCCGGTAGAGCAGCGCACTGAGGCTGTAAAACCGTTCTCGCGTCTTGATCCCGCACGCAACCAGAATCAGGGCAGTGGCGTTGGTCTTGGGTTGGCGATTGTTGCGGATATTGCCCGCGCACATGGCGGTGTTCTGCGGCTTGGTAAAAGTGACAGGCTGGGCGGTCTTTGCGCAGATATCATTGTTGGGCGATGATTTTGGTAGGACCGGAATTCATGATTTATGTCGCAGCCACAAGCGGCGCGCATAATTTTTCTTTGGTCTAAAGCACCGATCACCCCGTACAACCTTTAGAATGGGAGGAAGTCATGACCAATAGTTTCGACGTGAAATCATCGTGGGTATCGGTAATGGATGAAACAAAAAACCCACTAAAAAAATACTCTCTATCCACAGCGCACATGCTGATGCAGATGTTGGCATGGATGTGGAGCGCAATCTTCTCGCTGATGGTTGGTAGCTATTTTGTTTTCGGTGTAACCGCATTGGGCCATTTGCTGCTGATCGGCGGGTTGTTTGTCACCTTGGCAGTTTTCCAAAAGGCTGAAGCGACAGATCCTGAAGCGTAAAGTTACCTCCTCATATTAGACCGAACGGCTTTACCCGGGGTTTTTTGGTCCAATTCTTGACCCGCTCCGTATCGCCTTCACTACCCCAACTGCCTCCCGCGTTGTTTGTAACGGTTTCCCTCCAAACAACGCGGGTTTTTTGGAGCGGGAATGAGTGGCTACCCTGGTGTTTAACGGGGTGTAACTCCCCCATTAGACTTGAGGCGCATTTCTATCGTAACGTTACAGAACGTCTTTTGCGGCATAGGTTTAGGTATGGACAACACTGTATTGTATTTCTTGGTTGGTATATTTGTCGTTGGGCTCCTGACGCTTGGATATTACTCAAAAAGCAGTGGTGCATTAATCTCGATTGTCATCATAGTCGGCGTTTTGGGTGCGATGGTTGGATACTTTGGTGGATACTTCGGAGAACCTCCAAAGTAGGTAGGGACTTAAATTGGAGGTTTGCCGGTGCTCTTTGTCTTTGAAAGCTCTTTACAATCAAAAAACGGCACAAAAAAAACCAGCTTCGCGGTCCGAGTGAGCGGAGGGGTCGCGAAGCCGGTCAATTTCCTCCTACTGGGTGCGGGTCGGAGGCTGGGATGCACATGTATGGGACGTGCAAGATCATAAAAACATGAATTTACAAGTTTTGCTAAATGGAAATGGGATAGCCAAAAACCCATTCGAATAGGTGATATATCCAAAAGTATAGAATGCGAATTTGTCAATTCTCTTGAATATACCAAGTGGCACTTCCGCTTGAGCGGGGATTCCGTACTCTAGGGGCATGAATAAGGTTAAGAGTTACTGGGCAATCCTGCAGATTTAGAAGAATGCATCTATGTTTGGGCAGGACAGTAGAAACACCATGCATCGCTGGTCTGGCAAGCATCTGAAACTGATAACAATGTACAATTAGACGGTGGTAGGCCCGGCAGGACTTGAACCCGCAACCAAAGCGTTATGAGCGCTCTGCTCTAACCAATTGAGCTACAGGCCCGCCTGAGCGCTTTGAGTACCATGGTGAACAGCCGCGTCAAGCCTGACCGTTGCAACAAGTCGCACAATCGAATAACCCGCGCGGGAACCATTCATAAGGGGCTGGCCATGACCACGGGCAAGAACGGAATCACCTATGCCGATGCAGGCGTTGATATTGATGCGGGGAATGCCCTTGTCGACCGGATCAAGCCGGCCGCAAAACGCACCAACCGCTCAGGTGTGATGAGCGGGCTGGGCGGATTCGGCGCTCTGTTCGATCTGAAGGCCGCTGGTTACCAGGACCCGATTCTGGTTGGAGCTACTGACGGAGTGGGCACCAAGTTGCGCATCGCCATTGATACCGGCGTGGTCGACGGCGTGGGCATCGACCTTGTGGCCATGTGCGTCAACGACCTGATCTGTCAGGGTGCTGAGCCGCTGTTTTTCCTGGATTATTTTGCAACCGGCAAGCTGGATACCGACACGGCCGCGCGGATCATCGAAGGCATTGCTGAAGGCTGTGTCCAATCCGGTTGCGCTTTGATCGGTGGTGAAACTGCGGAAATGCCCGGCATGTACCCGGATGGTGATTTCGATCTGGCCGGGTTCTCGGTCGGTGCGATGGAGCGTGGTGCGCATCTGCCGGCCGGCGTTCAGGAAGGCGACGTGCTTTTGGGGCTGGCGTCGAACGGTGTGCATTCCAACGGCTACTCGCTGGTTCGGAAACTTGTCGAAATTTCGGGCCTTGACTGGGATGCAGCATCCCCGTTCAGCGACGGTTCTCTGGGTGAGGCGCTGCTGACCCCAACGCGTCTGTATGTGAAACCTGCGTTGCAAGCAATCCGGGCAGGGGGCGTTCATGCACTGGCTCATATCACTGGCGGTGGCCTGACCGAAAACCTGCCGCGCGTGTTGCCCGAGGGGCTGGGCGCCGAGATTGACCTGAATGCATGGGACTTGCCGCCTGTATTTCGCTGGATGGCGGAAACCGGTGGAATCGTCGAGGCCGAGATGCTGAAAACCTTCAACTGCGGCATTGGCATGATCGTCGCGTGTGACGCGGATCGCGCGGATGATCTGGCGGCGTTACTGGCCGACGCGGGCGAAACGGTTGCGCGGATCGGCACTGTGACCGGGACAGCGGGCATGGCCTATTCGGGCACCCTGTTGTGATCCACAAGCGCGTCGCAATTCTGTTCTCGGGTGGGGGTTCGAACATGGTGTCGCTGGTCGACAGCATGACCGGCGATCACCCTGCGCGGCCTTGTCTGGTTTTGTCCAATGATGCGAATGCGGGTGGCCTGACAAAGGCGGCAGAGCGCGGCATTCCGACCGCATCGGTGGATCACAAACCGTTCAAGGGCGACCGCGCCGCGTTTGAGGCCGAGTTGCTGAAACCGCTGGAAGAGGCGCAACCCGATATCGTTTGCCTTGCAGGGTTCATGCGCGTTCTGACCGGTGATTTCGTTTCGCGCTTTCAGGGGCGGATGCTGAATATCCACCCTTCGCTTCTGCCGAAATACAAGGGTCTCAATACCCACGCGCGCGCTATTGAAGCCGGAGACGCAGAACATGGATGTTCGGTCCACGAAGTCACCGCAGCTTTGGATGACGGACCGATCCTTGGGCAGGCGCGGGTGAATATTGAACCGCGTGATACGCCCGAGGGATTGGCCGCCCGGGTGCTGGTATGGGAACACAAACTCTACCCTACAGTGTTGCGTCGTTACGCCAGTGGGGATCGGACTCCGGTGTTGCTGCCCTGAACGTCTCAGGATGATTTACACCCGCGTCAAATTCATCCTATGGTCCGCAATACGGCTGGGTACGGAATGAAACTGATAATCGGCCGCACAGAACAAGAGCAAGAACAGCACCGCGCATGAAAACCCTGACGACGACGCAAGAGCTGGCCGAATTCTGCAAGGCCGCGGCGGAATATGACTATGTCACCGTAGATACCGAGTTTCTGCGCGAACGGACTTACTATTCAAAACTCTGTTTGGTGCAGCTTGCGGTTCCATCTGATGATGAAGGCAGTGCCGTTCTGGTGGACCCATTGGCTGATGGCCTGTCTCTGGACCCGCTTTATGACCTGTTTCGCGATGAAAGCGTGGTCAAAGTGTTTCACGCCGCGCGGCAGGATCTTGAGATTTTCTGGGTCGAGGCGTCCGTGTTCCCGCAACCTCTGTTCGACACCCAGGTCGCCGCGATGGTCTGCGGCTTTGGCGAGCAGGTGGGCTACGAGACCTTGGTGCGCAAAATCTGCAAGGAAGGCGTCGACAAAACCTCGCGCTTTACCGATTGGTCACGTCGGCCACTGACAGATGCGCAAAAGACTTATGCCTTGGCAGATGTCACGCATTTGCGGCAGATCTACGAATATCTTGCGGCCCAGTTGAACAAGTCGCAGCGCAGCCATTGGGTATCCGAAGAGTTGCGCGCCCTGACGCAGCCCGGAACCTACGATATCCGTCCCGAAGATGCATGGAAACGGGTAAAAACCCGGACGAATTCGGCCAAGTTCCTGGCCGTCGTGCGCGAGTTGGCGCAGTTTCGCGAAGCCTATGCGCAAGAGAACAACGTTCCGCGCAGCCGTGTGTTCAAGGATGACGCCCTGATCGAGCTTGCCTCAACCAAGCCGAAAACGCCATCGGATCTCGGCGGTTCGCGTTTGCTGCTGCGCGAGGCACGCAAAGGCGAGATTGCCGATGGTATTCTGGCGGCGGTGAAAAGCGGGGTAAATTGCCCTGCCGATCAAATGCCGCGCGTCGATAACAGCCGTGACAAGCTAAAGATCAACCCGGCGCTTGCCGATCTGCTGCGCGTGTTGCTCAAGTCCAAAACCGAAAGCTCAGGCGTGGCGGCGAAGCTGATCGCAACAAGTTCCGAACTGGACCAATTGGCTGCGGGCGAGCGCAAGCTGCCTTCAATGTCAGGCTGGCGATTTGAGGTGTTTGGCGAAGATGCCCTGAAACTGTGTGACGGCAAGATCGCTCTGGCCGCCAAGGGGCAATCCGTACAAGTCGTGTCGCTTTAGCGACCGTTAGCGCCGCCGGGATTCCAATGTGTTCTGTTCGCCGCGAACGCGAACCAGACGGATGCTTCGCAGCTCGGCCCGGCCAACCGTAGTGGCGTCATTGACCTCACGCGATCTTTCGGAGCCCAGATTGGTTGCGTAGCTTGGGTAGCTGACTTCGAACGTGTATTCCAGAATGCCGTTTTTTTCGTTCTCTTCGCTTTCCACGCGGACAAGGCGCGCATTGTAAGCCCCCTGTCTTGAGGCCGTACCTTTGACATAGATGATTGCCCCAGTTGGTGTGGGGTCGATGCGTAGCTCATCTACCTTGGTTATGGCAAAGCCGATCACTTCCTTTTCAGGTCGCGAAAACAGGCCCGGGCCGTCACGCCCTTCGGGCACCAGAGCATCGGCTTCGTTTACGGATACTTCGGTAGGGGCGGGTGTACTGGACCCGAACCAATTGGTCGGGTTCACGCGCGACTCGCTCCAGCCGCTGCAGGCGGCCAGTGCCAGAGTGCTGACCAATAGAAGAGGTGTTGATTTTTTCATGGTCCCAAAGCCCAGAGAAGTATTTTCAGCAATGGGTTATCGTAAATTCCAAAGATTGAAAACCCACACCGGGGCTGGACAGGTGCCCAACAGAGGCATAGGTCACAAATGTGATCGCAACAAAAAGGACCGCTGCGAAATGGCAACGCCCGCCTTTGAGGAAATCGTCGAGGATTTTGAGTTTCTGGATGACTGGGAAGACCGGTATCGCCACGTCATCGATCAGGGCAAGGCGATGGAGCCGCTGGATGACGCGCTCAAAGTGCCGGCCACCAAGGTGCATGGTTGTGCCAGTCAGGTGTGGCTGCACCCCATGATCGACGGCGGTGTTTTCCGGTTCGACGGCGATAGCGACGCGTTGATCGTGCGCGGGCTGATTGCGGTGCTTCGGTCTTTGTACAATGACCTGCCCGTGGGCGAAGTCCCAAAGGTCGACGCGGGCGGTGAGTTGGCGCGCCTTGGGCTGAATGATCACCTTTCCGCACAACGCTCTAACGGTTTGCGGTCAATGATTGAGCGTATCCGCGAGGTCGCGCAAGAGAACGCCTGACGTTCAGGCCGTCGGCTTGCGGGTGGCCCACTCGGTCAGAGTTGTTTCAAGATCGCCATAGCCGGTGAAGCGTCGTTCAAACGTCAAACCCATGCGTTCGGCGCATTCCTGTGCGCGGGCCGTCAGGTCCGGGTCGTCTGTTTGGGCTTGATAGACAAGCTTGGTATAGTTCCCGAAATACATGTCCCGCAGCTGGGGGTGACGATCTAGGCCCAGCGGTTTCCACACAAAGGCGTCAAACTGTCGGGCCAGAAAATCTGTCAGATAAAAGGCCGTCGTTTCATCATCGCCATGGTCTTCAAAGGCTTGATTTCCTTCGAAAAAGGAATAGCAGTGCGGGCCTTTGATCATCTCAATGCCCATCTCCTTGCAGGCTTTCTGTAATAGGCCGCCGGTGCCACAGTCGGCATAGACGACGAAGATCTGGTCAAAGTTACCGCGGTGCTTGGCAACAGCTTCTTCGACGGCCTGCGTGATCCGTTCAGGGTGGACGTGCAGTATGGCGGGCAGGCAAGTCAGGGTCATATGATCCCAGCCGTTGCGTTTTTTCAGATGCAGGATTTCGCGCGCCAACGCACCGCATGCCAACAGCAGTATACCGCCTTGCCGAGTGTCTTCGGTATAGCCTTTTGTCGTCAGGCTTGCGTCATCTGGTGTGGTGTTCTGCTGCATCGTCAATTCCCTGAAGGATTGCAGCATCAAAGAATGAATGCCGGATCAAGGCAAGCCCGCTTCCGACATCCCGTGTCAGGCCACCGACGCACGCGTTTCAAAAGACTGAAGCGATGGGCGGGCAGGGGGGCCATAGGCGGTGATCCCGTGGCTGGCCAGTTCCGGAAACAGCGACAGGATCTCTTGCCGTGTTTCATGCTCAAAACTGTTCCACGCCTGGATTCCGGGGTGAAAGCTTTCGCTCAGGCACCCTTCGCCCCAGATCAGTTCGTGCTGATCGAACATTAGGTGATAATAGGTCACAAGACCGCCGGGCTTCATCACGATATCGCGGCCATTCACCAAATGCTTGGCAGGCGCAAGCGCCTCAGCGTGGCCCGTATGCAGCTCGACCCGCCAGTCGCTGATCAGCATCCTGTGCTGTTGCGAGACCAAGAGATCGCGATCATTGCCAAGCGCACCCGCCTTGATCAGCACAGGCGTGAACACGCCTGCGGCACGCGCGGTCTGAGAGCCAATCCAACGCAGTGTTTGCAACCCATGATCCAGCGTCGGAATTTTGTCACCCACGCGCAAATTCTCGACCTTGACCAGCCCACGATCAGTCTTGATTAGAGTGCCTGTCGTTAAACATCTGGCAATGTCCCATTCTTGCCGGTTCGAGTTTAATCCCGACGCGTCATCGGTTCTGACGCTGTTCAAAGTAAGAGATCTAATGCATTGGCGCTTCTAGCGCGGCCTGGTCCGTATTGTTTGAAAATTCAGGCACCAGAAAGGTGTTGCCGAATGCATCTTGGGCAATGACAGCGGCTATGTTGGCTGTTGTTCCGTCGACAAATGTGATCGTGGTATTAATTTCGATGGCCGCGTCAAATTCAGTTTGTTGACCGTCGATTGTGAAATCATCGAGGTCGACGGTCCCATTATTTTGGTAGGTTTGACCCGATTTCCGACAGAACTCCATACAACCGCGATGTTTAGAAGGGGGTCGCCGGGTCCGCCAAAAGTTTGTCCGACAAGGGCGTCTGCGTTTTCTGCTATGTTGTTGCCCTCAGTGGGGTCAATAATACAAAGTTGGCCAAGAAAAATAGCATTAAACGTCGTAGGCATAACACACCCAATAAGTACTCGTTAACATCACGTGCGTCACAACAGATTTGCACAATCACAATTGACAGCTATTGAAGCTTGAACTGCTAAACAAGCAGTTAACGACAAAAAAAACCGCCCCAGAAAGGGCGGCCATGATCATTTCCATGTTACCTGGCTCAGCCGGCAAGCTGGTTGTGCTTGCGCGAAACAAAGTCTTTGGCCGTTTCCACCGCCACAGCGGCGTCACGGCAATAGGCGTCTGCGCCGATGGCCTTGCCGAATTCCTCGTTCAGAGGGGCACCGCCAACCAGTACGATGTAATCTTCACGCCGTCCCTGTTCGATCAGCGTGTCGATGACCACTTTCATGTAGGGCATCGTTGTGGTCAGCAGGGCCGACATGCCCAGAATGTCCGGCTGTTCGGAATCCAAAGCTTCCAGATAGTTTTCGACCGGGTTGTTGATGCCAATATCCACGACCTCAAAACCGGCCCCTTCCATCATCATCGACACCAGGTTTTTGCCGATATCATGGATGTCGCCTTTGACGGTCCCGATCACCATCTTGCCGACACGCGGCGCGCCGGTTTCGGCCAGCAGCGGCTTGAGGATCGTCATCCCACCTTTCATCGCGTTGGCCGCCAGCAAAACCTCGGGCACGAACAGGATGCCGTCGCGGAAATCGTGGCCCACGATGGTCATGCCACCGACCAATGCTTTGGTCAGGATGTCATATGGTGTCCATCCGCGTTCAAGCAGGATGTTCACACCTTCTTCGATCTCTTCTTTCAGGCCGTCATAAAGATCGTCGAACATCTGCTCGACAAGTTCGTCGTCGTTGAGTTCGGACAGGACGATGTCTTCTTCATCGGACATGGGGCATTTCCCTGTGCTGGGCGGGCCATCGGCCCGTGGTGGCATTTTTTCCGTTTTGGCCATTTCGTCGCAGTTAGACTGTTACGATTGCGACCTTGGCAGTTCCGGGACCGACCTATACGTCAAATTGTTTGCGATCACGATGGAATTATCTGCAACAACATCCTGCAATCTGTTCACAACCGGGGAAAAACCGGGCGTCCAGGATCGGGGGCGAATAGGGCGGTTCGCGCAGTTTTCCTTGTCGCATGGCGATTCAGGGTCTATTGATTCCTGAGCGAGAACATAACGGGAACAAATATGCCTGCACTCAACATAAAGGCCCGCGGCGTGGCCAGCAATGAATCAGGCAGATTCGAACGCTTTGCGACCGAGGCCTGTGACGATGGCTGGGAGATGGAAGAGGAGCTTCCGACGCTCAGAACCGATGTCCGAGAAGAGGTAGCGCGCAGTGTGGTCACCTACAACCGATCGCCCGATCTGCCGTTCGACCGGTCGATCAACCCGTATCGCGGGTGCGAACACGGGTGCGTGTACTGCTTTGCCCGTCCGACACATGCCTATCTGGGATTATCGCCGGGATTGGATTTTGAAACCCGGTTGATCGCCCGGCCAAACGCGGCCGAGGTTCTGAGGAAAGAACTGTCCTCGGCCCGGTACAAAGTAGCAACCATTGCGATGGGAACGAATACCGACCCGTATCAACCGATCGAGAAACAGCACAAGATCACACGAGCTTGCCTGCAGGTCTTGCAAAAGTTCCAGCACCCAGTCGCAATCGTGACCAAAGGCGCGATGATCGAGCGGGATTTGGATATTCTTGCCTCCATGGCGAAACTTGGGCTGGTTCGGGTCGGTGTTTCGTTGACGACTTTGGACCCTGGCCTATCTCGGCGGATGGAACCGCGCGCGCCATCCCCCGAGCGACGGTTGGCAACGATCCGACGGCTGACCGACGCAGGTGTGCCAGTGCGCGTCATGACATCGCCTTTGATACCGGGTCTGACGGATCACGAATTGGAATCCATGCTGGAAGCCGGGCGAGACGCGGGCGCTGATTCCGCAACCTGGATCATGCTGCGCCTTCCGCGCGAAGTTTCTGCGCTCTGGCAATCCTGGTTGCAGCAGCATGAGCCGGCGCGGGCGGAAAAGGTCATGTCCAAGCTACGCGAGATGCATGGTGGTCGTGACTATGATCCGCGCTGGGGGCACCGCATGCGGGGTGAGGGAGAGTACGCCGGGCTGGTGGCCAAGCGCTTCAAGCTCGCGGTCAAACGTTTAGGGTTGGCCACAAAAACACCGCCGCTACGATGTGATCTGTTTTCCAGGCCCGCGCAGGCCGGGGATCAACTGACATTATTCTAAAACAAAAAAAAACGCCCCGGACGTGGGTCCGAGGCGTTTCGAATTTGTAACCGGCAATCAGCGGTTTTCGATATCCACGTAATCGCGGGTCGTTTCGCCGAGATACAGCTGACGCGGACGACCGATTTTGTTCTGTGGATCTGCGATCATCTCTTTCCATTGGCTGACCCAGCCAACGGTGCGCGACAGTGCGAAGATCGGTGTGAACATTGAGGTCGGGAAACCCATCGCCTCGAGGATGATGCCCGAGTAAAAGTCCACATTCGGGAACAGTTTCTTCTCGGCGAAATACGGATCTTCCAGTGCTTGCTTTTCCAGTGCCTTGGCAACCTGCAGCTTCGGATTGTTGTCGACGCCAAGCAGTTCCAGCACTTCGTCGGCTGATTGCTTCATAACCGTCGCGCGCGGGTCGAAGTTCTTGTAGACACGGTGGCCAAAGCCCATCAGGCGGAACGGATCGTTCTTGTCCTTGGCGCGGTCGATGTACTCCGGAATGCGATCGACGGAACCGATCTCTTCCAGCATTTCCAAACATGCTTGGTTCGCACCGCCATGAGCAGGGCCCCAAAGGCAAGCAACACCAGCCGCGATACACGCGAACGGGTTTGCGCCCGAGGATGACGCCAGACGCACGGTCGAGGTCGAAGCATTCTGTTCGTGGTCCGCGTGCAATGTCAGAATCCGGTCCATCGCGCGGCTGAGGATCGGATTGACCTCATATTCTTCTGCCGGCACGGCAAAGCACATACGCAGGAAGTTCGACGCGTAGTCCAGATCGTTGCGCGGGTAAACGAAAGGCTGGCCGATGTGGTACTTATAGGCCCAGGCCGCGATGGTCGGCATCTTGGCGATCAGGCGGTGAGAGGCGACCTCACGCTGATGCGGGTCGGATACGTCGGTCGAGTCGTGATAGAACGCCGACATTGCGCCAACGACACCCACCATGATCGCCATTGGGTGCGCATCCCGACGGAAGCCGCGATAGAAATACTGCATCTGCTCGTGCAGCATGGTGTGGCGCGTGATGGTGGTTTCGAACTGCTCAAGGTCTTTGGCTTGGGGCAGCTCTCCGTACAGCAGCAGATAGCATACCTCTAGGAAATGCGATTTTCCGGCCAGCTGGTCGATCGGATAGCCACGGTGCAACAGCTCACCTTTTTCGCCGTCAATATAGGTAATGGTGCTGTCACAGCTTGCGGTCGACGTAAAACCAGGGTCGTAGGTGAACACTCCGGCATCGCTGTACAGCTTACGGATGTCGATGACGTCAGGTCCAGCGGTCGGAGAATGAACCGGCAACTCGTACGTTTCACCATGGACTGTCAGAGTGGCTGTTTTATTGCTGTCGGTCATAGTGTCCCTTCCTCATTCTTACGCATGTCGAATCGCTGTCCGACCTTGCGGGCAACGGCTGCGCGCGGGCGCGCAGTCCGGGTGTTAGCGGAGCAGCGTTACCCAAATATGAAGCTTGGGTTTACGTCGCTGCGTCAGAAAGCCGGGCCAGGGTTTCTTCCTTCCCCAGCACAAGCATCATGTCAAAAACTGAAGGCGTCACTGCCCGACCTGCCAACACGGCCCGCAAGGGGCCCGCCAGTTTGCCGAACTTAACCTCTTTCGCTTCTGCAAACGAATTTAGGGTTTGCTCCAGTTCGTTTCGCGTCCAGCTAGCATTTTGCACGTGCGGCGTCAATTCACTCAGTATACCATCGGATACTGAGGTCAGCGCTTTTGCAGCCTTTTCATCGGGGTTAATTGGCCGAGATGTCAACACAAAGTGAGCTTTTTCAAGAAGTTCCGGGAACATCCGCGCGCGATCCTTGAGGCAATACATCGCACGTTCCAGATCACCGGATTGTGTTTCCGTGAGGTTAGGTAAATTTGCCGCTGCCAGATAGGCTTCGATCTCTTGCCGCAATGCAGCATCATCCGCGATGGCGATATGCTGCCCGCACAGATTTTCCAGTTTTTTCAGGTCGAAACGGGCAGGGCTTTTGCCGATTCCGTCAAGATCGAACCACTCTTTGGCCTGCGCGTCCGTAAAGAATTCATCATCGCCGTGGCTCCAACCCAGACGCGCCAAATAGTTGCGCATTCCAGCCGCGGGGTAACCCATGGCCTGATATTCCTGCGCGCCCAAAGCGCCATGGCGTTTGGACAGCTTTTTACCATCCGGCCCGTGGATCAGAGGGATATGTGCCCAGACCGGGACGTTCCAACCCATCGCCTCGTAGATCATCATCTGTCGTGCAGCGTTGTTCAGGTGGTCGTCGCCTCGGATCACATGGGTTACACCCATGTCGTGGTCGTCAACTACAACCGCGAGCATGTAGACCGGAGTTCCGTCCGAACGCAGCAGGATCATGTCATCCAGTTGATCGTTGCGAATGGTCACATCACCCTGAACCTGATCGCGGATTACCGTCGTGCCGTCCTGAGGCGCCTTGATGCGGATTGCATAAGGGGCGTCCGGATGGGTGGAAGCATCTGCATCGCGCCAAGGGCTGCGGAACAGGGTCGATTTCCCCTCGGCCCGCGCTTGTTCGCGGAAGGCCGAGATCTCTTCCTGCGTTGAAAAGCACTTGTACGCCTTGCCCTCAGCCAGCAACTGATGCGCCACCTCGGCGTGACGTTCGGCACCCTCAAATTGACTGATTACATCGCCGTCGTGATCAAGGCCCAGCCACTCCATCCCTTGCAGGATCGCAGCCGTTGCTTCTGGGGTAGAACGCTCGCGGTCGGTGTCTTCGATCCGCAACAGGAACTTGCCACCACGTCCACGTGCATAAAGCCAGTTGAACAGTGCGGTACGTGCCCCGCCGATATGCAGAAAGCCGGTTGGGGACGGGGCGAAACGAGTGACGACCTGATCGGACATTGTGTGGATTAACCTTTTGGTAACCGTGTCGGGCATAGATTGGCGCCTGTCTAACGAGCCGGAAGGACGGGGGCAACCATGCGTGTTCTGGCACGGGTCGAGGCCGCATTGCTGAATCAGACAGGGTATTTGTTTCAGTGGTCTCCGGTGTGTGTGGCAGTCGGTATAGGTCTGTATTTCAGTCTTCGATTCGAACCGGACTGGAAGGCTTATGTTGGCCTTGTTGCCGCGATTGCCGTTTGCCTGGGGATGGCGTGCAGGCTGCCGTCCGGATGGGCTGCGTTGACAACAGGGGGGGCGCTGATCGCTGCCGGGTTCATCCTGGCGGGTGCGCGCGCCCATGCGGTGGCAGAGCCGGTCCTGTCATGGCGTTATTACGGCCCGGTCGAGGGGCGGGTCGTTGCCATGGATCGCTCTGCGTCGGACGCGTTGCGGATTACGCTGGATCGGGTGCGTATAGGGGATGTGCCCGGTGACCGGCGGCCGCAGCGCGTCCGGCTTTCCTTGCACGGCGACGCACGCTCACTAGTGCCCGGCCAAAGGATCATGACCACTGCCCATTTGTCGCCCCCTCAAGGTCCGGTGGAACCGGGTGGGTTCGACTTTCGGCGACACGCGTGGTTTCAACGGCTGGGGGCCGTGGGATACACCCGTGTCCCGGTGCTGATCGCCGCGCCCCCGCAGCCCGAAGGTATCCGCATTACAGCATGGCGAATGGCGATTTCCCACCATGTCCGCACGATCCTGCCGGGCGAGATTGGCGGGTTTGCGGCCGCCGTCACAACGGGTGATCGCAGCGGTATGGGGCAAGAAACGCTAAAGTCACTGCGCGCATCCAAGCTAGCGCATCTGTTGGCGATTTCGGGCCTCCACATGGGCCTGCTGACCGGGTTCGTCTACTTGATGTGCAGGCTTTTTTTCTCAACCATTCCTGCGCTGGCTCTCAGATTGCCTGTGCGCAAACTGGCGGCTGTCTGTGCGATGGTCTCGGCCACGATCTACTTGCTGCTGTCTGGGGGAAACGTCGCCACGGAACGCGCCTTTGTCATGGCGAGTGTCATGTTGATGGCCATACTGATCGACAGACGCGCGATTTCCCTACGGGCCGTTGCAGTCGCCGCCCTTATTGTGCTCATTCTGCGCCCCGAAAGCTTGCTTAGCCCAGGGTTTCAAATGTCTTTTGCCGCAACGACAGCGCTTGTGGCGGTGTTCGGAGCGTTGCGTAAATTGGGACCGATGCCGGGGCCAAAGTGGCTGAAACCTGTTGCGGGCCTGCTGATGTCCTCGGCTATCGCGGGATTTGCAACCGCGCCAATTGGTGCGGCGCATTTCAACACATTGTCTCACTATGGCCTTCTGGCCAACATGCTTTCGGTGCCGGTCATGGGCATAGTTGTCGTCCCCTCGGCCGTGGTGGCAGCACTGCTGTCGCCATTCGGCCTTGAGATGGTGCCGCTGGCAGTGATGGGGCTGGGTTTAGAGTGGATTCTTGCGGTTTCTCAATGGGTATCGGGATTTGACGGCGCGCAAGGATATGTTGTCAGCCCGCCGCACCTTGTCCTGCCGCTAATTGCGCTTGGCGGCCTGTGGTTTGCGCTGTGGCAAGGACGGGCAAAATGGGTTGGGGGGGCACCAATGGCCGTGGCGTTGATGTTATGGGGGCAGGGAAATCGCCCTGAAATACTGGTTGCGGATAGTGGCGGTCTTGTTGGCGTAATGACTGAACAAGGACGCGCCTTGAGTAAGAAAAAGGGAAGCGGGTTTGTCGCAACCGTCTGGCTGGAAAATGATGGGGACGGGGCAGATCAGTTGCAGGCGGCCAGCCGTTGGCCGCATGATTCCGGCACCATTCAACGGTATGACTGGCAGGGCAAAGAGGTGTTGCACGTTACAGGCAAACGCGCGGCGCGCGGGTTCAGTGCCTGCAATGCCGATCAGATCGTGATTTCTGCCGTGGCGCTGCAACTGTCCGGCGGCTGTGAAGTCTTCGATCCGAAACGGCTGCTGGCAACGGGAAGCCTGTCCCTGTCGGGCGGCAAGATCACAACGTCTAGAGAAGCGATGGGCGACAGGCTCTGGTCCCCGAACACATCCGGGAACCGGGATACCAAGCAGTTTTAGTAGCTGCGGATCAGTCCAACCAGACGACCCTGCACCTTGACCTTATCTTCTGGCAGAACGCGGGTTTCATAGGCGGGGTTCGCGGCCTCAAGCGCAATCGCCTGCCCGCGGCGGAAGAACCGCTTCAAGGTGGCTTCCTGATCTTCGACAAGGGCAACAACGATATCGCCGTTGTCGGCAACCGAGGTTTCCCGGATCACTACAACGTCACCATCGTTGATTCCGGCGTCGATCATCGAGTCGCCACGCACTTCCAGCGCGTAGTGCTCTCCTTTTCCGGAAACCATTGTTCCGGGTACCGCGACGCGGTGCGAGACGTGGCTGATCGCTTCGATTGGAACACCGGCGGCGATGCGGCCCATCACTGGCAATTCCATCGCATCGACGGTCACCGGCTCAAAATTCGCGGGGCGGGGGCCGGGCGGCTTGTCGCCTTCGATCACACGCGGCTTGAAGGCCACTGTGGGTTCTCCACCCAGGCTTTCCGGCAGTTTGACGATTTCGATAGCCCGCGCGCGGTGCGCCAGACGCCGAATGAACCCACGTTCCTCTAGAGCCGTAATCAATCTGTGGATGCCAGATTTGGACCTGAGGTCCAGCGCGGCCTTCATTTCATCGAAACTGGGCGGAACACCGTCCGCCTGAACGCGTTTGTGAATGAATTCCAACAAATCCAACTGCTTCTTGGTCAACATTGCTCACACCTCATCGGTCATGCGTTTTCTTTTGTTCTACGCATGTTCACGTTTTGTGTCAACGGATTTGAGCGACACTTAGATCGGAAGGTACTGAACCTCATCTCCGGCAAGCCGGGCAGGATCATCCGGTGGACGAACCAAAAGAGCGTTTGCCTGCGCCAAAACGCTGAGCAGCGAACTGTCCTGATCGGAACATGCGCGGATGCCAGTCTCGTCCAGCATAGCCCGCATATAGTGTTCACGCGGACCGTTTTCGCCCAATGGTTCAGCAAGAAATGCGGTTCTCAACGGGGGCAGAACCTGTTCGACACCCAACATCCGACGCACCATTGGCAACAGGAAGAGATAGCCGCAAACCATTGCACTGACAGGATTTCCGGGCAAGCCGACCATTGCCGTTTGTCCCAATCGACCCGCCATCAGGGGTTTGCCGGGGCGCATGCGGATCTTGTAGAAAGATTGCTCCATTCCCAGCCCGGTTGAGACATCTGACACCAGATCGTAGTCTCCAACCGATGCGCCGCCGATGGTCACAACCAGATCCGCTCCTTCGGCCAGTCCGAAGGCAGTTTCAAGCGATGAGACCGTATCGCGCGCGACCGGAAGAATGCGGACGTGCGCGCCAGCGCCCTCCAGCAGTGCTTTCAATCCAAACGTATTGGATGCGATGATCTGATCGGGGCCCGGGGTTTCGCCCGGCATCACCAGTTCATCACCGGTGGAGATCAGAGCGACGACAGGCTTTCGAGTCACTGGTACGGTCGCAACATTCATCGCCGCCATCAGCGCGATGTCCTCGGCGCGCAACTGGCGTGGGGCCGGGATCTTTGTGCCTGCCTTGAAATCGACGCCCGCAGGTCTGATATTCGTTTTTGGCCCGGGCAGGTCCGAGATTGTGATCAGGTCGCCGCTACGTTCGGTATCTTCTTGTATGACAACGAAATCAGCACCTTCGGGGACCGGGGCGCCGGTGAAGATACGCACTGCCTGTCCAGGCCCGACGCGACCGGTGTAGCGGTTGCCAGCGGCCGACTCGCCGATGACCTTGAACATGGCGTGCAGCTCGACCTCGGTCGCTTTCAGCGCGTAGCCGTCCATCGAGGATGCCTCAAACGGCGGCTGGTCGCGGGTGGACTCGATATCCTGAGCCAGAACACGATCTGCGGCGTCGGACAGAGCAACGGTCTCGGCTGGCAGGGGCGAGACCAGTTCAAACAACAGCGCGCGGGCCTCTTCGACGGTGATCATTTTGCTTCGTAACGTCCTGATTTACCGCCATCTTTTAACAATACGCGGATACCGCCAATTTCCATCGCCTTATCCACGGCCTTAGTCATGTCATAGACCGTTAGCGCAGCCGTGGACACGGCGGTCAGAGCCTCCATCTCGACACCGGTCTGGCCCGATGTTTTGACTGTGGCTTCGACCAGCACGCCGGGCAAGTCGGGATCCAGCGTCAGTTCGACTGCAACTTTGGTGACTGGAAGCGGGTGACACAAAGGGATCAGATCAGGCGTTTTCTTTGCGCCCATGATGCCCGCAAGACGTGCCACGCCCAGAACATCACCTTTCTTAGCGCGGCCTTCGGAAATTAGATCAAAGGTGGCCTGTGCCATTTTGATGTGGCCAGCCGCCACGGCGACGCGGTCGGTGACTTCCTTGTCCGAGACATCGACCATATGGGCCTGTCCCTGAGCATCAAAATGGGTCAAGGGCATCACATGACTCCGGGGATCAGAGGGCTTGCGAGAAGGTGGCGGGTGGCTGCTGCCACGTCTTCCTGACGCATCAGGCTTTCACCGATCAGGAAGCTGCGTGCGCCGTAGCGTGCGATATCGGCCAGATCTTCAGGCGTGCTCAGACCACTTTCGCACACGATCGTCCGGCCCGCAGGTACAAGCTTGGACAGATGCCGTGTGGTATCAAGAGATGTCTCGAAGGTCTTGAGATTACGGTTGTTTATCCCAATCAGTGAGCTTTTCAGCTCTGCTGCACGTTCCAGTTCTTCCTGGTCGTGAACTTCGATCAGGACATCCATACCCCAGTCGAATGCAGTTTGTTCCAGTTCGGCGGCTTGGGCGTCATCTACCGATGCCATGATAATCAGGACGCAATCCGCACCCAAAGCACGTGCCTCGACCACTTGATAGGGGTCGTACATAAAATCCTTGCGCAGCGCCGGAAGCTCGGTAGCAGCCCGGGCTTCGGTCAGGTACTCTTTTGCACCCTGAAAACTCGGCGTGTCGGTCAGCACCGATAAACACGCAGCGCCGCCTTCCTCGTAGGATTTGGCCAGAGCGGGTGGATCGAAATCCGGGCGGATCAGACCCTTGGACGGGCTGGCTTTCTTTACCTCGGCAATCAGGCCGTACCCCCGACGCGCCGCTGTTCGAAGCGCATCGGCAAAACCGCGAATTTCGGGCGCGTTACGAGCCTCGTTTTCCAGTGTTTCCAGCGATTTTTGTGCTTTGTCTGCCGCAACTTCTTCAAGTTTATAGGCTTTGATCTTGTCCAGAACCGTCTCGGTCATGCGGCCTCCTGTGTAATTCGGGCCAGGGCCGCGATTTTGTCTTTAGCTTTTCCGCTGTCGATGCTTTCCCGCGCCTTGGCAGCGCCGTCTTTCAGGTCATCAGCAGAGCCAGCAACCACAAGGGCCGCGGCGGAATTCAACAACACCGCGTCGCGGTAGGCCGAAGGCGCGCCGTCCAACAAGGCGCGGAAAGCCACGGCGTTTTCCTCGGGCGTTCCGCCGATGATATCCTCGAAAGGATGGACCGGCAGCCCGGCGTCTTCGGGGTGCAGCTCGACCTCTTTCACAACGCCCTCTTCCAGCGCGGCGACCCAGCTTACGCCGGTGATCGTCAACTCATCCGTGCCATCTGATCCGTGCACCAACCAGGCGTGTTCAGCGCCCAGCAGTCCCAACGTTTCCGCCATTGGGCGGATTAGGTCGCGACTGAACGCACCGGTCAGTTGACGCCGAACACCAGCGGGGTTGGTCAACGGGCCAAGAATGTTGAAAATCGTACGCGTCCCAAGCTCTTGCCGGCTGGGCATGACATGCGCAATCGCAGGATGGTGCATGGGTGCCATCATAAAGCCGATGCCGACTTCTTGCAGAGCCTTTTCAACTGTTTGCGGGCCAACCATAACGTTGATGCCCAGCTGTCCCAAGGCGTCCGCGGCACCTGATTTGGAACTCAGGTTTCGGTTGCCGTGTTTGGCGACAGTGACGCCAGCCCCGGCGACAACAAACGCTGTGGCGGTGGAAATGTTCAGTGTGCCTTTGCCGTCGCCGCCAGTGCCAACGATATCCATCGCACCAGCCGGAGCTTTAACCGCATTGCATTTAGCGCGCATCACAGCAGCGGCAGCGGCGTATTCGTCTACCGTTTCACCGCGTGTGCGCATCGCCATCAGCAGGCCGCCAATCTGGCTGGGCGTGGCTTCGCCATCAAACAGGATGCTAAACGCTTGTTCAGCCTCGGCACGCGTTAAGGGTCGATCGGCAGCGGCTCCGATCAGTGGCTTCAGAGCGTCGCTCATGCAGGAACTTTCATCTCGGACAGGAAATTCTTGAGCAGAGCGTGGCCATGCTCGGAGGCGATTGATTCCGGGTGGAACTGGACGCCGTGAATGGGCAATTCTTTGTGTTGCAGGCCCATGATGGTGCCGTCTTCCAGTTCTGCTGTGATCTCAAGGCTATCTGGCAACGTGTCCCGATCCACGATAAGCGAATGATAGCGGGTCGCCTCAAACGGGGTGGGCAAGCCAGCGAACACGCCTTTACCGGTGTGGTGCATCATACCCATCTTGCCGTGGACAATCTCGTGGCAGCGGACAACGTTGCCGCCAAACACCTGCCCAATCGTCTGATGACCAAGACAGACCCCCAGAAGCGGTGTCCTTGTTTCGGCTGCTGCTTCTGTCAGCGCAAGGCAAATACCGGCTTGATCAGGATCGCACGGGCCAGGGCTGAGGAGGATTCCTGCCGGGTTCATCGCCATGGCTTCTTGTACATCCAGGGCGTCATTCCGCCGAATGACCATTTCGGCGCCAAGTTCGCCTAAATAGTGTACCAGATTGTAGGTAAACGAGTCGTAGTTGTCGATCAGCAGCAGCATTTGGGCACTTGTCTCGGCTTGGGCATTTCGGACTGGCGATACAGCCCTTGGCCACGGTATAATATCGGGACATACATGCTCAGGCTTGCGGGGCAGCGTCAAGAGGACATCCTGTTCAGGGCGCAATCGCAGGCCAAAGGCGCGGTAAACGGCGTTGAGGCGATCGAAGCAGGATGAAGGCGAGAGGCAGTTAAGATGGGCGGATTTTTAGGCGGGATGATCGCAGGGGCGGTCGTTGTTGGTCTGCTTGGTGTGGTACTATCCCTGAATACCCCTTTGACCCGGAAACCGGTTGTAAACGCCGAGGCCCCCGAGCCTGCGCCGGCAGTGACCCCTGAAGTCAGCGCCGAAGCGGCTGAAACGGTAGCAGATGCCGATCTGGTAACCGCGGCGCCGGTGACATCCGATGCGTCCGGGGATCAAACGGACAATCTGGCTGGGTTGGCGGACGTAGAGACTGTGCCAGACTCTGAGCCGACGATCAGTGAGGCCGTCACGCAGGTCGAAGGGGTCGAAATACCTGAAACGGTTGAGGTAACCATATCAAACGAGGCTCCGGTTGTACCGCAGTCGCCTGCGCAATTGCAGCCATTGCCCAGCACCGAAGGTGAGCCGATCATCTCGGAAATTGCACCGGAACCGCCGGTTGCACCCAAACAAGAAGAGACCATTGCCGAGGTTGAGCCGCAGCCCGCGCCCGAAGTCCTGGAAATACTGCCCGAGCCTGAAGTGGAACAGGTGCAGCCCGAGGTGACAGAGACTCAGCCTGAAATCGCAGAGCCGTTGCCGGAAGTCACCGAAACGGAAATTGAACCAGAACCTCAGCCCGAGCCCGTGGTCGCAGCGGTTCAACCGGAACCCGAGCCGCAGCCTGAACCCACGGCAATCGAACCCCTGGAGCCCGAGGTCGATCCGCTTGAGGACAACCCGATCGCTGTAGAAGGGGAAGAAGACCCGCAGCTCAAAAAGCTGCCACGGATCGCAGCGGTCCCACAGATTGGCGGTGAAGAAGCGGATACTGACGGTCTGACCGTTGGCAAACGAGTCGTCCCGTTGACCGAACGCGATGACGCGCCGGTTTCAGCGGACGAGCAACCCGCGGTACTTCTGCCCGGTAAGCCAATTGATGCCTATGCCGCCAAGTTCGAAAACCCCGAGGCCAAACCGCTTATGTCGATCATTTTGATTGATGATGAAGGGGCCTTTGGAGCCGAGGCGTTGAAGGATTTCCCATACCCACTGAGCTTTGCTGTCAGCCCGTCTGACCCCGATGCGGCCGAAAAAATGGCCCGCCATCGCGCAGCGGGTTTCGAGGTTCTGGCCCTTGCCGACTTGCCCAAGGCGGCCAGCGCGCAAGATGCTGAGGTTTCGATGGCTGTGTGGCTGGACACTCTGCCGGAAACCGTTGGTATTTTGGAAGGCGTGGGCACCGGCATTCAAGGTAACCGCAAATTGGCCGATCAGGTGGCTGCAATTGCCGGTGATACCGGGCGCGGGCTTATCACTCAAGATAATGGGCTGAATACGGTCCAGAAACTGGCCGCTCGCAATGGCATCCCTTCCGGGGTCATCTTTCGCGACATCGACGGTGCCCGTCAGGACCCCACGATCATGCGACGTTTCTTGGATCAGGCGGCGTTCCGGGCTGGTCAGCAGGGAACTGTCGTTATGTTGGGACGACTGCGCCCGGACACGATCTCGGCCCTGTTGCTATGGGGGCTGGAAGATCGCGGTGGCCGCGTAGCCATGGCCCCGATTTCAGCGGTCATGACGCAAGAAGCTCAGTAAGGCTGAAGATGAAAAACGGTTGACCATGAGGTCAGCCGCTATTCTTTAAGAATTGCCAGAGCCGGTAAACCGGGCCGCGTCTGCAGCCGCACGCCGAATGGCGTTCGATTTGTGGACGGTTTCCATAAATTCGGCCTCGGGCTCGCTGTCATAGACCACGCCTCCGCCTGCCTGAATATAAAGCTTCTGGTTTTTCACGATGGCCGTACGCAGGGCGATACACATATCCATGTCGCCGCCAGCACTGAAATACCCCACGCCACCGCCGTAAACGCCGCGCTTTTCGGGCTCGAGCTCGTCGATGATCTCCATTGCACGAACCTTTGGCGCGCCTGAAACGGTGCCTGCAGGCATTCCGGCAAAGAAGGCATCCAGTGCGTCTTTGTCTTCGGCCAACTCACCAACAACGTTGGAGACGATGTGCATCACGTGGCTGTAGCGTTCGATGATGAACTCTTCGGTAGGGCGCACAGTGCCGATCTTTGCGACACGACCGGTGTCGTTGCGGCCCAGATCCAGCAGCATCAGATGTTCTGCCAACTCTTTCTTGTCGGCCAGCAGATCAACCTCGTTGGCCTTATCCTCTTCGGGGGTCGCGCCGCGCGGGCGAGTGCCGGCGATGGGGCGGATCGTGACCTCATCTCCGAAAACGCGGACCAGAATCTCGGGGCTTGCGCCCACGACCTGAAAGCCTCCGAAGTTGAAATAGAACATGAAGGGCGACGGGTTCGTGCGCCGAAGCGAACGATAGAGCGCGAAAGGAGGTTGCGGAAAGTCCTGAGTCCAGCGCTGTGCCGGAACAACCTGAAAGATGTCGCCCGCGCGGATGTATTCCTTGGCCTTTTCGACCGCTTCCAAATAGCCGGATTTGGTGAAATTCGACACCGGCGCAGCCACCTCGGAAGCATCCCCAAGATCGCGAGTTTCGGCGGGCATGGCACGTTCCAGATCGCGTACCGCGTCCATAACACGTTCTGCGGCCTGTGCATAAGCAGCCTTGGCCGATTGCCCTTCGCTGACCCATGCGGGCGACACAACCGTGACCTCGCCTTTGACGCCGTCCAGCACAGCAATGACCGAGGGTCTGAGCATGATGGCATCAGGCAGGCCAAGCGGATCGGGGTTCACATCAGGCAGGTATTCCACCAGCCGCACCATGTCATAGCCGAGATAGCCAAACAGCCCGGCTGCGGCTTGGGGTAGGTCGTCCGGCAGGTCGATCTTACTTTCCGCCAGCAGCGCCCGCAGGTTATCCATCGGGTTGCCGGTTTGGGGCGAGAACGCATCAGGGTCGAACCGCGCCGAGCGGTTCAGCGCGGACGTCTCGCCTTGGCACCGCCAGATCAGGTCCGGCTTCATCCCGATAATCGAATAGCGGCCACGAACCTCACCACCGGTAACCGATTCCAACATGAACGCGTCCTTCTGCGCGCCTGTCAGCTTGAGCATCAAGGAAACCGGCGTGTCCAAATCAGCGGCTAAGCGGGTGTAGACAACCTGATTCTCGCCTGCCTCATAGGCGCGGGCGAAGCTGTCAAAGTCGGGGGTCAGCGCCATATTCAGTCTCTTTTAATAGCTCGCCTGAACAGCATTCAGGGCCTGCTGATCTACGACGGGACGGGCACGGACCTGTGCATCGCGGACAAAGGCATCAAAGATGTTCTGGGCCAAAGCCTGATCCAGCTGCGCGGTAAGGGCCGCTTGCACTTGACGCAGCTCATCTGTTTCGGCAGGCGGCAGCAGCTCGTCCAGACGCACGATAAATGCGGTTCCGGCACCGGGAATGACGCGCAGATTTCCTTGTTCCATTTCAAAGACCTGCGTCATGAAATCTGCGGGCACATCTTCCAGAAAGGCCGTGCGCGTCAGGGCGTTTTCTACCCGGAACGGCAATTCGGTTGCGGCAAAGTCACCGTCGGTCTGCACCTGCTCCAGAACAGCATTTGCCTGTTCTTCCAACGCCTTGTTGGTTTCGGCCTGGGTCCAGGCGGCAACAACGCGGTCACGTGCGGTCTCAATCGGCTCCGGCCGGGGTTCAAGAACCTCATTCAGACGCAGGGCAAAGATCGAGCCATCTTCAAGAAACGCGACCTCGGGAAAGTCGCCATCCTGCACGGCTTCGGCTGCGCTGCGGAACCCGTCATAGGCGGCGACGCCTTCACCGGTTTGCGCGGTCCAGTCGATTTGGCCCAACTCCATTTCGGTCTCGGAGGTCAGTTCTTCCAAAGTCGCGCCACCGGCCAGCAGGTCATTGATATCCTCGGCCTGCGCCTCAATTTGGCGGCGGGCGCGATCGGCTGCCAATTCCTCGCGCAGGGCAGGGGCGGCATCTTCAAACGACGTGTTGTTTTCGGCAAGCGAGCCATTGATGCGGAACAGCGCCGGTCCGAAGGTGGAAGGCAGCGGGCCGACAACGGCGTCCAGATCGGCAGCAAAGACACCATCGGCGGCTTCGCCCAGATCCTCGCGGGTGACGTCGCCAAGATCGATATCGCTGAGCTCGAGTTGGCGATCCCGAACCAGTTGCTCGAAGGTCTTACCGCCAACCTCTAGCTGGGCCATGGCGTTTTGGGCTGCGTCCTGATCCGGGAAGGTCAGGCGCTCGACCAGGCGGCGTTCGGGCTGCTGGAATTCAGCCGCGCGCTGTTCATACAAACGCTTTGCCGAGTCTTCGTCGACTTCCACGTCGTCGAGCAGCATTTCGGGTGACAGGATCGCATACGTCAGCTTTTTGGTGCGCGGCAGGGTGAACAGCTCGGTGTTCTCATCATAAAACGTTTGGACCTGCTCGTCGGTCGGGGCGGCAACAGGTGCGGGCAGGGCGTCAGGCGCCAAAGTTGCGACGGTAAAGCTGCGGCGGGCACCAACGTAGTCGGTCAACACCTGCGTGAGGGTTTCGGGCATCTTCACACCGCTAACCACGGCACTCTGCACGATTGTGCGGGATGTTTCCTTGCGCAGGTCCGATTCGAACTCGGTATCGGACATGCCGACCTGTTCCAGTTGGAACTGATACGCGTCGCGGTCAAATGTGCCGTTGACGCCCTGAAAAGCTGGAATCGCAACTATTTCTTCCTGCAGGTTCTCATCACCGATCGAGATACCCAACAAACCGACCTCATTGTCCAGCGCTGCTAAAGCCGTCAGGCGCGACAAGGCAAGACGATCCAGACCAAACTCAATGGCCTGCGACATTTGCAAAGGCTGGCCTGTCTGTTGTTCAACCGCGCGGATCTCGCGCTGCAGCTCGCGGACATAGTCATCAACCGAGATATCCTCATTCCCGACTTGGGCCACCGAACGCACGGTGCCAGAGAGGCTGGTTGCGCCAAACCCTGCAAGTCCGAGCATCAAAAGGCCCATGAGAATCCAGACAAAGGTCTTTGATAACTTTTTTACGCCTGCGGCCATTGTGCCCTCTTCGTGCTTTTGTCGGCAGGTAACTGCCCCGTCGGTTGCGGCCCTGAATACGACGCGCACCGTCGGGGAGCAAGCTCAGAAGGACAGAGCAGCCAGCCGTTCGAACAATTGCCCCAATCCGGCGCGGTCCAGATTGGCAAATGCGATACGAACCTGACGTTTTCCGGCTGCATCATCTTTAGGCATGAACATGGTGCCGGGCAGCAGCAGGATGCCTGCCTCGGGGACCAGTCGTTGGGCCAGTTCGTCCGATGGGATATCGAACGGGTGTTCGAAATAGGCAAAATAAGCGCCCAGACCCAGCAGCCGCCAACCCTTGTCCGTCAGGCCTGGTAACAGCTCGGCAATTGCGGCGCGGCGGTCGAGGATCTCATCCCGTTCACCTGCCAGCCATTGCGACAGGTTCTGCATTCCCCAAAGGGCCGCGTGCTGGCCGATCTGGCTTGGGCAGATGGCGACTGTGTCCAAAAACTTTTCAATCTCGGATAGCAGGTCAGTGCCGGTCGCAATCGCGCCGACACGGTGGCCGGTCAGCCTGTATGCTTTTGAAAAGGAGTAGAGGTGGATCAGGGTTTGATCCCAGTCAGGCTGGGCGAACAGATCATGCGGTGGGCCGCTGCGGCTGTCGAAATCCCGATAGGTTTCGTCCACGATCAACCGGATGCCGACCTCCTGCGCAAGATCAAAAAAAGCGCGCACCAGCGGGGCAGGGTATTCCACTCCGCCGGGATTGTTCGGGGTCACCAGGACGATGGCGCGGGTTTTGTCGGTGATCAGAGCACGGGCTGCGTCCGGATCGGGCAGCAGTGCGTCATCGGTTGGCAGATCCACGGTTCGGACACCCGCCATGTCCAGCCACATCTTGTGATTAAAGTACCAGGGCGTTGGAACAATCACCTCGTCATCCTGATCGGTGATCGCTGTGACCGCAGCCGCAAATGCCTGATTGCAGCCCGAGGTGATTGCCACCTGATCGCTGGACACCAGCGCGTCATAATGCGACCCGATCTGAAGGGCGAGTTCAGATCGCAGGGCAGGATTGCCCAGAACCGGCCCGTAAAGATGGGCGCTGTCTTCGGTCACGGCAAAGCTGGCAATCGCTTCGCGCAACGCCAGGGGCGGTGGATCGACCGGGGCCGCCTGGCTGACGTTGATCAGGGGACGGTCATCAGGAAACTCCACCCCCTCCAACCAGCGCCGCGCCTCCATGACCGGAGGGGCAAATGTCGCGGTGGTACGGGACTGGGTCATGACGGGCCTGTCCTTTGTAAGGCTTTGCCTCACTCTTTGTGGGTTGAGAGGGTTCTTTTAGTCGGTCCCGCGGTAGGGCTCGACATATTGCAGGGCCATATCCCAAGGGAAAAAGATCCAGGTGTCCTGGCTGACCTCGGTGATGAACGTGTCCACCATCGGACGACCCTTGGGCTTGGCGTAAACTGTCGCGAAATGCGCCTTGGGGTACATTGCGCGCACCAGCTCCAGCGTTTTGCCGCTGTCGACCAGATCGTCGATGATCAGAATACCTTCGCCGTCGCGCATCAGCTGGGCATCGGGGGCTTTCAACACCTCGGCTTCGCCTTGGTCCTGATGGTGGTACGAGCGCACGCTGACTGTGTCGACGGTGCGAATGTCCAGCTCGCGGCTGACGATCATCGCAGGCGCCATACCGCCACGGGTGATGGCCACAACAGCGCGCCATGCGCCGTCATCCGGGCCTTGCCCGTCCAGACGCCAGGCCAAGGCGCGGGAATCACGGTGGATCTGATCCCAGCTGATGTGAAACCCTTTTTCGTGGGGCAGGCGATCCTTGGCGCTCATGTCATTAACCCTTTTCGACGTCAGGTGCGTCGACGGCTTTCATGCCGACAATGTGATAACCCGAATCCACGTGGAGGTTTTCTCCTGTTACACCGCTGCTGAGGTCCGACAGCAGATACAGTGCCGATTTACCAACATCATCGATAGTCACGTTGCGGCGCAGGGGCGAGTTATACTCGTTCCATTTCATAATGTAGCGGAAGTCGCCAATCCCGCTGGCGGCCAATGTCTTGATCGGACCGGCCGAGATCGAGTTCACGCGGATACCGTCCTTGCCCAAATCCTCGGCCAGATATTTGACCGATGCCTCAAGTGCAGCTTTGGCGACACCCATCACGTTATAATGCGGCATCACCTGCTCAGCACCATAATAGGTCAGAGTAATTGCGCTGCCGCCCTCGGACATCATCTTCTCGGCCCGTTGCATCACGGCGGTGAAGGAATAGACCGACACGTCCATGGTTAGTTTGAAGTTCGCACGCGACGTGTCGACGTAGCGGCCCCGAAGCTCGTTCTTGTCCGAAAACCCGATGGCGTGAACAACAAAGTCCAGCTTGCCCCATTTCTCTTCCAGAGATGTGAACAGCGTATCAATCGATTCTTCGTCACTGACGTCGCAGGGCAGAACAATTTCGCTGCCAAGCTGTGCCGCCAGTGGATCAACGCGTTTCTTAAGTGCGTCGCCTTGATATGAAAAAGCCAGCTCTGCTCCGGATTCGGACAAGGCACGGGCTATTCCCCATGCGATTGATTTATCATTGGCCAGTCCCATGATGAGGCCGCGTTTGCCGGCCATCAACTGATTTGACATGTTTGGTTCTCCGCCTGTCTTCGCGTTATGTTGGGATGGTTTATGCCATTGGGTGCGCTGCATCAAGGCCGCGCGCTCTTGCCCGTGGCGGGTTCTCGCCCTAGGGTGGGCTTTATTAGTTTCCAGGGGATGGGAATGAGCGAACGTAGCGGCATATTTGCCGGCACCGATCCGTTTGAAATAGCGGGGCGGTGGCTGGTTGAGGCCAAAGAGAACGAACCGAACGATCCGGACGCTATTGCTTTGGCGACCGTCGATTCGGACGGTATGCCGAATGTGCGAATGGTTCTTCTGAAAGAGATCGAACCGGCAGCTTTTGTGTTCTACACCAACTACGAAAGTGCCAAGGCGGCCGAGTTGGACGGCGCCGGAAAAGCTGCTTTTGTGATGCATTGGAAATCTCTGCGGCGGCAAATCCGAGTTCGTGGTACAATAACCAGAGAAAGCGGGCCGCAGGCGGATGAGTATTATGCGTCCCGCTCACTAAAAAGCCGATTGGGGGCCTGGGCGTCCAAGCAGTCTCAGCCTCTCAGCAGTCGCTCGGTTCTGATGGCCGAGGTGGCCAAGGTGACGGCCAAGTTGGGCCCGAACCCGCCACGCCCGCCGTTCTGGGGCGGCTATCGGCTGGTGCCAACCGAAATCGAATTCTGGGCCGATGGGGCCTTTCGGTTGCACGACAGGTTCCGGTGGCAGCGGGATCAAGTGGGTTCCGACTGGCAGATACAGAGGTTAAATCCATGACGTTCGCGTATCGTGAAATGCAAGAGGCCGAAAACAAAAGGTTTTTTCAGCTTGAATTTGCGCGCCATTCCCATACACATCGGACCCTTAACGAAATGACAATTTTCGCGATGGGAACGCCGTGCCAGAAGATCTGAACAACATGTACCGCGTCCGTGGACACGTGAAATGGTTCGACCCTGCAAAGGGTTTCGGATTTGTTGTGTCTGATGAGGGCGGTCCGGATATTTTGTTGCACGTCAATGTGTTGCGCAACTTCGGCCAAAGTTCGGTCGCGGATGGTGCGGGCATAGAAATCATGACCCATCGCACGGACCGTGGTGTTCAGGCGGTCGAGGTCATCAGTGTCGATCCGCCCGCGCGGACGGACACGATGATGCTGGCTGATTTTGCCGAGCTTGATCCGGTTGAGATCGCCGCTGCCCCGCTAGAGGCCGCGCGAGTCAAATGGTTCGACAAAGGCAAAGGCTTTGGGTTCGCCAATGTTTTTGGCCGTGGTGAAGATGTGTTCCTGCATATCGAAGTTCTTCGCCGCTCTGGTCTGTCGGATCTGCAGCCGGGCGAGGCCCTAGCGATGCGTGTCATCAGTGGCAAGCGTGGACGTATGGCGGCTCAGGTACTGGCCTGGGAAGCTGCTTTGGACGACTGAGTGTTTCATGCCTAAGTTTTCTCCGGGTCTTTTAGCGGTTTTGTTGCTTTGGTCCGGGATGACTTGGGCTGCGTGTAAGCCTGATCAGATCGACATCAAGAACGACTCGGCCCAGATCCGATTCAATATCGAATTGGCGATTAGCCCGCAGGATCGGTCGCGTGGATTGATGTTCCGCGAGTCGCTACCAAACCGTTCGGGCATGCTGTTCGTTTTTGACCCGCCGCAGCCCGTGGTGTTTTGGATGAAGAACACGCTGATTCCCCTGGACATCATTTTCCTCGATCGGGCCGGTACGGTAACGCATGTCCACCAAGGTGCGATTCCCGGTGATCTGACGCCAATCGAGGGTGGCGATTCCGTCTTTGCGGTTCTCGAAATCAACGCCGGACTGGCCGCGCGCTACTCGATTAAGCCCGGAACCGTCATGCGGCACGAAATTTTTTCGCAAGGTCCTGCAATTTGGTCCTGTTAGGGCTTTTCAAATCAGATTGGCATGGTTAGGAAGGCGCACGGTTCGGGGCGTGGCGCAGTCTGGTAGCGCACCTGTTTTGGGTACAGGGGGTCGTAGGTTCGAATCCTGCCGCCCCGACCACTTCTTCCACTTATGTTGGCGATCCACCCAACGCTTGGTAAAGCGCGCCAAGCGCCTTATCCAGCGTTTCGCTTTCCACTGGTACTTTGACCGACGGGCCGCTTTTGCGTGGGACGTTGAAATACAGCTCGGCATCGACACGGTAGCCCGAGTTGTTCTTGGTCGTTGTCAGCCGCATCACGCTTTTGGGCAGATCCTGAGGGTAACCGTCATAGTTGAGAATCAGAAAAGCGGTCATGTCCGGAGGTAGAAGCTCGGTGCATTCGAAAACCCGATTCCCGGTACTTTCAAAGCGTTCACCCGGGCCGTCGCAGCTTATCTCGAACGTGTCGAACAGCCTTTTGGGGAAATCATCGAACTGGGCGCTGCGTGCCGGAGGGCGCACATCTTGTGGTGTGCAGGCCACGATCAGGGCCAGAATCGGAAGTAAACGTAACAACGACATCTGTCCGCTCCCCTTTGTGTGATCGCGCCTGGCTGTTTACCCAGCGCCGCGGATCAAAATGAACGCTTCGTGATTCTCATTCAACGTAGACACCTTAGCGTTAGATTATCAAATTCCGATAACTGTGCCGGGAAACACAGTTAATTTACCCGCAGGTTTTGGGAATCGATGTGCGCATGTGGTGGATGAACCTGTGGAGGAATCAGAACAGGGTGTCCCGAAGCAAGTTGTCAGAAATGGGTCAACACAAAAGATATCAAAAATGACCTAAAAATGGCGTTGACGATCTATGGGTGGATACGCCAAGTTGTATGGGCCGGAAGGGTTGCCACAAAATCTGGTATCAAAACCAGAATAGGGCACAGGGCGAGGGTCGGAAAGCACATCATAGTAACGTGCAACCGTTTGATCGGTTTTGCGCTGCGGAATGCAGCGGCTGGTCTATTGCGCCCAATTTTATACGGCATGGCGATCGGTCCGCGTCTGAGGACCTGACGCTGAAAGACAAGTTGATTGAATCTAGGGCGTGCGGACATGAAGATTGACAGGAAATTTACGAAACCGGGGCAGGACGCTTATGCGGAACTGGACTTTGTCTCAGCAACGTCTGAGATCCGAAACCCGGATGGCACCATCGTTTTTCGCCTGGACAACATCGAAGTGCCCACGCGCTGGAGCCAGGTTGCCAGCGACGTCATTGCGCAAAAGTATTTCCGCAAAGCAGGCGTCCCGTCCAAGCTGAAGAAAGTTAAGGAAAAAGACGTCCCCGAATTCCTGTGGCGTTCGGTCCCCGCCGATGGCGCAGAAATTGATGGCGAGACGTCTTCGAAGCAGGTTTTTGACCGCCTGGCGGGCGCCTGGGCTTATTGGGGCTGGAAAGGTGGCTATTTCTCGACCGAGGAAGATGCGCGCGCTTACTTTGACGAGATGCGTTATATGCTGGCGACACAGCGCGCCGCGCCGAACAGCCCGCAGTGGTTCAACACCGGTCTGCACTGGGCTTATGGAATCGACGGTCCTGCGCAAGGTCACCACTACGTCGACTACAAAACCGGCAAGCTGACCAAGTCGAAATCCGCTTACGAACATCCGCAGCCGCACGCATGCTTCATCCAGTCCGTTGATGATGATCTGGTGAACGAAGGCGGCATCATGGATCTGTGGGTGCGCGAGGCGCGCCTGTTCAAATACGGCTCGGGGACCGGGACCAATTTCAGCCACTTGCGCGCTGAAGGCGAAGCACTGTCAGGTGGCGGCAAGTCTTCTGGCCTTATGGGCTTTCTCAAGATCGGCGACCGCGCCGCTGGCGCGATCAAATCAGGCGGGACAACCCGTCGAGCAGCAAAGATGGTAATCGTCGATGCCGATCACCCTGACATCGAGAAATTCATCGAATGGAAGGTGATCGAAGAGCAGAAGGTGGCCTCGATCGTTGCCGGATCGAAGATGCACGAGAAGATGCTGAACGGCATTTTCGAGGCCATCCGCTCATGGGATGGTGCGCAGGACGATGCGTATGATCCCAACAAGAATGACAGCTTGAAGAAAGCGGTTCGCGAGGCCAAAAAGGTTGCGATCCCCGAGACTTATATCAAGCGCGTGCTTGATTATGCAAAGCAGGGCCACGATAGCATCGAGTTCCCGACCTACGATACGGATTGGGATTCGGAAGCGTACAGCTCGGTCTCGGGCCAGAACTCGAACAACTCGATCCGTGTGACCAACGCATTCCTGACCGCAGTTGAAAAAGATGCGGATTGGGAACTGATCAACCGGACGGATGGCAAGGTTTCCAAGACCGTCAAGGCGCGCGATCTGTGGGAGAAAGTCGGCCATGCCGCATGGGCCTGTGCTGATCCGGGCATCCAGTTTCATGACACCGTCAACGAATGGCACACATGCCCCGAAGGCGGCGCCATCCGCGGCTCGAACCCTTGCTCGGAATACATGTTTCTCGATGACACAGCTTGTAACCTGGCGTCAATGAACCTGCTGACCTTCCTTAAGGATGGTGAGTTTCAGGCGGCGGACTACATGCACGCTTCGCGTTTGTGGACACTGACGCTGGAAATCTCGGTGACCATGGCGCAATTCCCATCCAAGGAAATCGCGCAACTGTCCTATGACTTCCGCACCTTGGGTCTGGGTTACGCCAATATTGGCGGTCTTCTGATGAACATGGGCTACAGCTATGACTCGGACGAGGGGCGTTCGATCTGTGGCGCACTGACCGCGATCATGACCGGCGTGGCTTATGCGACCTCGGCCGAAATTGCGGGCGAGCTGGGACCGTTCAAGGGCTACGAGCGCAACGCCGACCACATGCTGCGCGTCATCCGCAACCACCGCCGTGCCTCGCAAGGTGTCACCGATGGGTATGAGAAACTGGCCGTGAAGCCGGTGCCTCTGGACCATGGCAACTGCCCGGACAAGCGTCTGATCGATCTGGCGATGTCGGCTTGGGACGAGGCGCTGAGCCTAGGCGAAAAGAACGGATACCGTAACGCGCAAGCCACGGTGATCGCGCCCACTGGGACTATTGGTCTGGTGATGGATTGCGACACGACCGGGATCGAGCCGGACTTTGCACTGGTGAAGTTTAAGAAGCTCGCGGGCGGCGGTTACTTCAAAATCATCAACCGCTCGGTGCCGTCGGCGCTGGAAAAGCAGGGCTATTCCTCGTCTCAAATTGAAGAGATCGTGGGTTACGCGGTTGGTCACGGCACCATCGGCAATGCTCCGGGAATCAACCACACCTCGCTGACGGGTCACGGGTTTAGCCCGAATGAGCTGGCCAAGGTGGATGCCGCGCTGGAAAGCGCCTTTGATATCCGGTTCGTCTTCAACCAGTGGACGCTGGGCGAGGATTTCTGCACCGGCGTTCTGGGCATCCCGGCGACCAAACTGAATGATCCGACCTTCGATCTGCTGCGCCATCTGGGCTTTACCAAAGCGGATATCGACGCGGCCAACGACCACGTTTGCGGAACAATGACGCTGGAAGGCGCGCCGCACCTGAAGGAAGAGCACTATTCGATCTTCGACTGCGCCAACCCGTGCGGCAAGAAAGGTAAGCGTTTCCTTGGGGTTGATAGCCACATCACCATGATGGCAGCGGCGCAAAGCTTCATCTCGGGTGCGATCAGTAAAACGATCAACATGCCGAATGACGCGACCATCGAGGATTGCCAGAAGGCTTATGAGCTCAGCTGGTCGCTCGGTGTGAAGGCCAATGCGCTATACCGTGACGGTTCGAAACTGTCGCAGCCGCTGGCAGCCGCACTGGTCGAGGACGATGACGAGGCGGCAGAGGTTCTGGAAAGCGGCACGGCCCATGAAAAAGCCGTCGTTCTCGCCGAAAAGGTCATCGAGAAGGTTGTCGTCAAGGAAATCATCCGCAGCCATCGTGAGAAACTGCCGCATCGCCGCAAGGGGTATACCCAGAAAGCGATCGTGGGCGGCCACAAGGTCTATCTGCGGACGGGTGAGTTCGAAGACGGCAAGCTGGGCGAAATCTTCATCGACATGCACAAGGAAGGCGCTGGCTTCCGGGCGATGATGAACAACTTTGCCATCGCAGTGTCGGTTGGCCTGCAATACGGTGTGCCGCTGGAAGAGTTCGTCGACGCCTTTACCTTCACCAAGTTTGAACCGGCGGGAATGGTGCAGGGCAACGACTCGATCAAAAACGCGACGTCGATCTTGGATTACATTTTCCGCGAACTGGCCGTGTCCTATCTGGACCGCACCGATCTGGCCCATGTGAAACCCGAAGGTGCAACCTTTGACGATTTGGGCCGCGGCGAGGAAGATGGTCTGTCCAACGTATCAGAGATCAGCGACAGCGCCGCGTCCAAGTCCTTGGAAGTGTTGAAACAAATCAGCTCGACCGGTTATCTGCGCAAACGTCTGCCGCAGGATCTGGTGGTGTTCAACGGCGGCCAACCCGAAGTGAACGGCATGGCAGAACCGGCTGCGCAATTCGAAGCTCCGGTTGCGGAAACTGCCGTTGCCACGGGCATGGACGCACGGACCAAGGCCAAGATGCAGGGGTACGAAGGCGATCCTTGCGGCGAATGCGGAAATTACACGCTGGTGCGTAATGGTACCTGCATGAAGTGCAACACCTGCGGGGCGACCAGCGGGTGTAGCTAAGGAAAACGCCCCGTCAGGCGGGGTGTAGGGATCAGGGTTTCCCCTCGGATGTCCGATCCCGACGAACACGGAGCAAGGCGTTGAGACTTACCAAATACGCCTTGGTCCACTCGGTCGACATGCCCGTGTCGACCGGGAACAGGGTGGGGCGGAATATTTGCTCTTTCCCACTCTCTCACGGGACGGGTGCGCTCGTCCCATGCGACGTCCAGGCCGCAGGCAAACAAAACACCGGGCGGTCAACGAATGGAGCCTGGATGGCGAAACTGACAGGGGGCTTCGGCCCCCTTTCTTTTTGCCCCTCCGAGTCGGTGAATTAGGCAGCGCCTTGCCGGAACGGCACAGGCGCATCGGGCAAGAACCGCCGAAACATGGATTGTACGTTTCGCCCAGCGGTTGATTGCAGACGCGACTCGGACAAACACGCGGAGAATGGCGCGAAACAAGGCGTGTTGCTGGGTTGGGGTGACGGCGTTCATCGGTTTGGTGTCTGTGGTGCCTGTCCGGACGAAAACACACACAAATACCACTTAGGAGGCATCACAATGAAACCGCAAAACCTGGCAATCATTTCCGCATTCGTATTGGGCCTGCCGGCGATGGCTGCTGCGCAGTCCTCGGCGGACACCAACGGCGACGGAGTTCTGACCATAGAAGAGGTTCAGGCCGTTCTGCCCGAGGTTGACGCCGATGGTTTCTCGGCGATGGACGCCAACGGCGACGGGTCGCTGGACGCAGATGAAATTGCCGTCGCGCAGGAAGCAGGGTTGCTGCCGCCCAGCAACGGCTAAAATCGCGACGACATCGGCGGCCCGTTCCCCCACGGGCCGCCGTATTTCAATGGGTTACGCCGGCAAGTAAATGTTGAATTTGCTGCGTAACTCGGCATCCAAAAGCGGATCGAATCTGGCCGGAGACGGCGTCGCAAGGATCTCTTCCTTCCGTTTCACGGCCTTTTCGATCAAATCGGGTTTGCCAATTTCCACCCATTCTTTCGGGGACGACCGGTCGCCAAAAGTCGGGTAGACATAGTCCGCCTGCATGCGGCTCAGCGTTGCATCGGTTCCCAGATAGTGACCCGGTCCGCCGATACAGACTTCGGCCATCTGATCCAGTGCCAGCGTTTCGTCCGTCACTTCGATGCCACGTACACAGCGTTGCGCTTGCCCGATTAGATCATCGCTGAGGATCAGGCTTTCATGGCAGAATCCCAGCAGCGAGGCATGCATGCCTGCGGACTCATACACCATGTTCAAACCCGAAAGCCCGGCCATGACGTTCGAGCACATCTGCTCCCACCCGGCTTGCATGTCGGGCAGTTTCGCATCCGATGCACCGGCGGCTGCGCCGCCCGGCAGGTCGTAGAAGTGGTGCATTTGGGCGCAGCCCGCTGTCAGGAGCGCTTGTTCGCCAGACCCGATGGACATCGCACCTGTACGCAGATCAAGGCCAAAAGGCCAAGTGCCAAAAATCGCGGGAGCGCCTGGACTTACGGCGTTTACATAAACCAACCCGGCCAGGCATTCGGCGGTGGCCTGCGCAATAGCACCAGCGATTGTCGAAGGCGCGGTGGCGCCGGCCATTCCGGCCGATAGCAGCAGAACGGGCATGCCCGCTTTGATGCATTCCTCCATGACTTCGCAGCTTTCGGTTGCGAATTTCATCGGCGGAACAACAAAGCAGTTCGAGTTCGACATAAAGGGCCGTTCACGCCACTTATCCTCGCCACCAGCGATCATGTGCAGCATCTCGATCGCGGGGGCAACATGGCTGGGTTCGGTGAAGGACGTGCCGATATGTTTGAACGTTCCTGACGTGGTGGCGTAGACCGTGTTCAAATCCATCTCGAGGTTGTCGGCGATGTCGCGGCACACCATCGGGCGCTGAACAAAGTGAATGTTTTCAAGTTGTTCACAGATTCGGGACGCGTCGTGCAGGTCTTGAAGTGTCGAATCCCGGTATTCCTGCCCGTGAACATCAACCATGCTGACAGCCGCGCCGGCAGTACCAAAGTGGACGCGGTTGCCCGACAGTTCCAGATCGGAGTTGCCATCTCTTGAATGCAATGTGACCGAGCGATTGGCCTTGGCGATTGTGTCTTCGACCAAGGCGCGGGGGAAGCGGATACGCCCGTCGTCACCCAAGATACAGCCAGCGCCGACAAGATAGTCGATCCCGCTCTGTGGGGCGTCCGCCAGACCAATGGTTTCCAGCGCGGTCAGCGCGGCTTGGTGGATACGCTCGATCTGCGCCGGGGTTAGCACCTTCAGCATGCCGCCCTCCATGCCGGGGCGGATCGGGCGCAGATGTTCGGGCAGCGCTGTGGCACGGGCCGCACGGCGCGCGGCACGACCGCCGCTGCGCGATGAATTTCGGGTTTGTTCGTTCATAATTTAAGGTCCGGTCGAAAAAGTACGTTCAGGGTGAGTGTACTCAGACCACAACCGGCCGCCCACGCGCGGCACGCCCGCGATCCGCACCAATGGTACGGCTGATCAGGCGAATCTTCCAAACGTCACTTTGCATGCGGGTCCTCAATTGGTGATGCGAACTCTCTCAATACGAGGGCGCACAATCTGTCCTGTTTGCGACCTGAGGGGCCAAAAACGAAGCGTTGTGCCTTGTCGGCATCACGTTCTTGCCGTGGGGTAAAGTTTTTTCCCGAATGTGGGAAAATCTGTTAAGGTTCTATCACTTATTTAAGAGTGGTCCGTGATCTCAATGGATTTTTAACGATTGCAGACCAAGTTTTATGTGATGAAGCCCATCGTTTGGTGGGCGCGCTGCAAGGAATTTTGGAGAGGTTGATGAAAGCCCTGATGGCCCTCATGACCACTTGCCTGACAATCGGCACTGCACCGGTGTATGCAGAGGATTGGACGGGGGCGTATGCGGGCTTCAGCTTTGGTTATGCGGATGTTGATGGCCCAAATAATTCTGGCGGAAACGACACGACTTTTGGCCCGCTTGTCGGTTATGACCATGACTTCGGTAATTTCGTTCTTGGCGGTGAGCTGGAATACAATCGACTTTCTCTGGATCTGGGGCAGGGTGAAGGCAGCGTGGACAGTCTGACCCGCCTTAAGTTGCGCGGGGGTTATGATTTCGGACCGGCCTTGGGTTATGTCGTCGTGGGCGCGGCCCGATTGGATGCGTCACCGGAAAATGACACCGCCGCAGTGTACGGCATCGGAATTGCCTATCCCATCGGCGACAGTTTCGTCATAAGCGGTGAGGCCTTGCGTCAGGATTTTAACGACGTCACACGAAGTCAGGGCGATATTGACGCCAACGTGTTCAACCTGCGTACAACCTTCCGATTTTGAGGCCGTCTATTCTGCCGCGTGACTTTCCGCCAGAACGGCGGCGAAATTGCAAATCGTTCTCAGTGCTGCAGCAAAGCGGTCGTCATCAATTGTCATCGCAACGCGCACGTGTCCTGCCGCCGCAGTGCCAAAACTTTCACCGGGCATGACGGCAATTGCGTGTGTATCCAGCAATGCGTTGGCAAATGCCTCACCGCTTAGCCCCGCTGCGCGGATGTCCAGCATCAGGTACATCGCACCCTGTGCCGGCACGAGGCCAATGGTGTTCTGGGTGGCAAGAATCTCGACCGCCAACGCGCGACGACGCCGGAACGGAGCTGCGATTTCCTCTTCAAGATCATGACCCGCGCTCAAAGCAAAACTGGCGGCATCCTGAATGAACCCGGGCACGCCGTAAGTTGTGTGCGTTGCCAGATTGATGAGATGGGCGATCACCTCCTCGGGGCCGACCACCCAACCGCATCGGGACCCGGTCATTGCGTGTGACTTGGACATCGAACCAACGACCAAAGTACGCTCGGCCATTCCGGGCAGCGTACGTGGTGAGATATGCTCACCTTCCCAGACCTGCGTGTCATAAACCTCATCCGAGATCAGCCACAGGTCGCGGTCACCGCAAACACCTGCGATACCGTTCAGCGTCTCGCGCGAGTACACGACGCCAGTGGGGTTGTTCGGGCTGTTGATCAACAGCGAAACCGCACCATCTGCCGCCACATCGATCTGTTGCGCGCGCGGCTGGAATGCATCCGCGGCGGTTGTCTGGATCGCTCGGGCTGTCGCACCGGCGCCCCGGATCGTGCCGGGGTAAGTCGCGTAATAGGGATCGAGATACAGACCGACATCACCGGGATTGCACACCGCCACGTGGGCAGCGAAAAGGGCAGATTGGCCGCCCGGGGTGATCAGCACGTTGTTTCGGCTTGTCTTCTGACCAGTGCGGGCCTGAATGCGCGCCGCAACGGTATCGCGCAGCAAATCCGACCCGGGCACCACAGCGTAGCCGGTGTTTCCCTGACGTGCCGATAGATCCATGGCATCCAGAATGGTCGGATGCGTGCGAATGTCATGCTCACCAATGGTGAGTTCAGTAATGACGTGCCCTTCGCTGATCATCCGGCGCGCACGGTAAAATACATCCCACCCATCACTGCCACCTCCGGTCAGATGAGTGATACGCTGCGACAGTTTCATGGCACGCTCCGATCTTGTCTTCAGCGCAGAATGGGCCAGAGGCATTGGAAAATGTCAATCAGCTTCGTGGGGGCAAAGTGGACTGCACTTTTTTCGTCAGGGAAGACCGCACCAGATCGTAGGATGTGGCCAGCCGATGACGCATCTCATCCTCGTCACAGTCAAACGGCAGGCGGATCCAGCTGCGATGAAAATAGGGGGCTTTGGTACCGACGCCTGCTTCGATCAGCATCTGAGCTGTCTCGATATCAGGCGTTTTGACGGACACGCCATCGTTGGCGGTGCCGATGCAGGCAAACATCTTGCCGCCAACCTTCCAGGCATCATGGCCTCCGCCCCAAGGGTCGGAAAGGTCAGCGCCTGGAAACGTGCGGCAGATGGAATTGACAAATTCTCGGCTCATGGTCGAAAGGGTGCGTCACCTTGAGATTGAACTCAAGTCTTGGCTGAACGCGTTGTCCATGCTAGGGGAAGGACATGAACCGTATGACCTGCATCATTATCTGCTGCATTACCTGCTGATTTATCAAGCGGGCCGGTTTCTTTCGTTTTCATCCCTGAGACAAGTTGCTAAGCCCGCGCCAACGCGACACGCTTTGCCGTTCTTAGGAGCCGACCGATGACGACGATCAAACTGCACAACACACGGACACGGACGAAAGAGGATTTCGTTCCGATCGATCCTGAAAACGTGCGGATGTATGTCTGCGGACCCACGGTTTATGACCGCGCCCATCTGGGCAATGCGCGGCCCGTAGTGGTTTTCGACGTGCTCTATCGGTTGCTGCGCCATGTCTACGGCGCGGATCACGTGACCTATGTGCGCAATTTCACCGACGTGGATGACAAGATCAACGCGACCGCGCTGGCGCGTCAGAAAGCGGGCGCTGAGGGCACGCTGGAGCAGTTGGTGCAGGAAAGGTCGGATGAAACCATCGGCTGGTATCTTCATGACATGGGCGGGTTGGGCGCGATTGAGCCTGACGAGATGCCGCGGGCGACTCAGTACATCGCGCAAATGGTTGCGATGATTGAGGATTTGATCGCGAAGGGTCACGCCTACGCAGCCGAAGGGCACGTTTTGTTCGCGGTTGACAGCTGGAAGGAACACTACGGCGCTTTGTCTGGTCGGTCGGTGGATGACGTGATCGCCGGTGCCCGGGTTGAGGTTGCGCCATACAAGCGGAACCCGATGGATTTCGTGCTGTGGAAGCCCTCGACCGATGAGTTGCCGGGGTGGGACTCGCCTTGGGGTCGCGGTCGTCCGGGGTGGCACATCGAATGCTCGGCCATGAGCTATGAGCTGCTGGGCGAGAGCTTTGATATTCACGGTGGCGGAAACGACCTGATGTTCCCGCACCATGAAAACGAGATCGCCCAGAGCAAATGCGCCCATCCGCACGGTGAGTTCGCGCAATACTGGTTGCACAATGAGATGTTGCAGGTTGAAGGCAAGAAGATGTCCAAATCACTGGGCAACTTTTTCACGGTGCATGATCTTCTTGAGCAGGGCGTGCCGGGTGAGGTGATCCGGTTTGTCTTCTTGCAGACGCATTATCGCAAACCGATGGACTGGACTGAGAAAAAGGCCCGTGAGGCTGAGGCGACGCTGCGCAAGTGGCGGGCGCTGACAGCGGGCATCGAGCCCGCCGCCAGCGCTGCACCCGCAGTCGTTGCTGCGCTAAGCGATGACTTGAACACGGCAGGTGCTTTGACGGAGTTGCACCGTTTGGCGGCGGATGGTGATGCGGCCTCGTTGCTGGCGGGTGCTCAGCTACTTGGTTTGTTGTCGCAAGAAATGGGTGCTTGGGCTGATACGGCTTCGGTGGATCTTTCATCTCATGCAGACAGATTGTCTGATGCGCGGGCGAGTGCAATGCAGAGCAAAGACTTCTCGGAAGTCGATCGCCTAAAGGCAGCTTACCTGGCCGCTGGTCTGGAAGTACGAATGAGCAAGGATGGGGTCGAACTGGTTCCGGGCACAGGGTTCGATGCGGCCAAGCTGGAGGGCGTATGATGACCAAAGAACGCCTCTACCTCTACGACACTACTCTGCGCGATGGGCAGCAGACACAGGGTGTGCAGTTCTCGACCGCTGAGAAGGTGCAGATCGCGCAGGCTCTGGACGAGTTAGGCGTAGACTATATCGAGGGCGGCTGGCCGGGGGCGAACCCGACGGATAGTGCGTTTTTCGATGCAGCTCCCAAAACGTCGGCCTGTTTGACCGCCTTTGGGATGACCAAACGGTCGGGCCGGTCGGCAGAGAATGACGATGTTCTGGCGGCGGTGATGAACGCGGGTACGCGGGCTGTGTGTCTGGTTGGTAAGTCGCACGATTACCACGTGACCCATGCGCTTGGCATCTCGCTTGAGGAGAATGTCGAGAACGTCCGTGCCTCGGTTGCGCATATCGTGGTGCAGGGGCGCGAGGCGCTGTTTGATGCCGAGCATTTCTTTGATGGCTACAAGGACAATCCAACCTATGCGCTTGAGGTTTGTCGGGCCGCGATGGATGCCGGTGCGCGCTGGGTTGTTCTGTGCGACACCAATGGCGGCGCTTTGCCCGCAGAAGTGTCTCGGATTGTGTCCGAGATGGTCGCGGCGGGCCTGCCGGGGGACCGGCTGGGTATCCATACCCACAACGATACGGAAAACGCGGTGGCCTGTTCTTTGGCGGCTGTCGATGCGGGCGCGCGGCAGGTTCAGGGAACCTTGAACGGATTGGGAGAGCGTTGCGGAAATGCGAACCTGACCTCATTGATCCCGACGCTGCTTCTGAAAGAACCTTATGCATCGAACTTTGACATCGGCGTCAGTGTCGAGGCCCTGGCGGGTCTGACCCGCGTCAGCCGCATGCTGGACGAGATCCTGAACCGGGTGCCCAGCAAACAATCGGCCTATGTCGGGGCGTCCGCATTTGCGCACAAGGCTGGGCTGCATGCCAGCGCGATCCTTAAGGACCCAACGACCTATGAACATGTGGATCCGGCGTCGGTTGGGAACACACGGATCATTCCGATGTCGAACCAGGCGGGGCAGTCGAACCTGCGCCAGCGCTTGATCGAGGCCGGTTTGTCGGTCGAACCCGGTGACCCGTCCCTGGGCCGTATCCTCGAACGGATCAAGTTGCGTGAGGCGGAAGGTTATTCCTACGACACCGCGCAGGCCAGCTTTGAGTTGCTGGCGCGGGACGAACTGGGTCAACTGCCTCAATTCTTTGAGGTAAAGCGGTACAAGGTCACCGTTGAACGGCGCAAGAACAAGTACAACAAGATGGTCAGTTTGTCTGAGGCCGTTGTTGTGGTGAAGGTCGATGGTGAAAAGAAACTGTCGGTCAGCGAGTCTCTGGATGGGTCCGGCGGTGACCGGGGTCCGGTGAACGCGCTGGCCAAGGCGCTGGCCAAGGATCTGGGGCAGTATTCGCGGATATTGGATGATATGCACTTGGTCGACTTCAAGGTACGTATCACGCAGGGCGGCACCGAGGCCGTGACCCGCGTCATCATCGATAGTGAAGACGGGCAGGGGCGCCGGTGGTCCACCGTCGGCGTCAGCGCGAACATAGTCGATGCCTCGTTCGAGGCGTTGCTGGATGCGATCCAATGGAAACTCGTGCGCGATTGCGGCCCACAGTCGGCAGTCGCCGAGTGAGTGCTCCATTTGACGATGACGTCAAGGCCTGTGCCGCGCTGTTACACAAGGCCGATCCCGACCGGTTCATGGCGGCCATGGCGGCCCCGGTTTCCGCACGGGCGGTGTTGTTTCCGATCTATGCGCTGAACATCGAAGTTGCCCGGGCACCCTGGGTGACGCAAGAACCGATGATTGCCGAGATGCGCCTGCAATGGTGGCGCGATGCTTTGCAAGAGATTGCCGAAGGTCCAACCGTGCGTCGGCATGAGGTCGTCACACCGCTGTCGCGTGTCCTGTCCCCTCATCTTGCGTCGATGATGGATGAATATGTGGCCGTAAGGCGTTGGGATATTTATCGCGACCCATTCGAGGACGAAGATCATTTCGACGCGTACATAAACCACAGCGCGGGCACGCTCACGGTGGTAGCGGCACAGGCGCTTGGGTCGGCGGATGAGGATGTCTTGCGGGACTTTGCCTATGCCGTTGGGGTCGCCAATTGGTTGCGCGCCATCCCGGACCTTGAAGCGCGCGGGCGAATCCCGCTGCTGGATGGCACGCCTGCGGGTGTTCAGCGTCTGGCCGAAAAAGCGTACGGGCGGTTGAAACGGGCACGCACTCAGCGACACTCGGTTTCGGCAAAAGCTGCTGCCGCGTTGCATGCCGGTTGGCAAACTGAATTGGTTCTAAAGCAGGTCATTGCGCGGCCGGACAGGGTCGCCTCTGGAACCCTTGGGCCGGGTGAAATCCGCCGCCGCCTGTCACTGATGGTGCAGGCGGCAACGGGGCGCTGGTAGTTACTCCCAGCCGCCGGCGCGCATTTCGGCCGAGATTTTCAGCTGCACCAAGTCTGACGTTCCCGGGGCAAACATCCCGACGCCATACTCGCTGCGCAAAAGCTGGCCAGCGGCTTCGACGCCAACCCAGTCACCTTTGTAATAATCAAAAAATCCGGCAAGTGGATGTTCGCCCATGAAGGTCAGGTCGATCTCAAGCGTTGCGGGCTTGGTCTGATCCTTGATTGTTAAATCTCCGATCATTTGCAGGGTGCTTGCACCGGTTTGCACCGCCGAGGTCGAGACGAATTTGATGTTTGGGTACGCCTCGACGTCGAAGAAATCACCGCTTTTGAGGTGATCGTTGAGCGGCCCCCAACCGGTTTCGACACTTGAGGCGTCGATTGTGATATCCGCGCTGGTTGCGGTGACATTTTCAGGGTCAAACTCGACCGTGCCGGATACGGCGGTCCATTCGCCGGATTGTTCGGTCAGTCCCGCGTGGTTGTAGTAGAACCGGATTTCGGTGTGACTTTGATCAAAGTGATAGGTTTCGGCAAGGACTGGTGTGGCCAGTGCCAAGACGAGGGCAGATGCGGTAAACAGCTTCATGACATTTCTCTGATTTGCAGGGTTGATAATTAACATGTAAATGCATCTAAATTGATGAGCAAAGGAAAACCACAATCCTCGCGGAGGCGTGATGAGCGGATTTGAAGAACGAGAGGCGGCCTGGATCGCTCTGAACCAGACACGCACCCGGATCTTTTCCCGGGCTGAGCGCGCGCTGGTGGCAGCGGGATATCCACGGCTGCACTGGTATGACGTGTTGTGGGAGTTGGAACGAGCACCAGACGGCCTGCGACCTAAACAGCTGGAGCAACAGCTGCTGTTTGATCAGTCCAGCTTTTCCCGTCAGGTCGCACGGATGGCGGAGGACGGATTGTTGACGCGCCATGCTGCAGCGGGGGACGGACGGGGAAAAATCCTGCGCATTACCGAAAAAGGCCGTACCCTGAGACGGCAGATGTGGGATATCTACCGCATGCACATTGATGAGGGGATCGCCGAGGCACAGAGATTAGGTGCCTTTGCACCGATACTGAACATTAACGATTAGGCCGTTCGGGGCCGCATCGTCAGCCACAAAAGCGCGCCGCCCGCCAAAGTCAGAAGGGGGATCATCGCGACGTTCACCGCGGTCCAACCTTCAATCGGAGAGCCGCCAGAACAGTTCATCAGCCCTCCGGAAGCCAGTGAGGCAAACGTGACGCCACCAAACACCAGCAAGTCGTTCAACCCCTGCATGCGTCCGCGCTCGCTGACGTCATGAGATTCAGCCAACATGGTGGTTGCGCCGATAAAACCAAAGTTCCAGCCGATGCCCAGCAGGATCAGCGCGACAAAGAAATTACCCAGCTCAACGCCCTGTAAAGCAACCACTCCGGCCGCGGCAAGAATGAGTAGGCCCAGTGCCACGATCCGTTCGACCCCAAAACGTGCGATCAACTGTCCGGTGAAAAAGCTGGGAATGTACATCGCCAACACGTGGCTGGTGACGACATCCGCCGCGTCATTGGCGCTGAACCCGCAGCCCACGACGGCCAGCGGTGTCGACGTCATCACAAGGTTCATCAGCGCGTAGGACACCATGGCGCAGATGATTGCAACCGCAATACGCGGCGTTTTCAGAAGCTCGATCCGGGACCGACCTTTGGGGGCATCAGCGGCAGGTTTGGGCGGGGTCGGGATGTCGAGAAAAAAGAACAGGGCCGAGCCAATGACGTTCACTGCGATGACAGCGATATACGTTCCGAGAAAAGGGATGACATACGCGGTCGAGGTCAGTTTGACGATCTGAGGCCCGATGATTGCCGCTGCCAGACCGCCCGCCATGACATAGGAAATCGCTTTGGGACGGAAATCGTCCGATGCGGTGTCAGCGGCGGCAAAGCGGTAGAAACCGTGCGCGCTCATGTAGATGCCGGTCAGCAGGCTGCCAGCAAGAAACACAGGGAATGATCCCAGAAACAAGCCATAAGCGCCGACAAGCCCGCCGCAAGCACCTGCCGTCGCGCCGACCAGAAATCCAGCCCGGCGACCCCACCGTTGCATGATGGCCGAGATCGGCGTCGCCGCCAGCATTGAGCCAAGCACGATCAAAGATATGGGGAGAGTCGCCAGGCAGGGATTGGTCGCCAATGACTGCCCGGCCAACCCACCGACGATAAAGATCATCGGCATCTGTGCGCCCAGCAGGGCCTGCGCAGCCACCAGAACGGCGACATTGCGTTTGGCCAGACTGTTGTCCGGGGTTGTGGCGGTCATGGTCATGAGCACATGCGTAATGGCGAAAACGATTGTGCACAAGCGGGTTGCATCTGCGGCAAAGCGGCCTAACGTGCAGTCGATCATCGAGGCCGGAGAGCACATGTCCGTTGGACGGATCATAGAAACACCCGACTGTGTGGAAGAAGGCGCGACATGGCTGGCCGAAAGCTGCCCGCGCATGGCCTATGCGATGGAACAGACCGGTCCGTTGCCCTTGCGCCGTCGCCCGGACGGGTTTGCGCAACTGCTTAGCGCCATAGTCAGCCAGCAGGTGAGTGTGGCCTCGGCCAATGCGATCTGGAACCGGTTGAAGGATGCGAAACTGACCGGCCCGCGCAAAATCATGTGGGCCACCGACGATGATCTGCGTGCAGTTGGGTTAAGCCGGCAAAAAATTCGCTACGCCCGCGCTTTGGCTGAGGCGCGCATTGACTACAAAGCCTTGCGGGACGTTTCAAACGATGACGTGGTGGCGATCCTGACCGAGGTGTCGGGTATTGGCGTCTGGACGGCCGAGATTTATGCGATGTTTTCGCTCGGTCGCGCTGACGTGATAGCGCCGGGCGATCTGGCGCTGCAAGAGGCCGCGCGCATCTTATATGATTTGCCCGACCGGCCTACCGACAAACAGCTGCGCCAGATGGCCGAGGCCTGGTCGCCCTGGCGGTCGGTTGCGGCGCGGGTTTTGTGGGCCTATTACCGGGTGGCAAAAGAACGAGAAGGGATCAGATGACACGGGTTTTGAATGCGCTCCGAAAAGAGCCGGTTTCGGGCGATACACGCTCGGTCGTGGTGTTCGTGCACGGCTATGGCGCCAACGGGGCCGATTTGCTGGGGTTGGCCGATCCGCTGGGGGAACATCTGCCCGACACGTTGTTTGTGTCACCCGATGCGCCGGAACAGATCCCCGGAATGCCCAACGGATATCAGTGGTTTCCGATCCCGTGGATTGACGGGTCGTCCGAAGAAGAAGCACGCCGTGGCATGGAAATGGCCGTTGAGGATTTCAACGCCTTCCTGGATGCCCTGATGGTGGATGAAGATGTGCTGCCCGAACAGGTGGTTCTGTTTGGGTTCTCGCAAGGTACGATGATGAGCCTGTACGTCGCCCCGCGCCGCGAAGACCCGGTGGCTGGGGTCGTTGCCTTCTCGGGCCGGTTGTTGGAACCGGATCTGCTGCCCGACGAAACCGTCAGCCGGATGCCCATCCTTCTGGTGCATGGCGATGCCGACGACGTCGTTCCGCCACAGTCGTTGCCCGAAGCTGCCGAAGCGTTGCAGGCAGCAGATTTCAAAGAAGTTTATGCGCATGTCATGAAAGGCACCGGCCACGGGATTGCCCCGGACGGTCTTAGCGTTGCGCTGGCCTTTATGCGCGACAAGCTGAGCCTGTAGCGATGATCGCGGTCCGTCCCTTGATGCCTGAGGACGTGGCAGTTGTCTGCCAAATTCTCAACGAAATCATAGCCATCGGCGGGACGACCGCGTTTGAAGCACCGTTTTCTGAGGCGCTGTTTGCCCAAGTCTACCTGAATGGTGCAGACAAAATCTGTTGCCACGTTGCCCTTGATGAACAGGGCGAGGTGGCCGGGTTTCAATGGCTTGGCACGAATGAGAACCTGCCGGAAGATTGCGCGGATATAGCGACTTTCACCCGGCGAGAGCCGGTGTTGAAAGGGGCAGGGCGGGCGTTGTTCTCTGAAACCGCGACCTATGCCGCGGCCCTTGGGTTCAGCGCGCTCAACGCGACGATCCGGGCCGACAACCGGCAGGGACTTAGCTATTATGACAAGATGGGTTTCCGCGACTACTCGGTCACATATGCTGTTTCTCTGCAAGACGGAACGCCAGTCGACAGGATTTCGAAACGGTTTGAATTGAAGAAGGAAACGACATGCTGATTGTCACCGGAACGGTTGAAGTGTCGCTAGATAGTGTCGACAAAGCCATTGAGGCCGCTCAGAAAATGGTCGCCGAGACTGTGAAAGAGCCCGGCTGCCTGATCTATGAATTCAGCCAGATACTCGGGCAATCCAACAAGTTCCGCGTGTATGAAGAATGGCAGGATCAGGCCGCGCTCGAGGCGCATTTCGCTGCCCTGCATATGGCCGAGTTTCAGGCTGTTCTGGGCGAAGTGGGCGTTGTTTCGAGCGACATCTACCGGATTGTCGGGGGAGAAAAACAACCGCTGCGCTAGGGTCTCAGTCCCACAGGTGACCTTCAGCGAATTCTACCGAGTTCCCGGCGGGGTCCCGAACATACAGCGATCGTGCCCCGCTTGGCCAATCGAACTCGGCGTCTATGGGGATGTTCCACTCCAGCAGATGCTTGCGCATTTCGTCTATCTCTGTCCGCGATAAAGTCATGCAGACGTGACCGGGCCCGCGTGCGCCATGCGGTGGGACCGGCAGGTTCGGATTTTCCGGCGGTTTTGCCGTCTCATCAGCGTTGAACAGCAACAACACCGATCCGCCGACACGGAAAAATGCATGCCGGTTCGCGACGCGTTGAATACACTCTAACGCCAGTATTTCACCATAGAATCGTTCAGCCGCGTCCAGATCGCCAACATAAAGCGCGGCCTCAAGGATCCCCTCTGGGGATGGTGTGCTTCGGGTGACTTTCATGCCTTAACCCTATCACAAAAGGACGTTTTTGTCACCTGCGCGGTCGGCGGTCCCGTTTGCGCTTCGGTGCGGAATCCAATGTAGGAGCTGTCAGGCTGTCCCATTGACCGGGCGCCAATCCCTCTAGCGTATAGTCCCCGATCCGAGCGCGGATCAGGCGCAGGGTGGGATGGCCGACCGCTGCCGTCATGCGTCGAACCTGCCGGTTGCGGCCTTCGCGCAAGGTCAGCTCAATCCAGCTGTCCGGTACTGTTTGGCGTACGCGGATAGGTGGGTTTCGTGGCCATAGGTCTTCGGGCTCATCCATCAACCGGGCCTTGGCCGGGCGCGTCGGTCCGTCCTTCAGATCAATCCCGTCGCGCAGAGCCTTCAGGGCGGCAGCATCGGGTGAACCTTCCACCTGAACCCAATAGGTTTTGGGCATCTTGTGCTTGGGGTCCGATATTTGCGCCTGCAGCCGGCCGTTGTCAGTCAGCAGCATCAAGCCCTCGCTGTCGCGATCCAGCCGCCCAGCCGGATACACACCGGGCAGGTCGATGAAATCCGACAAAGTGCTGCGCGGCGTCTCTGCATTTGCGCGGTCGGTAAACTGCGGCAACACATCGAAGGGTTTGTTGAATCGTATGAACCAGCTCATGACCTCGCCATAGCCTGCCGGACACAGCGAATGCAACCTGTGGATAACTGTCACGTCTTTGTTACGGAGCAGGCATACTCAATACCCGAGATGTTGTGGAAACTCAGGGCTTGTCAGAGTTTTAACACGATATATAGTTAAGTTAAGGCCGGGGCGGGTGTTCCCCGCTCTGGTGTCAATAACGGGCAGAGCAGAGCGAGGAGCGATTCCGATATGGACGGAGAATTCAGGACCGAATTTGTCAGGGAACCGGGTGCCCTAAAGCACCATCCGGCATTGGTTTTGAACGCCGATTATCGCCCCTTGTCCTATTACCCCTTATCCCTGTGGCCCTGGCAAGAAGCGATCAAGGCGGCCTGGCTGGACAGGGTGGACATCGTGGCCGAATACGACGAGGTCGTCCGAAGCCCCAGTACCGAGATCCGAATACCATCGGTCGTTGTCCTGAAAGACTATGTAAAACCCAGAAAGCGCGTGGCCTTCACGCGCTTTAATTTATTTTTAAGGGACGAGTTCCGCTGCCAGTATTGTGGAAGCCGGGACAACCTGACCTTTGACCATGTTGTTCCGCGGGCTGCCGGGGGTGTGACCAGTTGGCAGAACGTTGTGGCGGCGTGCAGCCCCTGCAACCTGAGGAAGGGATCGAAGTCGCTGCGGCAGGCGGGCATGTCGCTGCGCAAACCGCCGCGTCAGCCAGATGCCGAGGCACTGCGAAACATCGGACGCAAGTTCCCCCCGAACCACCTGCATGACAGTTGGATCGACTTTCTGTATTGGGATGCCGAACTGGACGCGTAGTAACGTTTATTTTGCGCGGAACGCGGCCAGCCAGACCAAAACCAGGCCAGCAGATAGCAGAGCGTTCCACCCGGCCATCGACAGGCCAAACATCTCCCACGGGATATCATCACAGCGCACAAGTGGCGCGGACATGATCTGATCCATCAATTCTTCAGCGGACAACCCGCCAATATCACCCGACGTGCAGCTGGTTGGACCTTCCCACCATTTCTGCTCGACACCTGCGTGGTACATGCCAATCCCCGCAGTCAGCATCGCAGCAACTGCGCCCAAAAGGGGCAGGGGGCGGATGCCCGGAAAGGCGAAGGCCAACACGCCAATCAGAACGGCCGCGCCGTGGGGATAGCGTTGCCAGATGCACATTTTGCAAGGGGCCATTCCGCCCAGGTGCTGAAACGCCCAGGCGCCTAACAACAGTGCGGCGGAACCGCCGGCCGCAATCAGGATCAACAGTTTTTTGCGTGTCATAAGAACTTCACCGCTAAGAACCCACCGAACAGCAGGATGACAAATAGAGTGAACATAAGCCCCAGACGCTTTTCGATGAAGTTGCGAATGGGTTCACCAAAGCCCCAAAGCAGTCCGGCAACAATAAAGAACCTGAGTGCGCGGGCCAAAATCGACGTGGCGATGAATGTGCCCAGCGGCATGCCCGTCCACCCGGACATGATGGTGATTACCTTATACGGAAATGGGGTAATCCCTGCGCCCAGCACGGCCCAGAATCCGAAATCGTTAAACTTGGTGTTGAACTCTTCCATGGCATGCGCCTTACCCATGGATTCGAGGATGGGTTGGCCGATGCTTTCATAGAAGAACGCGCCGATCGCATATCCCAGCATGCCTCCCAGCACCGACGCCACCAGGGCAACGGTCGCGATCAGCCAGGCGCGTGACGGGCGTGCAAGAATCATGGGAATCATCAGAACGTCCGGGGGAATCGGAAAGAACGAGCTTTCGACAAATGCCACAATGGCCAGAGCCCATAGCGCGTGCGGGTGTTCGGCCAGACGAATGGTCCAGTCATAGAGCGATCGCAACATCAGATGCTAAAATCCCGTTCTCTTGTTGCGTCAGCCAAACCATGCGCCTGATGGGGCGTCAACCGTGCCTGAAGAAAACAAACTGAATATCGGTTGTTTTTTGCCTCTGGACCTTCCCGAATATGAAGGCTAATCCAGTGTTCGTGGCCCAAGTGGCGGAATGGTAGACGCAGGGGATTCAAAATCCCCCGGTAGTGATACCGTGCCGGTTCGAGTCCGGCCTTGGGTACCAAAGTAAAAACAGAGGGTTAGGGGAACCTGCTCTCTGTTTTTTCTTTTCTGACGTTTCGAATGCTCATGTTGCCACTTTTGGCCGGTGTATCGAAAATGTCGGGGTTTTGACGGTCCTTGGAAAGCTTGGCGACAATCTGAGTTCCGGATTGTGCGCGCAGTTTCATCGGGCAAGTTTTCTAGCAAACTAAGGAAAAAGCGAACAGACTAGGGTTGTTCAGGGCGAATCTGTTCCCAGTTTCTGCGCTCACTTACTGCGTCTCAGGATCAGCCACGCCAGAAACCCAACATAGGCGAAAACGCTTAGGTTCAGTGCGGTGTCGATCAGTTGGCCACTCATGATCGGTCCTCCTGCGCCAGACGTTTGAACAGACAGACAACAAGAATTGGCACGATAAACACGAAGGCGATGGCTGACAGCGCTATTATGGACCTTACCAGAGAGATATCGCCCACCAGAATCATCGCCATCCCTAACGCGCCAAGGATAATGCCCCAGATTGTACGAATTCGGGGAGAGGGGTTGTCGTCGCCTCCGGTCCCTATCATCGCAAGGGTGAACCCGGCGCTGACGACGCTGGTGACCACGAACAGGAATGCGGCCAGGATTGTTGCCATTCGTGTGATACCGTCCAGCGGGAAGCGCTCAAGCAACGCAAATGTTGTTGCGTCAAGGTTCTCTGCATTGACGGCTGATAAGGCTCCGTCCTGACGCAAAGCATCGAAAAAACCCAAGCCGCCAAAAACGCCGAACCACAGGATAGAGAACAGTGTAGGGGTGACGACGACTCCGATCAGAAACTCTCGGATCGTGCGTCCGCGGGAAATCCGGGCGATGAAAATGCCCACGAAGGGTGACCAAGCCAGCCACCAGATCATATAGTTCAGCGTCCAGCCGTGGAACCAGTCGACCAACAGGTCGTCGAAGAATTCTGCAGTCGAGAATCCTGCTGGCAGGACATCGAACAGATAGCGTCCGAATCCCGAAACGATGCCATCCATCAGATAAGATGTGGGACCCAGCACCAGAAGATAGACCATCATCCCGACGGCGATCAGCATTGCTGCGTTGGACAGCAGGGCCATTCCGTCGCCCAGATCGCGACGCAACGGAATGATGAACGCAATACAAAGCGCGGCAAAAACGGGTAGGGTCAGGACACTGGGCGACTGGATTCCCAGCAAACCTGCCAGCCCGGTCTGGATCTGAAATACCCCCATTGCCATTGAGCCCGCCAACCCGACGGCAATTGCGACGATCGAGAGCAAGTCGAAAACCCACCCCAGCGCTTTTGTCCATCCTGCTTCGCCAAGTGCGTCGGTGACTGGGGCACTCAGTAACAAAGTGCGATTTCGGCGATAGGCAAAATAGGCGATGACCAATCCGACGATTCCGTAAATCGCCCAGGCGTGGAACCCCCAGTTCAAGTAGGTCACGAACATCGCATAACTGGCCGCTTTTGCGTCGCTATTATATTGACGCAGCACTTCGTAGTGGGTCAGCGGCTCGGCTGCGCCATAGAACAGTAGACCGACACCCATTCCTGCGGCGAATAACATCGCGATCCATGCGGTCGTTGAAAACTCTGGTTCGGCTGTGTCAGGGCCAAGGCGGATATCTCCAAATCGTGACAGGGCCAGAAAGAGGACCACAAACAAAAGCCCGCTGACCTCAAGCATGATGAACCAGCCGCGGCTGTTGAATTGCGTCTCAACCGCCGATGCAGCAATGCGACCCAGGCCTTGCGGGTCAGCAATGCCCCAGATTGCGATGGCCGCACTAAGGGCTAGGGCGATCACAAGCATCGGACTGGGTGATTTGCCGTCCACTGTCCAGAGCCCTTCCGCGTAAATTCATGAAACATCGGGTCGTTTAGCCAAGCCTAGGTTGCGGAATCCAAACTTTCAAAGTGTTTTTGGATATTTAGCTGGCGCGGTTTTTCATGATCCGACCCAGTGATGCCGATCTGTGCGAAACCGCCCCGTTAAAGGGGGAAACTTTCGGAAATCTCCTCACATCTGCGGATCGGGGCCTTCATACCCCGCGCAGGGGTTGACAAGCGGAGTGTCTGAATGAAACGTCAAAGGCGTTGGGAGACTTTTAAATTTCAGATGCTTGACCCGTTGCAAGACGGGTTCGCTTGCCGTACCGGCAAGGTCCCTGGATGGGGGCCGCTGAACTGTCTCTCATCCACAATAAGAGTTGGGAGTTCTCAAAAATGAAAAATAGCAGCAAGCTTAGCCTGGGCGCGGTCGTTACCGCAGCTCTTATGGCTCCGGCCGCTTATGCAGAAGAGTTTATCACCATTGGTACCGGCGGTGTGACCGGAGTGTACTATCCGACTGGTGGCGCGATCTGCCGTCTGGTGAACAAAGGCCGCAAAGAGCACGGCGTGCGTTGCTCGGTAGAGTCGACTGGTGGTTCGGTCTACAACATCAACACCATTCGCGAAGGCGAGCTGGAGTTTGGTGTTGCCCAGTCGGACTGGCAGTACCACGCGTATAACGGCAGCTCGAAATTCGAAGAGGCTGGCCCCTTTGAAAACCTGCGCGCCGTCTTCTCGGTACACCCCGAACCGTTCACCGTTGTTGCACGTGCCGATTCCGGCATCACCAACTTCGAGGACCTGAAGGGCAAGCGCGTCAACATCGGTAACCCCGGTTCCGGTCAGCGCGGCACGATGGAAGTCCTGCTGGGCGAAATGGGTTGGACCACCGACGATTTCGAACTGGCGACCGAGCTGAAAGCGGCTGAACAGTCGGCGGCTCTGTGTGACAACCAGATCGACGCGATGGTTTACACCGTTGGTCACCCGTCGGGCTCGATCCAGGAAGCGACTACAGCCTGTGACTCGGTTCTGGTGAACGTCAGCGGCGACGCCGTCAGCAAGCTGGTAGACGACAACTCGTTCTACCGTACCGCAACAATCCCCGGTGGCATGTACCGTGGTTCGGATGGCGACACCTCGACCTTTGGTGTGGGCGCGACGTTCGTGACCTCGGCAGACGTGTCGGATGACGCGGTTTATGCGGTTGTCAGCTCGGTCTTCGAGAATTTCGACGACTTCAAAAAGCTGCACCCTGCATTTGCCAACCTCAAGCCCGAAGAGATGATTGCAGATGGCCTTTCGGCTCCGCTGCATCCGGGTGCCGAGAAGTACTACAAAGAAAAAGGCTGGGTTCAGTAAGCCAGACCTAAAGCAGGGTGCCCAACGGGCGCCCTGCAACCAAAACCCGAACAAATCGGGTGGTTCAGAAGGCCAAAAATGGCCGCGACGGGGAGACAATTCATGAGTTCCGACACACAATCCAATCGTCCGCTATCCGAAGAAGAGCTACAGGATCTTGTAGCCTCATCCGATGCGGGCGGACGTAATCCGGTCGGTAATGTCGGAGTTTTTCTGGCCGTTGTGGCCGCGATCTGGTCGATCTTTCAGGTCATCCTGGCCTCGCCTCTGGCGAACTATGTGCTGCCCGGCAGCGTTGTGAACAACGCGCGGCAGTTTCACCTGGCCTTTGCGTTGTTTCTGGCCTTTGCAGCCTATCCGGCGTTGAAATCAAGCCCGCGCAACTATATCCCGGTTCAGGATTGGATCATGGGGTTGCTGGGCGCGTTTGTCGCGCTGTATGGCTATTTCTTTTACAACAAGATCGTCGATGCAGGCGGTCTTGCGGATGACACCGACAAATGGGTCGCCCTGGTTGGTCTGCTGTTGTTGTTCGAGGCCGCGCGTCGTGCGCTTGGCCCCGCAATGGCGATCATTGCGACGATCTTTCTAGTATATGTGTTTTTCGGATCCTCTGATTGGGTTCCCGAGGTTATTCGCTGGAAAGGCGCAAGCCTGAAAAAGGCGATGAGCCATATGTGGATCACGTCCGAGGGCGTGTTTGGTATCGCGCTTGGGGTTTCGACCAAATTCGTCTTCCTGTTCGTTCTGTTTGGGGCCTTGCTGGATAAGGCCGGGGCAGGGAACTACTTTATCAAGATGGCCTTCGGTGCCTTGGGGCACCTGCGCGGTGGCCCAGCCAAAGCCGCTGTTGTCGGTTCGGCCGCGACCGGCCTGATCTCGGGTTCGTCCATCGCCAACGTTGTGACCACCGGTACGTTCACCATCCCGCTGATGAAACGCGTTGGGTTTAGCAGCGAACAGGCCGGATCGGTCGAGGTTGCCTCATCCGTGAACGGACAGATCATGCCGCCCGTGATGGGGGCCGCGGCCTTCTTGATGGTGGAATATGTCGGCATTTCATATGTCGAGGTGATCACCCACGCCTTCCTGCCAGCGGCGATCTCTTACATCGCTTTGGTCTACATCGTGCACCTTGAGGCCGTGAAGCGGAACATGCCCACGCTGGGCGACCGCGACGTAAAGCTGGCGCGCACAGTTGTCGGTATGTTGTCCTTCTTCCTGGTCTTTGCCGGGCTGTGCTACGGTTCTCAATTCCCGGTCGAAGCGGTGACAAACTGGGTGCCGTCATCGGCTGGGCTGGTCCTCAGCCTGATCATCTGTGCCATCTATGTGGCACTGCTGTATCTGGCCGCTCAGGTGCCGGATCTTGAGCCGGACGATCCAAACGCCAAAGAAGTGACCTTGCCGGTCATTGCCGACATCTACAAAGCTGGGCTGCACTACTTGTTGCCGATTATCGTGCTGGTCTACTTCTTGATGATCGAGCAGAAGTCACCGGGTCTGTCGGCTTTCTGGGCCACGACGCTGCTCTTCGTGATCCTGCTGACGCAGAAGCCGCTCAAGGCGATATTCCGCGGGCAAAGCAACGTCTACAACACGTTCATTGATGGTGTCGCAGACCTTTGGCAGGGCATGATCGACGGCGCGCGGAACATGATTGGTATCGCGCTGGCAACGGCAACAGCCGGCGTCATCGTGGGCACTGTGACGCTGACTGGTGTCGGACAAGTGATGGCCGACCTGGTTGAGTTCCTGTCAGGCGGCAACCTGATCCTGATGCTGATTATGGTCGGACTGCTGAGCCTGATCCTGGGCATGGGCTTGCCAACAACCGCGAACTACATCGTTGTCAGTTCGTTGATGGCTGGCGTGGTTGTTGAACTGGGTGCGCAAAGCGGACTTATTGTGCCACTTATCGCCGTGCACCTGTTCGTCTTCTACTTTGGGATCATGGCAGACGTGACCCCGCCGGTTGGATTGGCAAGCTTTGCGGCCGCCGCAGTATCCGGTGGTGACGCAATCAAAACCGGGTTCATCGCGTTCTTTTACAGCCTGCGCACCGTGGCCTTGCCGTTCGTGTTCATCTTCAACACCGACTTGCTATTGATTGATGTGACGTGGGTCGAGGGGATAACGGTGGCGATATTTGCGACAATCGCCATTCTCGTCTTCACGGCCGGGACAATGGGGTATTTCCTGACCCGCAGCCGGATCTATGAAAGCGTCGCGCTGATCCTGGTGGCGTTCGCGCTGTTCAGGCCTGACTTCTTCATGAACCGCATCGCGCCACCGTTTACCTCGGTCGAGCCGGCGGCGTTTGTGGAGACCATCGGCGAAACACCTCCGGGTACCGAGGTGCGAATGGTCATCAGCGGGCCAGACTTTGACACGCTTGAGATGACGGACACGACGGTTGTTGTTCCCGTTGGCAGCGAAGAGGGTGGGCAAGCGCGTGTCGACGCAATGGGCCTGCTGCTGCTTGAAGAAAACGGGCTGGTCAAACTGGAAGAGCCGCTGTTCGGAACTCCGGTCGCGGATGATCTGGATATCTTCGATTACTACGGAGATGAGGCCGTCCGTCTGACCTCGGTCAGCTTGCCAGCCAGCCAGCCACCGAAACAGTTGATCTACATTCCGGCAATGCTCTTGCTGGGACTGATCGCTTTCCTTCAGCGCGGCCGTGCCGCCAGACAAGAGGTGATCGCATGACAAACGCTGTGCTCTGTGCCGTCGATATCAGCAACGGCGATCTTGATACGCATGTCCTGAAGAAAGCTGCGAAGCTGGCCGATCAGGAAGGTGCTCAACTGGATGTGGTGACGGTCCTGCCGGATTTCGGTGAAAGTTGGGTGTCTGGCTTTTTCGAAAGTGATTTTCACGACAAGGCGCTGGAAGAGGCACATTCCAAACTGGCCGAGATGTGTGTGTCCACACTGGGGGCAGATCGGAATGAAAAGATCCGCCATGTGGTCGCGACAGGTACTGCCTATCAGGAAATCCTGAAAACTGCAGAAGGCGCCGGCAGCGATCTGATCGTGATCGGTGCGCACAAACCCGACTTGAAAGACTATCTGCTGGGCCCGAATGCTGCACGGGTCGTGCGGCATTCAGACGTCTCTGTCTACGTGGTGCGCTAAGAAAATTGGGCGGATCAGTACCCTGTCATCTCAAGATATCCCCGTCCGGAATGGCTGCCGCTGATCTGGACGGGACCTTCCCAGTATTCAAACCGGGTGGCCATCCACGCGTCGGGTGTCAGCGCTGATACCTCGACGTCCAGATCCCGGTCAGGCAATGTGACGCGCCATCTGACAGGTACGTCGCGGCCAGCAACGGGCGCGGTCGTCAGCGGCTCGAACGTGACCGAACCATCGGGGATCGCGGTAGTCGTACCATTGGCGGTGATCCACGTAGCCGCGGTGAAATCACCTCGGTCGCCGCGTAACCGAAAAGCCATCATCTTATCGCCATCGTCAAAGCTGAGCGAGAACCAATCCCAGCCGCTTTGATCTGCGGCCAAAGGTTGTGATGACCATTCGCGGTCCAGCCAGCCTTGCCCGGTGACCGCCACGTCGCCATCTGGCAGCCGCAAAACGCCTTGTACCTCGTAAAACGGCTGGGAATAGTAATAGCTGGCTTGCCCGTCGCCGGATTTCACCGAATATCCGTTCTCGCCGTGAAACACGAACGGCCCGTTGGCTTCGAGCTTTAGGTCATAGCCGAAATCCGCGCCGTTCGCAGAAAGGCTGACCACGTTTGGGTCTGACCCGCGCATGTGCCATTCGTCGATCCACGCCTCGAATGGCGCTGCCGTAACCCCTGCTTGACCGATGCCGCCGCGCGACAGACGCTCTGCGAAATAGTGTTTGTCGGGCGTGGTCACCGCAGCATGGCCCATCCATATCTGCGGACTTTGCCACCCCTCGACCTCATGCGGTTTCAGGGCCGACCGAAACAGGGTCCACTGGATACCATAATCACGCCCGTCTTCACCTTTCAGGTTTGCTGTCAGATACCACCACTCGATCCGGTAGTCCGGGTGGGGGCCATGATCCTGCGGGAATTGAAACGCATACTCCGGCTGGGGCACAGTGAACCCTTCAGCCGAACCGCCCAGGCCTGCGTATCCCTGTGCGCGGGCAATGCCCGGCACGGCCAGCAGCAAGACGATCAGCCAGATCCTAACGTTCATTGGCAAACACCTTCAGTAGATCCGCAGGCGGCAGGCGCAGCAAACGGGCGGCAGGCAGGGCCGCGGCAACGGTTGCCGCAAGCAGGGTCAGACCCAACAGATAGACCCATTCGACAGGGAACAGGTACATCGGCAGCCTCCAGCCAAACGCTTCGACGTTGATGACCGTCAGCAAGGTCCACGCCAAAGCCAACCCCAGCGGCAGAGCCAGCAAGGCGGTCAAAGCGGCCAGCAGCACGCTGCGCAAAAGCTCAAGCCGGGCCAGTTCTGCACGGGTCAGGCCAAGTGCCCAGATGGGCGCAATCTGGGGCAGGCGCTGGGTCCACAATGTCAGCAGACTGGTCAGAATGGCGAACCCTGCAACCCCCAGCGTCAGGATGTTCAAGGCCGAGGTCACAACGAATGTCTTTTCGAACACCTGCATGGATTGCGCCTTCATTGCGGCTTGCTGGACGACTGCTCGGCGGGGCAGGTCAAACTGCTCGCGCAAGGCCTGGGCCAGCTCTGTGGTCCTGTCAGGGGCGACACGAATGCCAAACCGGCGCGCCTCAGCGCCGGGCGCGATCTGATCAAGTTGGGCCATAGAAACGATGGCCTGACCGGTTGGGTTGCCATAGTCCGAATAGACACCTGCGATGGTCATCGTGTCGGCGGGTGTGATCGCCAGAGTATCTCCGGGCCAAAGGTTTTCCCGACGGGCAAGTTGTTCGTTGATCAGCACAGCGGTTCCGTCGTGGACCCGGTCCCAAACACGTTCCGAGGTGCTGATAAGCGGCCATTTCTCACGATAAGTCTGATCGTCGATGATACCATAGAGAAACAGAGGCCCCGACGAATGCGCCAGTTCAACGCTTCGGATCGGCAAGATGGCATCTACCTGCGGGTTCAGCCATTCTGCGATGTCCTTACCCTGCTGATCGGTGGCAGCGGTGACGTAGAGCTCGGATGTAAGGCGCTGGTCCAGCCAGCCGGTAAAGGTCAACCGAAAGCTGGAAACCATTGTGCCCACACCGATATTCGCGGCAAGCGCCAGCAACAGGGCCATCAGCGCCAAAGATAAGCCTGGCAGTTGGGCGCGCATGTCCGACCAGACCCATTGGGCGATCGGCCCTTTCGCTGAACGCTGAAACAGGATCAGGACACTCGACAGCACATAGGGTAACACCAAGGCAGAGCCGACCAGCAACCCGGCGACCATGACGAAACCGGCCACCAACCCTCCGAACAACAACAGGGTCAGAATGCCACCGACAATAGCGGTGACACCAGCAAGGGCGACGACCCAGCTGCCCGAAGCCGCGCTGCGCCAGGCCTGCAAGCCTGCGCCGCTTAGAATCGGCATTCGCGACAGGCGATACAAGGCGTGTCCGCTGGCCAGAAAAGTGCCACCCAAGGCCATCGCCAACCCGGACAGTGCCCATTTTGGTTGCAATGAGATCTGGCCGCTGACAAGTGCGCCGTAAAGCCCGCGCAAACTTGCAGCCACATCCGGCAACAGCGCGCCTGCGAGGAAAAAGCCAAGCACCAAACCGAGTATTCCGCCGACAATCGCCAGCACGGAAAGCTCAGCCATGATCAGCCAAACCAGCCGCCGCATCGAAACGCCCAAAGCGCGCAGGGTCCGGATCATGCCGCGCCGCTGGGCAAAGGCCAGGCCCACGGTTCCGTGCACGATGAACAGACCCACCGCAAAGGACAGCAGGCCAAAGGCGGACAGGTTCAGATGAAAACTGTCGGTCAGTTGTGCGGTATCCAGTTGTTCCTGTGCCGGGACCCGCTCCAGTTCGGGGGCAATAGTCGCCAGCGGCGGAATTGAACCGGGCTGATCCGGTAAAATGATCAGGTGCGAAATCTCTCCGGGCTTCTTCAGCAACGTCTCGGCCACACCGATGTCGGTCAGGATCAGATCGGGCGGTAAGGCATCGCTGATCAGGATCGGAGGCAAACCTGTCTGGCCGGCCAATAGCGGCTCCAAAACCGGGGTCGTCAGCAATCGCCCCGGCGCGGTCAACATATCGGCAGGGTCGGGTGGCGTGCCGCTTTGTTCCATCTGCGTAACGGCGGGCAGGGTGGGATAGGCCACCATATCAACGCCAAGGACCCGTAATGTCTGACCCTGAACCCGCAATGGGCCTTCCAGTACCGCAGCAACCTGCCAGCCCGCGCGCCTCAGCTCGACGTAACGCGACAGGGGGATTGGACCGGCGGGGTTGTGCAATTCGTCAAACCGACCTAGCGCCAGTTGATCAGCGGCCCGGTCATAGCTGGCGCGGGCCTCGGCATTGATAGCCTGCACCGCCGACCAAAGACCGGTTGCAAGGGCCAGGCCGATCAGCAGGGTCGCCAGTTGCAGCCGGTGTGCCCGCCAATGAGAGGCTAGCGCCTGAATGACGGTCAGCGTCATGCGATAAGCCCGCCAGACAGATGCACACGCCGATCCAAACGGGCCGCAATCTCGTGCGAATGGGTGACCAAAAGCAGCGCGGCCCCGGTATCTGCGACAAGAGCCAACATCAGTTCAAGAACGGTGGCGCTGGCGGTTTCGTCCAGGTTTCCCGTAGGTTCATCCGCCAGCAGCAATTTGGGCCGTGCGGCCATGGCACGACCGATGGCAACGCGCTGTTGCTGTCCGCCCGAAAGGTTTTCGGGATATCGATCAAGCAGATCGGAAAGGCCCAGCCGCTGGGCCAGATGGGCGCACCAATCGGGGTCGTGGCACCCGGCCAAACGGGCATGAAACGACAGGTTTTGACCTGCTGTCAAAGACGGGATCAGGTTGAATTGCTGAAACACCAGCGACAAGGACGTGCGGCGCAGGGCGGCCCGGCCCGGATCATCCAGTTGCGACAGGGCTACGCCGTCCAGCGTGATTTCCCCGCTGTCCACAGTGTCCAATGCAGCAGCAAGGTTCAGCAGGGTGCTTTTACCGCTGCCGCTTTCGCCGGTCAGGGCTAGCGTTTGGCCGCGATCCAGCGACAATGATACGTCGCGCAGGACCGGACGACCACCGGGATAGGATTTTTGAACCTTGTCAAATATCACAAGCATGTTCGCCCTCATTTTTACAAGGATTTGCAACAGTTTCGCCAACTGTCCAGCGCTGACACGTCATAGGTTCCTTTCGCCGCACTATGAACTTGGGTGATCGGGTTGTCTCAACCGGAAGTGCAGGTCATTGTTAGGCGACCCGTCGTCGGTACAATTCAGGATGCGAAAACATGACCTTGTCACAGCAGATCCTTTGGGGCAGCACGTTTCTCGGGCTTTGCTTTCTGGTCGAAATCTTTCTACTGACCATGTGCACGCTGGCCATCAACAGGCTGATCGAGCGTTGGGAAGCCAGAGGCGCTATTTTGGCAACGGCCGGTCCAATTGCAACCGCGCTGGCCTTTATCGTCGCGACCCACACCATTCAGGTCTGGATTTGGGCCATCGTCTGGGTGTTCGGCGATGTATTGCCCGACTGGAATACGGCGCTGTATTTCTCGCTGGTCTCATTCACAACGCTTGGCTACGGCGACATCGTCTTGGGTGAAGATCTGCGGATTTTCGGTACCTTTGCTGCAGTTACAGGCCTGTTGGCCTTTGGGTTGTCCACGGCCTACATGGTCGCCCTTATGACCCGGGTGTTTCAGGAAAGGTTCATGGCTTAAAGGATGGGTGAGAATAATCGCGCCAGCGGAGCGCCGAGGCGTATGTAGACTGGCTGCTGTTCCAGATAGCGCGTCAGCTCATAGCTTTTGGCAAAGTCCTCTTGCAGCATCGCATCGACTGCGGCTGTGGTCTGGGGATCAAAGAACAGGGCCATTGCCTCGAAATTCAACCGAAATGATCGATTGTCCAGATTGGTCGTGCCTACTGCGGCCAGTGAGTCATCCACAACGAAGACCTTTTGATGCATGAAGCCGTCTGTGTAGCGCAGGACTTGTGCACCACAGGCGCGAACTTCATCAAAATAGGCGAAAGCCGCCAGCCACGGCAGGCGGTGATCAATGACATCAGGAACAAGAATGCGCACATCGACACCGCGCAAAGCCGCGTGTTTCAGGGCGGTCATGATATCGATGTCGGGTACGAAATACGGCGATGCGATCCAGATCCGGTTCCGTGCCTCAGTGATGGCGGCGAAGAACATCATCGACCCGGTTTCGGTTTCATCGCCCGGGCCTGTTGCGACCAGCAGCGCATTGATGTCCTGGTCCGCCTCGGACCCGGCCCAATCCAACTGGTCGATCAGATCTTCTTCATGCGCCCAATGCCAGTCTTCGATAAAGATCAACTGCAATTGCCGGACAATGTGACCGGTCAACCTGACATGGGAGTCGCGCCAATGTCCGAAATGCGGGTCCTGGCCCAGATACTCGACCCCGATGTTGTGACCACCGATGAATCCCGTTTCGCCGTCGATAACCACGGTTTTGCGGTGGTTGCGGTAGTTCAGCTGGAAACGGAATTTTGGTCCGCGTTGTTCCTTTGGATCCGAAACCGCGATACCGGCCTCGCGCATCTCTTCGATGTAGTCATTGGAAAGGGCGTAACTGCCGACGGCATCCATCATGAACCGGACGCTGACTCCGCGTTTGGCTGCTTCGATCAGCTTGTCTTTCAGCTTCTGACCCAGCGCATCGGCCCGGACGATATAGAACTGGATCAGGACGTAAGTCTTGGCCGCATCAATCGCCTCAAAAATCGCATCAAAGGTGGCCTGCCCATCAATCAACAGCTCTGCCCCGTTGCCGCGCGACACGGGCATATGCGCCAGGGCCTCGAACGGTTTGGGATTGATAAGCAATTTGTCAGCATCGGGCGTTGAGTAGTCGGCGAAGGTCTTGATCCCCTGAACCACGCGCTGGCTTTCCTTGCGCGCGATACGGTAGCCCCGAAATCTATGGTGTCCCAAAAACAGGTAAAGCGGCACGCCAAACATCGGGGCCGAGATCAGAAAGACTACCCAACCGACAGCGCCCTGAGGTGTCCGCGCGGTTTGGGCCGCGCGCACAGAAAAGAAAACTGCTGTTGTGTAAAGCGCAAAGACGAAGGCGGAAACAAGCAGTGTCCACATAGGGTTATCGGGCTCCGTGGTGGTTCAGTTCGCCCCAGTGTAGATGCGCGACCAGTCTTGCGCCATATCTACAATCACCCAACCCATGTCTGGCCCTTTGTCCAATCCATCGACCAGTTTGCCGATTGGGCTTTCCCGGTCATATGCCCATTCACGTTCTGCATCGGTATGGTGAATCAAAACTCCCAACCGTGGCCCATCGCCTGCGGTGGTCCATTCCAACATGGCAAAATCGCCATCCGAATTTCCCCCGGCCAGAATCGGGCGCCTGCCGATCGTGCGCTCGATGTTGATCGGTTTGCCTTCCTTGTCGTCCACAAAAGCGATGCCATCGGCCTTGGTGATAACCGGTTCGCCTTCCGCGCTGTCATAAATGGTGTCCATGTATGTACCCAGAACCTGTTCGGGCGGAATGCCATAGGCGTCTTCGGCGAAGACGCGCATAAAGTGCACTCCACCGCCTGAGACGATGTAGGTCTTGAACCCTTCGTCTCGCAGATACCGCAGTAACTCGACCATCGGCTGATAGGTCATCTGGTCATAGGGCAGTTCGGTCTCCGGATGCCGGGCGGTTTCCAGCCAGTCGGCGACGGCGTTTTGGAACTCGTCGACCGTGACGCCGGAATGAGAGGCATTCAACACCTCGATCAAGGCATCATGGCCACCTTCCGCGACCGTATTCAGATCGCCTGTCGCAGCGGCCTGCAAAACGGGCGTAGTCAGGATCGAAGGGTCATCCCCGGCCATCTGAGCCAGCCGGTCCATCGCAAAGATCAGTTGAAAATACACAGGCTGTTCGGCCCAAAGCGTGCCGTCATTGTCGAAAACGGCGATCCTTTCTGCTGGCGTCACGTATTCAGGGCGCTGTGGGTCGGTCACGGCGGCGACAAACTCGATGATCCTGTCTTTGCTTTCGGTCTCGGTCCAACTGGGCAGAGGGTCAGCAAGCAGAGACAGAGGGACCCAGGACAGCAGGGCGCTTAGAACTAAAGGTCGCATGAATTTCTCGTTCAATTTCAAGATGAAAAGGGCCGCCTTTTAAGGGGCGGCCCGATTGGATTTTAGATACGACTTAGTTGTTTGTCGGTGTCGTCAGCTTGTCCATGACCTGATCCAGGTTGAAGCTTGCCGCTTTCTGGCGCGGCGGGAATTCCTGGAAGGTTGCCAGGAAGTTGCCCACGTATTCCTGTGCCGGAACCAAGAAATACGCCCGATCCAACAACCAGTCATAATATGTGTTGGAGGTGCGATAGGCGCGCTCATAAGGGTCACGACGCAGGTTCACGATCAGAGGAATACGCAGCTCGGTCCAGGGCTCGATCCAAGCGCGAAGGGTTGCCCATGCTTTCTGCTCAAGGAAGATCAGCTTCCAGTCGTCATAGCGCAGAGCCGTCAGGTCACCATCATCCGAGAAATAGAAAATCTCGGCGCGTGGGCTTTCGGTTGTTTCGCCGGTCAGCATGGGCAGGATGTTATATCCATCCAGATGCACCTTGTAGTCACGGCCCATACCGGACGAGCTATAGCCAGTTTTCAGCTTTTCCTTGATGTCCGGGTCGCCAGCAACCGCCAGGTATGTCGGCAGCCAGTCCATGTGGTGCACGATCTCATTGGTGATCGAGCCTGCTTCGATCTGACCAGGCCAGCGAACCATTGACGGAACGCGCCAGCCGCCTTCCCAGTTGGTGTTCTTTTCACCCCAGAACGGCGTCGCAGCAGCATCCGGCCATGTGTTCATGTGCGGACCATTGTCGGTCGAGTAATGCACGATGGTGTTGTCCGCGATGCCAAGTTCGTCCAGAAGGTCCAGCAGTTGCCCGACATGCATGTCGTGTTCGATCATGCCAGCGGTGTATTCGTCAGCAACGCCACCAAAGATCTCGTTGGCCTGTTGGCGCATTTCATCTTTGACGTGGGTACGGAAGTGCATGCGCGTGCCGTTCCACCAGACATAGAAGGGCTGGCCTTGTTCATTTGCCCGTTTGATGAAGTCAATCGCGGCTGCGACGGTTTCATCGTCAACGGTCTCCATGCGCTTCTTGGTCAGCGGGCCGGTGTCTTCGATGGTTCCGTCCGCTTTGGATTTGATCACGCCCCGCGGGCCATAGGCTTCACGGAAGGTGCGACCATCGGCCAGAACCGCATCGCCCGGATAGTCTTCATTCTCCGGTTCTTCTTCGGCGTTCAGGTGGTAGAGATTTCCGAAAAACTCATCAAAACCGTGGTTTGTCGGTAAATGCTCATCTTTGTCGCCAAGGTGGTTCTTACCAAACTGACCGGTCACATAGCCGTGGTCCTTCAGCAATCCCGGAATGGTCGGGTCTTCGACCTGCATTCCCAGATCAGCACCCGGCAGGCCAACTTTCGACAGGCCCGTGCGGAAAACAGACTGGCCCATAATGTAAGATGAACGACCGGCGGTGCAGGATTGTTCACCATAATAGTCGGTAAAGATCATGCCTTCTTTCGCGACACGGTCGATGTTCGGCGTCTGGTATCCCATCAGGCCCATCGTATAGGCCGAGATATTGGATTGTCCGATGTCGTCGCCCCAGATCACAAGAATATTGGGCTTTTGATCCTGTGCCCAGGCGGGCAGGGCCAGCGCAACCGCGACGGTAGCTACGGCGAATTTGCGCAATGTGCCGCGCCAACTATCTGCAATCAATAGGGGTGGTGACATGGTCTACTCCTGAATTGGCCGGATCTTAATGATCCGTTGATCTAAAAGTAATTGATGGCGGCGATTATCTTTTCCGCCAACAACGTATTGATTCCCGGTAGGAAAAATTCACATTACGTCGAGAATCGAATAGCCTTACCTTAGGCTATGACAATGCTCGGAAACCTATCATATGATGAGATTGATGAATACTAATGTTTGAAAACCCACGTGACCGACAGATGCTGCTTGCCTCAGGGTGGTTCGGGGCGCGAGGCGCAAGGTTTCAATCGGATTTACTTGCATGCGGGGTCGCAAAATCTTTCGATGAGGGTGAGGCGCTGTATAACTACGGAGATCCCGCCAACGGGGTCTTTGCGGTTCTAGAGGGTTCCGTTCAAATCACTGCACCTGCGGATGATGGACAGGACTTCGTTGTCCACAGACAGGGTGGCGGGTTCTGGATCGGTGATCTTGCGTTGTTCGCCGAATCCAACCGACTGGTAAGTGTTGTTGCGACACAGAAAACGCGGGCATTGTTTTTTCCGTCTCGGCGGCTGGACCGACTTGTTCGTGACAACCCCGAATATGTTCGTGATTTCTATGCTTTATCGCATGAGAACATGCAAACTGCGCTGCGCATCATGGCAAATTTGGCAGTGACCGGGGCGGAAAAACGGTTGGTTCTGCGCCTTTTGCACCTAGATGAAGGGGCCTCAAAATTCGATGGGTGGATCGTCGTGTCACAGGATGAACTGGCCGAAATGGTGGCAGTGTCGTTGCCTACGTTACACCGTAAATTGCACAACTTGGTAGAGCTGGGATTGATCGAGCTTGGGTATGGCCGCGTACGGCTTAAGGATAGGCGCAAGTTGATCGCTGCCTGCCAGTGCTGACCCTACGGATTAAGCGGCGGTAGCAGGTTCCGAGCGCGGTGTTCCGTCTGTTTCATAACCTTGAGTTCGGACAATGCCGCTGCCCAAGCCTCGGGTTTTGAGCCGGTGCGGGATGAGTAACTTGCGGCCCCGATCCTAGCCAGTTGCTCTTCCAGGCCAATTGCCATGTCGGGGGTATCGCTGCGCAGTTTCCACAACTCCAAGGCAGAATAAGACATTAAGATATCATTGGCTTGCAAGGCTTTCCTCAATGCATCCAGCGCAAAGTCCGAAGATATTTGATATCTGTCGCGCCGCGCCTGTTTCCAACTTGTGACACGCGGACCAAGGAACCGTGCCAAAGCCCAAAGAACCAGTGTCAAACCGGCCGCCAAGGCAAGCAACCTGAAAATCGTATCCGCATCCGGTGGCTGCCACTCCGGTGGCGCAAGCGTTAGTTCAACTGCACCGATATCAATGTTCTCAACCTGATTGGTATCCAGATTGTACCACCGGATCGTGACAGACGGCAGTTGGGTCTGGCCACCTTGCTGCGCAAGGTAGACGATCTCATCAACGCGCTGCCCGGACAGAACGCCCCGGTCTTCGCTTTCGGTAATACGCGGCTCTTTCGGATAGGCGCTCAGCAGCGGGTCCTTCATGTCGGGGATCAATTCTGGCACCAGAAGGGGCGTGGTGCCGGCAATTTTTGCGGTCAGGCGTCGGGTGATGGCACCCCCGTTTTCCATATCGGTTGATCCGTCGATCTGCTGGTCGACCGTGAATCCCGTGGCCAGGATCAGCGGGTCCAGATCGCGTGCGCCCTCTGGTACCACGGCATCCAAGGCGACCTCGGGCAGGGCGATGGTGACCTTCGTCGGCGCATTCGTATCGGGATCTGCAAAGGTAACAACTACGTCTTGCTTGCCAAATTCTACTGTCCCAACCTGAAGCGGATACAGACGGTAGCTGCGTTGGACACCGGACCAGGTCTCGCCATCTACAGTTTCACTAATTGGGCCAGAAGCACGCTCCGGCAGGCGCACAAGCAGGTTTTCTTGTTCGAGCGACGGAAACACCGGAGGAGACGGCATGAACGTCGGGACTAGGACTTTGATCCGTACGATTGCTGGTTGTCCGACAGTGACGGAATCCGTGGGTGCCTCGACTGTGACTTGCGGTTGAATACCAGTTTGCGCCAAAAGCTGCGTTGGAAAGAAAAGAATGAGGAATATGAGGTATCTCATTGCTGTTGTTCCTGATTTTCCAACAGGAAGCGATTACGCAGAAAGTCCTGCATGTCCGTGTCAATCGTGCTGATCCATTGATCGGCAGACATCGCCTGCGCGCCCTCGGCGGGGGCCTGAATGGTTGTGTCCTCGCCGCGCCCGGCCTCATTGTCAAAGACTGTGTCGTCAGCGCCGATGCCCGCTTCTTCGCCTGTGTCCGACTGCTCTCGGGATGTTTCAACGAAGTCGAGGATCGCTTTGGAGACGTCCAAGTTGTGTTGCGCCTCGGGCCAATTTGGCCGACGCTTCAAAGCCGATTCAAATGCTGCTATGGCTGGCCTGTACTCGCGGTTTCGAATGCGCGCCATTCCCTCGGAAAACGCTGCCTCGGGCGTGTCCAGTTCGGCAAAGACTGCTGCTGCTTCGGGGTACTGACCTGCTTTCAGTTGCGCATAGCCCTTATGGTATGGGTCTCCAAACAGCTCTGACGCTGCGTCATAGCGTTTCTGATTCATGGCAATTTGCCCCTGTTGATCCGGGGTCAGGAACCAATCTCGCCAACCATCGGCTTTTGCGGGTCCTGATGGAGCCGCAAAAATCACTGCCAGCAACAACAAACGGATCACCCAACCGCGCCGGAACCAAAGCAACGACAAAAACGCGGCGGGCCAGGCCAACATCCACCCTCTGTCCTGCCAGTTCAATCGATCATCGTCGTCCAGCGCCGCAGTGTAAGCAGATTGAATTTGACGCTCTAAGCGATTGATATCACGTTCATCGTTAGAGAACGGCACGACCGTCGCGGTCCTCAGGTCGTTTAACTGAGCGATGTTTTGACCGTTCGGCAGCATTGTCAGAAAAAACACCGGTACGGTCGTGTTCTCAAAAGCAGAGAGTTGAGACGGGTCCAGATCGTCCAGAACAAACAAAACTGCGCCGGGTGTATCACTGTCGTTCAGGATCGTTTCGGCAAGGGTCAGTGCATCTGCGGCTGCATCCCCTTGTTTTGGCATGACTGCTGGCGCGAGGCCCTCCAAAAGCGGGCGCAGGATGTTGGCGTCTTCGGTCAGGGGCGCAACGCTGTGTGGGGTTCCGGCGTAGGCAATCAACGCCGTCTGTGCTCCGACACGCGCATTGATAAGATCAGTCACTTTGAACTTGGCCCGATCCAGCCGGGATGGTGGCAGGTCCGGGTCCTCCATACTGTCCGTGACCTTCAGTGCTATTACCAGCGGTGCCGTGTCCGCAACCAAAGGGTTCGGGGCCCGTGACCATGTCGGTCCGGCCGCGGCTAAGGTGACAAGGATTGCTGCGATCATCGCGACGTCTATCGGGTACACACGCTTCCTGTTTTCTGCCCCCAGGGTCAGGGCGGCAGCAAGGTGCGGCGCGATGCCGGTTATGGATTGGGAGTGCGAATTGGGCTTGGGCCGCATCACCCACCAGAGTATCGCAATAGGGATGAGAAACAGCAGCCAAGAGGCTCGCAAAAAATGGAAATCTGCCAACGCGCCGCTCATGCTGCACCTCGGCGCCGCTTGATGACAAGTTGGCCAGCCATGGAGATGAGCATGGTCAGCAATGCCAACGCAAGCGGGTAATGGGCAAGGCTTTCACGTGGTCTGTAGCTTTGCGTTTCCACGACCCGGGGGTTGAGTTCGTCAATGCGTGCGTATGTGTCAGCCAGTGCTTCTTCGTCATCTGCAAAGAAGTATTCACCGCCCGTACGGTCTGCGATGTCCTTTAAGGCATCCAGATCCACCCGGTCCTCGCCCGAGGCGTCAGGATCACCAACGCCGATCGTATAGATGACGACGCCTTTCTCGGCCGCGATTGCTGCGGCGTTTACCGGCGTCATGCGACTGGACGTATCCGCCCCGTCGCTTAGAACGATCATCAGGCGCTGGTCGACTTCGCTGGAGTCAAAGGTGCGTATGCCCAGACCAATTGCATCCCCCAGCGCAGTATTGGGACCGGCCATGCCAACTTGAGTTTGATCCAGGAACCCATTCAAACTGTTCAGATCTTCCGTGAAAGGGGCTTGGACAAAGGCCCGAGTACCAAAGATGATTAAAGCCATCCGGTCGCCTTGGCGTTCGGCAATAAATTGACGCAGCACATCCTTAACCGCGGCCAGCCGTTGTTTTGGAGCGCCATCCGTTGTTGTGAAGTCCCGCTGGTCCATTGATCCTGAAATGTCCAAGGCAAGCACCACGTCGCGCGCCGACTTTTCGATAACCAATGGTTCACCAAGTTTTTCGGGGCGGGCCATGGCTGCTACCAAAAGAAGCCAGATTAATGCGATTGTGGCGGCCTGAAACCGTGCTCGGCGGGGAATGACGGATCCTGACTTGGGTTCAACTCCAGCGGCCTGTGCGACATGGCGAAAGAATGGGATGCGGATCGAGCTGCTTTTTTCGCGATACGGTGGGGCAAGCCGATACACTAAAAATGGCAACGGGAGTAGGAGGAAAACCCAAGGCGCGGCAAAGGAGAACATCAGGCTGTCCTTTCCCGCTTGTGTGATCTAATCCAATTTCGCGCGAGGATTTCCAGATCAGGATCGGCTTTTGCATCTCTGTATGGTGCTTCCACAAGTTGGCGGCCAGCGCCATCAGTAAAGGTAACATTATCAGAGGTTTGGTTTAGGAAGTTGGTCCATTCTTCTCCATGCAATGCAGCGACTTTCCGACGTGGATACGCGACCAGAGCCGTGCGGCGGAGTATCTCGGCTATCTTTGCGGCGTCATTGTCTGACGCGGCCAATTCGACCAACGCTTCACGCCGGTATGCATTCAACTGTCGGTGGCGAAGAAAGGCGTAAATGCCAAGGATGATAAGGCCAGCAAGGATTAAGGCCAAAACGGCCCATCCCCAGGTCTGCGGCATCATGGAAATAGGCTCGGGCACCGGGGCAGGTTCCAGCATGTCCAGCAGGTCAACCAGTGATTTGCCTTCGACATCGACGCTCATCTTGGGCCTCCGGGATGACCAAATAGCTTGAGCAACTGGTCGAGCGTCGGTTCCGCCGTGGTCAGCGGTACTATGGGAAATCCATAGCGGCGCGACCACGATTGCAGCTGGACAAGGCGATCTTCCAGCGCTGTTCTTATTCGGTGCGACAAATCGGGGTCCGAGCTGTCGAGTTCAATCTGGCGGTCGCCATCGGACACCGTAAGCCGAAGGTTCGGGGCAAGTTCACGCGAACTGGGATCAGAAATATTGAACAATATCAAATCATTCGAGGCAGAAAGTCTGCTAAGTAGTTTCTCTGACACCTCATTCAGCCCATCGAAATCGGAAAAGACGCACACCAAAGTATTGGTATGCACGATCCGCGCGGCCTGTTTCAGTACATCATTCAACGCCACGGTTGGTTCATCCCGCAGCGTTGCACGTAGGTTTGAATTCAGCGCGCCAACCGATGACAGGAACCGCGTCAGGGCAGCGGGTCGGCGTTGGGGTCGGTGTTCTGCCACATCGGAATCGCCAAAGACGATCCCGCCGACCCGGTCGCCTTGCCCCAGCACCCGGTGTGCAGCGATCGCCGCGGCTTCGGCCGCGATGACCGATTTCATGTAGACTTGCGTGCCGAAAAACATCGAAACGCGCTGGTCCACAAGCAAAAGGGCGGGGCGGTCGCGTTCCTCGGTATAGACCCTAACATGGGGTTCTCCGGTGCGCGCGGTCACTTTCCAGTCGATGGTACGGATGTCGTCCCCGGGCAGATAATTCCGCAGTTCTTCAAAGTTCAGACCGCGCCCGCGCAAGCGTGAGGCATGCCGGCCGTTTAGGATCGAACGGGCAGGTTGGCGGGGCAGCAGGCTGATCGCGCGGGACTTTGGACCCAGCTTTAACAGGTGGTCCGCATCAACGTGTATGCGTGGGTCGTCGGGATATGCGGCGGTCTGGGACACGCGGCGTTCCTTTGGTTTCAGGGCAGCGCAACAAGCTGCAGGATTTCCGAAATCACATCATCCGCAGATTTGGCGCTGCCTTGTGCCTCGAAGCTCAGGGTGATGCGGTGGCGGAATACATCATGTGCGATGGCGCGAATATCGGCCGGGTCGACATAGTCGCGTTGGTTTATCCAGGCATGCGCGCGACCGCATTTGTCTAAGGCAAGCGAGGCGCGCGGGCTTGCTCCGATGTCGATCCAGCTGGCCAGCTCATCGCTCAACGCGCCGGGCGTTCGCGTGGCCTGCACCAGATCGGCCATGTAGCGGTCCATTGCGTCGGATACGTGGATCTGGCCGATTTCGGCCCGTGCAGCAAAAACAGCGTCCTGAGGGATTGCTGGTGGTGTATCTTTGGATGCGCCCTTGCCCGCAGAAATCTCTTCCCCGCGAACCAAGCGGATCACCTCAACTTCGTCCTCGACCGGGGGGTAGGTGATCTGAACATGCATCAGGAACCGGTCCATCTGCGCTTCGGGCAATGGATAGGTGCCTTCCTGTTCAATCGGGTTCTGGGTCGCCATCACAATAAACAGCGGTTCCATTTTATGCGTGGTTCCCGAGACGGTTACTTGCCGTTCTTCCATCGCTTCAAGCAACGCAGCCTGAACTTTGGCGGGGGCGCGGTTGATCTCGTCCGCGAGAACGATATTGGCGAAGATAGGGCCTGGTTCGAACCGGAATGTGCCACCGTCATCGGTCTGCTGAAACACCTCGGTCCCCGTGACGTCCGATGGCAGCAGATCCGGAGTGAACTGAATCCGGCTGAAACGTGCATCCAGGTTACGTGCCATTGCCTTGACCGCGCGGGTCTTGGCCAAACCGGGGAGCCCTTCGATCAGCAAGTTTCCGTTGGCCAACATCCCGATCAGCAGGCGGTCGATCACGTCAGTCTGTCCGATAATGGATTGTCCCATTCGGGCTTTGAGATCATTTATCTGATCAAGTGCATTCATTTGGTGGGTCCAATCGGCGTCAATTTTCCAAACTGACTTTGTGATTTTGTGCGGTAATTTGAAAATGTGGCGTAACAGCGGTATGTTAGCAGCCTTTATTTCGCCGATCTACTGTGAAATCCGCCCAGTCAGACGGCGCAAATCTTCCTTCAATTCTGGTCGGATAGGTCCGTGATTTGGCGCGTCGCGCAGCGTTCGAAGCCAGTGAATCGGAGGGTTTCGGCCAGCTGCCCGGTTCAAGGTCAATGCGTCGAGGATGGCTTGCGCGTTTGCCTCCAGCACTTCGGGGATGTCGAGGTCGTTCAAGGTGGCCCAAACACCAGTCCACAGGCGGCCAACTGACCACGGGTTATATCCGCCCCCGCCCAGGACCAGAACGCGGGGCGCAAGACCTTTCAGTGCGGCGACGGCCTTCCAGTGAGAATTGTTGGACAGCGCCAGGCGCGACAGCGGATCCTCGGCAACCGCATCGGCGCCGCATTGCAGGACAAGGGCTTGCGGTTTGAAGGCCTCAGCCGCGGGCAGGATCAGCTGGTCGAGAATGGCGTCAAATTCATCATCGTTTAGGTTTCTGGACACCGGAAGGTTAAACGCCGCGCCGCCTGCATCATCATCAAGCCTGCCGGTGAAGGGCCACCGTCGGGCTTCATGAATGGAAATCATCCGAACCGTGTCCGAACCCTGAAAGGCGACCTCGACCCCGTCGCAGTGATGGGCGTCGATATCGACGTAGACAATCCGGTCCAGGCCCATTCGCAACAGTGTCAGGATCGCCAAAACCGGGTCGTTCAGATAACAAAACCCATTGGCACGGTCGGGCAGGCCGTGATGTGTTCCGCCCGCAGGGTTGTAAACGATGCCGCCATCGCGGATCAGTTCAGCGCCCAACATTGATCCTCCGGCCGCAGTGGCGGGGCGTCTGTACATCTCTGGGAATACCGGGTTGGACAGCGTGCCCAGCGCATAGGTCGAGCGTACATCATCCGAGACGCTTTGAGCTCTTTCCGCGGCCTGCAGCGCATCTATGTAGTCCGGCGTGTGAAAGCGGTGCAGCGCGCCGGGTTTTGCGCGGGGGCTGACCCTGTAATTTTCCGAATTGATCCAGCCCAGCGCGCGGCACAGGTCCATGACGGTGGAGACGCGCGGGATAGCCAGCGGGTGTTTTGAACCATAGGTCGAATGGCGATAGATCTCGGACCCTATGAAGATCGGGTTTTGCACAGATTATTGGGTCCGTGCGGGTACGTTGTCATCACCAAGACGGCCATCAAGAGACATCAGAATAGCCACTGGCCTAAGGGCAGGAATATGGCTGAAGATGATCAGAATGCAGACAGTCAATGGAACACTAAGGAATGCACCGATCAGCCCCCAAACGGTTGTCCAGAACGTCAGCGCGAGGATCACCAGAAACGTAGACATGTTCAGCGACCGGCCCAGCAAGGCGGGGTCCACAAAATTGCCGATCAGAAACTGGATGGTGCCGCAGCCAAACACGATGATCAGGAAAGGCCCGATCGTTTCATATTGGACGAGGGCAATCATGGCCGGAAAAATTACGGCAATGATCGAACCGATAGACGGGATGAAGTTCAGCGCAAAAGTCAGCACGGCCCATGTTTCGGCGTATTCAAGCCCAAGCGCCTTGAAGACCGAGTAACTGATGCCCGCCGTGACCAGGCTGATGAAGGTTTTTACCCCGACATAGCGCTGCAAGCTGTCGGTGATCGCATCCAAAATTGTGGTTAATTCGGCCCCGGTTTCGGGATTGCCCGCAGCCAGTTGTATTTTTTTGCGAAAGGCCAGACGCTCGGCCATCAGGAAGGCCACGTACAGGCTGATCAGGAAAAACTGGTTCAGCAGCGATGTCGCACTGCTGAGCAACACGCGCGCGACATAGGACATGTCGATACTGACCAGATTGTCACGGATAAACGTGGTGACGTCATTGCCAACCAGCCCCGTGACCCGGTTCACCGCGCCGTCGAATTGGTTCTCGTAAGTGCTGATGGATCGGGCGAACTGCGTCGCCTGGCTGCCGAGGATGTACATGATCACGAACAAACCAGCCAAAACAACTGTGACTGCGGCGATATTGGCCAGCCAGACAGGCACCCGCGCCATTGAGATTACCCGGTCGCTCAGCGCGATAATCAAAACATTGATTAACAAAGCCATGGTCAGCGGGATCAAGAATGCTGAGCCCGCATAAAGTCCCAGCACAATCAGTGTGGCAACAATTGTCGTGTCCCGGACAACCGATAGCCTCAGTCGCGGGCCGCCCGTGTTCTGATCAGGTTCCAAAGTCATCGCTTAGCCCGCCTGTGATGCCGCGTGGCACGTTACAACGATTGGTGGTCGCTCTGGAAGATGATCCTGCACCGCTGGGCGAGATTCTGCAATGTGCCCAAACATTTGGGCGAGATAATTTACGTTCTGAAGGGATTTGCCATTTCAGAGCAAAGCAGAGGCGGGTTAGGCTGAGCGCATGAGCGCACGTGTGATTCCTTTCGTTGGTAGACCGGTTCAAGCCCTGTGGCTGGCCGTAGTGCGGTTCAACAACAAAAACGGGTTCGTGATGAGCAGCCACGTCGCCATGTCTCTGATGATGGCCTTGTTTCCATTTGTGTTGTTCACAGTGGCTTTGGCAGGGTCGTTGTCCCAGGGCTATGTCACCGATGAACTGATCGAGCTTGTGTTCGGGGCGTGGCCCAAAGACGTCGCGGGGCCAATCGTGGCTGAATTGCGGGCCGTCCTGCAGGAATCCGGCTCGGGCGTTATAACGCTGGGTGGTCTTTTGGCGATCTTCTTCGCCTCAAACGGTGTCCTGGCGGTTCGCGCGGCCATGAACCAAGCATATCACGACAGGGACGTCTGGCCGTTCTGGAAAACCCGATTGCTGTGCCTGGGGCTCGTGATCGTTGGTGGCGTTGCCATTCTGGCCATTGCCGCGGTCGAAGTTGTTTTGCCCGCCTATACCCAGTTGGTAAGCGAGAAGACTGATGTGAACGTGTCGGACTGGTTGTCGGTGGACAGGTTGCGCTGGACCTTCACGGTTGCAGTTCCGGCTGGCACTGTCCTGTTAGCGCATCTGATCCTGCCGACGCGGCGGCACAAGCTGATGCAAATTCTGCCGGGCGTTGTTCTGACGTTGGCCTTGTGGGCGGCCGGCGGGTGGGGGTTCTCGATCTACATCGCGCAATTCGCCAGCTACAGCGCCACGTATGCAGGTTTGGCTGGCGTCATGGCGGCGCTGATCTTTTTGTACCTGTGCGCGGCAATTCTGATCCTTGGCGCCGAATACAACGGCGCTTTGATGGATCTGGAAGACAATCAGGATCGGGGTTCTCAGTGAAATTTTTGGCGTTGTGTGTCGGGCTATTTGTGCCTGTGGCCGCCTTTGGCCAGACTCCGGCCTATGTCGGGTCGGATCAATGTGCCGATTGCCACAAGGACGAGGCGGCAGCATGGTCCAATTCCCACCACGCGCTGGCTTGGACCGAGGTTGAAGACGGGGCTGTAGTCGCCGATTTTGACGGAACGTGGTTCAACCATGGCGGGATGTCCGTTGAATTCACCGACACCCAAGGCGCGCTGAGCGCAAAAGTCACGGAAAAAGACGGGGTGAGCACCGAATACGGCGTACATTCCGTCGTCGGCATTGAGCCGTTGCAGCAATACTTGTTCGAAACAGAACCCGGCCGGTTGCAGAGTTTCGATGTTGTTTGGGATACCGAGAACAAGCAGTGGTTTCACCTCTATCCCGATCAGGATTTACCCCCAGATGACGGGTTGCACTGGACCGGACCCTACAAGAACTGGAATGCACGGTGTGCGGAATGTCACGCGACCGGTTTTGAGAAACAGTACAACGCTGAAACCAGAACATACGACTCGGTACAGGCCGAGATCGGGGTAGGGTGCGAAAGCTGCCATGGCCCGGGTTCTGCGCATATCGAGTGGGTCGGGGGGCAAAGCCTGCCGCAGGGTTTGGGCGACACCGGGTTCCTGATGGATTGGGGTAAAGGCCAGACCGAGGCCGAGATCCAGCAATGCGCCGGGTGTCATTCCCGTCGTGAGGCGCATGGAGATGGCAACCCGCTGCCCGGAACGCCCTATCATGACGCGTATAATCTGGCGGTCCTGCGTCCGGGATTGTACCACCCGGACGGTCAGATTTTGGATGAAGTCTATGTGTACGGCTCGTTCCTGCAATCCAAGATGTATGACCGTGGCGTGGGCTGCATGGATTGCCACGAGCCGCATAGCGCGAGTCTGAGGGCAGATGGAAACGGGGTGTGTACGCAGTGTCACTCGCCTGCCGCGAATCCCAAGTTTCCAACCCTGGCTGCCAAAGAGTACGACGTGCCGGAACATCACAATCACCCAGAGAATAGCGAGGGTGCGCAGTGCAAGTCCTGCCATATGATCGAGCGTGTCTATATGGGTGTCGACGGCAGGCGCGATCACAGTTTCCGTGTACCTCGTCCCGATTTGGGGCTTGGGCAGGACGCCTGTACCGATTGCCATTCGGATCAGGATCAGGCATGGGCGGCTCAGCAAATCGAAGGCTGGTACCCGGAGAGCGCGCATCGAAAGCCGCATTTCGGGACGGCCTTTCAGGCGGCAACGTTGGGTCGCGCGGATGGGCCGGAGGAACTTCTGGACATCGCAACCGACCCTAATCAACCCGGCATCGTGCGCGCCACGGCTGCCTATCTGCTGCAACCTTTTGGGTCCGAAGATGTAGCGGCCAGAACGGCTGGGCTTTTGGAAGACGAGGACGCTCTGGTTCGCGCAAACGCAGCGCCGTTGCAGCGTCAGGCCAGCATGCCGGATCAAATCCAACGGCTTGAGCCGCTGCTGTCTGACCCGTTGCGGAATGTCCGCATTTCGGCAGCGAAAGAGTTTCTGAACATTCCACCGCAGGCCCTGACCGCGGAACAGCAACAATTGTCGGGGCAGGGCATGTCCGAGTGGCAGTCGGCGATTTCCAACCGTCTGGATTTTCCTGAAACCCATCTCGTGCTTGGCGGTATGGCCCTGACGTTCCGCAATGCGCCAGCGGCTGAGCGGGCGTTTCAAGAAGTCGTAGCGCTGGACCCGCAACGCGCCGAAGCATGGCCAATGCTGGTGCAACTGGCGCAGATCAATCGTGGACCTCAGGCCGCACGTGATGTTCTGGAGCAGGGATTAGAGATCATCCCAGAAGACCCAAACCTTTTGCAGTTGAAGCAACAACTGGGCCGCTGAAACGGCACGGCTTAGCCCGGTTTCCGTCAATTTCCCGGCAAATTTCATAGTTACCGATCAAGCTGAGGCAAGAATTGCCCCAGCTTAAAGGTGACACATGTTTCTTAAACCGATCCACACGTCCAAGCTGAAAAAGCCACTGGCTTTGTCGCAACGGATCGAGAAATTGCGGGCCCGACCACCGGAATACATCAATCACGGCGAAGCGTTGTTGATACAAGGTATTGCCGCCGCTTCACTGCGCGAACAGGTGCTGACCGAAGACCGGATTTCTCTGGACGATTGAGTCAGCCGCGAAACCCGGTTGCAACCACGAACTTCTCGGAACTGTCCGAGCGCGACGCGGGTGGTTTCACATTCGCGACCTTGTCGAATTTCTGCTTCAGCAGCTTTTGCAGATCGCCTTCGGCGCCACCGGCCAGAACCTTGGCAACGAACGTGCCGCCTTCTTCCAATACGTCAAAGGCGAAATAAGCCGCCGTTTCGCACAGTGCCATGATGCGCATGTGGTCGGTTTGCTTGTGCCCAGATGACGACGCGGCCATGTCGGACATCACCACGTCAGCCTTGCCGCCCAGCCACTCTTTGACTTTGTCGTCGGCATCGTCTTCCATGAAGTCCAGCACATGTGCCTCGGCACCTGCGACCGGTTCGACCTCTTGCAGGTCGACACCCAGAACCGTGCCGATCCGCTTGCCGGAACGTTCGCCCAGCGCGTTCACTCGTTTGACCGCTACTTGCAGCCATCCACCCGGCGCACAGCCAAGGTCGACGACACGTGCACCCGGCACGAGGAACCGGTACTTTTCGTCCAGCTCCAATATCTTAAACGCAGCGCGCCCGCGATACCCTTCGACCTGCGCACGTTTCACATAGGGGTCGTTCAACTGCCGCTCGAGCCAACGGGTCGAACTGAGCTTGCGCCCGCGTGCAGTCTTTACCTTGACCTTCAGGTCACGCTGCCCGCGCCCCGAGTTATTTTTGCCACTTGGTGTCTTCGCCATCAGAACGGTCCGTCTTCCAGTACGCCGTCCGCGCTCATCTGCGCATAGAGTAGGCCTTCGCGCAGCCCCCGGTCCGCCACGGAAAGGCGGTCGGTAGGCCAGCATCTTAACAGCGCCTGCAAAATGGCCGAGCCGGACATGATCAGCGCCTGCCGGTCATCCCCAATCCGGGGATCACGTCGGCGACCCTGAGGGCCGAGTTCTAGATACCCTCGTATGACTTTGTCAATCTGATCGCTGGTCATGCGCAAACCATCGACCTTGGTCCGGTCATAGCGCTTGAGTCCAAGGTGTGAAGCCGCAACGGTTGTTACCGTGCCGCTGGTGCCGACGATCTGGAACCCCAAGCGGGCCTGTTCATCCTTGTAAGGTGCGAAATCGGCGAGGTTTTCTTCGAAAAACCAGCTCATCAGGGCAAAGCGAGCCGAGTCATCTTCGACGTCGTTGAACTGATCGCGCAGGGTTGCAACTCCCAGGGGTACGCTGATCCAGTCGACGACTTTTGCTGCAGGGAAGGGGCTGTCAGTCGTGTGAAACCCATGGTGCAGCCGCATGATCGCGGCGGGACGGTCCCGGCGCGGTACGGATGAGATGTCGATCCACACGAGTTCAGTTGATCCGCCACCAATATCCACGACCAGCAATTGTTCGGTTTTGGTGGACACAAGCGGTGCACAAGAGATCACGGCTAAGCGTGCCTCTTCCTCGGGCTGGATGATCTCAAGTGTCAGTCCGGTTTCGCGTTTGACCTGCCTGATGAATTCGCGTGAGTTTTTGGCACGTCTGCACGCCTCGGTCGCGACCAGACGCATGCGCCTGACCTTGTTGCGTTTCAGCTTTTGCTGACAGATGCGCAGCGCCTGAATGGTGCGCGCCATCGAAGACCGAGACAAACGTCCGGTCCGTTCCAATCCCGCGCCCAACTGCACGGATTTGGAAAAACTGTCGACCACATGGAAGCCGCTGCCCTTGGGCTGGGCTATCAACATGCGGCAACTATTTGTTCCCAAATCCAGCGCCGCATACAACGCATCTGGATCGGGTCTTGCCGGCGCGGGGCTTTCGACCGCCTTCGGGAACGCGCCCGCACCTTTGGGACGCTTGGGCGCCATCTTAAACGCCCTCCGATTTTCGAGTTACCCCGACCATAGGTCGGGCGATTGCGTCGTGCAAGACGCTCATTAAAGTGATGAGAATTTTGATATGCGTGTTTGCTTCAGACTTCGTTACAACCCCGGTATCCATCGTGGGCAAAAACGTCGCTGGAAATGCGCCTTGTGTCGAAAATCGACCGACTTGCCCCCACATAGACGTTTAGAACCGGTCCATCTGGTTAGGAGGAATCAAAAGCAATGCCTGACGTCACCATTGTTTACTGGCGCGATATTCCCGCCCAAGTCATCGTCGGCAAAGGCCGTCGTGGCGCAAAGCGGCAATTGGAGGAACGGTTCGAACAAGCAATCGACCGCGCGGCCATGAAGGTGAACGCCAAGGACAGCGATGCCTATCTGGCCGAATGGCGCAAGGCGGCCCCCTTTGCAGTCGACGGCGACCCGTCCGAGATTGCCGAGGCCGAAGCTGTGCGTTTGGAAACGGAATACGATCAGGACCGCATCAAAGCCCTGATCGCCAATGACGGTTGGGCATGAGCCCGAGACATCTATGGGAGGCCGCGATGGCTTTGCTGAACTTCAAGAAACGTGATGCGGTCGAAAACGGCCCTGTAAACCCGACCGTCGAAGCCTTTTTGCAAGGCTATTCGATTGAGGTGATGCCGCGCACCGCCGAAAAGGTCGAAGATTTCCGCGCGTTGCTGCCCGAAGGCACACGCGTTTACATCGCCCATATCGAAGGCACGCCGATCGAGGATATGGTCAAGACCGCCAAGCGGATCGCTGACGAAGGCTATCCGGTGATGCCGCACTTCCCTGCGCGGATCATCAAGGATGCGGCGACGCTGGAAAACTGGATTTCCATGTATCAGGGCGAGGCGGGCGTTGATCAGGCGTTGCTGCTGGCTGGTGGTGTTACCAACCCGCACGGCGATTTCGACAGTTCGATGCAGTTGCTGGAAAGTGGTCTGTTCGACAGGGCGGGCTTCAAGCGCTTGCACGTCGCGGGTCACCCTGAGGGCAACAAGGATATCGACCCAGACGGCTCGACCAAGAATGTCGACGACGCGCTGCGCTGGAAGCAGAAATTCAGCGAAACCACGGATGCCGATATGGCGCTGGCAACACAGTTTGCGTTTGAAGCCAAACCGATCATCGAATGGGCCGACGGTCTGAAAGAAGCTAGTATTGATATTCCGATCCATATTGGTATCGCGGGTCCGGCCAAGCTGCAGACCCTAATCAAATTCGCCATCGCCTGCGGTGTTGGCCCGTCGCTGAAGGTCCTGCAAAAGCGTGCGATGGATGTGTCCAAGCTGCTGCTGCCCTATGAGCCGACCGATGTGATCACCGAGCTGGCCAACCACAAAGCGGCCAACCCGGATTTCAACATCACCAATGTACACTTCTTCCCGCTTGGCGGCATCAAGACCAACGCCAACTGGGCCATCAATAACGGCGGCGCTTCGGCAAAGCCTGTAAACTCCTAAGGAACGGACATGACGCGTACAGTCGTAGAATCAAAAACAAAAACTGCCGTTCTGGGCTTTGACGAACCGTTCTGCGTGATCGGCGAGCGGATCAACCCGACGGGCCGTAAGAAACTGGCGGCCGAGCTGGAAGCCGGCGATTTCTCAACCGTTGAAAAGGACGCCATTGCGCAGGTTGCCGCCGGTGCGACCGTTCTGGATATCAATGCGGGCGTTGTCTACAACTCGAACCCCAACCCGAACGAGACTGAACCGCCACTGATGCGCAAGATCGTCGAGCTGGTGCAGGGTCTGGTTGACGTTCCGCTATGTGTCGACTCGTCCGTTCCCGGCGCTTTGGAAGCTGGTCTTGAAGCTGCCGAGGGCCGCCCGTTGCTGAACTCGGTCACCGGCGAAGAAGATCGTCTGGAACTGGTTCTGCCGCTGGTCAAAAAATACAACGTGCCGGTTGTTGCGATCTCGAACGATGACACCGGTATTTCCGAAGATCCCGATGTGCGCTTCGAAGTGGCCAAGAAGATTGTTGAGCGGGCCGCCGATTTCGGTATCCCGGCGCATGACATCGTCGTTGACCCGCTGGTGATGCCCATCGGTGCGATGGCAACCGCCGGTCAGCAGGTCTTTGCGCTGGTCCGTCGCCTGCGCGAAGAACTGGGCGTAAACACCACTTGTGGTGCTTCGAACGTGTCCTTTGGTCTGCCAAACCGCCACGGCATCAACAATGCGTTCCTGCCGATGGCAATGGGCGCAGGTATGACGTCGGCAATCATGAACCCGGTGGCACTGCCTGTGGGTCCCAAAAAGCTAGCCGAGAAAAAGGCCGAGGTCGAAGCCAAGGGGATCATTCTGCCTGCGGACATGGATGACGAAACTTTCTGTCAGCTGTTCGGTCTGGGCTCGACCAAGCCGCGCGCCGGTAAGGAAATGGAAGCCATCCGTGCCGCCAACCTGCTGACCAATAATGACCCGCATGGTGGCGAGTGGATTCGGTTCAACAAATCCCCGGAAGAAGCCGGCGCAGCGGGCGCTGTTGGTGGCCGTCGTGGTGGCGGGCGTCGTCGTCGCGCATGAACCAATCACTTCTAGTGAACAAAGGCCGGACCATGTGTCCGGCCTTTTTTTCGTATTGATTCTGATCGCCGCCGGAACCTGACAAGATCGCTAGATTAGTGGCGATATCGCGATAGTCGTCACGTACGAAGATGAGCCAACATCGTCGCCCAACACAGGCAGACGCTGACTTAAGCAAGCGTTCGGGAAAAAAGAATATTTCGAGGAGCTGGTCGATTTGCAAGCGCAACTGGCGTTGAGGCAAAAGATATTTCTATTTCACGAAACCAGGTGCGTTGTCCTGTTCGAAGGTTGGGGTGTGTCTGGACGGAACAAGGCGGTGCCGCTTTTCCGATGATGGGTTCTTGAAGTCGATAAGCCTCTGGTGATATCGGTGAAAAACGCGGCGGGTATGATGTAATGGTAGCCTGTCAGCTTCCCAAGCTGAACGCGCGGGTTCGATTCCCGCTACCCGCTCCAGAACTCGATTTGTCATCGGAAAAGCTTAGAAATCAGCGCTTTGAGCGTGGTTGCGTCTGTGGCTATTTATTCCGGGCGACGTGCCTGAAATAGGTTGATATCAGCCGGGATGTGCACCGCACCATTTTTGGCAAAGGGGTGAAACGCTTCGGCGACGGCGTGTTGGATCGCAGTCACGTCATCGGGTTTACCGTCGAAATGGGTAATAACACGGGCGGCGGGGCCAACGCGGGTGCAAAGGGCGGCGCAATCCAGCAAAGAGTCTTGAAAGTCCAACGTCAGATCAACAGAATCGGCGCGAATATTGCTTAGACCTGCCTTTTCCAGCAACCCGGTAACACGCTCACGATCATGAAACGCCAAGGGGCCCGGTGCATTCCGGTCGACTTTGGGCGGCGTGCCCAGCCGTTCGGTGGCTGCTATATGGGGTACTCGGAACCATGGGTTACCGGGTAATGGTCCCCAGGCGGCAAAGGTCATCGTGCCGCCGGGCCTTAGCGCGCGGGTCATGTTGGCAAAGGCGGCAACCGTATCCTCAAAGAACATGACCCCAAATCGCGAGATCATGGCGTCTCGGTCCGCTGCTTCAAAGGCGTAGGTCTGGGCGTCGGCGAACTGGAAGGTGATGTTTTGCGACCCGGCATCGGATGCTCGTGCCGATGCGCGGTCCAGAAATGGCTGCGAGACATCTGCAGCCAGAATGTGGCCATCTGGCCCGACGGAATGTGCGGCGGCGATCGCGCTTGCACCCGTTCCGCAGCCGATATCCAGAACACGCATGCCGGGTTTTAACCCGGCACGTTCCAGCACCAGATCAAGGACCGGGGCCATCAGCTGATCCAACTGGTCCTCATAGGTCAGCCATTTGGCACCGGACGGGGATTTCCCCCAATATTCAGCCTGTTCCTCGTTTGCGATCTGCATGTCGCCTCCCTTATGTCAGGGGTGACTATGACCGCCTGCGCCGTCTGCGACCAGAGCCTTCTTCTCCGCCACCGGCATTGAAGGAGGGCGAGGGCAGAGTGACCACCTGCGCCAATTCCGGGAACGGATCCGTCTTGTGCGGGATGGCATTTGCGGCGACGAAATGGTCCTGAAATTTCGGCTCGATGGCCGTTTCGACCTTGGTGATCTCGCGTACGACACGCTCAATCTCGGACCGGGCGCCAATGTTGCACAAGGCAATCCGCGCGCCGGTACCAGCCGCGTTGCCGGCACTTGAGACTTTGTTCAAGGGCGCATCGGGGATCATACCCAGAACCATCGCGTGCTTGGTCGAAATATGCGCGCCGAACGCCCCGGCCAGCACAACGCGATCCACCGTGTCGACGTTCATTTCATCCATCAACAGGCGTGCACCGGCATAGAGCGCGGATTTGGCCAGTTGGATGGCGCGGATATCGCCCTGAGTGACAGTGATACGCGGACCGCCCTCGGCGCTGGCGTCGTGGATCAGATAGGCGTGGGTGCGGCCTTCGGGGACGCAACGGGTGGTGCCGGTCTGTTCCGCAGACCCGATCAGGCCGCTTTCGTCCAATAATCCCGCAATTCGCATTTCTGCGACTGCTTCGATGATACCCGAGCCACAGATGCCTGTGATGCCGCTTGTGGCAATCTCTTGATCAAAGCCTTCTTCATCGGACCATTTCTCGGACCCGATCACGCGGAAACGGGGTTCTTTGGTGACCGGGTCAATTTCGATACGCTCAATGGCGCCGGGTGCTGCACGCTGGCCGGAACTGATCTGCGCGCCTTCGAATGCCGGACCTGTGGGCGAAGAACAGGCCAGAACGCGGCTGGTATTGCCCAGCAGGATTTCAGCGTTGGTGCCCACGTCCACGATAAGCACAAGGTCCTCGGACTTTCCCGGTTCTTCTGACAGTGCCACCGCGGCGCAGTCAGCGCCGACGTGGCCCGCAATGCACGGCAAGATGTAGACCTGAGCGCGCGGGTTCATATTTGTGAGGTCCATCTCGCGCGCGGGCAGGGACATGCTTTCCGATGTCGCCAGCGCAAAGGGCGCCTGACCCAGCTCAACCGGGTCCAGACCCAGCAGCAGGTGGTGCATCACCGGGTTACAGACGAAAACGGTTTCCACGATCAGCTCGAAACTAATCCCGGCTTCCTCAGAAATTGAGGTGGTCAAATCGTTAATCGCCTCTCGTACGGCTTTGGTCATCTCCTGATCACCGCCGGGGTTCATCATCGAATAGGAAACGCGGCTCATGAGGTCTTCGCCAAAGCGGATCTGCGGGTTCATCAGGCCCGAGGACGCCTTTACCTCACCTGTTTCCAGATCGGTAAGGTGGGCCGCGATTGTGGTCGAGCCGAGGTCGATGGCCAGACCGTAAAGCCCATGTTCGTGCAGACCGGGCCAGATTTCGACCACGCGGTCGACCGCGTCCTTGTGGCCTTTGTGAACGGCGACCGTGACTTCCCATTTGCCTTTGCGCAGAACGGGTTGCAGTTTGGACATCAGGGACAGGTCTGCGGTGACGGCGTCAATGTTCCACTGCTCGCGCAGGGCGCGTTCAAGCCGTTCCAAATCACCAGTGGGCGAATGCATGTCTGGCTCTTCTACCACAACGAAATACAACCGTGTCGCCGGATCCATTGTAATAGCTCGCGCTGCGGCGGCTTTGCGGACAACCTGACGGTGGACCTGGCTTTCGGGTGGGACGTCGATCACAACGTCGCCTTGGACTGTCGCCTGACATCCCAGGCGGCGCCCCGGCTTCAAACCGCGTTTGTCATCGTAACGCTGTTCGACCGCGTTCCATTCGCTCAACGCGTTCTCGGATGCTGTTACGCCGTGTTTAGGAAACTCGCCATAGCTGGGTGTGATCTGACATTTCGAACAAATCCCACGGCCGCCGCAGACCGAATCCAGATCCACACCCAACTGCCGTGCAGCAGTCAGAACCGGGGTACCCACGGGGAAATGCCCGCGTTTGCCTGACGGAGTAAAGACAACAAGGGGGTCGGTGGTCATTTTTGGCCTGCCTTTTGTATTCGCACGTATGCCCGGCAAGATATGGGTTTGTGCGCAAAGGGAAAGGCCATTCAGCGGCACGTTTTGAACGTCTTGCGTCGTTTTTTGCCGCGGTATCTGCCAGCGAAGGGAAACTAGTTTAGGTCAGGGGCTTTTCCTTAGGTTAAATCCATGTAATAGGGTCACCGCCAAACGGGCTTTTGCATGGGGTTAACAGATGCAGATTCGTGAGGCACTTACCTTTGACGATGTTTTATTGGTTCCGGCGTCCTCGTCGGTGCTGCCGGCGACGGCGGATACGGCCACGCGTGTGACGCGTGAAATAACGATGAACATCCCGCTGCTCAGCTCGGCCATGGACACGGTGACCGAGGCGCGCATGGCCATCGCAATGGCGCAGGCAGGCGGTATCGGTGTTGTTCACAAGAACCTGACGGTCGAAGAGCAAGCCCGAGAGATTCGTCGCGTGAAGCGATTTGAGTCGGGCATCGTGTACAACCCGGTCACGCTGAGCGTGAACCAAACGCTGGCGGACGCGAAGGCGCTGGTGCAGCGCTATAACTTTACCGGCTTTCCGGTCGTCGATGAAAGCGGGCGCGTCGTGGGTATCCTGACCAATCGCGATATGCGATTTGCAACGTCTGATGAGACGCCGGTTCACGTGATGATGACATCGGACAATCTGGCGATGCTGCAAGAGCCTGCAGATCTGGAAGAGGCCAAGAGCCTCATGAAAGCGCGCCGGATCGAAAAACTGCTGGTGGTCGATGGCGAAGGCAAGCTGACAGGCCTGCTGACCCTGAAAGATACCGAGCAAGCCGTGCTGAACCCGACCGCCTGTAAGGACCGGTTGGGTCGTTTGCGGGTCGCTGCAGCGACATCCGTTGGCGATTCTGGTTTCGAACGGTCCGAGCAGTTAGTGGATTCGGGCGTTGATATCATCGTGGTCGACACTGCTCATGGGCATTCGCAGGGCGTTCTGGACGCGGTGCGGCGGGTCAAGACACTCTCGAACGAGGTCCAGATCATTGCGGGCAATGTAGCGACGAGCGAGGCCACCAAGGCGCTGATCGATGCCGGGGCGGATGCAATCAAGGTTGGCATCGGGCCGGGCTCCATCTGCACAACCCGGATGGTTGCAGGCGTCGGCGTACCCCAATTGACAGCGATCATGGACTGCGCGACGGCTGCCGGGGATGTTCCGGTAATCGCAGATGGCGGCATCAAATTCTCGGGCGATTTCGCTAAGGCCATTGCCGCAGGCGCATCCTGTGCAATGGTTGGTTCGATGATCGCGGGAACGGATGAAAGCCCGGGTGAGGTGATCTTGTATCAGGGCCGTTCGTTCAAATCTTATCGTGGTATGGGCAGCCTTGGCGCCATGGCGCGCGGGTCGGCGGATCGCTATTTCCAGAAAGACGCAGCCAGCGACAAGTTGGTGCCCGAAGGGATCGAAGGGCAGGTGCCCTATAAGGGATCGGCCAGTGCAGTGGTACACCAGCTGGTTGGCGGCCTGCGTGCGGCGATGGGCTATACCGGCTGCGCGACAGTCGAAGAAATGCGCAAGAACTGTAATTTCGTCAAAATCACCGGCGCTGGCCTGAAAGAAAGCCATGTGCATGACGTCCAGATCACGCGTGAGAGCCCGAACTACCGGGTAATGTGACGCAACAGAGTTTGCAGCACGGCGCCCCAACGCGGGCGCCGTTTTGCGTTTTTTGGGTTTAGCAGAGAAATCGGAAATATCTTATGACCCCAGCAGCGCGCGTTCAGGCTTCGATTGAAATCCTTGATGATATCCTCGCAGGGGCACCGGTTGAAAAGGCTTTGACAGGATGGGCGCGCCGCAGCCGGTTTGCGGGCTCGAAAGACCGTGCCGCCGTGCGCGATCACGTGTTCGAAGCGCTGCGTTGCAAACGGTCCTTCTCGGCCTTGGGCGGGGCAGAAACCGGGCGCGGGTTGATGATCGGTTCGATCCGGTCAACCGGCGGAGATCCAGAGACGCTGTTTACAGGCGAACGATATACGCCAGAGCCGTTAACCGCCGCCGATGCATCGCGCGCGTTCAGCTCGGATTCCGAGCGCTGCGACATCCCCGAATGGCTCTGGCCGCGTTTTCAAACCTCGCTTGGTGATCAAGCAGAGGCGGCGGCAAAGGTATTGCAAACCCGTGCACCTGTTCACTTGCGGGCCAACATTGCCAAAACCGATCGGGCTGGTGCGATTGCAGCTTTGAGTGCTGACGGAATCAGCGCGCAAGGCCATCCGGCGTGTGAAACCGCCTTGGAAGTCACTGAAGGGGCCCGGAAAATTGCCCAAAGCCGCGCTTATTCCGAAGGTCTGGTCGAATTGCAGGACGCAGCCAGCCAAGCCGTGGTCGCAGCGCTCGATCTCCAGCCAGGTCTGCGTGTTCTGGATTATTGCGCAGGCGGTGGCGGCAAGTCGCTGGCTCTGGCGGCCCATTCGGGTGTCGAGGTCTTTGCGCATGATGTGAACGCAGGGCGCATGCGCGATCTGCCGATGCGGGCCAAACGGGCCGGTGTGCGTGTTACCTGCCTGCAGCCGGAAGATGTAGCCCGTCAGGCTCCGTTCGATATTGTCCTGACGGATGCGCCATGCTCGGGCAGCGGCTCGTGGCGGCGTGCCCCGGCAGGTAAATGGGCACTGTCCGAAGAGGGATTGCACGCGCTGAATGCACTACAGTCCGACATCCTGAATTCCGCCGCTCAACTGGTTGGACCGGGTGGAATTCTAGCCTATGCGACCTGCTCCATGTTGGATGATGAAAACGGCAATATTGTCGACGGATTTCTTAAACTGAATCCCGACTGGACCGAAACGATGCGAAAGTCGTGGCTTGTGACACACGGTGCAGACGGGTTCTTTACGTCGCACTTGACGCGATAGTGTGCCATTGAATAACAACCTTAGGTAGAAGTTTCCGCTGTCCTAAAGGGGGCGTTAACCAAATTCGGGCTGAGTGTGACAAAGCCTTTTGACCTGAGTTGTTAATGTCCGACACTGCAGAGATCTTTTCTGAGCCGACCTCAAGCAAAACACCGGCCTTCTCGCGCCTTGTACCGCTCGTTGTTCTGGGCACATTGCTGAGCGTAACACCGTTGACAGAAGTGTTACCGACCGCCTGGGATACGGGGCTTGTTGTTGCTGGCGTCTCGCTGTTATCCGCCGGTCTTCTTGTTGTTTTTCGGGGTTTCACGGCCGAACGGACGGCACGCAATTCGGCAGAAGTGATGGCCGTCTTCACCGAACAGGACTTGTGTCCGACGGTGATCGCCAACGCAAATGGCGATATTCTGAGCGCGAACACGCGGGCAAGGGCGCAGATAAATGCTTTTCCGGGTGCGCGATTGCAGCATTGCCTGAAATCCAAATTCGCTAACCCCGCAGCGATCCTGCTGCGCCTGCAATCCATCGCGGAAATCCACGAACGCGCCCGCGAAGATATCGTGACCGTTGGCTCGACAATCCCGATCTCGGTTTTCAGCGTGGGGCAGGATGTGTTCTGCTGGCGGTTTCATCTGGATGAAGGCGGGCAATGGGATGACGCCCCTGTTCCGGTGCTGACAGAGGGTCGCAATGGGGCAATTCTGCGCGTGAACGGAACGGCAGAGGCCATGATCGGTCACCGGCCCGACGTTATGGGTAAGATATTCCCCAAGGACATCCCGCAACCGGGTGAAATCTCGCTGGTTGAAACTTTGGACGGGCGGGTGCCTGTGACCGTGTCCGAGCTGTCCCGCTCGGGCACTGTGCGCGATCTGCTTTTGTTGCCGATGAAAACTGCGGGTCCATCCGGGGGCGATGCCCCGTTCGCTGAACTGCCCGTGCCGGTTATGTGTTTGTCCCCCGAAGGCGAAATTTTGGATGCGAACCGGATGGCGATCAAGCTGATCGGAGAGATCCAGCGGGGCAAGTCGAACGTGGCCGAAATCATGCACGGGCTCGGCTATCCCATCCTGGATTGGTTGACCCGCACCGCGACCGAAGAGAATGCCGTTCCCCGGTCGGAATTTCTTCGCCTGTCACGTCAGGACAAAGAAGTTTTCGTGCAGGTCACACTGAACCGAGTGACGTGCAAGGGACAGACTTGTCTGATCGCCGTCCTGAATGATGCGACCGAGTTGAAGACACTGGAAGCTCAGTTTGTGCAGGGGCAAAAGATGCAGGCTGTCGGGCAATTGGCGGGCGGCGTGGCTCATGATTTTAACAACCTTCTGACTGCGATTTCGGGGCATTGCGATCTATTGCTGCTGCGGCATGATCAGAATGATCCGAACTATGGTGACCTGGTTCAGATCAACCAGAACGCCAACCGGGCCGCGGCGTTGGTCAGTCAACTTCTTGCATTCTCGCGAAAGCAGACTTTGCAGCCCGAGGTTCTGGACCTGCGCGACACAATTTCCGACCTGATCCATCTTTTGAACCGCTTGGTGGGCGAAAAGGTTCGCCTGACGTTAAGCCATGATCCCGTCCTGAAGCCTGTGCGCGCAGACAAAAGGCAGCTCGAACAGGTGTTTATGAACCTAGTTGTGAACGCACGGGACGCGATGCCCGAAGGTGGCGAGGTGCGCATCGAGACTGAGGTTATTTCTCTGACCGAACCGTTCCGGCGGGATCGTGCAACGGTTCAACCCGGCGAATACGTCACCGTGAAAGTGATCGACAGCGGCACAGGCATTCCCGCAGACAAGCTGCAAAAAGTGTTTGAGCCATTCTATACGACCAAGCGCACCGGTGAGGGGACCGGTCTTGGACTGTCGACGGTCTACGGCATCGTCAAGCAGACCGGAGGGTTCATCTTTGTCGATAGCATTCAGGGCAAGGGAACCGAATTTACCGTGTATCTGCCGGTTTCAACCGCACCGCAGAAAATTGATCAGGACATCGCCAGCCTTCCGGAAAACCCAACGTCCCGGCAGGGTGAAGGCGTAGTTCTGCTGGTCGAGGATGAGGCCCCGGTTCGGGCCTTTGCCACACGTGCATTGCGATTGAAGGGCTACACCGTGCTCGAAGCCGGATCCGCCGAAGAGGCGCTGCACCTGCTGGAGGATGGGTCGGTGCATGTGGATGCTTTCGTGACAGACGTGGTCATGCCCGGCATGGATGGGCCAACCTGGGTGCGCAAAGCGATGGAGACCCGACCAAATGTGCGGGTGATCTTTATGTCTGGCTATACCGAAGGCGCTTTTGGCGATTCAGGCCCCGAGATTGCGAATTCCACCTTTTTGCCCAAGCCGTTCTCTTTGACGCAGTTGACCGAGGCTGTGTTTAACCAACTGAACTGACTAACGCGCCGCGTCGTGGCAGGAAAACTCCTCGGCGTGGTGCTTGCGGAACTTCTTTTCCGTTTCCGTCGACAAGAATAGGTCGCGCTTTGGTGAGACATTCTCGCGCTGCAGGGTGATTTCCATGTTCAACCGGTCCTGAAGAAAGTTCAGTATCTTATCTTGATTTTCGTATTTAAAAACATGCGTAGCACCGAAACCGTTGTTTCGGGTGCGGAAAAACTGGCTCTGACTGCCGACATCTGCGAATTCCGGGCGGGGGTTTTGCATGTAACCCTGAACAAAATTATCAAAGCTCAGGTCGCGGGTTGAATGCGGGTGCCCAATGCGGTCGTCCCGGCTGCGGTATTTGTACCAACTGCCGAGCCAGTCGATAGGTTCGCGCACGACGGCCATGATTTCCATTTCGGTGTCATACATTTTGCGAAAAATGTTTTGAAAAAACCTGTCATAACGGCGAACAGGCGCATGTTTCAATTCGGGCGGGCCGGTGACGACAAAGTCGGCCCGCGCGCTCAGGGCAGTGTGATAGGCTGTGCTGCCTGTTTTTGGGACTGCCAGAAACGCAAGGCGTTCCTTATAGAAAACAAGCATTTATTCGCCCTTCGCCGCCTAATTTAGTAGTCGCAGATTGGCGTAAACGACTCTTTAACACAATTGCCGAACAGTAAGTATTGTAAGTTTTAGTTGAAATGTTCTCTTTTTGGTCCCATAAGGAACAAGAGGCGAACAAAGCAGTGATTGCCGCCCGATCATGGGTGTGACAAAAGAGAAGGCGACAGGACAATGGCGGATCTTCTGACAATGAGCGACAAGAAAAACGCAGACAAGCAAAAGGCGCTTGATAGCGCGCTGGCGCAAATCGAACGGCAGTTCGGCAAGGGCTCGATCATGAAGCTTGGTGAGGATTCCAAGCAAGACATCGACGCAAGCTCGACCGGATCACTGGGTTTGGATATCGCGCTGGGAATCGGTGGTCTGCCGATGGGCAGGATCGTCGAGATTTATGGCCCGGAAAGCTCGGGTAAGACCACGCTGACACTGCATTGCATAGCGGAACAGCAAAAACGCGGCGGGGTGTGTGCATTCGTGGATGCCGAACACGCGCTGGATCCTCAATATGCCCGCAAATTGGGTGTTGATCTGGATGAGCTTCTGATCTCGCAGCCTGACACAGGTGAACAGGCGCTTGAGATCACCGACACGCTTGTTCGTTCGGGCGCGGTGAACATGGTTGTGGTCGACTCGGTTGCGGCATTGACGCCTAAGTCCGAGTTGGAAGGCGATATGGGTGACAGCAGCGTCGGCGTTCAGGCCCGATTGATGAGCCAGGCAATGCGAAAGCTGACCGGTTCCATTAACCGCTCAAACTGCATGGTGATCTTTATTAACCAAATCCGGATGAAAATCGGCGTAATGTTTGGCAGCCCCGAAACCACGACCGGTGGGAACGCGCTGAAATTCTACAGCTCGGTTCGTCTGGATATCCGCCGCATCGGCGCGATCAAAGACCGCGACGAAGTTGTCGGCAACCAGACGCGCGTGAAAGTCGTCAAGAACAAGGTGGCGCCGCCCTTCAAGCAGGTGGAATTCGACATCATGTATGGCGAAGGCATAAGCAAGATGGGTGAGCTGCTGGATCTGGGCGTCAAGGCTGGCGTGGTCGAGAAATCGGGCTCGTGGTTCAGCTATGGCGACGAACGGATCGGGCAGGGGCGTGAAAATGCCAAACAATACTTGCGCGACAACAGCCGTATTGCGCTGGATATCGAAGACAAGATTCGCGCTGCGCATGGTCTTGAGTTCGACATGCCGCCCGGTTCTGCCGAGGAAGACGACATCCTCGAGGCATAACAAACGCAAATGGGGGCCGCAAAAATCCCCCGGTTTTGCAAGAATTGAGAATACTCGAGATAAGGCGGTCCGCGTGGCCGCCTTAACTCGTTCTATACATGGTGATCCCGTTCAATTGGTGTGTGCTGCAATTGGTGAGGGGTTTTCTAGCCCTTCAAAAACAAGGCCGATTTATCTTTGTGGACTATCCTTGGGTACGGGGATAAACCATTTCAGAACACTGAGATTGCGCGCCGAGAGAGCCATATGCCCACGCTGAACGAAATCCGCTCAACCTTTCTGAATTATTTTGCCAAACAGGGGCATGAAATTGTCGCGTCCAGCCCGCTGGTTCCGCGCAATGACCCGACATTGATGTTCGTGAACTCGGGCATGGTGCAGTTCAAGAACCTGTTTACCGGTGTTGAAACCCGTGATTATCAGCGCGCCACGACGGCACAGAAATGCGTGCGCGCTGGCGGTAAGCACAATGACCTCGATAACGTTGGCTATACTGCACGACACCACACCTTCTTCGAAATGCTCGGCAACTTTTCCTTCGGCAATTACTTCAAACACGAGGCGATCCCTTTTGCGTGGGAGTTGATCACCAAGGAATTCGGCATCGACAAGAACCGTCTGCTCGCAACGGTGTATCATACGGATGACGAGGCGTTCGAGATCTGGAAAAAGGTCGGCGTGCCCGAAGACCGGATCATCCGCATCGCCACCAGCGATAACTTCTGGCAGATGGGGCCGACTGGTCCGTGTGGGCCATGTACCGAGATTTTCTACGACCATGGCGATCACATCTGGGGTGGCCCTCCGGGATCGCCCGACGAAGACGGCGATCGGTTCATCGAAATCTGGAATATCGTTTTCATGCAGAACGAGCAGTTCGAAGACGGCTCGATGGTCGAACTCGACATGCAGTCGATCGATACTGGCATGGGGCTGGAACGGATTGGCGCGCTGCTGCAGGGCAGCCATGACAACTATGACACCGACCTGTTCAAGACGTTGATCGAAGCGTCTGCTCATGCCACCGGGGTTGATCCCTATGGCGACCAGAATGTGCACCACCGGGTCATTGCGGACCACCTGCGCGCGACATCCTTCCTAATCGCGGATGGCGTGATGCCTTCCAATGACGGGCGTGGCTATGTGCTGCGCCGGATCATGCGTCGCGCGATGCGTCATGCGCATCTTCTGGGGGCGAAAGATCCGGTTATGTATCAGCTGGTGCCAAGTCTGGTGCAGCTGATGGGCGCGCAATACACTGAGTTGGGACAGGCGCAGCCGTTGATCGAAGAGACGCTGCTGTTGGAGGAAACCAGGTTCAAGCAAACCCTAGATCGTGGTCTGAAACTCCTGGATGATGAAGTTGCAGGCCTGCCCGAGGGCGCGGCACTTCCGGGTGATGCGGCATTCAAATTGTACGACACGTATGGGTTCCCACTGGACCTGACGCAGGATGCCCTGCGCGAAAAGGGTCGTTCCGTGGACACGGACGGGTTCGACGCGGCCATGGCCGAACAAAAAGCCAAGGCGCGTGCTGCATGGGCCGGTTCGGGTGAGGCTGCGGATCAGGCAGTGTGGTTTGATGTGCTGGATACTGCCGGGGCCACGGACTTTCTGGGCTATGACACGGAAAAGGCCGAAGGGCAGATTGCTGCGTTGGTGGTTGACGGTGCGTTGGTGGATACAATTGAAAAGGGCGGATCCGGTTGGGTGATTGTTAACCAAACGCCGTTCTATGGCGAAGCTGGCGGTCAGATCGGTGATACTGGTGAAATCCGTCGTCTTGAAGAACGCGATGACATGGCGCGGGTCGAAGACACCAGAAAATTCGCCGATGGCAAAGTTCATGCCCATAAAGTGACCGTTGATCAGGGCGCTTTGTCCAAAGGTGACGCGGTCGAGCTTGAGGTCGACCACGCGCGGCGCACGGCAATTCGCGCAAACCACTCGGCCACGCACCTGCTGCACGAGGCGCTGCGGGAAACGCTGGGCGATCATGTTGCACAGCGCGGCTCGCTGAACGCGGCTGACCGGTTACGGTTTGACTTCAGCCATTCCAAGGCGCTGAGCGCGGATGAGATCCAAAAGGTCGAACGCGATGTGAATGACTTTATCCGTCAGAACTCGACCGTCGAAACGCGGATCATGACCCCCGATGATGCGCGCGAACTGGGCGCACAGGCGCTGTTTGGCGAAAAATACGGCGACGAGGTCCGTGTTGTTTCCATGGGCAAAGCTCCGACCGGTAAAGGTCAGGATGGCGAAACATGGTCGATTGAGCTGTGCGGCGGCACCCATGTACGTCAGACTGGTGACATCGGTACTTTTGTGGTTCTGGGCGACAGCGCCAGCAGCGCGGGTGTACGCCGGATCGAGGCTCTGACCGGTGACGAGGCGCTGCGGCATCTGTCGCAGCAGGATCAGCGACTGGGTCAGATCGCATCGGAACTCAAGGCGCAGCCAGATGACGTTGTTGGCCGTGTCAAAGCACTGTTGGACGAACGCAAATCGCTGCAAAACGAAGTGGCGCAGCTGCGCCGTGACTTGGCCATGGCCGGCGGGGCCGGGCAGGGTGGTGGCGAAGCGCGTGATGTGAACGGGGTCGCCTTCCTTGCGCAGGCGTTGAACGGCGTATCGGGCAAGGATTTGCCGGCGTTGATTGATGAACACAAAAGCCGTCTGGGGTCCGGTGCCGTTCTACTGATCGCGGATGCGGGCGGTAAGGCTGCTGTGGCAGCCGGTGTGACGGCCGATCTGACAGACAAGGTTTCGGCCGTCGATCTGGTTCGTGCAGCCGTCGCAGAACTGGGCGGCAAGGGCGGCGGTGGACGCCCCGACATGGCGCAAGGCGGTGGCAAGCACGCGTCGAACGCAGATGCGGCGATCAAAGCCGCAGAACAGGTTTTGGGAGGATAAGATGGCTGCACTCTGGATTGCCCACGTCACCGTGACGGACGCAGACGCATATGCGAAATACGCGGAGCTCGCAGGGCCTGCGATTGCCAAGCACGGCGGGGCGTTCATTGCCCGCGCTGCACGTTATGTCCAACTGGAAGGGAAAGAGCGTCCGCGCAATGTGGTCGCTAAGTTTCCGTCCGTCGAGGCCGCGGTCGAATGCTATAATTCACCGGAGTACCAGCAGGCCCTGGACCACGCGCGCGGCGCAAGTGAGCGTGAACTGGTGGTTGTAGAAATTACCGACTGAAGGTGTGGCGAGGCTGATTGGCAGGTTTTCTGCCAGTCAGACCGGTTCATGGGCGAAATTCGGCCGAACTGTTCACCGGTGAAGTGAACCCTATTGCGGCAATTTTTGACTTATACGGAATCCTCTTGATTCCAGTGTCTTATTGTATATCAACACCAGTTTCAGGGTGTTTTCCCACTTGGATTGTGGCGCGTTGCCCTTAATTCCAGCGCGAAATGGTCATAATGAGTGACGAAATTCCGCCTTTTTTCCACTTCACGTTCGCCCCAGATTGTACAAGCGCTACCGTTTACCAATAGTTGTTTCTAATGGAATACGGTCCTGCTTGTCGTCAATCGTTGCGTAGACAGGGATCAAGGTTCAGGCATGAAATCGGTAGATATCGGACTCAAAGGCGCCTTCGTGCGGTTGAAGACATATACAGGACGGGCAGTTGGGATTGCCGCATTGGTTTGCGGGGCCATGCTTGTTGGTTCCCATGTGGATGCAAGTGAGGGCAGCTTTATCCGAACGCTCGCGGCGTCCCCTCCGCCTTCCGGTGCGCAGCAGTTGTGCCGTCAGTACGCTTGGGCGTGCTCGAGCAAGACGTCGGTACGCATGACGTCACAGCAGGAAATGCAGATCATTGAGCGGATCAACCGTCAGGTCAACGCAACAACGCGCGCGGTTACGGATCAGACCCAGTACCGCACTACCGAGCGGTGGGCGTTGCCGACAACGCGCGGCGGGGATTGCGAGGATTTTGCACTTTTGAAGAAAAGAGATCTGATTAGGGCAGGCGTTGATCCAAATAAATTGCTGATCGCGACGGTGTTGGATACACGCCGCAACGCACATGCAGTTCTTGTGTATCGCTCTGCTCAAGGGGATCTGGTGCTGGACAATTTGACCAACCGGATCAAACCCTGGTCGGCCACACGGTATTTGTTCCTCCGGATGCAGGATCCGGCGAAGCCAAGCAATTGGGTTGGTGTGTACGGAAGAAGCTAAGGCTTTCTACTGATCTATCAGTTTTTTCACGGCAAAAGGGGCGACACAATTGTCGCCCCTTTGTTTGTTAGACCGAACCTCGAGACGTGTTCGGCGCTTTTAAGGTACAGCCCGAAATTTCTGGTTGCATTGCGATTGAGCGCGTCAGAGAGTGCCGCCGCTGCCATCGGCACCGCCGCCACCGGCGCCACCACCGCTGCCATCGGCACCGCCGCCACCGTCGCCGCCGCCGCTGCCATCGGCACCGCCGCCACCGGCGCCACCACCGCTGCCATCGGCACCGCCGCCACCGTCGCCGCCGCCGCTACCATCGCTGCTACCGCCGTCATTACCGTTGCCATTGCCGCCGCCATTGCCGTCGCCATCATTGGAGTTTCCTCCGTCATTGCTGCCGCCGTTACCGCTGCCGCTGTCGGAGTTACCACCACCATTACTGCCGCCGTTTCCGTCACCGCTGCTGGAGTTTCCGCCGCCATTGCTGCCGCCGCTTCCGTCACCGCTGCCGGAATTGCCGCCACCGTTGCTGCCACCGCCTCCACTACCGCTACCGGAATCCGTGCCGCCGTTGCTACCGCCGCTGCCGTTGCTGCCGCCACCGTTGCTACCGCCGCTGCGGCCATCGTCGCCGCCGCCGCTGTCACCACTGCGGCCGTCGCCTCCATTGCCGCCATCACCACCGTTGCCGGATTCACCGCTTGCTCCGGACACTCCGGCACCGCCGCTGGTTCCGGGCGAACCACTGCTACTATTTGAAGTGCTTCTGTCGTCGCCGTCGCTGGTGCGGCTCCTTGCAACGGTTGCAGTTGGGATATCAGTCAATATCGCTGCGAACAGAGGACAGGTTTGCGACGTTCGGGCTAGGATATCCTCAAAGTCGGCACGGCGCTGAATGTAGCGCAGCATCCGCTTGTCGACGACCTCGCAACTACAAAGCGTTTCAGTGGATACAGATTGCCGGGCTGTTTTGACGTTGCAAACTTCAGCCGCATGAGCCGCGCTTGTTGCCATCAATGGGAATGTCGCGGATAAAAATACAAACGAATATAAACGGGATCTCACGCGCATAGCGCTACTCCTTTAAACTAATTACCAACACCTATTAACAAAGTAATTGTGCCACATTTTGGACAAAAATGCATCCATATATTGCCGTAATTGATGGTCAAGTGACGGCAATGAACGCCAGTAGATTTGCAAACTATTGGTGAAACCATCTGAAAAACAAAACAAAAAGCCCGTCAGCCAGACGGGCTTTCCTTTGATTTAGATGGTTATTGGAGAAGTAATTTTACCACGATTGGTCCATTGTTTCTCTTGTGTAAACAATATCACAGACCGGATCAGGCCGATCTTGCCATCCGTTTCCGTTCGTGCGGGTCAAGGAAACGCTTGCGCAACCGAATGGCGTTTGGAGTGACCTCAACAAGTTCGTCATCATCAATATAGGCAATTGCCTCTTCCAGAGAATACTGGATATGAGGTGTCAGGCGAACGGCGTCATCGGAACCGCTGGCGCGCACGTTGGTCAGTTTCTTGCCTTTGAGCGGGTTCACCTCAAGGTCGTTATCGCGTGAGTGTTCGCCGATGACCATGCCCTGATACACGTCGGTTTGCGGGGCAACGAACATCCGGCCGCGCTCTTCCAGGTTCCACAGCGCATAAGCCACGGCCTGTCCGTTTTCCATTGAGATCAGCACCCCCGCGCGACGACCCGGGATCGGGCCTTTGTGGGCCGCCCAGCCGTGGAACACACGGTTCAGAACACCGGTACCGCGTGTGTCGGTCAGGAATTCTCCATGGTATCCGATTAACCCGCGCGACGGTACATGCGCAATAATACGGGTCTTGCCCGCGCCGGCCGGACGCATTTCGGCCAGTTCACCTTTGCGCGCGCCAGTGATCTTTTCGATAACTGAGCCTGAATATTCATCGTCGACGTCAATAGTGACTTCTTCGATGGGCTCCATGCGCTGGCCGTCTTCCTCGCGGAACAGAACCTGCGGACGCGAGATGCTGAGCTCGAACCCTTCACGGCGCATATTCTCGATCAGAACGCCCATCTGCAATTCGCCACGGCCGGCAACCTCAAAGGCATCACCGCCAGGTGTGTCGCTGATGCGGATGGCGACGTTCGACTCGGCCTCTTTCATCAGGCGGTCGCGGATAACACGCGACTGAACTTTCTTGCCGTCGCGACCGGCCAGTGGCGAGTCGTTGATGCCGAAGGTCACGGTGATAGTCGGCGGGTCGATAGGCTGCGCGGGCAGGGCTTCGTCAACCTGTGGCGAAACCAACGAGTCAGCCACGGTTGCCTTGCTCATTCCTGCAATAGTGACGATGTCACCGGCTTCGGCCACGTCGATGGGCTGTTGGGCCAGTCCGCGGAACGCCAGGATTTTCGACGCGCGGAAGTTTTCGATCAGCGTGCCATCACGGCTCAGCGCCTTGAGGTTGTCGCCCGCCTTCAAAGTGCCGCTTTCCACACGACCGGTCAGGATGCGACCGATAAACGGATCGCTGCCCAGTGTCGTGGCGAGCATGCGGAAGGGTTCGTCTTTGTTTTCGACCTGCTTTGGGGCAGGGACGTGATCGACGATCAGATCGAACAGGGCGGTCAGGTCCTTGCGCGGACCGTCCAGCTCCATATCTGCCCAGCCGGAACGGCCTGAGGCATACATGGCAGGAAAATCCAGCTGATCGTCGTCAGCGCCGAGGTTGGCGAACAAGTCAAAGCACTCATCAAGTGCGCGGTCTGGTTCAGCGTCGGGTTTGTCGACCTTGTTTAGCACCACGATGGGACGCAGGCCCAGCGCCAACGCCTTGGACGTCACGAATTTGGTCTGCGGCATCGGGCCTTCGGCGGCGTCCACCAACAGGACAACACCGTCGACCATGCTGAGGATCCGCTCAACCTCGCCACCGAAATCGGCGTGGCCGGGGGTGTCAACGATGTTGACCCGGGTGCCTTTCCATTCGACGGAGGTCGCTTTGGCAAGGATGGTGATGCCGCGTTCGCGCTCCAGATCGTTGCTGTCCATGGCACGTTCGGCCACCGCCTGGTTTTCCCGGAATGCACCGGATTGTTTGAGCAGCTCATCCACCAGGGTCGTTTTACCGTGGTCCACGTGAGCGATGATTGCGATATTGCGCAGGTCCATGAGAGGTCAGCCTTTGAACGGGAAGTTGCCGCGCGCATAACGCGGATTGACTGAATAGGCCAGCCCTAACCGGTCGTCAGTGGCCCGCTGTGCTGGAAAACAGGTGAATGACCAGGATTCCGGCCAATATCATCGCCAAACCGAGCACCGCAGGCCAGTCCAGGCGCTGACCAAAAACTATGAAGCCTATGATGGCGATCAGCACGATCCCCAAGCCGGACCAGATGGCATAGACGATGCCGACCGGCATGTACTTTAGGGTGAGGCCCAGCAGGTAAAAGGCAATTCCGTAACCCACGACAACCAAAACAGAGGGCCAAAACCGGCTGAACTGCTGGCTGGCCTGCAGCGCCGTTGTGCCAATTGTTTCGGCGAAAACCGCCAGCAAAAGGATGAGATAGGCTTTGGGCACGGCAGGTCTCGATTCAGTTGTAGTTGGGGAGGTTGACCACAAAATCCCAATTCACGACAAGGGGAATGTGAATGGATATCGGGAAAAGTTCTGTGTCGGAAGAACCGGGACTACCCACCGAAGAGGTCAGGATAACCATACTATTTCAAAGAGAAAAATTCTGATATGAAATGGGTGGTTTTTAGTTTTCTTTTATGAGTTTTCAATGACGAAATTTGCGATATCCGTGATCGTTGCTTCGGCATTCATAGTGGCGCTTGGGTGGCTTGCGGGCGGGGGGTCCGTCGACATAAACGCAGCCAGTGGTGTTGAGCGGTTTGAAAGTTTTCAGGTTTAAGTGCCTGCCGGAACGATTGGAAAAGGGGCCTTTGCGCCCCTTTTTCTATTGGCTCAACCGACAGTGTTTTCTGAAAAATACGTGCTCAGTTTCGGTCGCAACCATGACCACAGCGCTGGTGCGCCGCGATTGATCGGCGTTCCCACACGGCGTTCGATCTGGGCAAAGGTCACGTTGTAATCGACCCAGGATCCGCCACCTGTTTCAAGGTTCCCGATCGGGGTTTGAAACCGATCGATCGCCTTGGCAAATCGCGCGTCTGGCGACTCGGCGGCTTCGAACTCCTCCCATAGCGTCCGGAAGGCGTGCTGAGGTGCCTCGGGCAACAACCCGAACAACCTGTCGGCTGCTGCCTTTTCCTCGGCTTCTTGTGCGGCGTGGTCGACTTGTCCGTGGATGGGATGATCTCCGGCATCAATTTCGACGATGTCATGCAGCAGAAGCATTTTCAGGACTTGGTCCAGCGATACACCGGGCTGCGCGTATTCCGCCAAAACCCAAGCAAACAGCATGATGTGCCAGGAATGTTCGGCCGAGTTCTCAAACCGATCGTCAGACAACAGGCGCGAGGCGCGGTAAACGGACTTCAGGCGGTCTGCCTCAGTCAGAAAAGCCAGCCGTTCTGAAAACGCAGTTTCGGGCGTTGACTGCGCGTGCAGCAGGGCGCTGGCCAGAGCGTGTGCTTGGGGGAATTCCTGTGCCAAATACGCGACGCGACCACTGCTGAGGTTTTCCCGCGCTACTTCAACATGATCCGGGTTGGGGGTTGGCGAACACAAGACTTGAAACAGCGGTTGGCATCGGTCCAGATACTTGGCGAATTTCGCGTCCGGCGTCGTGTCGGCCTCGAACTCTTCCCACAGGGCTTGAAACGCAGACGTCTGATCGTCCGGCAAGAGATTAAACAACTCGTCCGCCGCCGCGCGCTCGGCGCGTTCCACGGCGTTCCAATCGGTTTCCAGGTGAATGGGGTGATCGCCGACGATGATCTCGACCAGATCGTGCAACAGCAGCATGCGTATGACGCGGTTAATGTTAACGTCGTCACCCGCCAGCGGCTCCATCGTCAGTGCCCATAAGGCCAGGTGCCAGCTGTGTTCTGCAGAGTTTTCAGGGCGGGACCGATCCAGTAGCGCATTGGCGCGATCGACCGACTTCAGCCTGTCCGCGCGTTTCAGGAATTCAAGTTGCGCGGACAGTCTTTCAGTCATTTCTTTTCAATCGCTTTCACTTGGGATCGATGTTTGGTCAGTGCGTCGATGACAAACTTGCGCGCTTTGCGTTCAGCAATACGTACACGCATTTCGGTCAAAAAGGCCTCTTCCAAGGTCTGGGAGGATGCGCCCAAAAGCTCTCCCACCTCGACAAAGAAACGATCATTGCCGGTTTCGTCCATCACTTTCATCGTGTCCTCGGCCAGTTTGGCCGCGAGGTTACTGATGGTGTCGGACATCAGCGCGTGTTCTCGGTCAGGCGACGCTTCACATAGTCACTGACATCGGTGATCAGCGTGTCCATATGACGGTCCTGGAAGAAGTGATCAGCACCCTCTACCTCGTTATGGGTGATGGTGATGCCCTTTTGCTCGTGCAGCTTGTTGACCAGCGACGTGGTGTCGGCGGGCGGGGCCACACGGTCGGAAGAGCCGTTGATGATCAGGCCGGACGAAGGGCAGGGGGCCAGGAACGAGAAGTCATACATGTTGGCTGGTGGCGACACGCTGATAAAGCCTGTAATTTCGGGGCGGCGCATCAGCAGTTGCATTCCGATCCAGGCGCCGAACGAGAAGCCGGCAACCCAGCAGTGCTTGGAGTTGTTGTTCATCGACTGCAGATAATCCAGCGCTGACGCTGCATCGCTCAGCTCACCGATGCCCTGATCGTATTCGCCCTGGCTGCGGCCCACGCCGCGGAAGTTAAAGCGCAACACGGTAAAGCCCATGTTGTAAAACGCATAGTGCAGATTATAGACCACCTTGTTGTTCATGGTCCCGCCGAATTGTGGATGCGGGTGCAGCACGATGGCAATCGGTGCGTCTTTTTCCTTTTGCGGGTGGTAGCGGCCTTCCAGGCGGCCTTCGGGTCCGGGAAAAATCACCTCGGGCATGTGTGCTTTGGTCCTGTCTTTTTCTTCCTGATGCCATGATATACTTGACGGTAATCGTAAGGCACTTTAGAACGGTTCTAATTATGATGCTTTGCGCTAGGCGCTGCCTGTCGGAGATACGCACTGGCGGCGGCGGCGTCAATGTTTTCGCTTATAACCTGCCATGAGGGAAAGACAATGAAGCTTTCGACAAAGGGTCGTTACGCGATGGTTGCACTGGCTGATATTGCTCTACAGCCCTCGGACCGCTTGGTGACGCTTAGCGAAATCTCCGAACGTCAGGATGTCTCGCTTCCTTATCTTGAACAGCTTTTTGTCAAATTGCGCCGGGCCGAACTGGTTTCGTCCGTACGTGGACCGGGCGGCGGGTATCGTCTGGCGCGGCCTGCTTCCGAGATTCGGGTGGTCGAAGTTCTGGCGGCGGTGGATGAAACCGTGGACGCGCTGCAAAAAGGGGCCGGGGCATCCGGGGCATCCTCGGGCAGCCGGGCGCAGTCTTTGACCAACCGTCTTTGGGAAGGTCTCAGTGCGCATGTCTACGTTTTTTTGCACCAGACGCGCCTGTCTGACGTGATCAAGAACGACCTGGCCCCGTGCCCGGCAGTTCCCAGTCTGTTTTCCATCGTTGATGAGTAATCTAATGCTGTTTGCCTCTTGGGTTTCTTCCCCGCTTTGCGACCAGGAAAAGATGTATCCATGAATCGTGTTTATCTGGATCATAACGCAACATCACCGCTGCGTCCCGAGGCCCGCGAGGCCATGGTGGCGGCGATGGAATTGTGCGGGAACCCTTCGTCCGTTCACGCCGAGGGCCGTGCGGCCAAGGCTCTGATCGAGCGGGCAAGGGCGCAGGTTGCAGCCGCATTTGGTGGGGATGGGGCAGACATTGTGTTTACATCAGGTTCGACCGAAGGGGCCGCGCTGACATTGATCAATCGTGATTTGCACGGGTCCGCGATTGAGCATGACGCGATCAGATCATGGATCACCGAAGACTTGCCCGCGTCGCAATCTGGTCAGGTGGACGTGTCAAACCCCGAGCAGTCGACCCTGCAATTGGCGAACTCCGAAACCGGGATCGTGCAGTCGCTACCTAAAGGATTGGCTGTAACCGACGCGACACAGGCCTTTGGTAAATTGCCGGTGGCCTTTAACTGGCTGGGCGTCCAGATGGCGTTAATTTCGGCCCACAAGCTAGGCGGCCCGAAAGGTATTGGTGCGGTGGTGATGAAACGTGGCACCGAACTGCCTGCAATGATCAAAGGCGGTGGGCAAGAGATGGGCCGACGGTCAGGTACTGAAAATGTCATTGGAATCGCAGGGTTCGGGGCGGCAGCTGAAGCTGCGGCGCGGGATCTTTCAAATGGTATCTGGGAACAGGTTCGTGAATTTAGAAATATTCTAGAAAATGCCCTTGAGGCTGGTTCTAAATCTACTATTTTTGTCGGGAAAGGTCAGGACCGCCTTCCGAATACCTCGTGTTTCGCAACCCCCGGCTGGAAGGGCGAAACGCAAGTCATGCAGATGGATCTGGCAGGTTTCGCTATCAGTGCAGGTTCTGCCTGTTCCAGCGGCAAGGTCCGGGCAAGCGCGGTGTTAACCGCGATGGGTTTTGATGAGGTCACAGCAGCAAGCGCGATCCGCGTGTCTCTGGGACCTTTGACCACTGAAGAAGATGTGCTGCGTTTCGCCGAAACGTGGCTTGAAAAAGAAAAGAAGCATCGCGCGCGCGCCGCGTGATCTGACGGAGGTATCATATGGCCGCTTTGGACCAGACCCAGGTAAAAGAAGGTGTCGATCAGGAAACCGTGGACGCGGTACGCGAGGTCAGTACCTACAAATACGGTTGGGATACCGATATCGAGATGGAGTATGCGCCCAAGGGCGTGAACCCGGATATCGTCCGGCTGATCTCGGAAAAGAACGAAGAGCCCGAATGGATGACAGAGTGGCGTCTGGCGGCCTTCGAACGCTGGACCAAGATGGATGAGCCGAACTGGGCTATGGTCCACTATCCCAAGATCGACTTTCAGGACCAGTATTACTATGCCCGTCCCAAGTCGATGGAGGAGAAGCCGAAGTCGCTGGACGAGGTCGATCCAAAGCTGCTGGCTACTTACGAAAAGCTGGGTATCCCGCTGAAAGAACAGATGATTCTGGCCGGTGTCGAAGGCGCCGAGGATATGCCTGCCGAAGGTCGCAAGGTAGCTGTGGATGCGGTGTTCGACTCGGTTTCCGTTGGCACAACGTTCCAGGACGAACTGGCCAAACACGGCGTGATCTTCTGTTCGATTTCCGAGGCGATCAGGGAGCACCCTGAACTGGTCAAAAAATATCTTGGCACCGTTGTGCCTGTTTCTGACAACTTTTACGCCACTCTGAACTCGGCCGTATTCTCGGATGGCTCGTTTGTCTACATCCCGCCAGGCGTGCGCTGCCCGATGGAGCTGAGCACCTATTTCCGCATCAACGCGGAAAACACGGGTCAGTTCGAACGCACACTGATTATCGCGGACAAGGGTTCTTACGTTTCGTATTTGGAAGGCTGCACCGCGCCGCAGCGCGACACGGCCCAGCTGCACGCGGCTGTTGTTGAGATCATCATCGAAGAAGATGCCGAGGTAAAATACTCGACCGTTCAGAACTGGTTCCCCGGTGATGAAAACGGCAAGGGCGGTATCTATAACTTTGTGACCAAGCGCGCCGATTGCCGGGGTGACCGGTCCAAGGTGATGTGGACCCAAGTGGAAACCGGATCCGCCGTGACCTGGAAGTACCCTTCCTGCATCCTGCGCGGTGACGAAAGCCAGGGTGAGTTTTACTCGATCGCCATTACCAACAACATGCAGCAAGCTGATACCGGCACCAAAATGGTGCATCTGGGCAAGAACACCAAGTCACGTATCGTGTCCAAAGGGATCAGCGCGGGTAAAGCACAGAACACCTACCGTGGTCTGGTCTCAATGCATCCCAAGGCAAAGGACAGCCGCAACTATACCCAGTGCGACAGCTTGCTGATCGGCGATAAATGCGGCGCACACACGGTGCCGTATATCGAGGTTCGCAACAATTCCTCGCGCGTGGAACATGAGGCGACGACATCCAAGGTAGATGACGATCAGCTGTTCTACTGCCGTCAGCGCGGCATGGACGAGGAAGAGGCCGTGGCCCTGGTCGTCAACGGGTTCTGCAAGGACGTCCTGCAGGCGTTGCCGATGGAGTTTGCCATGGAAGCGCAGCAGCTTGTGGCCATCAGCCTTGAAGGATCAGTGGGTTAACCCCGCATTCCTCTGAATTTAGAACATATCGGGGCCGGATGGCCCCTTGCGGTACGCAAAAGGACAAAAAATGCTGGAAATCAAAAACCTGCACGTGAAACTTGAGGAAGAAGAAAAGCAAATCCTTAAAGGTGTCGACCTGACCGTCGAGGCCGGAAAGGTGCATGCGATCATGGGGCCGAACGGTTCGGGCAAGTCGACACTCAGCTATGTGCTGTCGGGCCGCGATGGGTACGAAGTGACCGAAGGCTCTGCCACGCTGGAAGGTGAGGACCTTTTGGAGATGGAGCCGGAAGAGCGCGCTGCGGCGGGTATCTTTTTGGCATTCCAGTACCCTGTGGAAATCCCGGGCGTTGGTAACATGACCTTCCTGCGCACGGCCGTGAACGCTCAGCGCAAGGCGCGCGGCGAAGATGAACTGTCAGCTGCTGATTTCCTGAAGGAAGTTCGGGCCAAGGCGAAATCGCTGAAAATCGACGCGGATATGCTGAAGCGCCCTGTGAACGTCGGCTTCTCGGGTGGTGAGAAGAAGCGTAACGAAATCCTGCAGATGGCGATGCTGGAACCCAAGATGTGCATTCTTGACGAAACGGATTCGGGTCTGGACGTCGATGCGATGAAACTGGTGGCCGAAGGCGTGAACGCGTTGCGTGATGAAGGCCGTGGTTTCCTGGTCATCACCCACTATCAGCGCCTGTTGGATCACATCAAACCCGATGTCGTGCACATTATGGCAGACGGTCGAATTGTTAAAACCGGCGGTCCCGAACTGGCATTGGAAGTTGAAAACAACGGTTATGCCGACATCCTGGCCGAGGTGAACTGATGGCTTTGCCCGAAGTAAAACAAACCGCGACCGAGGCACGGCTGGCCACGCTGACCATGCCCGATGCCGGGTGCACCCGTGCCGCACGCGAAGACGCGCTGGCTCGTGTGTTGGAAATGGGTCTGCCGGGTCGGCGCGACGAATATTGGAAGTACACGCGCCCCGACACGCTGATTTCGGTCGAACAGCCGCATGCCGCTTTGTTCCACTCGGACGAACCGCTGCTGTTTGGCAATCTCGACCGGTTGAAGATCGTGTTCATCGACGGTGTGTTCAGCGCCGAAGACTCGGATGATTTAGAGCTGGAAGGTGTCAACATCGATCGGATCGAGGATATCTGCTGTAAGGATATTCACTGGGCGAAAGAGTTGTACGGCGTTCTGGAATCGCGCGGGCAATCCCCGGTTCAGCGGCCGTTGGCTGCTTTGAATACGGCTTTTGCCGCAGACGGTGTTGCGATTCACGTCACCGGTAAGCCGACCAAGCCGATCAGCCTGATCTATCGCCATGCATCCGAGACCTCGGACGCCATGCTGCACCACATCATCCGTGTTGAAAGCGGCGCTGAGGTTACGATTTTGGAAAACGGCCCGGCAGCGTCGCGGTTCAACAAATGCATCGAGATCGACATCGCCGATGGCGGTACGTTGCATCACGTGCGCGCGCAGGGCAGGGACCATGAACGTCGCGCCGCGACCCACATGTTCACGCGGCTAGGACAGAAATCTGTCTTTAAGTCCTTCACGCTGACAGTGAATGGAGTTTTGACACGTAACGAACAGGTGATCGAACTGACCGGCGACGACGCTATTGCTCATGTGGCAGGCGCCTGCGTAGGTGATGGTGATTTTCACCATGACGACACGGTTTTCGTTACCCATGACGCAGTGAACTGCGAAAGCCGTCAGGTCTTTAAGAAAGTTCTGCGCAACGGCGCGACCGGCGTGTTCCAGGGTAAGATCCTGGTCAAAGAAGGCGCACAGAAGACTGATGGATATCAGATCAGCCAGTCCTTGCTGCTGGATGATGACAGCCAGTTCCTCGCCAAGCCCGAACTTGAGATCTATGCCGATGATGTTGCGTGTTCACATGGCTCGACCTCGGGTGCGATTGATGAGACGGCGCTGTTCTACCTGCGTTCGCGTGGGGTTTCGGTTAAGGACGCCACCAATATGCTGACACTGGCATTTTTGGCCGAAGCCGTCGATGAGATCGAAGATGAGGCATTGGCAGAGGCCATCGTGAACCGCCTTGAAGGCTGGCTGTCGCGACACATCTGATGCCTTTGACCTCGGATATCGTGGCCACTTATCGGGGGCCGGGTCGTGTCGTGCGGCGGCTTCTTGACCTTGGCCCGCGCGAGGACAGGGCGTTGATGTTTGTCATGGCGTTCTGCGTCGTGGCATTCATCGCGCAATTGCCCAGCCTTGCGCGACGCGCGCATATCGAAGGGCTAGAACTGGATATGTTGATGGGCGGTGCCTTGATGGGCACCGTCATTATTCTGCCTCTGTTTTTCTACCTGCTGGCATTTGTCTCATACGGCGCGGCCCGGTTGGTCGGCGGTCAGGGGACGTCCTATGGCGCTAGATTGGCTCTGTTCTGGGCGCTATTGTCCTCAACACCTCTGGTTTTGTTGAATGGTTTGGTCGGTGGTTTCATAGGATCTGGCCCGGCCCTGACACTCGTCGGGATCGTCTGGTTCGCAGTTTTCCTGTGGTTCTGGCTGGCAGGTCTCAGTCAAGCGCAAAGGCGGCAAGAATGAATCCCACTGGCTTTGTCGATCTTGCGATCTTGACCCTGACACACCCCGCCCAAGCGGCCCGACGCCTTTTGGACATGCGGCCTGGGCGTGAATTCCTATGGCTGGCTTTCTTTTTGGCTGTGGTGCTGAATGGCCTTGTGCAACTGGGTATTGATCACTTGATTCCCGTCCCCAGTGGTGAATCCGTACCCCCACCTACGCCTGTGTTCGTGGGTCTGGTCCGATCTGCGGGCGCCATGTTGCTCAGCGTCGGGGCATTCCTGTTCGTGGGGCGGTTACTGGGGGGCCGTGCAACATTCGATGACATTCTGACGCTGACGATCTGGCTGCAATACCTTCAGATCGCTGCGATGGTGATCACGCTGGTCATCACCATCGTGCTGCCGTTTTTGATGCTTATGTTTTTGCTGGCCACGGCGATTATCAGCCTTTACGTCACGCTCCATTTTCTGAATGAAGCGCATCAGTTCGGTTCGCTTGCTAAATCCTTCGGGGTCATCGTGTTATCTGCCTTGATTGCAGTGCCCTTTGTCCTCGCATTAACGCCCGGCGGCCCCGTATAGGGAATAAAAGACCATGTATGACGTGCAGAAAATCCGCTCAGACTTTCCAATCCTGTCTCGGGAAGTGAACGGCAAGCCGTTGACCTATCTGGACAATGGCGCATCGGCGCAGAAACCGCAGGTCGTGATTGATGCGGTGACACGGGCATATTCCGAAGAATACGCGAATGTTCACCGCGGCCTGCATTACCTGTCCAATCTGGCGACCGAAAAATACGAATCCGTTCGCGGAACCATCGCCCGTTTTCTGGGCGCGGCGGACGAGGATGAAATTGTCTTGAACTCAGGCACGACCGAAGGCATCAATCTGGTCGCCTATGGCTGGGCCATGCCGCGCATGCAGGCCGGGGATGAGATCGTGCTGAGCGTGATGGAACACCACGCCAATATCGTTCCCTGGCATTTCCTGCGCGAACGTCAGGGCGTCGTCCTGAAATGGGTCGACGTGGACGCTGACGGTGGCCTTGACCCGCAGGCCGTGATCGACGCGATCGGTCCCAAGACCAAGCTGGTTGCAGTGACGCAATGTTCGAACGTGTTGGGCACGGTGGTCGATGTCAAAGCGATCACAGAAGGCGCGCACGCAAAAGGCGTACCGGTGTTGGTCGATGGCAGCCAGGGTGCCGTGCACATGCCTGTCAATGTCGCTGATATCGGATGCGATTTCTATGCAATTACTGGCCACAAGCTTTATGGCCCTTCGGGGTCGGGTGCGATTTACATCAAATGCGAACGCATGGCCGAGATGCGCCCCTTTATCGGTGGCGGCGACATGATCAAAGAGGTCAGCAAGGACCAGGTGATCTACAACGACCCGCCAATGAAGTTTGAGGCCGGAACGCCCGGTATTGTCCAAACCATCGGTCTGGGTGTTGCGCTGGATTACATGATGGATCTGGGGATGGAAAATATCGCCGCTCATGAGGCCGGGTTGCGCGACTATGCCATGCAGAAACTGACCGGTTTGAATTGGTTGCAGGTTCAGGGCACACGCCCGGACAAGGCCGCGATCTTCAGCTTTACGATGGACGGGGCGGGGCACGCACATGATGTCTCGACCATTCTGGATAAGAAAGGCGTGGCTGTCCGTGCCGGTCATCACTGCGCCGGTCCGCTCATGGATTTCTACGGTGTCACCGCGACTTGCCGCGCAAGCTTTGGTCTGTACAACACCACGGAAGAGGTCGACATACTGATCGACGCGCTGGAATTGGCACACGATTTGTTTGCGTGAAACCTGGCCGATCCGGAAAGATTTGCAGTTGCGCCCGGATCGGATCAAGGTTAGCTAACGGCCAAGGCACCTGTAGCTCAGCTGGATAGAGCGCTGCCCTCCGAAGGCAGAGGCCAGAGGTTCGAATCCTCTCAGGTGCGCCAAAAGATTCTTTATATCTCATTGTGGTATAAGCGAGGCGATCTTGAGCGAGACTTCCTCATTTCAGTTCGAGTGCCGTTGAATTCAAAACAGTTTCGTTCAATTCTTATACCAGCAGTAAGGTCTTCTCCACGTAAGATCGGTTGGCTTTCTGGATTAAGAGATGTGATTTGCATGCAGTATTGGGTTCCGCGCATTTTTTCTTCTTTACGTACTCGCCAAATGGGAATCTTAAGCTCCGGAGATGCTATAAGCCTCAGAAATATCGCGTCTCTTATTTTTGGGGGAATGGTCCATCGGACTACTGAATATCTGTCTCCATATGCAACATAGCCCGAGTTGCAGAGGTCCTAGTGACTTTGACTACCGCCGATTACGGAAGTGAAAGCGAAATTTGCGTTCCAACTGCAACGGTTTTCGAGATCCTTTTTCCTGTTTTGGGTGAGTTTGACTCCAATTGAAAAGGGGTAAGCGCCTATTGATGTTCAGAAGAACAGTTAAGGCCTGCCTATCTTCAGAAAATCCAGTAGTCACACATTTTTCGGGGCGGGAGATGTCGAAGGAAGCGAGCGCCGCTTAAGATCTTCGGTGAGAAGGGCTGGCTGCTTCCTTCAAGCAAGTGGGTGCCGCTAATTCCGCCGCCGGGTACGCTGCGTACGCGGTAGGGTTTCACCGCGACTAATTTAGTGGAGTGATTTCGGACCTTCAACGCCTCAGTATAGCCGGAAATTTAGCCCCAGCCTGCTGCCGTACCAATGTCATCTACCGGGCCAGTAAGCTGCTCAACAATCTCATCAATTTGTGCACGCGAAGCGCAACCATTTGTTGATAGATTCTCATCAATCTTCGCGACTTTCTCAATCCAAATTGCGATGCGAATGCTGAGTTTTTCATCAACCCAAATTTCGGTTTTCTGCGGTTTCCGATCCAGCTAAGTCTTGGCGGTCGATTCAAAGAAGCTAAAAATCTAAGCGTCAGGTGACACTGCAAGCAAATTCATTGTTAGCCGCGCTGTGAAAGGAACAAGCTCTTCTTCAATGAGAGTCGTGAGCGGTTCCAAAAAATGGCAGGATTTGCGAAAATTCGATTTATTTGAGAGAACACCGGGACCGCCCATCGAATAGTAATAGTTGAAGAATGCCTTTGCGATGGCAGGACCTCGTGCGCGTTGACGACAAATGTTGACGCCGAAACGAGTGCAAATAGGGCGGCACCAATCATGCTGTGTTGAGCGACCTTGGAGTTCATGAGCTTGAAATACATACATTCCCTCTCATTTTTTAGGCGGCGAGTGCAGAGTAGGTCGCAGCAATCCAAGTTTTGTTCTGTTGGTAATTGAGCGCCGGAAAATAATGTTCCAGCGCTCCTTTCGTAGTACAGAGACCGAATTGGACGGCCTCTGATGCCGGTTTACGCTTACGGCCAGGAACGCTCGCCCTCGATAACCTGGGCGCTTAGCTCCAGATCGCTCACGTTCTCAAAGTCGGGATAGGCCGCCTGCATCGCGGCGATCAATTCTGCCGAACCTTCCGCCTTGTCCGCGGCTGCCTCAAACGCGGCGACATATTCCTTTGTGAAATCAACGATGCTTGCGTTTTCTGCGCTGTCCCCAATGACGTGGCCCGAAACAATCCGCTTGGGGTTCAGTTCCAGAATATGGTCCAACGTTGCACGCCAGCTGTCGCGGCTTTCCGGGGTTTGGTTGTCGGCCATCCAGACATGCACGTTTTCATAAAGAACAACGCCACCCAGCACGGTTTTTTCCGAAGGCACCCACAGGAATGTATGAACCGGATCGTGTCCATCGAGGCCGATCACCTGCACGGTTTCACCATCGACCGTCAGGCTGTCGCCTTCCAGAACCTCAGGCACAATCAATTCGGATGGGGCGTTCGCGTCCAAGATCGGGCCCCAGAAATCGTATTTGAGCTGGATGGTTTTCTCGATGCCTTTGACGGTCTCAGGTGTCGCGACAATTTTGACATCCGGGTAAGCTGCGCGGATCGTATCCAACCCGAAATAGAAGTCAGGATCCTTGTGGCTGATAAAGACGGTCGTCAGGGATTTGCCTGTCGCCTTGATCATATCAACCAGTTGCTGGGCATCGTCCTTTTCAAACTGGGCGTCCACCAGGATCACCTCATTCGGACCTTCGATCAGGTTCGATGAGACCGGGAACAGGCTGCCTTCATTCGGGCTGAAGGCGGTGATGGTGAGATCAGCCGCAAAGGCTGCGGTGGACAGCAGCATGGCTGCAGTAGAAGTGAGGATCGTCTTCATAGGGATGCTCCTTGCATTTATGCGGCCAATGCCGCGATCTCTTCAGGAAAGTGGTAGTAGGTTGAGACGTCGACTTGGGTTGCTCCGCCGTCGGTTTGCATCACCAGAGTCGGGACACCTTGCGACCCGAACCGTGATTGCAATTTTGCAGCGTCCGTACTGATCTGCCGGGCGAGGCTTCTGCCTTCGACCGGCGGACGGTTCACGCCGAATTCAATCAGGGCACTACGAACCGCTTCGCTGTTACCAGCGGAAATACCGTCGACATAACGTGCCTGTTGCAAAACAAGTGCCATCTTCATCTCCGCCATGGCGCCTTGATCATGAACCAAAGCTGCGGCGTATGCGGTCAGGCTGGAATCCAGCACTTCATCCGGGTTTCCCAGAATGTCTTGAACATAAGTGTCACTGAACACTTGGCCGGTCAGCTGTTCAATGCGTCGGTCGTATTGCAAAGCCATTCGAGCGAAGCCATCGCCCATTCGGTATGCGTTTGCGCCCTGGAACAAATGGCGATGCATAACGGTGACATCAGCACCACTCTCAACCAGCACGTTGATCACCGGTGCCGCGCCATAGCACCAGCCGCAATAGGTATCGTAGATGTAGGTGAAGCGCGTCATTGCAGTCTCCGTTTTGGTAAACCACAAGTAGTGCGCCGCCATTGTTGACTAAAGACAATAACTGTAGACACAATGTCTGTTAAAAAGTGACGAATGATGAAAAAATCGAACTTAAATCGTCTGGAGTACTTTGTTGCCATCGCGGAAGAGGGAACGATTACTGCGGCCGCTGAACGAATGCGTATTAGCAAGGCGGTTGTCAGCAAGCAGCTTCAATTGCTGGAGGAAGAGCTTGGTGCAACTCTTGTAGTGCGCAACTCTCGCCATCTAAATCTCACGGAAACCGGACAATCCTTCTATGAGGCCGCGCGTGCATCAGTGGCGCAGGCCGAAGAAGCTTATGAAATGGTAAAGCAAGGGCGCGCTGAACCGACTGGAAACCTGCGCATCACCGCCCCTCTCGATATGGGCGTAACATACGTTTCACCGGTCGTGGCCGAGTTTCGCATCGCCTATCCGGCTGTCACGATTGATTTGACGCTAAGCGATACGCGGTTCGATCCGGTCGAGGCACGATTTGACATTGCATATCGGGTAGGCTGGCTTGCCGATTCCGCCAACGTCGCGCGCAAGTTGGCCGACTTTCAGCAAATCGTAGTGGCGTCGCCTGACTTGGTTGAGCAACTTGGGCGACCAGAACATCCGGAACGATTGGCAGCGTTTCCGTTCGTCGAACACAGAGCCTTACCAAACTCACTGAATTGGAAATTTAGTAAAGCTACCGGTGAAACCTGTAACGTTCAAATGAACCCCGCGCTGAGAGCAGACGTAACACCAGCGATCAAGGCAATGGCAACCGAAGGGGCCGGGATTTCCATTCTGCCGGATTTTTTCGCTAAGAGAGAAATCGAAAATGGCACATTGATCCGGCTTGTTCCGGACTGGGCGCTTTCGGCCGGAGGAATCTATGCTGTTTACCCTCCCACGCAGTTTCGATCGGCTGCTACGAAACAGTTTGCGGAACTTTTTGCACAAAGACTTCGCAACAGTCTGGCGTAAGAGGAGGGTGGCGCAACTCAGTCAATTTTCGCGTCCGTCTAGCATTGAAACGCATGAACGCTACGCAGAACTTAGCACGGTTGGCGCTAAAGTCGGCTTTGTCCGTAAAGCCGAACTTGACATCCTTTTCCAGGCTCGTTTGATGGATGGTCGGGTTGGCTCCAATGTCCGGTTCCAGCCCAAAATATTATCTTGTGGCAATGCATCAGAAGTCTGCTTTCCTTATCGTCCGCTCCTTGGTGGTGACGATGAGCTCAAATCACTCTCTTAGTAAATCGCCCCGTTTGCCCCCATAGGCGCTGACGGCAGACAGTTTGTGCAGGTTTTAAACCCATCAGTTGTGGAGAACACAAATGACGATGTGGGGGATCACTTTCAACGTTGCGGTCGGCCGGACGAAAATCGCGCTAATTATTTTCTCAAGGCATCTTTTTGAAACCTGTGGGCGGGATTGCCTGAAAGACGCTCAATTCGTGAAGTCTCAGTTGCCCATGACCAGAAATCGGGCTTCGCAGTATTTGCGAGGCCTGTTTCATTTGCAGCCACGTGATATCAATTGCGGCCATCTGGCGCGGCCCGGGAACCAAGTTCCGGCGTCTCGACACGGCATAGTCGGCGCAATTGGAACCCTAAATCTTGGCATAGTATGCCGAGTTTCGAGGTTATGCAGGCGATTTGGCAGCTCCCACAAGTGACTACGAAATCGCGAATATTTTTTTCTTTTAAGGGGATAGTGGCGGAGAGACAGGGATTCGAACCCTGGGTGGGCTTGCACCCACAACGGTTTTCGAGACCGCCCCGTTCGACCACTCCGGCACCTCTCCGCGGGGGTCTGTGAGGGGGGGATTTAGTGAGGAACGCGCGGGGGTGCAAGCAGAAAATTCCTGAAAATGACAAAGCCGGGATTTTCCGTTGCCTGGCGCGGTATTTCCCCTAGGCTCATGGGTATGACTTATCCTTTACGCCAAACTATCCTGCCGCTATTCGCCGCCGTTCTGTTCGTAATCTACGGGTCGCAGCAAGCACTTGCTGCCGGACGGGACCGGATCGAAGCCTTTTTGACAACAACCGGATTCGACGTTGCACTTGAAAGCATCGCGCTGGCCTCGGCCTCAGCCCCGCAAATGTTGGGAATCGATCCTGACGGGTTTGGGTCGGACTGGACACGCCTGACCGAAGAAGTCTTTGACACTAAGGACATGCGCGAAACAGCCGTATCTATTCTGGAACAAACGCTGAGCGATGAGGCGCTGACCCATGCGGTCGAGTTCTATGCATCCGACCTTGGGCAACGGCTGGTCGAGTCCGAGAATGCATCGCACATGGTTGAAGATGACGATGCCAAGCAACTGGAAGGGCAGAAAATCGTCTCGGACCTGATCAAGGATGGATCCAAGCGGGTCGAAAATCTGAAACGCATGAACAATGCAATTGATTCCAGCGGGACGGCATTACGTGCGCTGCAGGAAATCCAGGTGCGCTTTTTGCTCGCTGCCAGCGCCTCGGGGGTGATTGACTTGCAACTGGGCGCGGATGAACTGCGTCAGATGATGAAGCGCAATGAGACCGGCATGCGGCAAGCTTTGCAGCTGTCCGCGCTTGCCGGGGCAGCCTATACCTATCAGGACTTCTCGGATTCCGAGGTCGTCGCCTATGCTGAGGCTTTGGAGCAGCCTTTGATGCAAGAAGTCTATGAGCTGCTGAATGCCATCCAATACGAAATCATGGCTATGAAGTTTGAAGATCTGGCCGCGCGGATGGCGGAACTACATCCGGCCCAGGATATCTGATGCGCCTGATCGCTGCTTGTTTCGCCGTGTTTCTGTCAGCCATGCCACTGGCAGCGTCCGAGCGGGTTGAACGCCTCATGCTGGCACTTCAATTGGAGCAGGTCGTCGATATCTTGCGCGACGAAGGTTTGGCACAGGCGAAAGACCTGAACGACACATTTCTGGGTGGTGACGGCGGGCCGTTTTTTGATGATCAGGTGGACGAAATTTATGATCCACAGTGGATGCAGGAACAGATTTCTGGGACCTTCGAGACCAGCCTGACAGCCAGCCAGATGGATCGCGCCATCCTGTTCTTTGAAAGTGATGTCGGGCAAACCGTTATCACTCTGGAAAACTCGGCCAGAAAGGCCTTCGCGGATGAAACCATCAAGGACATGGCACGCGAAAACTATCTGAACGGGGCAGGCGGCACCCAGCTTTACCGGCTGGTCGGCGAGTATATCGAAGTCAACGACCTTATAGAAAAGAACGTACAAAGCTCGCTTAGTTCGGATTATAACTTTTTTCGCGGCCTCAGCGCGGATGCCGGAACCAGCTCAGAAGATATTCTGGCGCAGCTCTTGTCGGACAAGGACAGGCTTGCCGAGGAAAACCGCATCTGGTTGTATTCCTTCCTTCTGGTGGCCTATCAACCGCTCGATGAGGCTCAGATGCGGGAGAATATTGCTTTTTCCCGAACTGAGACCGGGCGCGCCGTAAACGAGGCCTTTTTCGATGGTTTCGATAAGATGTATGACCAGATCTATTTTCAACTGGGTCAGGCCGTCTCACGGGCGCTTACCGCATCAGATCTCTGACCGCGCATTTGATGTTGACTTTGCCGACCAATCTATGGATAAGCGCGCATCCCGGCCGGTTTTCCGCGCCGGGTGTCGTTATTATTGACCCCAGGGCTTTGTCCCACGGGTCGTCACACAGCCCGAAAAGGGCGCGCTGTTCGAGGTGGCGAAAGCCAAAAACGCCCGGTCGGGGACCATAGAACGCGATTAGACAAAGGAAAGACGCATGTTTGCGGTCCTCAAGACTGGCGGCAAGCAGTACAAAGTTCAAGCGGGCGATATCCTCCGCGTTGAAAAATTGGCTGCCGACGCAGGTGAAACAGTTCAATTCAACGATGTTCTGATGCTGGGCGGCGACGCTCCGGTTGTCGGTGCACCGTTCGTCGCAGGCGCAGGCGTTCAGGCCGAAGTGATCGAACAGATCAAAGGTGACAAGGTCATCAACTTCGTAAAACGCCGTCGTAAGCACAGCTCGAAGCGTACCGTTGGCCACCGTCAGAAGCTGACTCTGGTCAAGATCACCGACATTTTGGCGTCAGGCGCCGACAAGTCGGGCATCAAAGCTGCAACCGGTTCGGCGCCGGCTGGCGAAGCTGCCCCCGTGGCAAAAAAGCCTGCCAAGAAAGCTGAAGCCAAAGCAAAGGCACCTGCCGCAGCTGCTGCCGCTGACGATCTGACCCAGTTGACTGGTGTCGGCCCCGCCGCTGCCAAGAAGCTGGCCGAAGCCGGTATCGAGAGCTTTGCCGCTCTGGCCGCCTTGTCGGACGAGCAGATTGCTGCTATCGAAACGGTCAAAGTGAAACCCGAATGGGTTGAGCAGGCCAAAGATCTGGCTAAAGGCTAAGGAGAGACAGAATGGCACATAAAAAAGCTGGCGGTTCCTCCCGTAACGGTCGCGACTCAGCTGGTCGCCGCCTTGGCGTAAAACTGTATGGTGGCCAGGCCGCCATTTCAGGCAACATCATCGTGCGTCAGCGCGGCACAAAGTTCTGGCCGGGCGAAGGCGTAGGCATGGGCAAAGATCACACCATCTTTGCAACTGTGGATGGCGCCGTGAAGTTCCACAAGGGACTGAAAAACCGCACCTTTATTTCGGTCCTGCCAGTGGCGGAGGCCGCAGAGTAAGCCGAAACCCAGAAGGTTTAAGAAAATTTCTTGGGGGACCGGCAGAAAGTGCCGGTCCCCTTTCTCGTTTTCAGGAGCGGTCCCATGACCGAAGTGATAAAAACAGAGCGTCTTGTATTACGTCGGTTTCGGCGTGAGGATTCGTCGCGTCTTGTCACTCTTCTGAACGATCTGGACGTGGTGCGCTGGTTGACGGTTGTACCGCACCCCTATGAGAACGCGCATTCGACCGAATTTGTGGACGAGATGGCTGCCGAGCATGATGCCTTTGCCATTACTCGGGAAGAGAACCTTATCGGCTGCATCTCGACCGGATCACAACTGGGGTATTGGGTTGCCAAAGCGTTCTGGGGGCAAGGTTATGTGACCGAAGCCTCCCGCGCGATGATTTCGAGGTTCTTTGCGGCTGATCAGCAGAAACTGACCTCGGGTTATCATGTCGGCAACGAACGGTCCAAGGCGGTTCTCTCCAAACTTGGGTTCAAACCAAATGGCCAGCATCGTGCGACGGTGCAGTCGACCAACGAAGATGTGATAATTCAGGACGTTCTGCTGCGTCGTGCGGGCTGGGAGGCGATGCAATGACCGTTGCAACCACCAGTTTCCTAATCTTCGCAGCCTCTCAGGTCGGAACGCCCGGTCCCGCCAATATGGTCCTGCTGGGTACAGGTGCACGCTATGGGTTTCGGGCGGCTCTGCCGTTTGTGGCCGGTGTGATCCTGGGCAAACAGCTGATCATCTGGCCCGTTGGTTTTGGTCTGTTGCAACTCGCAGATCAGGCACCGATTGTCTTTACGGTCCTGAAATACGCCTCGGCGGCGTATATCTGCTGGTTGGCCTGGAAGATCGCCAATCTGCGTCTTTCGCGCAGTGAAACTGTGGGAGACGTGCCCGGTTTTTGGGCGGGGCTGATCGTTCATCCCCTTAACCCGAAGGCTTGGGCCATGATCATAGCCGGATTTACCGGGTTCGTTGCGGTTGGCACGCCCAGCTTTAACGCGACGTTCACGATCGCTCTCTGTTTATTGCTTTGCCAGATGGTTTTACACCCGATCTGGACATTTGCCGGAGATAGAATTGCCCACGTGGTTGAAGGTCGGCCCGTGGAAAAATATCTGATGTGGACGTTAGCGAGTCTCACTGTTGCGTCCGTATTTTTTGTGTTGTTCGGAGGAGGAACGCACTTATGAAACTCGAGACAATAATAAACCAGCCGGTCCTCGAAACCGAGCGGTTCGATCTGCGCCCTTTGCGCCGGTCGGATATGGGTCTCATCGAGCATTATGCAGGCGATGAGCGCGTGGCACGTATGACCACGTCGATCCCGCATCCGCTGCCACCGGGGTCGGTCGAGGCGTTTGTGACGCGTTCGATGGCTGAAGACCGGGATGAGGACGTCTGGGCGATGGACGCCACCAAAGATGGTGGGCCGGAACTGATTGGTTTGATTTCGCTTACACGGCTGGATCGCAATCAGTCCGAAGTTGGCTATTGGGTGGCGCCTGTTTACTGGAATACAGGCGTAGCCTCACTGGCCGTCGAAATGTTGGTAAAAGCTAACCCGCTTGAAAATTCAAGTTTGTTTGCCAGCGTGTTTCAGGACAATCCAGCCTCGGCCCGGGTTCTGACCCATTGCGGGTTCCAGTATCTGGGTGATGCCGAAAGTTACTCGGTGGCGCGCGATGCGAATGTGCCCACCTGGACATATAGTAAAAAACTCTGACTTGTGGCCGATGGGGCCCTTGCAGTAGGGGACAGTTATGAAATTTCTCGATCTTGCAAAGGTCTACATCCGGTCCGGGGCCGGCGGTGGCGGGTGCGTCAGCTTTCGGCGTGAAAAATACATTGAATACGGCGGTCCCGATGGCGGTGACGGCGGTAAGGGCGGGTCTGTCTGGGCCGAGGTTGTGGATGGGCTGAACACCCTCATCGACTTCCGCTATCAGCAGCATTTCTTTGCCAAAAACGGCCAGCCCGGTCGGGGTCAGCAGCGTACAGGCAAGGATGGTGACGAAATCATCCTACGTGTGCCGGTTGGAACCGAGATACTGGACGAGGACGAAGAGACTGTCATCTGCGACCTGACAGAGGTTGGGCAGCGTGTTCTGCTGGCCAAGGGCGGCAATGGTGGCTTTGGCAACCTGCACTTCAAATCGGCAACCAATCAGGCTCCACGCCGGGCCAATCCAGGTCAGGCAGGGATCGACCGCACGATCTGGCTGCGGCTGAAGCTGATTGCCGATGTGGGCCTGTTGGGCATGCCCAATGCTGGTAAATCGACCTTTCTGGCGGCCACATCGAATGCGCGCCCCAAGATTGCCGACTATCCGTTCACGACCCTGCATCCCAATCTTGGTGTGGTCGGTGTCGACAATGTGGAATTCGTCGTCGCGGATATTCCCGGCCTGATCGAAGGCGCCCATGAGGGACGCGGGATCGGTGATCGGTTCCTTGGTCACGTGGAACGTTGTGCCGTTCTGCTGCATCTGGTCGATGGCACCTCGGAAACCGTCGCCGAGGATTACCGCACCATCATTCATGAACTCGAAGCTTACGGCGGTGAACTGGCTGAAAAGCCCCGGATCACAGTTTTGAACAAGGTCGATGCGCTGGACGAAGAAGAATTGGCCTTACAACGGGCTGAGCTGGAAGAGGCTGTTGGTGGCCCTGTGATGACCATGTCTGGCGTTGCGCATCTGGGCGTGACCGAAGTGTTGCGCGCTTTGCGTGCCCAGATCGACGAAAACCGTCTGCGACAAAAACCCGTTGAGGAGACCAAGTCTTGGCAACCCTGACCGCAGCACGCCGATTGGTGGTCAAAATCGGCTCTGCCTTGCTGGTGGACCGTGATACCGGGTTGCTGAGGTCGGATTGGTTGCACTCGCTGGCCCAAGACGTGGCCTGGCTCAAAGGGCAGGGAACTGACGTCATTTTGGTCTCATCCGGCTCGATTGCGTTGGGGCGCGGTGTTTTGGGCCTGCCCATGGCGGATTTGCCGTTGGAACAATCTCAGGCCGCCGCTGCTGTTGGCCAAATTCGGCTGGCGCGGGCCTATGAAGAGGCTTTGACGCCGCACACAATCACAACTGCGCAGGTTTTGGTGACGCTGGAAGACAGCGAAGACCGGCGGCGGTATCTGAACTCTCGCGCGACGCTGGAAACGCTGCTGAGCTTGGGCGTGGTTCCGATCGTCAACGAAAACGATACGGTGGCTACGGATGAGATCCGCTACGGCGACAATGACCGGTTGGCGGCGCAGATCGCGGTGACGGTTGGGGCCGATCAATTGATCCTGTTATCGGATGTCGACGGTTTCTACACCGGGAACCCGAGTGAAGACGGAAACGCCAAGCGTTTCGATGTTATTGAGACCATCACGCCCGAGATCGAGGAAATGGCAGGCGATGCCGGTTCCGGTCTATCCAAAGGCGGAATGAAGACCAAGCTGCTGGCCGCCAAGATGGCAACTGCTGCCGGTTGTGACATGGCGATCACCGAAGGTTCGACTTTGAACCCGCTGAAATCGCTTGAAGATGGCGCCAATTGCACTTGGTTTACAGCGAAGCTGGACCCGCATGCCGCGCGCAAGCGCTGGATTTCGGCAATGAAACCGCGCGGTGAAATCGTGGTCGATGCTGGCGCGGCTAAAGCGTTGGGTAATGGCAAAAGCCTGCTGCCCGCTGGAATCGTTGAAGTCACAGGCGACTTCGGGCGCGGTGACCCAGTTGCGATTATGGACCCGCAGGCGCGACGGCTGGCACAGGGGCTCAGCCGATACACCGCGCAAGAGGCGGATGCGATCAAGGGGCGAAAGTCCTCGGAAATCGAAGAGACGTTGGGCTATCCGGGCCGCGCCGTCCTGATCCACCGAGATGATTTAGCGCTGTAACGGCGCGATGTTAAAACGCAAAGACCGACCGAAAGGCACCTGAGATGAAGGATTTCGACAACATTCCCGCCCTTATGGCCGATCTTGGAAAACGCGCCAAAGCGGCCTCGGCCGATTTGGCCTTTGCTAGCGCCGAGCGTAAACATGCTGCCTTGAATGCCGCGGCTGACGCTGTTTGGGCCAACCGCGCGGATATCATTGAGGCCAACAAGAAAGACCTGGAGTTTGGGCGTGAAAAGGGCCTGAGCCCGGCGATGATGGACCGGCTGATGCTGGACGAAGCGCGGATTCAGGGCATGGTCGACGGGCTGCGCACGGTCGCGGATCAGGCAGACCCCGTGGGCGAGGTTCTGACCGAATGGGACATGGCCTCGGGCCTGAACATCCAGCGTGTTCGCACGCCTCTGGGCGTTATCGGAGTGATTTACGAAAGCCGTCCAAATGTGACGGCGGATGCCGGCGCACTGTGCCTGAAGTCGGGCAACGCAGTGATCCTGCGCGGCGGCTCTGAAAGTTTCCATTCCTCAACCGCCATTCACGCCTGTCTGGTCCAAGGGCTAAAGGCGGCAAACCTGCCAGAAGATGCCATTCAACTTGTGCCCACGCGAGACCGCGCCGCAGTGCAAGAGCTGCTGACCATGACCGATTGTGTGGACGTCATCGTTCCGCGCGGCGGAAAAGGTCTGGTTGGGTTGGTTCAGCGCGAGGCACGCGTGCCCGTCTTTGCGCACTTGGAAGGTATCGTGCACATCTATGTCGACAAGGCTGCAGACCCCCAAAAAACGCTGGACGTCGTGCTGAACGCCAAAACCCGGCGCACTGGGATTTGTGGTGCTGCCGAGTGCTTGCTGATCCATCAGGATGTGGCTGAAACACTCGGCCGGGATATAATTTCCGCCCTGCTTGCGGCGGGCGTCGAAATCCATACCGAAGGCGCGTTGGCCCTGGACGGCACTATCGCGGCCACGGGCGACGACTGGGGCAAGGAATTCCTCGACAGCATCATCGCGGCCAAGCCGGTAGCTGATATCGATGCAGCGATCGCGCATATCCGTCAGTTCGGTTCGAACCACACTGATTGCATAATGACCGAGGATGCCGATGCCGCTGCCCGGTTCTTTGAGCGACTCGACAGTGCGATCCTGATGCACAATGCCTCAACCCAGTTTGCCGACGGTGGCGAATTCGGGATGGGGGCCGAGATCGGAATCGCAACCGGCAAAATGCATGCGCGCGGCCCGGTCGGGGCCGCTCAGCTGACGAGCTTCAAATATCTTGTCCGCGGCAACGGAACCGTACGGTCTTAAAACCGGATAGCGACGCGGGTTGAGGTGGTTTCCGCCACAACCCGCCGACCCATCGAGGCAGCGGTCTGGGGCAGCAGTGCAAACTGCACCTGTGCTGGCGTCACCTTGTTCGCAAATTGGCCTTTGGGTAGGTTCTTCCAAAGATCAGCCTCAATATTCAGCTTGTCTGCCACACCGGTCACTGTCCAACTGCCACCGTTAATTGCCACGGTGACGTCGCCCCCCATCGGCATGGCTCTTTCGCAACACATCAGGGCCAGAAAGGCGAGCTTGACCTGATTGCGTGGCATCGAATCGGTCACGTGCCAGTTGACACGCACACGACCAACGCTTTCAACGTCTTTCAACAACTCAGTGACTTCGGCCCGGCCCAACGGTTGATCGCTGGCCGACCCAAAAGCGACGCGAAAGAACCTGATCTTTGCTCCGGCGCTTCCGACGCTGCCCGAGATCAGCTCCATCTCGGGGCCCTGCATGGTTCCGACCATCTCAAGCAGTTCCAGCCCGTTGTTTATTGCGCCAATGGGGCTGATCAGATCGTGACAAATTCGAGACCCGATCAGTTCGGCCAGATTGACGTTGGTGTCGCCCATGCGTACCTCTCCTGTTGTATCTGCCGCCGGACCGGAGCCCGATCATGACAGACCTCAATGCCATACTTGCACCGGGCATGTATGTCCGCCACCCCGATTTCCCCGATTGGGGCGTCGGACAAGTGCAGTCCAACATCGGCGGCAAAGTCACCGTGAATTTCCGCGATCAGGGAAAAGTGGTGATTGACGGAACCCGCATCGCCCTGACGCCCGTCTTTGATCTGTGAAACTTGTTTAAGAATGGTTAACGATGGGCCGCCGCCGCGCCGGTTGCCATTTGACCGAAAACTGCGGTATCAGCGCGCAAACAAAAGCGGAATACCCGATGCCGGATGCAGGCCCTTCTTTCACTGTCAAACTTGCCGAATCCGAGGCCGAACTGCGCGCAGCCCAAAGGCTGCGATATGACGTGTTCGTCCGCGAATTGGGCGGCGGCGGCAAAATGGTGGACCACGAGGCAGGGTTAGAGCAGGATCAGTTTGATCCTTATTATGATCACATGCTGGCGTATGATGACGCCACTGGCGAAGTTGTGGGCGTTTACAGGCTGTTACCGGGTGAACGAGCCATCGAATTGGGGCAGTTCTATTCTGAGGATGAATACGACCTGACCGTGTTGAAACAAAGCGGTCGCAAATTGTTGGAGCTTGGACGTTCCTGCCTTCACCCGGACTATCGGGGCGGAACGGCGATGTACCAGCTATGGAACGGCCTGGCAGGCTATGTGGCCGAGCGCGAGATTGAGGTGTTGTTCGGGGTCGCCAGCTTCCACGGCATCAATGTGCAGGAACTGGCCCAGCCTTTGTCGATGTTGCACCACAATCATCTGGCCCCGCCAGACTTGCGGGTCAGGGCGCAACCCGAAGTGTTTCAGAGCATGGACCTTGTCGCGCCGGATGCGCTGGATCGCCGTGGGGCGATGGTACAGGTTCCCGCGCTGATCAAGGCGTACCTGCGGTTGGGTGGCTTTGTGGGCGAGGGGGCGTTTATCGACCACGCGTTCAACACAACAGATGTTTGCCTGATCCTCGACACGGCGCGCATGAACGAGCGCCAGCGGCGTATTTACGGCGGAGCCTGATCCAGTGAACGAACCGCTTTGGGACAGTGACGACGCGCCAGACCCGATTGAATTGGGTGTATTTGGCTGGGCATTGGTGATCTTGCGCGGCCTTCCCTTGGCACTGCTGGTTTTTGGCGGACTGCTCGTTTTGTTGACCGTTCGCCTGATCGAGCGCCCGCTGTTCGGTTTACGGCGTCCGATCACACCGTTCATTGCGCAGTTTGTCTGCCGCAATGCGCTCCGGCTTCTTGGCATCGGCTTTCGCAGTACCGGTGAGTTGATGCGCGAACGCGGCGCGGTGGTCGCAAACCACACTTCTTGGCTCGACATCTTTGCGCTGAACGCCCGTAAGCGGGTGTACTTCGTGTCCAAGGCCGAGGTGGCCAAATGGCCGGGTATCGGCTGGCTAGCCCGCGCCACGGGCACGGTGTTTATCGAACGAGATCGCAAGAAAGCCCGCGAACAGACCCTGATCTTTGAAGAGCGCTTGAAAGTCGGGCATAAGTTGTTGTTTTTCCCCGAGGGCACCTCGACCGATGGTCTTCGTGTTTTAACTTTTAAAACAACGCTTTTCGCCGCGTTCTTCTCGGATGAATTGCGGGACTTCATGTATGTTCAGCCTGTATCCGTAGTCTTTCACGCGCCAAAAGGGCAGCCTGACAGGTTCTATGGCTGGTGGGGCGATATGGATTTTGCCCCGCATCTTCTCAAGACCTTGGGCGCGCGTCGGCAGGGGACGGTGGAATTGATTTACCACGTTCCAGCCAAAGTCAGCGATTTTGCCGACCGCAAGGCGTTGGCGGCACATTGCGAAGAGGCAGTGCGCCACGCGCATGCAATTGCGCGGCTTGAAAAATAAGGCCATTTGGCACTTGCACAGGGCGAATTCCTACCGTATACGCGCGCCATTAAAACCCGCAGGCGGGGTTTGGGCTATTTGAGGGAGACATCCTTATCTGGCCCGCCGGTTGGAGCATCCGCTTCTTTCACCCCCGCCCAGGCGTAAACCGGAAAAGGAAAATAGCATGGCTCTTCCCGAGTTCACCATGCGTCAGCTGCTGGAAGCTGGCGTTCACTTTGGTCACCAGACACAGCGTTGGAATCCCCGCATGGGCCCGTTCATCTACGGCTCGCGCAATGGCATCCACATCATGGACCTGACCCAGACCGTTCCGATGCTGGACCAGGCTCTGCAGGCTGTTCGTGACACTGTCGCAAAAGGTGGCCGCGTTCTGTTCGTTGGTACCAAGCGTCAGGCAGCTCAGCCGATCGCAGAAGCCGCTGAAAAGTCGGCTCAGTACTACATGAACCACCGCTGGCTGGGCGGCACGCTGACCAACTGGAAAACCGTTTCTCAGTCGATCAATCGTCTGAACCAGATTGACGAAGCCATGGAATCGGGCGCCGAAGGCCTGACCAAGAAGGAGCGTCTGGGCATGGAACGTGACCAGGGCAAACTGCAGGCATCGCTGGGCGGTATCCGCGAAATGGGCGGCGTTCCTGATCTGCTTTTCGTCATCGACGTCAAAAAAGAAGCACTGGCCATCGCCGAAGCCAACAAGCTGGGTATCCCGGTTGTGGCAATTGTCGACACCAACTGCTCGCCCGATGGCGTGGATTACATCATCCCCGGCAACGACGACGCAGCGCGCGCGATCTCTCTGTATTGCGATCTGGTTGCTCGTGCCGCTCTGGACGGTATGACCGCTCAGATGGGTGCTGCAGGCGTTGACCTGGGCGCATTCGAAGAAGCACCGGTTGAAGAAGTCGTTGCGGAAGAAGCACCCGTTGCAGAAGAAGCCACGCCGGAAGCCAAAGCCGAAGCGTAAGCTGCCCGTCACGTAAATGACATATGGAGCAGGGTAGACCTGCCCCAATTCCGTTTGAATTGAGGAGAGCCAAAAGATGGCAATCACAGCAGCAATGGTTAAAGAACTGCGCGACTCGACCGGCGCAGGCATGATGGACGCAAAAAAAGCGCTGACCGAAACCGGCGGCAACATGGACGAAGCAGTTGATTGGCTGCGCACCAAAGGTCTGGCCAAAGCGGCCAAGAAATCCGGCCGTACCGCAGCAGAAGGTCTGGTTGCTGTTCACGTCAACGGTGGCAACGGTGTTGCTGTCGAAGTAAACTCGGAAACCGACTTCGTCGCAAAGAACGCCGAGTTCCAGGAAATGGTTGGCAAGATTGCTTACGCGGCAGAAGGCGTCGACAATGTCGAAGCTCTGTTAGCGGCTGATCTGGGCGGCAAGAACGTTGCTGACACCCTAACCGACAAGATCGCCACCATTGGTGAAAACATGTCGGTTCGCCGCATGGCGAAACTGTCGGGCGACACTGTTGTGTCCTACGTTCACAACGCAGCCACCAACGGCATGGGCAAAATCGGTGTTCTGGTTGCTCTGTCCGGTGGCGACGAGGTGATCGGCAAGCAGATTGCGATGCACATCGCAGCTGTGAACCCGGCGGCCCTGTCTGAAGCGGACATGGACTCGGCTGTTGTCGAAAAAGAAAAGCAGGTTCAGATGGACATCGCCCGCGAATCCGGCAAGCCGGAGCAGGTGATCGAAAAAATGATCGTTGGCCGTATGAAGAAATTCGTAGCGGAATCAACTTTGCTGAACCAGTCGTTCGTTGTGAACCCTGACCTGACCGTCGAAGCCGCAGCCAAAGAAGCAGGCGCAACCATCACTGGTTTCGTCCGTCTGGAAGTTGGCGAAGGCATCGTGGTCGAAAAAGAAGACTTTGCAGCCGAAGTTGCCAAGGCCGTACAGGGCTAATTCTGGCAGAGGCCCTGAAAGGGGCCTTAACCTGAACAGAATTAAACCGGCTACTTTCCAGTAGTCGGTTTTTTTGCGCCTTCCGGCGTTGGGAACAACAGATCATACACTACTAATGGAAGGATTGAGGGGCCCCGCAGATGGGGATGGTCGAGGCCCCCCAAAATTCCGACTAAGAGACGCGGACAAATAGACGCCTTTATGTCAGAGCGACCGGAGAGCTTCGGTATTGCAAAGATCCGATCAAAATGTTCCCAGGCTAAAGCCACCACTCACGGAACAATATCACTTTGCAACTGGGGCTCAGATTCGGAAAGTCATGTTTTCCTTACCCTACGTAAATTGACGCAATTTAGCGTCAAAAAGGACACATCAGGCTTCCATGATGAACATCTGATTTTGCAGGGATGCTTTGAGCACGGCTTGCGCTGTTGTTTCGACTGATAGAGACTCACGGGCAAGCCTCAAATGCTTTTCAACGGTCGCCGATGTTAACCCCATCAAAAGCGCTATGTCCTGCGTCGTCTTCCCATCTCCAACCCATTCCAGCGCCTCGCGCTGACGCTTCGTCAGAGCGCGATTGGGGGTGTTGTAGGGCAGGGTAAGTATCTTCAGATGCGCGACATTGTTCATCAACAAGATGTCATCGCCATGTTCAGCCCAGATTGCGTCAACCTCATCCTGGCTAGTGGCACCACCAGCCGAAAGAGAGATCGCCCCCTTGGACCGCATCGAAACCGAGGTGAAACTGATAGTGTATCCCGCCACAACGCCTTTTGACCGATTGAACTCATATACCTGGCGTTCCTGGGCGGTCATCGTGCCGTCGGAATTCATATCCTGAATCATTCTCCAACTGGCCGCGCCTTCATTGTGCAGCGCCCATTTCAGCATGGGTGCATGAAAGTACAGCCCATCGCGCACGAAACCATCGATGTACTCTTTGCCGTGGTTTGTAAGGATGGTGAAGTCTTCGGGGTCTCCCAAAGACGTTTCGGTCCTGTAGCGCGTATAGCCGTATAGCAGACGGTGGAAACCGAAAATTGCCATCTGGCGGCAATGAGCGTCCCAAAGCTCTTCCAGAGTTTTGACGTAGCTGAGGAAATTCAGATACTCACCCAGCTTCATACGGACCCCTCATTTTGCAAATGCGCCGACAGCGCATCCAACGCCATCACATAGCCCTGCAGCCCAAAGCCGCAGATCTGTCCCAGCGCAACCGGCGCCACAAAGGATTTGTGTCGGAAGGGTTCACGTGCGTGTATGTTCGACAGGTGAACCTCAACAACCGGCAGGTCTACCGAAGCGATCGCATCCATCAAAGCGATCGAGGTGTGTGTATACGCCCCAGCGTTCAGAACGATCCCGTCTTGATTGCCTTTGGCCGCGTGGATCGCGTCGATCAGCACACCTTCGTGATTGGATTGCAAGTGTGATACGTCCAACCCGATAGACGCGCCGTGGCTTGCACAGGTTTCTTCGACCATTTTCAGCGTTGTACGGCCATAAACCTCGGGTTGTCGTGTGCCCAGCAAGTTCAGGTTCGGACCGTTCAAAATCAGAACTTTATGCATTCATTCTCCGTCCCATTACTGGTTGATAAACGTGATTAGGTATGGATGTCCACCAGCCTGCGCACTCATCAGGCGAGTGTCGCGCATCTAACACCATCTGATCTTGAACCAAGCGTCGAAAACCAGTCAGGATTCTGGCATCGTTACCACAACTTTTCCAAGAACGGTGCGGTCGTTCAACAATTTCAGTGCCTCGCTTGCATCCGCTAAAGGAAACCGCCGACTGATTTGCGGCTTTATCTGTGAATTGGCGTATAAGTCGAACAACTCGCTGATATTTTCGGCATGGCCCTTGGGATCCCGATAGACCGAAGCCCCCCAGAACACGCCAACGACCTGGCAGCCCTTCAACAATGGTAGATTGAGTGGGACTTTGGGAATACCGGCCGGAAACCCGACAACAAGGAACCGGCCATTCCACGCCATGCTGCGCAGCGCTGGTTCGGCATAATCTCCGCCAACGGCATCATAGACGACATCCACGCCATTTGCGCCCGCCATGGCCTTGATTTCACCAGAGAATGCCTTTTGGGCGTCGCGGTCCATCTGGCGGGAATATACGATTGTGTCGTCCGCGCCGATTTGACGGCAAAAATCCGCCTTTTCCTGAGAAGATACGGCCGCTATGACACGCGCGCCCATCGCCTTGCCCAGCTCAATGGCCGCGCTACCGACACCACCTGCGGCACCCAGCACCAAAAGCGTTTCACCAGGCTGCAATGCGGCACGGTCTTTCAGCGCGTGGTAGGACGTGCCGTAGGTGAAAATGAAACATGCCGCGTCATCGAATGGCATCGATGTGGGGAATTTCACGGCTGTAGCCGCCTTGACCGTCAATTGCGTGGCAAAACCGCCATATCCGGTCAGCGCCAGAACCCTGTCCCCAACCTCGAATCCGGTTACGCCTTCGCCAACGCCCAATACCTCACCCGCAATTTCCCCACCCGGGGCAAATGGTCTGGGTGGTTTAATCTGATACAGGTCTTGGATCATCAACGTATCGGGGAAATTGACGCCAGCAGCCTTAACCCCGACCAGCAACTCTCCCTTTCCTGGCACCGGGTCGGGCAGGGTCGTAAGTTCCAATGTATCCGGTCCGCCCGGCGCGACGCTGAGTAACGCTTGCATAATGACTGTCTTGTCCTTGTTATTCGGTTGAGAGGACCTTTGGCGCAGCGGTGAATGTTGTCAAGAATTCCGCAGGGTGCAAATCTCGCCGAAAATCGCCACCTGTGCCCCAATTCAAAACCGAGGAGCAGACCATGACCCCTGAAACCCTATTCTCGCTGCAGGGAAAAACCGCACTGGTGACAGGTGGTGCCACCGGCATTGGCCGGATGGCTGCGGAATCGCTTGTAAGGGCAGGGGCACGCGTACTGATCGCGTCGCGCAAAGGGGAAGCCTGTGAAACCGTCGCGGCCGAGCTGAATGCTCTGGACGCGCCCGGAAGCGCCGAAGGTTTCAGCGGAGATGTTGGAACGGAAGACGGCGTTGTGGCCATCGTCGATGAGGTCAAGAATCGCACGGATACCCTTGATATCCTGATGAATAATGCGGGCATCTCTTGGGGTTCACCGCTGGGACAGTTTCCCCATCACGCGTGGGAAAAGGTCAATTCCGTCAACGTCGCTGGTCTGTTCGAACTGACGCAGCGCCTGTTGCCGATGCTGATGAAGTCCGGAACACCTGACGATCCGGCGCGCGTCGTCAACGTTGGATCAGTAATGGGTGAGGTGCCGATGGGCGACGGTGCATACAGCTATTCCGCATCCAAAGCTGCGGTGCTGCACCTGACCAAGATTTTAGCCAAGGAATTGTCGCCCTATCACGTCACTGTTAACGCGCTTGCACCGGGACCATTTGTATCACGGATGACAGCCTTTGCGACGGCAGACGAGGGCACGCGCGAAAAGGTTGGCAAGACAGTTCCGTTGGGCCGTGTAGGTCGAGACGAGGATATCGCCGGGTGCATGTTGTTCCTGTGCGGGCGTGGCGGCAGCTATGTGACCGGAGCCGTCATCCCAGTTTCTGGGGGCCTAAACGTGGTGACCGCCGGTAATCTCTTCGCCGAAGCACTATAGGGCCGGGGGAATAGTTGTTGGAAATGCGTGATAAATCACAACTCGACCTGACGGCGCTAGACGCCTATCTCAGCGCAAATTTGGACGGTTACATGGGGCCGCTGGAAGCGACGAAATTCGCCATTGGACAATCCAACCCAACTTTCGAACTGCGCACACCTTCCAAGAGTTATGTGCTGCGCCGTAAACCGCCAGGCGTTTTGCTGAAATCAGCCCATGCCGTGGAACGCGAGTTTCGCGTTCAAAGTGCTCTGGCCGATAGCGCGGTTCCGGTCCCTCGGATGATGCTGCTTTGCGAGGATGACGACATCATCGGTTCGGCGTTTTATGTCATGGAACGGTTGCAGGGGCGTGTATTCCTTGAGCCGACGGTGGATGAGGACGACAACGCAACTCGCAGTGGTGTATTCGACGAAATGAACCGCGTGCTGGCCGATTTGCATGACGTCGATGTGGACGCAGTAGGCCTGTCCGACTATGGCCCGCCCGGCAATTACTTTGAGCGCCAAATTGCCCGATGGACCAAGCAGTATCGCGCATCCGAGACAACGACCATCCCCGAGATGGATGCGCTTATCTCCGCGCTTGAGGGGGCCATTCCGGACGATGACGGTCAGCGCACATTGGTGCATGGTGACTACCGCATCGACAATCTGATGTTCGAACAGAACGGTTGCCGCTGCATTGGCGTTCTGGATTGGGAGCTGTCGACGATCGGGCACCCTTACGCAGATCTGGCAGCGGTTATCATGCAGTGGCAACTGCCCCCCGGAAACGAGGGTCGCGGGTTGGCAGGCGTCGACCGTCAAGCCCTGGGAATACTGTCAGATCAAGAATTTATCGGGCGATATTGCCAACGCCGCGGCTTACCTGGGATTGAAAATTTCGGGTTCTACCTGGCGTTCAATTTCTTCCGAATGGCCGGAATTCTGCAGGGTGTGTACAAGCGCGCATTGGACGGCAACGCGTCTGATCCCAAACGCGCGCAGGTATTTGGGGCTTATGTTCCGGTGTTTGCAAAACACGGGCTGGAAGCACTGAAATCGTAGATATTCCGTCAGGCTGATGGCCGGGAAAGCTCCAACTCAATATTGCCAAGGCTGTTTTTGCCAAAGAACATCTCGGTGCCCACAAACATTGTGGGCACACCGAATACACCTTGCTTTACGGCGGCTTTGGATTGCTCTTTGAGCCGCTGCTTTATTTCGGCACCCGTCATGGCCTCGCGGATCTTGCGCGCAGGAAGTTTGTTTTCCTGCAAGATATCCATCAGCACTCCCAGTTCATCAACTTTCTGGCCATGCACCCAAATCGCATCAAATATTGCGTTTATGTATTTAGATTCCCATGATTTACCCGAGGCAAATACAGCGCCGCGCGTGGCAAATTTTGTGTTCACCGGGAAATGCGGGCTCATATGAAAGCTCAATCCGCGTCTGCGAGCAAAGCGATGAAGATCATGGGTCAAATAGGCTGTTTTCTGGCGATTTTCCGAAAATGCCTCGAACGGGTTCTGATTATGTGTCGCCTTGAATATCGTCGGCAGTAACACGGGCACATAGCTTACCTGCATGCCATTTCGTTTCGCCAGTTCGGGCAAAACCTTATGGGCCAGAAATGCGTTTGGGCTGCAAAAATCGAAAATGAAATCTATGGTCTGCGTCATTGTCTAAACTCCGATACGACGATCTGTGAAATGAACTCTGAACCACCAGACGAATCTATAACGCGTCTAGTGTACAGGCGGGAAGGCTGGCGCGCACTGGCCGTTGGTCACGATGTGGGAAATCAGGAATTCCTCTATTAATTCAGTGCGTCACCGGTCAAGATCAATCAAACCGCCGAGGAGGTTCGAGAAACCCATGCGCAGCCAGACCACCCTTGATCCCGCCCGCCTGAACCGCATACGGGACTGGATGCAGCGATATGTCGATGAGCGCAAATACGCGGGTAGTTCATTACTATTGACCCACCACGGGTCCGAGGGGTTTTTTCACGCCTGTGGCCTTAGAAATGTTGAAAAGGACCTACCGTTTCAGCGCGATACGCTTGTGCGGATCTATTCTATGACGAAACCCATCACCTCGGTCGCGGTGATGATGCTGGCCGAGCGTGGGTTGTTCCACCTCGACGCGCAACTTTCTGAATTTCTGCCTGAATTTGCTTCCGTTCAGGCTCTTGTTCCTGGGGCGGAGAGGCTGGATCAAACCGAAGATGCACCATCCCTGACACTGCATCAGCTACTGACCCACACAAGCGGATTCAGTTATCCGTTCAATCCCGGTGTTCTTCCGGCAGCGATGGATGCACAGAAGCTGATTTTTAGCCCCAATCAAGGGCTTTTGAAGGACAGGATCGGCGCACTGGCACAGCTGCCATTGGCGTTCCAGCCCGGAACCCGTTGGGAATATTCAGTTTCCACTGATGTGTTGGGCCGCTTGGTCGAGGTTGTGTCCGGCAAAACCTTGGATCAGTTCTTCGCGCAAGAGATCTTTGAGCCCCTTGAGATGGCCGAGACCGGATTTTCTGTGCCCAAAGGGGCAGGGGATCGGTTCGCGTCTCTCTATACGCCGCTGGCCGGGGACGCGATGGCGCTGAATTCAGCTGAGACCGGCGACGACACCCTGCGATTGACAGACGAGGCAGGCGCATCCCCATTTGAAAAGGCGACGACCTTTTCGGGCGGTGGCGGTCTGGTCAGCACGATCGACGACTACGTCAAATTCACCGAGATGATGCGAAACCGGGGGCAGGGCAACGGCCACCGCTTGCTGGGTCCAAAGACAGTCGACTTCATGCTGCAAAACCACTTGCCGGGCGATATCGCCTCGATGGGCCCGCAAAGCTTTGCCGAGCAACCGATGGAAGGCATGGGATTTGGTCTGGCCGGGTCTGTCATCATCAACCCTGGCAGAACCCGAACACCTGGGTCATTAGGTGATTTTAGTTGGGGCGGTATGGCTTCGACATTCTTCTGGATTGACCGCAGCAACGATCTGTCGGCCGTATTCTTCACCCAATTGTCGCCGTCCAGTTCTTACCCGTCCCGATCCGAGCTAAAGGCGCTGGTAATGGGCGCGTTGGTTGATTGACCCGGATGGCGCTGATACGCCTTTTTCATAGCCAACCGGAGAGTCGCCAATGACCGAAGCAGAACGTGTCCTTCTTGACCTTTTGAACCTCGAGAGGCTCGAAGTTGACCTGTTCCGAGGCACCGGGTCAGGCGGCGAGACTCCGACGCGTATCTTTGGCGGGCAGGTGGTGTCGCAGGCTCTGGCGGCGGCGTATCGTACTGTGGATGATCGGCTGTGCCATTCGCTGCATGCGTATTTTATTCGCCCGGGCGATCCATCTATTCCTGTTATTTATCAAGTTGATAGAGCCCGGGATGGAGGTTCATTTACCACACGGCGCGTGGTCGCGATCCAGCATGGCAAACAGATTTTGAACGTATCGGCCTCGTTCCACATTGAGGATGAAGGCTGGGATCATCACCATGAGATGCCCCAGATGGAGGACCCGGAAAGTTATCCGTCGCGCACTGAACTGCGCAAGAAATACGTGGATTTGGTACCCAAACACATGCGTGGTGAGCTGACACGCGAACGGCCAATCGAGGTCCGTGAGGCCAGCCATCTTGATCCGTTCCACCCTGAAATATCGGACGATCGAAATCAGGTCTGGTTCCGCATGCCCGGTGCAGTGGGGGCGGATTCTGCCACTCAGCAATTGCTGCTGACTTACGCGTCTGACATGTATCTGATGGGATCAGGTATGCGACCGCATGGCCTCAGCTGGTTTACGGGGCAGGTCAATGGGGCCAGCCTGGATCACGCCATGTGGTTCCACGCGCCGATCCATTTTGAAAACTGGCATCTGTATTCGATGGATTCGCCATGGAGTGGGCGAGGGCGCAACTTCAACCGAGGGTCGATTTATGCACAAGACGGCACTTTGGTTGCGTCGGTCACGCAGGAAGGCCTGATGCGAAAAGCCCAGAAGAAACTTTAATCATCGTCCGTAAACTGTTGATTTAACTTGTTCATGCCCCTAAGCCAGCTGTCGTAATCACTGGATTTGTGCCGAATGTAGTCCAACACTTTCGAATGCGGTAGCACCAGAAACTGTTCCGACTCAATGGCTTCGACACAGGCCTGGGCCACGTCTTCAGGCTCTAGCATACCGTCGATAGACGCTACCGAATCCTCAAAGCCGCGTGTCATTTCGGACCGAACCGCTTGCGGACATAGAACCGAAACGCGCAGGCCTTTATGGCTGTATGTCAGCGACAGCCATTCGGCAAAGCCCACGGCGGCGTGTTTAGAAACGCCGTACGGTGCAGCGCCAGGCTGGTTCAAAAGTCCTGCAGCCGAGGCCGTTGTCATGATGTAGCCACCGCCGCGCGCGATCATATGCGGAACGAGGTGACGCGCGGTCCAGACATGCGACATGACGTTGATTTTCCAGATCCGGTCCCAGTCTTCATCCGGAACGTCCAGACCACCAAGGGTCAGGATCCCAGCATTTGCACAGAACAGATCAATCGGGCCAATCTCATCTTCGACGTGATCAATCAACGCTTTGATACTGGCTTCGTCTGAAACATCGCATGTGACCGCATGCCCGTTGATATCCGTGGCCACAGAACGCGCAGCTTCGGTGTCTATGTCTGCGCATACGACCGTTGCACCTTCGCGCGCGAACCGGGTTGCCAGACCTTTACCGATACCGTTGGCTGCACCGGTTATCACCACAGTCTTGCCATTCAAGTTCATCAGGGACTCCGAATTGGACGTTTTGAAAGGCATCGTAAGGGATTGGCAATTTTGGGAAAACCGGAAATTGCCAATGTTACGGTTTTACCATAATACCGATTATGCGGCTTTTAGAATATCCTAGTAGAAGGCCTGAAGTCCGGTCTGTGCCCGCCCCAAAATCAAGGCATGAACGTCGTGCGTGCCCTCATAGGTGTTTACGGTTTCCAGGTTGACCATGTGACGGATAACCTGGAATTCCAGTGAGATGCCATTGCCGCCGTGCATGTCGCGGGCATTCCGCGCGATATCCAACGCTTTGCCGCAGTTGTTGCGCTTAACGATCGAGATCATCTCGGGCGCAGCTTCTGCCTCATCCATCAAACGGCCAACGCGCAGGCTAGCTTGCAGGCCTAGGGCGATCTCGGTTTGCATATCCGCCAGTTTGCATTGGAACAGTTGCGTCTGCGCCAGCGGCTTGTTGAACTGTTTGCGGTCCAGACCATACTGACGCGCACCGTGCCAGCAGCTTTCAGCGGCGCCCATGACGCCCCAGCTGATCCCGTAGCGCGCACGGTTCAGACAGCCAAACGGACCCTTCAGGCCCTGAACATGCGGCAGCAAGGCGCCCTCGTCCACTTCGACGCCGTCCAGAACGATCTCACCCGTGATCGATGCCCGCAGGCTCATTTTGTTCTGAATTTTGGGTGCGCTCAAACCTTTGAGGCCCTTGTCCAAAACAAATCCACGGATCTTGCCGTCATGAGCATCGGACTTAGCCCACACCACAAAGACGTCTGCGACGGGTGAATTCGAGATCCACATCTTGCTGCCGGTCAGCCGATAACCACTGTCGATCTTTTCCGCGCGGGTTTTCATGCCCGCCGGGTCCGAGCCGGCATCAGGTTCTGTCAGACCAAAGCAACCGATCCATTCGCCGCTGGCCAGTTTTGGAAGGTACTTCCGGCGCTGTTCTTCGCTGCCATATGCATAGATCGGGTACATCACCAATGAGCTTTGCACCGACATCATCGAGCGATAGCCAGAATCCACACGCTCAACCTCGCGCGCGACCAGGCCGTAGGACACATAGCCACCACCAAGACCGCCGTATTCTTCGGGGATCGTGGTGCCCAAAAGGCCCATTTCACCCATTTCGCGGAAGATTTCCGGGTCCGTTTCCTCGTTCTGGAAGGCTTCCAGAACCCGTGGTTGCAGCTTTTCCTGACAATATGCCTGCGCACTCGCGGCGATCATGCGCTCATCTTCTGTTAGTTGATCCGCCAGACGAAATGGATCGTCCCACGAGAACGCCCCCATGTCAGGTGCATCTTTGGCGCGCAAAGTCGGTTTGGTGTTCGGGGCGTTCATTTTGGTTCTCCGCTAGTCGGCTTTGTCGCAAAATACCCTGCCGTAACCGCAAATAACAGCTACAGATTCGCAACGAACCATGAGTAAACCGCATAGAAGAGGGCAGTGCGCCCTGCCCCGTGTTTTTACCCCAGCGCATACCCTGCGCCGCGAACCGTACGCACGGGATCTTCACCGCCATGCTGCGTCAGCGCCTTGCGCAAGCGGCCGATGTGAACGTCTACCGTTCTGGTATCGACGTAGATATCGCGCCCCCAGACCCGGTCCAGCAGCTGTTCGCGGCTCCATACGCGGCCCGGTTTTTCCATGAACGTGCTCAACAGACGAAACTCGGTCGGGCCCAGTTTTAGCGGCTTGCTGTTGCGGCTGACCTTATGTGTCTCGGAATCCAGAATGATATCCGCAAATTCAAGCTTGATACCGACCGTCGCCGGGCGAACACGGCGCAACTGTGTGCGAACGCGCGCCATAAGCTCGACAACCGAATACGGCTTGACCACATAGTCATCCGCCCCGGTTTCCAGACCACGCACCTTGTCGACCTCTTCCGACCGGGCTGAAAGCATGATGATGGGGATCGATCGTGTATCCGGGCGCGTTTTAAGGCGCCGGCACACTTCGATCCCGCTGAGGTTGGGCATCATCCAGTCCAGAACGATGATGTCCGGGCTGTCTTCATCAACTAGCAGCAATGCCTCGTCGCCATTGGCTGCCTTGGATACACGAAACCCTTCTGCTTCGAGGTTGTAAGCCAGCACTTCACGCTGGGCCAGTTCATCCTCAACAACCAGTACCGTAGGCTGATCAGCGGACATAATCGTTGCCTCCTAGGCGGTTTGCGAGGTGGTATCAGCTTTGGGACGTGTTTCCGACGGCCGTTCCCCAGTCACCAGATAAACCACCTGTTCAGCGATGGCTGTAACGTGATCGCCCATCCGTTCAATGTTTTTTGCGATGAAATGCAGGTGCATGCACGACGAGATGTTGCGGGGATCTTCAGCCATGAAGGTCAGAAACTCGCGGAACAGGCCGTTATACATCTGGTCTACTTCTTCATCCCGCTGGATCACGTCAGCGGCCAATTCGGCGTCACGTTGAATATAAGCGTCCAACGCGTCGCGCAGCATCCGCTCGACCTCGCGCGCCATACGGCGCAGGGCTGCGGCACTGCCGTTGATCTCGCCGGCGTCGACAAGAACCGTGGTGCGTTTGGCAATGTTTTTGGAATAGTCGCCGATACGTTCCAGGTTGGCCGAGACCTTCAGAACCGACAGAACCAGACGCAGATCGCTCGCTGTGGGTGCCCGCAGCGCAATCACCCGCGCGGTTTCTTCGTTGATCAGATCCTCAAGCGCATCAATGGCTTTATCGCCCTGACGCACCTCTTGGGCCAATTCGACATCCCGGGTTTCAAGCGAGCGCGCAGCGTTCATGATCGCGGCCTCGACCAGACCACCCATCTTCATGATATGGGCTTGAACCGCTTCAAGGTCGCGGTCGAATGCGGATGCAATATGTTGTTCGGTCATTTTAAAATACCTGTCCTCAGCCGATACGGCCGGTGATGTAGCTTTCCGTGCGGGGGTCTTCCGGGTTGGTAAAGATCTGGCCGGTCTCGCCGAATTCAACCAGATTACCCAAATGGAAGAACGCCGTTTTCTGGCTGACCCGCGCAGCCTGTTGCATTGAGTGTGTCACGATCACCACCGAATAGCGCGAACGCAACTCGTCGATCAGTTCCTCGACTTGCGCAGTGGCAATCGGGTCCAACGCCGAGCATGGCTCATCCATCAGCAAAACCTCTGGTTCCGTTGCCACGGCACGGGCAATACACAGGCGCTGCTGCTGACCACCGGACAGGCCTGTACCGGGGGCGTCCAAGCGGTCCTTGACCTCATCCCATATCGCGGCACGACGCAGAGATTTCTCAACAATATCATCTAGTTCTGATTTGTTCTTTGCAAGACCATGGATGCGCGGGCCATAGGCAACGTTGTCATAGATCGACTTGGGGAACGGGTTTGGTTTCTGAAACACCATTCCGACCTTGGCGCGAAGCTGCACTGGGTCGACGCGCTTGTCGTAAATGTCTTCGCCGTCCAGCAGGATATCGCCCTCGACCCGGCAGATGTCGATGGTATCGTTCATCCGGTTGAGGCAGCGCAGAAAAGTGGACTTGCCGCAGCCCGATGGGCCGATAAAGGCCGTTACGGTCTTGTCCTCGATTTGGACATCCACGTCTTTGATGGCGTGCGTGTCGCCGTAATAAACCTGAACGTTGTTGGCGGCGATCTTGATGGCTTTGGAGTCCACGGTTCTCTCCACTCGTGTCATATCATTCATAATAGCCCCCATTTACCAGCGGCGTTCAAAGCGGCGGCGCAGAAGTACCGCAATGGTGTTCATTGTAACGAGGAAGATCAACAGGATGATGATGCCCCCCCATGCACGTTCATAAAAGGCCGGGTCCGCGCGCTTGGACCATTCATAGATCTGCGCCGGCATGGCCGAGTTGGGCGACAGGAAACCCGCAACAATTCCGTCGGGCGGGTTTGAGGCGATAAAGCCCACCATACCGATCAGCAGCAGCGGTGCGGTTTCCCCCAGTGCCTGCGCCAGACCAATGATGGTACCGGTCAGAATACCGGGTGCGGCCAGCGGCAGAACATGGTGAAACACCGCCTGCATTTTCGAGGCCCCTACCCCAAGCGCCGCATCACGGATCGACGGCGGAACCGCCTTCAACGATGCGCGGGTCGAGATAATGATCGTCGGCAAGGTCATCAGGGTCAGCACCAGACCACCCACCAGCGGGGCTGACGTCGGCAAGTGCATGTAGTTGATGAACACAGCCAGACCCAGAATACCGAACACGATCGACGGCACCGCGGCCAGGTTCGAGATGTTGACCTCGATGATATCGGTCAACCGGTTTTGCGGTGCGAATTCTTCAAGATAAATCGAAGCCGCCACACCGATGGGCAAGGCCAACGCTAGAACCACCAACATCATGAACAATGAACCCAGCATGGAGACACCGATCCCAGCCGCCTCGGGCCGCTGGTCCGACGCATCTGCACCGAAAATGAAATCCGGGTTGAAGGCTTTGTACAGCACACCCGCATCGCGTAGTTGATCCACGAAATCCAACTGTTCGACCGAAATGCTTTTGTCGTTGGCAATCGACTCGCGGGTTACGCGGCCTTTCATGTAGCCATCGACACGGCTATTGACCAAAAAGCGGAAGCTGACCGTTTTGCCGATCTCATCGGGGTTGGCGATCACATAGTTCCGCAACTCGGCTTGCGCGGCCTTGGACAGGATCTTGCCCATCTCCTTGGGTTTCAGGTCTGTCTGGATGCTCAGCTTTTCAACTTCGCTTTCCAGCGCAGACGCGATCAGAGGGGCATAGCCAAAGGTCGAAACCTTTTTGATATCCTCGATATTGCGGTTGCCCTTCTTGTCCAGCTTGTCGGCCTTCAGTTCGACATTCAGTTCAAGAAAGCTTTGCTGAAAGGCACCGGTGCCAGCGGTGACAATATTGGTCACCAGCACAATCAGCATTAGCAAGCCGATCCCGATGGCGGCGATGCCGTACATTTTGAACCGGCTTTCAGCCGCATTGCGCCGCTTGGTGCGTGCATCCTTTTCGAACAGCGAACCACTTTTGGGCTTCGCGGTCGGAGCAGCGTCAGGCGTTTGGGAAATATCGGTCATTCGTACTGCTCCCGGTATTTGCGTACGATGTAGAGGGCGAAGATGTTCAGCCCCAGCGTGATGATGAACAGGGTCAGACCCAGCGCAAAGGCCACTAGCGTTTCGGGGCTGGCAAAATCGGTATCGCCGGTCAGCTGGCTGACAATCCGTGTGGTGATGGTTGTCATCGCCTCGAACGGGTTACCCGAGAATTTGGCGATCGCTCCGGCGGCCATCACAACAATCATCGTTTCACCAATGGCGCGGCTTGCGGCCAGAAGGATCGCGCCGACAATACCGGGCAGCGCGGCCGGTAAGATCACGTTGCGCACGGTTTCCGAATGCGTCGCACCCAGACCCAGCGAGCCGTCGCGCATGGTTTGTGGCACCGCGTTGATAATGTCGTCCGACAGTGACGAGACAAACGGGATCAGCATGATCCCCATAACCAACCCGGCAGTCAGAACCGCATTTGAGCTGGCCATCCAACCCACACCCAGCATGCCACCGTCGCCGAACATCGACACCAACGCCGGACCCACAGTCAGCAGAGCAAACAGACCGTAAACGATGGTCGGAATACCGGCGAGGATTTCCAGCAGTGGTTTGGCAATGGACCGCGTCACACCCGAGGCATACTCGGACAGATAGATCGCGGCGAACAATCCAATTGGGACCGCCACAAGCAGCGCGATCACTGAAATGTACAGCGTGCCCCACAACAGCGGCAGGATCGACAGCTCACTGCCACCGCGGAAGTTCGGCGCCCATGTGCTGCCAAAAAAGAAGTCCTTCCACGAATGCAGCTGAAAGAAGTTCATCGTCTCAAAAAGCATCGACAGAACAATGCCGATGGTTGTCAGGATCGCGATCGACGCGGCCAGCAATAGCAGGGCCAGAACCCCCTGCTCTACCACGTTGCGGGCCCTAAACTCCTTGTGCGTGCGCACATAAGCAAAGGCGGCCCCAAGCAGTGCCAAGGCCAAAACCACGACCTGCATCGCAACTTTCCCTGTGGACGTCATGCTGCGGAACTTCTGTGCTGCGACCAAAATCGGCTGTGTGATGTCCTGAGTCAGAACCTGGCCGGCGTCTTTCAGCGTTTTTGTCAGCGCTTCAATATCCGCATTGCCGTTTCGGGCTTGAGTTTCGGTCATCGCACCGCTGGCGACAGCGCCGTCCAGGCCGTATGCGACGCGGCGCACTTCACTCATGATCAGGCCACGCTCCGACCCTTCGGGCACTGCCTGATCAGGAATGAGGCTGGATACCGTGCTGTTTACGATCATCGGCTGGGCAAGAAGCCAGACGATCAGCACCCCAACTGCGGGAACCAGAGCCGTCAACGCAACATTGTAACCGTAGTAAGACGGTAAAGAATGCAAATCGCGGACGTTTCCACCCGCACTTGCCAGAGCGCGGGACCGACCCGCAAAAAATCCGATCACTGCCAGCGCAAGCAGGATAAGCAACAGCCAGGATAACGCCATGAGAACTCCGTGGGGATGGCAGAGATGGAGTCAAAAAGAACCGGGGCGCGAAAAACCGCCCCGGTTCCGTTCGTATGTGTGATTAGGAACCGCCGCCCAGAACGGTTTCGTTGGCAACAGCTTCCTGTACCTTGACCAGCTCAGGGTCGGATACCAAGCCGTATTCTGCCAGCGGGCCGTCGGGACCTGCGATCTCGTCAGCGACGAAGAACTCAGCATATTCTTTCAGGCCGGGGATCACGCCGATATGTGCTTTCTTCACGTAGAAGAACAGCGGGCGCGAAACCGGGTATTCGCCAGTTGCGATCGACTCGGTCGAAGGAACAACGTTAGACATGGTTGCGACTTGCAGCTTGTCGGTGTTGTTCTCGTAGAACGCCAGACCAAAGACGCCGATGCCGTCTTTGTTGCTGTCGATGCGGGCCAGAGTTTCGGTGTAGTCACCGTCGATGTCGACCGAAACGCCGTCGGTGCGGATGGCGATGCACTGCTTTTCAGCTGCTTTCTTGTCGTCGCCGGCGGCTGCCTTGAACACTTCGAAATCGCCTAGGTGCTCACAACCCGCCAGGATCACCTTGTCTTCAAACACTTCACGTGTGCCGTGCTTGGTGCCCGGAATGAAGGTTGCGATCGGTTGCGCCGGGAAATCCGGGTTCACGTCGGCCCAGGTTTTATTCGGGTTGTCGACAACTTCACCGTCTACAACGATTTTCGCGGCCAGCGCTTTGTACCAGTCTTCCGGCGTGAACTCGAACGAGTTGCCGTTGATGTCGGATGCGAAAACGATGCCGTCATAACCGATCTGAACTTCGATGATGTCGGTCACGCCGTTTTCGGCACAGGCTTTGATTTCTTTTTCACGGATCGCGCGCGAGGCGTTCGCAACGTCGATGGTGTTTTCGCCAACACCTTCACAGAAACGCTTCAGGCCCGCCGAGGAACCACCCGATTCAACAACTGGCGTAGGGAAGTCAAAGTTTTCACCGAAGGCTTCAGCCACGATCGAGGCATATGGCAACACAGTCGACGAACCGGCAACCTGAACTTGATCACGAGCGGCGGCCGTGGTGGCCGATACAGCAGCGATGGTGAGAGCCGAAGCCGACAGTTTAACAAAGGACATTACAGTCTCCTTGAGAAAGGTAAATTCTGATCACCCCCATGATGATCTTGGGGCGAACCCCTAAGAGGCGTCGGTAAGCCTTTTGTGACAAGTTCGTAACGGTTTTATGACACGTAACGATTTTCTTACGTATTCTTAACTTGACCCCACGAAACACCGTTCGTGTTCGAAATGGAACCGCGCTGGAAGTCCGAGATCAGCGTGGCAAAATCACTGTAAATACAGAACCTTTGCCCAGGGTGCTTTCGACACGCAACCGGCCCCTATGGCGGTTGACGATGTGCTTTACAATCGCCAGGCCCAACCCTGTACCGCCCAATTCGCGGGACCTGTGACTATCGGCGCGATAGAATCGCTCGGTCAGGCGCGGCAGATGTACGGCATCAATGCCTGGGCCTTTGTCTGCGATCTGTACCCGAACCGCAGGACCGCGCATGGCGGTGTCGCGGTCGGATGCCTGAATGCGCACATCAACACTACCGCCACTCCCACCATATTTGATGGCGTTCTCAACGAGGTTCGTAAACACTTGGCGCAGTTGGTCGCTGTCTCCGGTCACCGAGATAGGTCCCGAAGACGTATCCAGTGTCAGGTCCACATTTGCAGCCTCGGCCAGGGGACGAAGCGTTGTAAGCGTTGATTGCAACAAGCCCGTCAGATCTAGCTGCTCTTTGGGGCGAACCCGCTCTTCGCTCTCGACCCGGTTCAGGGATAGCAGATCCCCGACCAGCCGGTTCATCCGATTGGCTTCGTCGGTCATGATCTGCAGAAACCGTTCACGGGCGGCTGTATCGTCTCGCGCTGGACCGCGCAATGTTTCTATAAAGCCCATCAGAGCGGTCAGAGGCGTGCGCAATTCGTGGCTGACATTTGCCACGAAGTCACGTCTCATTTGTCCGGCCTGTTCCAGATGCGTGACGTCCTGGAAAACGACCATCACGGCCCCGCCCTCCACCGCGCCCACACCATTCATGTAACGGCATTGCACTTCGAAAGTGGTGTCCTGGGCACCATCATTGGACAAATGGCGCGTTTTGGACGAGCCCTTGCTGCGCAGGCTCTGCTCTATCGCGTCGATAACTTGTGGTTGCCGAAGGATCGTCGCGAAATGACGGCCTTCGATGTTCTGACCCAGCATTGTTCTGGCTTCGGTGTTAGCCGCTATGATGCGCTCGGTCTGATCAACCATAAGCGTGGGCATCGGAATGGCCGACACAATTTCAGCAAGCAGGTCGTTTGGCATTTCCGTCACTCTTGATGCGTTTGGAATCAACCTAGGACACAGGTTTCAAAGTTTTGCGAAACGCGCGCATATTCTGCTGATAGTGAAGCGCGCTGAAGGTGATTTTTTGCGCTGCCGCCGCATCCAGTTCCCGCACAACTTTACCCGGCGACCCCATGACCAGAGAGTTATCGCGTATTTCCTTGCCTTCGGTAATCAGGGCGCCGGCACCGATAAGACAGTTTTTCCCGATCTTCGCCCCATTCAGAACAATCGCCCCCATCCCGATCAGCGTGTTTTCCCCGATCGAGCAGCCATGCAGCATGACTTTGTGCCCGATGGTGCAGTTCTTACCAATGGTTAGCGGATACCCGGCGTCGATATGCATGACGCAGTTTTCCTGAACGTTGCTGCCCTCGCCCACGCGGATCTCTTCGTGGTCGGCGCGGATCGTGCAGCCAAACCAGACCGAGGCACCCTGTTCCAGAACGACTTTCCCAATCAGGTTTGCGTCCGGCGCAACCCAGGTGTCTTCATGGATTTGCGGCACGTGGTCACCCAAAGCGTAAATGGTCATGCCAAGCCCTCAAATTCGTTTTGCAGCGTGCGGACATGGTTCTGTAGGCTGGGCTGCTGGATGCGGCGCATGCGTTCGGCGCTGACGATGGTTTTAAGCTTCTCTTCGGTGGTATCCAGATCGTCATTGATCAGAACATAGTCATAATAGCCCCAGTGGCTGATCTCATCCCAACTTTTCAGCATTCGTTTTGCGATCACGTCTTCACTGTCCTGACCGCGGCTTTCCAGCCTGCGGCGCAGCTCAGGGATCGACGGCGGCAGGATAAAGATCGACAAAGCGTGCTTGCCCAAATCCGAATTGCGGATTTGCACCTCGCCTTGCCAGTCCACGTCAAACAGAACGTCTTTGCCGCTGTTAATGGACTCGCGCACCGGACCCGCAGGTGAGCCGTAGAAATTGCCAAACACGTGCGCGTGTTCCAGCATTTGCCCCTCAGACACCTGCTGCCGGAACGCATCTTCACTCAGGAAGTAATACTCGCGCCCGTCTTCCTCACCCGGGCGTGGTGCGCGGGTGGTGGCCGAGACCGAAAACTCAAGCTCGGAATCCCACTGCATCAGCCGTTTCGCCAGGGTCGATTTACCGGCCCCCGAAGGCGAGGACAGAATGATTAATAGGCCGCGTCGATCCGCCATTTGGGCGCTCCTGTGGTTATTCTACGTTCTGCACTTGCTCGCGCATCTGATCTATTACGGCCTTTAACTCAAGGCCGACCGCTGTCAATTCCGCGCTTTGCGCCTTTGAGCACAGAGTATTAGCCTCACGGTTGAACTCCTGCATTAGGAAATCCAGCTTGCGCCCGACCGCCGCGTCCTGCACCAGCAGATCCCGCGCCGCCACGACATGCGCCTTCAGGCGATCAATCTCTTCGGTGATGTCCGCCTTGACGGCAATTAACGCCAATTCCTGAGCGACGCGGTCCGGATCAGCCCCCTGCGCGTTGTCCATCACCCGCGCCAGATTATCCCGCAGCGCCTCGGCCACCTTGTCCTTGCGCCGCTCTGCCAGCTCTACCGCCTGGACCGTTAATGAAGCAACCAAGCTTAGTTGATCATCCAGAACAGTTGCCAGCGCCCGCCCCTCAGACTGGCGCATTTCTATGAATTCGCCCAATAGGCCAGTGAACTCTGTCGTCAGTTGGCCAACCAACGGGCCCGGGTCATCCCCATCACTGCCCGCATCCAACATACCCTTGATCGAGATCAGATCAGCGGCCGTCGAGGGCCTAAGGGTTACGTCCCGCGCAATGGCCATTTCCTGCGTTCGCGCCACAGCCTCAAGAACGGCACCCATGGCAGTCTCGTTCAGGACCAGGTCCGCCTGCGTTTCATCTCGGCTGAGGCGCAAAGACAATGTCACATTGCCCCGACTGAGTTGTTTCGACATGGCGGCGCGCAATGCGGCCTCAAGCCCGATCAACCAGTCCGGCACGCGCAGACGCATGTCCAGCCCCTTGCCGTTCACGCTGCGCAACTCCCACGTCCAGCTATGCGGCCCAAACGCCCCTTTGCCCGAGGCGAAACCCGTCATGGATTTAATCATGCCTGCCCTTTCCATAGCTACCAGTTTTCAGTTTGCTGGGCGCACCTAATGCGAACTGCGCGCACAGGGCAAGAGTTTGCTGACTCTGCCTTTGTCGGCCAGTCGTTAACCATTCGTTAAAGATTTACTCCAAAATTGATTCAACCTGCGTCAGTCTTACACCTACGAACACCGGTCTCGGATAGAGGTCCCCAGTATTTCGCATTTTAGGAAAATGACGGTCGATAGGCGCCAGGGTGATAATGATGAAAACCTTTTTCGGGAACGGTTTCGAGTCAAGTTTTGGAAAGATCGTCGCTATGGATCGTTTTGACAGCGGGCGCAGCCTTTCGCCCATCCGACAGGCCGAGGCGTATTGGACGGCACTTTTGACAGGTGACGGGGTTCCCATGCGGTCGCAAATCGACCCCCGCGGGCTAGAGAACATTTTGGAATACACTTTCGTTCTGGAACGCATCGCCCCCGGACTTACCCGGTTCCGTCTGGCCGGGAGGCATTTGAACCAGCTGGCCGGGATGGAAGTGCGTGGTATGCCGCTGACCTCTTTCTTTGAGCCCGACGCGCGGGACCAGATCAAAACCGTGTCGGAACAGGTATTCGCACAGCCAACAATCGCCAATCTGACCCTGGAATCATCAGGTCGATTGGGGCGTGTGCAATTGCAGGCCCGCATGCTTCTGTTGCCGTTGAAAAGTGATCTGGGTGATGTCAGCCGCATTCTCGGCGTATTGGTCAGCGACGGCGCAATCGGTGCAACACCCCGTCGGTTCACAATCTCAGCAAACAACTTGCGCCCGGTGTCGCATGTGCAGGTTCCCAAACCGTCGCAAACGGTCGAGACAGGCTTCGCCGAAGATCAGCAAAAATTTGACCGTCCCGGTTCACATCTGAGGCTGGTTGTGTCGCGCGATGACTAATCACAAACAAAAAAGGCGGGCCTGTGCAGCCCGCCTTTTCGTTGATTTTTGATAACCTTAACCGGCTGCGCGCTTTTTGCGGTCGCGGCGCAAGTTGGTCAGTTCTTCTGCAACCAGGAATGCCAGTTCCAAGGACTGCGATGCGTTCAGGCGTGGGTCGCACGCTGTGTGGTAACGATCTGACAGGTCCTCTTCGGTCACTGCGCGCACACCCCCGGTGCATTCGGTGACGTCCAAACCGGTCATCTCGAAATGCACACCGCCGGGAACCGTACCCTCGGCCTGATGAACGCCAAAGAAGTCGCGTACCTCACGCAGGACCGAGTCGAACGGACGGGTTTTGTACCCGGTTGCCGACTTGATCGTGTTGCCATGCATAGGATCGCAGACCCAAGTGACATTGGCGCCCTCTTCCTTAACCGCCTTGACCAGACGCGGTAGGTGCTCGCCTGCCTTGCCTGCGCCAAACCGTGCGATCAGGGTCAGGCGACCCTCTTCGTTTTCCGGGTTCAGCTTGGCCATAAGAACCTTGAGGTCCTCGGCTGTCGTGGTCGGGCCGCATTTTAGGCCAATCGGGTTCAGTACACCGCTGCAGAATTCAACATGTGCTCCGTCTGGCTGACGCGTACGGTCGCCTATCCAGATCATGTGACCGGACCCTGCCAACCAGTTGCCAGACGTCGAATCGAGACGGGTCAGAGCCTCTTCGTATTCCAGCAGCAAGCCTTCATGGCTGGTGTAAAACTCCACGGTTGAGAACTCATGCGTAGTGTCCGCTGTGATCCCGGCGGCATCCATGAAGTCGATCGTGTCTTGAATACGGTCCGCAATTTCCGAGTATTTCTGAACATCCTGTTCATCCGTGAAGCCCAATGTCCACGAATGCACCATGCTCATATCGGCGAATCCGCCGGTCGAGAATGCACGCAACAGGTTCAAGGTTGCGGCAGCCTGCGTGTAGGCCTGCAGCATCTTGCTGGGATTCGGGATGCGGGCTTCGGGTGTGAAAGCCAGTTCGTTGATGATGTCACCACGATAGCTGGGCAACTCAACACCGTCCAAAACCTCGGTCGGGGCACTGCGCGGCTTGGCAAACTGGCCAGCCATGCGGCCCACTTTGACCACAGGCACCTTGGCACCATAGGTCAGTACCATCGCCATCTGCAGCATCACCTTAAAGGTGTCACGAATTGCATCCGCGCTGAATTGTTCAAAGCTTTCAGCACAATCCCCGCCCTGTAACAGGAAAGCCTCGCCGCGACCGGCGGCACCCAGATGTTGCTTGAGACGCCGTGCTTCGCCAGCAAAGACCAGCGGGGGATACTGAGAAAGCTGAGCCTCGACTTTGGCCAGCGCGGCCGCATCGATATAGTCTGGCATCTGAACCCGGGGCTTGTTGCGCCAGTTCGTTTTTTGCCATTCGGTCATAGCTTTGATCTCCGCTGAAGTAGTCAGGTCGTCTCTATACAAAATGCATTGAAGAGTGACCATATACGATTTGCGCCTCTTGACGGGGGAAACAAGCTTTGATCATGGTGGCTGGCAACAACGACGCCGGACGCGACGTAACAACGCGCCGAATCAAGGACACCAAGCCATGCAAGAGCAACGCCAAGTTGTCACAGTGGAAGGCGCTGAGGCCAATCCTCGGCGTTTCGTATTTGTCCTTTTGGACAAGTTTTCCCTGCTGTCTTTTGCCTCGGCGTTGGACAGCCTGCGGATTGCCAACCGTATGGCAGACAAAGAACTCTACACGTGGACCCTTGCTGGTGAAGGTGGTGATACGGTCAGCTGTTCTGCCGGGACTACCTTTAACGTTGAAGCCGACTTGGTCGAACTGCAACGCGACGACGTGATTCTGATCTGCGGTGGCGTAGACGTTCAATTGGCGACAACAAAGAAAGTGCTGAATTGGGTCCGACGCGAGGCCCGGCGCGGCTTGCGCATCGGCGGATTGTGTACGGCAGCTTATACGTTGGCCAAAGCCGGGTTGCTGGACGGCAAACGCGCCACGATCCACTGGGAGAATTCTGACAGCTTTATCGAAGAATTCGACGAGGTTGAGCTTACTAAATCGGTTTTTCAGATCGACGGTAACCGGATGACGACCGCGGGCGGCACATCCTCAATCGACCTGATGCTCAAGATCATTGCCGATGACTATGGTGAGGATCTGGCGAATGCTGTAGCGGATCAGATGATCTATTCCTCGATCCGCACCGATCAGGACACACAGCGCCTGTCGACCCCGACCCGGATTGGTGTACGCCACCCCAAGCTAAGCCAGGTCATCCTGATGATGGAAAAGAATATCGAAGAGCCGATCTCGCCTTCGATTCTGGCTAAGGATGTCGGCATGTCCACGCGACAGCTGGAACGCCTGTTCCGGCGTTATCTCAGCCGCTCGCCCAAGCGATACTATATGGAGCTGCGCCTGCACAAAGCGCGCAACCTACTGATGCAGACAGATATGAGCGTAATCAACGTGGCTCTGGCTTGCGGCTTTGCCTCGCCCAGCCATTTCTCAAAATGCTACCGGGCTCATTACAACACCACGCCTTACCGTGAGCGTGGTGCTCAAAGCGGGCGGCTGTCTGTCTGATCCGCGCCTATTTGGGGGTCATGCGATAGATGGCTCCTTGTCCCACCGAAATAAACCAGATTGCCCCATCCGGGGCTTCGACAATGTCGCGAACGCGCTCGGTTTCCGGCCCTTTGATCTGTTCGACCTCGCGCAGCGGTGATCCTTCAAGGCGCGAGATGTAGTCAAACTTGAGCGACCCGACAAAGATATCGCCCCGCCACTCTGGCCAAAGCTTGCCGGAATAGACCAGCACACCGGACGGTGCGATGGACGGATCCCAATAGTGTTCCGGCTGTTCCATACCGGGTTTCGAGGTCCCCTCTCCGATTTTTTGGCCCGAATAGTGAACGCCGTAGGAGATCACCGGCCAGCCGAAATTCCGCCCCGGTTGGATCAGGTTCACTTCATCCCCGCCCTGCGCACCATGCTCTGAAATCCACAAGCGACCTTGCCTGTCCAACCCAGCGCCCTGCGGGTTCCGATGACCAAATGACCAAATCTCAGGGCGAATTCCAGCCTGTCCGACAAAAGGGTTGTCGCCAGGTACCGTGCCATCGCGATTGATGCGAATAACGGTGCCCATGTGGTTTGACCTGTCCTGCGCTGACGGACGGTCGCCGCGATCCCCAATCGTTACAAACAGCGTTCCGTCCTGCGCCTCGACCACGCGCGATCCGAAATGACGGCCGGTCGAACCGCCCGGAACTGCTTCGAAAATGATCCGCACGTTATTCAAGCGGCTCCCGTTTTCCGACAGGCGCGCCACGGCCACCGCTGTTCCCGCCCCGCCATTTTGGGGTTTGGAGAAGGTCAGAAATACTTCGCGGGTCTGCGGAAAATCCCGTGCCACGGTGATATCGAGCAGCCCGCCCTGCCCGTTCGCAGCCACCTTGGGCACCCCGGCAATGCGTTTGACCTTGCCTTGCGAGACAAACAAAAGATCGCCGTCCCGTTCGGTCACCAATGTTCCGCCTCCGGGCAATAAGCCGATCGCCCAAGGTGCATCCAGCCCGGTGACCATCGCCGTGACCTGAACCGTCCCGGCTGAGGTTTGAAGGGTATCGGCGCTGATGGGGCCGGCAAAAACCGACAGGACCAGAATCGCGGCAGCCCTAAGCATGAGAATCTCCAACTTTGGTAAAACGTGACAAACTCATCAAAACAAATAGGTTTATTCTTGGCAAAAACACATTTGCGTTAGGACTTTTCTTTTCCAGACAGCTTGCCTAGGGTCTTGCCCAGAACGAATACGTTCCAATAAGGGAGTAACCATATGAAAAAGCTGCTTACTGCAACCGCAGCATCCGCTCTGCTGGCTGGTCCGGCCCTGGCCGAAGACGTCACTTTGGGCGTTCTGTTCGGCTTTACCGGTCCGATTGAATCGCTGGCACCGGCAATGGGTTCAGGCGCCGAAATGGCGATGGCCGAAGTCACCGAATCCGGCAAACTGCTGGACGGCTCAAAGGTCACCGCATCGCGCGCTGACACCGGCTGTATCGACAACGGTCTGGCGACATCGAACGGCGAACGCATGATTGCGGACGGCGTTGCGGGCATCGTCGGTGGCGACTGCTCGGGTGTGACCGGCGCGATCCTGCAAAACGTTGCGATCCCGAATGGCATGGTCATGATCTCGCCGTCGGCAACATCGCCGGGTCTGTCGACTATGGAAGACAATGGTCTGTTCTTCCGCACCGCACCGTCGGATGCGCGTGAAGGCGAAGTGATGGCTGACATCCTGAAGGATCGCGGCATCAACTCGATCGCCCTGACCTATACCAACAACGACTACGGCAAGGGTCTGGCAGACGCGATCCAATCCTCGTTCGAAGCAGCCGGCGGTGAAGTGACCATCGTTGCCGCGCACGAAGACGGCAAGGCTGACTACTCGGCTGAAGTTGGTGCGCTGGCATCGGCTGGTGGCGATATTCTGGTTGTCGCAGGCTATCTGGACCAGGGCGGTCTGGGCATCATTCAGTCCTCGTTGGACAGCGGTGCGTTTGACACATTTGGTCTGCCGGGCGGCATGATCGGTGACTCGCTGCCTTCCAACGTCGGTCCCGACCTGAACGGCTCGTTCGGTCAGATCGCCGGTTCGGGCGGTGAAGGTGCTGAAAAGTACTTTGCTATGGCCGAAGCCGCAGGCTTTGACGGTTCGTCGCCCTATTCGCCTGAATCCTATGACGCTGCCGCGCTGTTCATGCTGGCCATGCAGGCGGCAGGTTCGACTAACCCGGCTGAATACGGTGCCAAGATCTTGGATGTCGCCAACGCCCCGGGTGAGAAGATCTATCCGGGTGAACTGGCCAAAGGTCTGGAGCTTCTCGCCGCTGGTCAGGACATCGACTATGTCGGCGCGTCGGGTGTTGAGCTGATCGGCCCCGGTGAAAGCGCGGGTTCTTATCGCGAGATCGAAGTAACCGACGGCGAAAACAAGACCGTCAACTTCCGTTGAACCGGTCTTAAACGTCATAAAATCAAGCAGCCCGGGCCTTGTGTCCGGGCTGTTTCAATGAAAAAAGGCCGCACCTCACCTTTTGGGGTCGAGGAAGCAGAAACACCGACAAGGGTGGCTAGGGGAAAAGATGATCGTCGTCGAGGACGTGCACAAGCATTTCGGCGGGTTTCACGCGGTGGATGGGGCGTCGCTGGAAATCCAAAAAGGTTCGATCACGGGCCTGATCGGGCCAAACGGGGCGGGAAAGACCACCCTTTTCAACGTGATCGCGGGCGTTCTGCCTCCGACAAGCGGCAGAGTGTTCATGGACGGCGAAGAGATCACCGGCCTGCCTCCGCATGACTTGTTTCACAAGGGTCTGCTGCGCACCTTCCAGATCGCGCACGAATTCTCTTCGATGTCCTGCCGCGAGAATCTTATGATGGTGCCCGGCACGCAATCAGGTGAATCCCTGTGGAACACTTGGTTTGGTCGCAAGCGCATCGCCGACGAAGAACGAGCCCTGAAGGCAAAGGCCGATGAGGTGCTTGAGTTTCTGACTATCGAACATCTGGCCGACCACAAGGCAGGTCAGGTCTCGGGCGGTCAGAAGAAGCTGCTGGAACTCGGCCGCACCATGATGGTCGACGCCAAGATCGTTTTTCTGGACGAGGTCGGCGCGGGCGTGAACCGCACCCTGTTGATGACCATCGCCGACACGATCCTGCGTCTAAACAAGGAACGCGGCTATACTTTCGTCGTCATCGAGCACGACATGGATTTTATCGGCAAGATCTGTGACCCGGTCATCTGTATGGCCGAGGGCAAGGTTCTGGCTGAGGGTACACTGGACGAGATCAAGGCCAATGAGCACGTGATCGAAGCCTATCTGGGGACCGGCCTCAAGAACAAAGACAAGCTGGAGGCCCAAACATGACCGCGGGTGCAGGCGATAATCCCTATCAGGACGATCACGGCAACAAAGACGCCTCGATCACCAATACCCGCGGCGTTGGCACCATGACGCCCGCGCATGCGAAAAGCGGTCCCGTTTCCAAGGTTGAAGGCGGTCCCTTTCTGATCGGCGACACCATGACCGGCGGTTACGGCAAAGGGCCGGACATCCTGCACGATTGCACCATCGCCGTCGACAAGGGTGAGATTGCAGTCATCGTTGGCCCCAATGGCGCTGGCAAATCGACGGCTATGAAGGCTGTCTTTGGTATGCTGGATGTCCGTTCCGGCGCGGTGCGGCTGGATGGAGAGGATATCACCAACCTCACCCCGCAGGACCGCGTAATCCGCGGTATGGGGTTTGTGCCGCAAACCTCCAACATCTTCACGTCAATGACGGTCGAAGAAAACCTTGAGATGGGTGCCTTCATTCGCCGCGACGACATCAGTCAGACGATGGAGCAGGTCTATGACCTCTTCCCCATCCTGCGCGACAAACGCAACCAGCCGGCTGGAGAGCTTTCGGGCGGTCAGCGTCAGCAGGTCGCCGTCGGCCGCGCGCTGATGACCCAACCCAAGGTTCTGATGCTGGACGAACCAACTGCCGGTGTCTCGCCCATCGTGATGGACGAGCTGTTCGACCGGATCATCGAAGTGTCCCGCACCGGCCTGCCGATTCTGATGGTCGAACAAAACGCCCGCCAAGCGCTGGAGATTGCGGACAAGGGGTATGTGCTGGTTCAGGGGCGAAATGCCTATACCGGTACGGGCAAGGAACTGTTGGCCGATCCGGAGGTTCGGAAGAGTTTCTTGGGTGGGTGAGTTGAAGGCCGTGGCGACGCTCGCGTTTACCGCAATTGGCAGTACAGCGCTTTCAACTCCCTGCGCCTTGCAAGAAACCTGCGCGTATATGGAGGACTGCGAGGGCGCTGAACTCACGCTCGAACTTTTGGGTACTCCACCAGAGCTTGTTCAAAGCAATTTTGGTGACTTTTCTGTGGGGCAGATCGCAAGGGCGGGCGAAATCACTTCGAAAATCCATTTATCAGATGGACAAAAGTGGACCGCCACCACGGCAAACGACGTGCTGACCGCATCTCGGACACAGGAAGACAAACACATAAACATGCATGTGACGAAAACCTCAGACGGCGAAATGGCCGTGACACTGTTCACGGTGCCAATGCGCTATGTCGATTATGCGAAAATCGGCAAGACAAGACGCGCATTCTCCGGAAAATGTGAGCAGGAGTTTTAAGGGAATTCCTCAGCGCCTTTGTGGCGCTCTCCAACGTTATCCTAATTCCCGAAATTTTCTGAAATCAATTGGTTTGAATATCCGAAGTTTCCCGAAACTCCCCTACCATCCCAAGATTTTCACGCGCCGGCTGCAATCCCGTCACATTGTGCGTTTAGCGCCGGGCTTTGTGAAGGAAACGTTTTCCCGGTCAACCAAAGTTAGTTCCGTGAAATCAAGCGAACCTTCTGAATGAAAAACTCTATTCAGGACCCATAAATGAAAAAATGGATGTGTGTGGCCGTCGCCACCTTGTGCGCAACCGCCGCAACGGCGGAAGAGCGACACTTTGTCTGCGTCTCAGACCGCGACGGCAGCGAAGTGCGCCTCAACAGGGCACCGGAGGGAGACAAGGGCAACATCGAAACTACGAACATTTCCGGCGATGCCATGGTGCTTAAAGGCGTTGGCAACATGACGTTTGTCTATATCGAAGGCGCGGACGTCATGACCTTTGTCGTCCACTATGACGACATGTCTTATGATCTTTCAGTCAAAGGCCCGCATGCCGGTACCGATCACGGGACATGTAAAGAAGTCTAAGCGCTCTCTCAGAGCGTCCCGAAACAAATCGGGGCTATTGAGGATAATATCTCAAGAAATATCAAGAGGATGTGAGCACATGCTCACTCCTCTTTTTTTTCGCATGATATCGTCTAGGTCAGATAAGGGCGACACAGGTAATCGCTCGTTCTTCACTCTCAACCACCCGCATTCCAGCAGAAACCCCAATCTGGAAAGCGGAGCAAACCACCAAGAGACACCATGAAAAATCTGACTGCACTGACACTCGCCCTTCTCGCCCCCTCATTTGGTTTGGCAGCTGGTTCCGGACCGCTGGACGGTGCTGATTTTGTCGTGACCTGCGTCTCGGACACCGATGGTAGTAGCGTTACTCTGGCCCGTTCGGGTGCGACTGATACCGGCTTCATCGTAACGGACACAATTCGGGGTGAAGCCAAGATTCTACCGGGTGTTAACTCGCTGACGTTTCGCCACATCATGGACAAAGACGTGGTCACTTTTGTCGTCGATTTCGACGACCTAAACTATGACATGTCCATCAAGGGGCAGCACACTGCAAACGACCGAGGCATTTGCGATGACCCCGTAAGCTGACAAAGCGATAACTCTCTCACATTCCGGCCCTTTCAGCCCAAAAAAGGGAGCGCAAATTGTTGTGTCTGACATAAGCGTCGTGCCATAAAGCCGCACCCGGACAGTGAGAAGAATTGATGGACTTACTAAACGCGCTTGTTGCGCTTTCGAACTTTGTGATCGTGCCTGCGGTTGCTTACGGCAGCCAGTTGGCTCTGGGGGCGCTGGGGGTCACGCTCATCTACGGAATCCTGCGGTTTTCGAATTTTGCCCATGGCGATACGATGGCCTTCGGCGCGATGATTGCCGTGCTGGTAACTTGGGGAATTCCATTGCTACTCGCATGGATTCTAGAAATGCAGTTTGGGGTTCTATTCTTGGTGTTGGCTTGGTTGTTGACACCATTCGGAGTAACCGGTGGTCCTCTACCAACTGCTCTCGTTTCGTTACCTTTTGCCATTCTCGGCTGCATCGTTCTGGTTCTGATAACCGACCGGCTGGTCTATCGGTTCTACCGGGAACAAAAGGCCAAACCGGTGATCCTTGTGATCGTTTCTATGGGCGTCATGTTCATCATGAACGGCCTTGTTCGCTTTATCATCGGACCGGATGACCAAAGGTTTTCAGACGGCGCGCGCTTCATTATATCCGCCCGTGATTTCAAGGCGATGACCGGATTGCGTGAAGGGCTTGCGATCAAGACCTCTCAGGGCATCACTCTGGTAGTTGCCGTTATTGCGGTGGCGCTGCTGTTCTGGTTCCTCAACAAGACCTGCACGGGCAAATCGATGCGAGCCTATTCCGATAACGAGGATCTGGCGCTGCTCTCGGGTATCAACCCCGAGCGCGTTGTGATGATCACCTGGATTATCGTGGCGGCATTGGCGACCACCGCTGGTGTTCTTTATGGTTTGGACAAGAGCTTTAAACCGTTTGTCTATTTCCAACTTCTGCTGCCGATCTTCGCCTCGGCCATTGTCGGCGGTCTTGGCAACCCGCTGGGCGCCATCGCGGGCGGGTTCATTATCGCGTTTTCCGAGGTCACCGTAACTTATGCGTGGAAAAAAGTGCTGACTTACGTCGCGCCAGAAAGCCTGGCGCCTTCGGGACTAGTGCAATTCCTATCCACCGATTACAAATTCGCCGTCAGCTTTGCCATCTTGCTGATCGTGCTTCTGTTCAAGCCTACCGGCCTGTTTAAAGGGAAAGCGGTATGACCGAGTCTGTCAAAAACACGCTGCTTTTTGTTGTCGTTGGCGGCTTGATCCTGCTGACCGGTTTCACACAAAGCTGGAACTCCGCAATCCTGATCCTGAACATGGGGTTGATCTCGGCCATCATGGCGATTGGGGTGAACCTACAGTGGGGATTTGCTGGCCTCTTTAATGTCGGCGTCATGGGCTTTGTGGCGCTGGGTGGTCTGGCTGTTGTGTTAGTATCGACCGCTCCAACACCCGGTGCGTGGTCTTCGGGCGGGTACGGCATCGTTCTTTCCTTGCTTTTGGGGGCTGCGACCGTTGTGGCGGCAGTGCTGGTGGCGACCCGGATGCCTAAGGGCCGCGCCCAAACCTTGACGATTGTCACCATTCTTATTGTAGGCTTCTTTGTTTACCGCGCGGTATTCGATCCCAGCGTGGCTGGTGTTGAAGCAATCGATCCGGCAGTTGCCGGCAACCTCGGCGGTTTGAACCTGCCGGTCCTCGCGGCCTGGCCTGCGGGTGGTCTGTTGGCTGCTGGTGCGGCATGGCTGATCGGAAAAACGGCGCTGGGTCTCCGCTCGGACTACCTGGCAATTGCAACGCTTGGCATTGCCGAGATCATCATTGCGATCATGAAAAACGAAGACTGGCTGGCCCGGGGCGTCAAGAATGTCTACGGCATCCCGCGCCCTGCCCCCGTGGTAGGCTACGAGGTCGAACTGCAGAACGATCCCGGCTTTGTCGCGCGCGCCGATTGGTTCGGGTTGGACCCCGTCATCGCATCGACGCTTTCGGTCAAACTGGGCTATTCGCTGCTGTTCATGATCGTTCTGCTTGCTTTGCTGTGGATGGTGCAAATGGCGTTGAAAAGCCCGTGGGGCCGCATGATGCGCGCCATCCGCGACAATGAGGTCGCGGCAGAGGCTATGGGCAAAGATGTCACCCGCCGCCACCTGCAGATATTCGTTCTCGGCTCGGCAATCTGTGGCATCGCCGGTGCGATGATGACAACTCTGGACGGGCAACTTACGCCGGGCACATACAATCCGCTGCGGTTTACGTTCCTTGTCTGGGTGATGGTCATTGTGGGCGGTTCAGGCAACAATTTCGGTGCTGTTCTGGGCGCATTCCTGATCTGGTTCCTGTGGGTTCAGGTCGAACCAATGGGGTTGTGGTTCATGAGCCTGATCACATCGAGTATGCCAGATGGCAGCGCGCTCAAATCTCATTTGATCGACAGCGCCGCGCATATGCGGTTGTTCACCATGGGCCTAGTCCTGCTGATTGTTCTCAGGTTCAGTCCAAGGGGTCTGATTCCGGAAAAGTAAGATCACAATCCATCAATTCATGAAACCGCGCCAACTGACTGGTGCGGTTTCTTGATTTTGTTGGGTATACAGATTAGACGAAGCCCAGTACCGACTTGATCCAGCCGTCTTTTTGGCCACTATTTACGCTAAATTGACGCTTGGCACGCGATCATTCGGGAAACATACGAGTTTAAGAAGAGTGCACATGAATACTTCCCTAACCAAGACAATCCTTATCGTCCCGCTGATTTTCACGCTGGCCGGCTGTATACCTTCACCCGAGGATCTGGAATCCACCCCGGTCAAGGTGCAAACGCCCAAGGGCGAAGTCACCTGTCAGCTGTATCGTCTGGACCGGGTGACCTGGGATCGGGCGATCAACTTCCCGGCAACCAAGATGTCGGTTCCCGAGGCGGATGCCTACTGCCGCCAAGAAGGTCAGCGCCGTCTGAAGTAACAGAATGCGTGCCGGGTAGAAGGTTTCTGCCCGGCACAACCCTTATCTGGCTTTGAACAAACCGCCCAGAATGCCGCGAACAATACGGCGTCCGGTTGTTCCTTTCAGTTCCTTGATCACGGCCTCGCTCATCGCGGTTGCGAACGTGTCTTTCTTACGCATCACGCGAGAGGATGACCGCCCGACCCGGCTGCCGGAATAGCGTCTTGCTGTCGCAAATTCACGCTCGGCCGTGGATTGTGTTTCCAACTGTTCTTCGGCTTCGGCCGCTGCTTGCGCTGCTGCATCTGCGCGGGACTGAAGGATTTCAAAGGCAGATTTCCGGTCCTTCAACTGCCCGTATTTCACTTTCATCGCTGACGCATCCATCAGCGCCTTCCGCTCGGCCTTGGTGATTGGCCCCAGTTGCGTTCCGGGCGGGCGGATCAGAGTGCGTTCTACGATCCCTGGCACGCCTTTTTTCTGCAACATCGAGGTCACGGCCTCACCGACACCAACTTCACGGATCGCTTCTTCGGTGTCGAAGGCTGGGTTTTCTCGATAGGTTTCTGCTGCAAGCCGCAGGTTCTTGCGATCCCGCGCCGTGAATGCGCGCAAGGCATGCTGCACCCGGTTGCCCAGCTGGCCAAGAATGTCTTCCGGAACGTCCGCCGGATTCTGCGAGATAAAATAAACACCAACCCCCTTGGAGCGAATGAGGCGGGCGACCTGTTCGACCTTGTCCACCAGAATCTTGGGCGCATCATCGAACAGCAAATGCGCTTCGTCGAAGAAGAACACCAGTTTGGGTTTGTCCGGGTCGCCAACTTCGGGCAGTTCTTCGAACAGCTCGCTTAGCAGCCACAGCAGGAATGTTGCGTACAGACGCGGTGACCCCATCAGCTTGTCGGCAGCAAGGATGTTCACGACGCCCTGCCCGTTTTCATCCACGCGCATAAGATCGGCCAATTCCAGCGCGGGTTCACCAAACAGTTTGGTGCCGCCCTGGTTTTCCAGCACTAGCAGGCGGCGTTGAATAGCCCCGATCGAAGCGGTTGAGACATTGCCATAGCGCAAAGACAACTGAGCCCTATTTTCCCCAATCCAGACCAGCAAGGACTGAAGGTCTTTGAGGTCTAATAGCGGTAAGCCCTCTTCGTCTGCCACCCGGAACGCGATGTTCAGAATGCCCTCTTGTGCTTCGCTCAGATCCATCAGGCGCGACAGCAGCAGAGGTCCCATCTCGGTTACTGTTGTACGAACGGGATGTCCCTGTTGCCCAAACAGATCCCAGAACGTAACCGGGCATGCGCCATACGCATAGTCGGCAAAGCCGATCCGCTGGGCGCGATCCTGAAACGCCTGGTGAAGCTTGTGGCCTTCGCTCCCCGCCTTGGCCAGACCGGACAGGTCCCCCTTGACGTCAGACAGGAATACCGGAACACCGGCTTGGGAAAACCCCTCGGCCAGAATTTGCAGTGTCACCGTTTTACCTGTTCCCGTCGCTCCCGCGATCATGCCGTGACGGTTGGCATACTTCAGCGTCAGCGACTGCGGCTGGCTGTAGTCGTTTCCACCGCCGCCCAAGAATATGTTTTGGTCCATGAATGTAAGGCCTTATTTCCACCGATCTGCGGCCAGCATACAAAGTTAACCTTTAACTGCGAAAGTCTAATTGCTGCCCACGTCGCTAAGGTTACGGGGCGGCATATTTCCTCCCTGTCGACTGACCGCGCCTTCCGGCGCGGTTTTTTTCACAAATCATGGCCGTTACATTAAAATTTCAGGTTTTCAGTTGACCGATGCCCCTGCCTTTCGTAACGTCTGCGCATAAATAAGTCGGCCAGTCCGACGGGGAGAAAATTTTTAGAAGGGAGCCGCTCCACCGGCTCCCTTTGTTCTTTTTGCCGTAGCGCTAGATTTCCGATAACCCGGCGAAAAACCGTTCACATGTTGAAATGACCCACCTTAGCCCCTGACAGTGTGGGACAAGGGTGATAGACGAGTGAAAAAGTCCAACATAAGACCGAGGCAATCATGATCAAGAACACCCTTTCAGTCAGCCTGGTGACCGCTTCGTTGTGGTGCGGAGTCGCATACGCTCAGGAAACGACGCAGGAAACTGAACAACAACCCCAGACCTCGCAAACTCAGATCGGCAACGATCTGGACCTGGGTGAAACCGGTCCGCGTAACGGCGAACAATACGTCAAGGAAGAAAAAGGCGACTGGGCGATCCTGTGCATCAAGACCGATGCCGACGAAGACCCCTGCGCGATGCGTCAGATCCTGACTGGCGAGCAAGGCCAGCCGATCGCGGAAATCACTCTGGAAAAACTGCCCGAAGGCGTGGCCGCGGTTGCCGGAGCAACTGTGGTTGTCCCGCTAGAAACGATGCTACAGGCGCAGCTGGCGCTTTCGATCGATGGTGCTCCGGGCAAGCGCTATGACTATCACCACTGTAACCCCGTTGGCTGTGTCGCGCAGATGGGCTTTACCGAGGGCGACGTGGAGGCAATGAAGGTCGGAACCAAAGCGACCTTGTCGCTTGTGTCAGTTCTCGCACCAAACCAACTGCTGCAACTTGAAGTATCGCTGTCAGGCTTTACAGCAGGTTTTGAAGGCTTGAAAGTTCTGCAGAACTGAGGTTTCGCTAAACTAAAGAAGCCGTCGGGATTTACCGGCGGCTTCTTTGTTTGAAATCAGATTTTAAATGCGTTTTAAGGCAATTACCGCATTCAGCCCGCCAAAAGCAAAGGCGTTGCTAAGTGCTACGTCCACTTTCGCCTCGCGGGCTTCGTTTGGCACGACATCCAGCGCGCATTCGGGGTCCGGCTCTTCATAGCCGATGGTCGGAGCGATCACCCCATCCCGCAGTGCCATGATACAGGCCAGCAGTTCGACCGCGCCGGTGCCACCGATAAGGTGGCCGTGCATCGACTTGGTCGAAGAAATCATCAGCTCGTCTGCATGGGGGCCAAAAACACCGGCCACGGCCGCGCATTCCGTCTTATCATTGGCCGCGGTGCCGGTTCCATGCGCGTTGATATATCCAACACTGTCCGCGCTTAACCCTGCATCCGCAAGCGCGCCCGACATGGCACGCGCAGCGCCCTGTTTGCTGGGCATGACAATGTCCGACGCATCTGACGACATCGCAAAACCCACAACCTCACACAGGATATCAGCCCCACGGGCGCGGGCGTGCTCGAATTCTTCGAACACGAAGACACCTGCGCCTTCGCCCTGAACCATGCCATTGCGATTCGCGCTGAACGGGCGGCAGGCGTCCTTGGACATGACACGCAGCCCTTCCCAGGCTTTAACACCACCAAAACACAACATCGACTCTGACCCACCGGTCAGCATCGCCGGAGCAGCACCGCTGCGTACCATCTGGAACGCCAGCGCCATTGCGTGGTTGGACGAGGCACAGGCCGTCGACACCGTAAAACTTGGCCCTTTGAGATTATGCTCCATCGAGACGTGGCTGGCCGCTGCATTGTTCATCAGCTTGGGAACGACAAACGGGTGCACCCGGTTTTTGCCATCCTCGTAAACGGAACGGTAGTTGTCATCCCAAGTCGAAACGCCGCCGCCAGCGGTTCCCAACACAACGCCGGAGCGGGCGGCAATATCTCCGTGGAATTCGATCCCGGATTGATCAATCGCTTCCTTGGCCGCCGTCAGCGTGAATTGAGTGAACCGATCATACAGCGTCATTTGCTGGCGATTAAACCGCCCCTCAGCCTCGAACCCGCGGACCTGACCACCAATCTGAATGGCCAGTCTTTCAACATCGCGAAATTCAAGCGCAGAGATACCGCAGCGCCCTTCGCGCATAGCCTCTAACGTATCAGGCACCGAATGGCCCAGTGAATTGATAGTACCGGCCCCGGTGATAACGACGCGTTTCATAGGATTATGTCAGACCTTTTCCGACACCAGCTTTTGGATGCCGGTGATGATGGCCGCGACGTTCGAGATGTCAAAGTCGCTCGCGCTCGGCTCGTTTGCGTTGAACGGAATCGAGATATCGAACTCTTCCTCGATGGCAAAAATGCTCTCGACCAGTCCAAGGCTGTCGATACCCAGATCTTCGAGCGTGCTTTCGGGTGTCACATCCGACGGCTCCAGCACGGCCTGCTCTGCAATGATTGCGATGACGCGGTCGCTGATGCTCATGTCGATCCTCTAATTATCATGTTGTGGTTGATTTAATCGCTCGGAGGCTGTTTGGAAACAGCCTTTTTCAGCGCCTCAACGTCACGTGCCAATCTCGGCAGCCGGCGCTGTGCTTTGTAAATGTCTGTATGCGTTTCCATTCTGATGGCCGGATACCCCATAACCACACGCCCTTTGGGAACGTTGGATAGGATTTTTGAGCCCCCGCCCGCAATCACACCGTCGCCGACAAAGATATTGTCGGACACTCCAGTCTGCCCGCCCAAAACAACGTTGTTTCCAATTTCAACGGATCCGGACACACCGGATTGCCCGCATAACAGGCAATCCTGCCCAACACGTGTGTTGTGCCCGATATGAACCTGATTATCGAGCTTGGAGCCATCGCCGATGCGTGTATTCCTAATGGTTCCATTGTCAATGGTGCAATTCGCACCGACTTCGACATCATCGCCAATCTCAACGGCACCCAAAGAATGAATACGGAGCCAGCTCTGCGCCCGGGCTTCACCCTGATCGCCCATGGATTTGCGGGCGTTTTCCACGCCTGATACCTCGGGCGTCACAAAGCTAAAACCGTCACTGCCGATCCTAGCGCCGGGTTGCGCAATAAAACGATCACCGATCTGAGCCCTTGCTCCGATACTCACCATCTCGCGCAGAAATGCGTCGTCGCCCAAAACGGCATCCAGACCGATCACGCAATGCGGGCCGATGACCGCATTCTTACCGATACGCGCACCGGCACCAACAACCGCCAAAGGACCGATCGAGGCACCCTCGCCTATCTCCGCCGTTGTGTCGATTACGGCAGAGGGGTGAATGCCCGGCCGAACTCCCTGCCCGCGATCCAGCATTGCCGTGATACCTGCCATCGCCATGCGTGGACGCGGCACAAAAATCGCGGCCTCCAGCCCCAGAGCCTGCCAATCCGCACCTTCCCACAAAACGGCGGCGCGGGCGGCACCCGTGCTAAGCGCGTCCGCGTATTTCGGCGACATCGCCATTGCCAGGTCAGACGGCCCGGCATCGACCGGTTCTGCGGCGCGCTCTATAACAAGGCCAAGTTCACCCTGACAGTCCGCGCCCAAGGCTTCGGCGATTTGCTGAATAGTGTACTGCATGACGGGCTTCCCGAATTAAGGACCTGCCCCCGGTGATTACCCCTGAACGTCCGGCAGGGCTACCCCTGCTTTCTGCAGAGCGTCCCAGATTTTCCGGTCCCGGTCATAGACATCGCGGCGGTACTGAACCTCACCTTTCGGACCGACATAGGCGGTGCGATAGATCAGATGAACCGGAACATGCTGTTCCAGCGGGACAGTCGTTTCCTTTCCAGACGCCAATATCCGGTGGAAAAACGCCTTTGGGTCCTCTTCCTGTTTGGCCAAAAGCGCATAGGCAAACTCGAAGGGTTGCGCCAACCGGATACACCCGTGCGAGAACGCTCGCGTCTCACGTGCAAACAGAGATTTCTGAGGCGTATCATGCAGATAGATGTTGTACTTATTGGGGAACATGAACTTTACCAGCCCCAGCGCGTTGCTTTTGCTGGGGGGCTGACGCATGGCAAACGGGAAGTTTCTGGTGTTAAACTGGGTGAAATCAACCGCGCCCCGATTAACCAGACGACCACTGCGATCCGTGATCTGGATGTGGCCAACGGCGTTCGGATTTGACTGCAGTTTTGGCAGATATTCCTTGGTGATGATCGAGCGCGGCACATACCAACTGGGGTTGATGACCATATGCTCCATCTCGTCCGAAAACTCCGGGCTGCGACGGTCATGCACGTTCTTGCCAATCACGGCGCGGGTTTCAAAGGTAACCCGGCCATCGTCCACGATCTTAGCTGAAAAGTCGGCCTGGTTGACCAGAATGTGCCGCTCACCCCGTTCACGCGGCAACCAGCGTTCGCGTTCCAGTGCAACATAAACGGCCTTCAAACGCTCGGACGCCGTGCGGTTAAGCTCGGTGATCGTGCCCTCACCGGCGACACCATCGGTGGCCAGACCGTGCGCCTGCTGGAAGTCTTTAACAGCAGTCAGCATTGCCTCATCGAATTCGGGACTTGCGGTCGGGCTTAGATACCCCATTGTAATCAGACGGTTACGAAGCTTAATTACATTAGGTCCGGTATCGCCATATTCCAACTTACCCACAGGCACACCAGCACCCCAACCGCCTTGGTTGACCAATGCCTCAAGCGCGATCTTCTGTTTCATCAACGCGCGGTACTGGGTGGATTGCGGTGCAAGCAGATCGAAATACGCGTCACCCTCCGCAGTAAGTAGGCCCTGCAAATGGTCATTGGCCGACCGACGCGACACTGTGCGGACCAGCCCATCATCAATCTGCGCAGGACGCAATGCGCCTGAATACAGATCACTTGCATAGCTGACAAACGCCTTGCTTAATTCGATTTCAACCGCACCCAAATCCCGCAGCGATCTGGCGTCCTGCATTTTTGATACGATCGACTGAACGTCAAAGCCCCCTTCGGGCAAGCCATGCAGGTTTGTGGAAGATAACGCCTTTATCAACCGCGCTCTGCGCGTTTCATGCTCAGGCGTGTCGCCCACCCATATTGGGGCAAAGGCGTTGGTACGATAGAATTCTGCCAGACCTGAACCTGCAGGCGCAAACTCGGCCACAGCCATTTGAAATGCCGTTCCGGGTGCAGACTGGGCACTTGCCACAGAGGCAGACGCCGTAATGCAAGCGGCGAAGATAAGACTTTTAGGCAACCGATAAAGTGCTCGCATGGGATGACCTTGATTATTCAATACTTTGCGCGTTCTGAGGCGCGTTCCGAATGAATATGGTTTTCAGCTGGACGTTTTGTCCATTCACAAATACATCAATCCAAAGCATCCATCCGAGCCTGATGCGCGTTTGCATCGGCTGCGTTGCGCCAACGCCTAATTGCCTCAATACTATACCGATTTGCATCACCTGCGCAAAAAATCGCCGAAAATTCCCCCTTGAAAAGATGAATGTGAAAGATTTCTTGGCTGGCATTTCGTACTGTGTCATAAATCCCGCATCTGGGATGGGTAAAAATTAAGATCGTGCGCGTAACATCGTGTGCAGGCAGGAACAGTACGGGACGAAACGAAATGACCACGAGCAGTACATCGGGCTTGACCCGGCGTGCCCTATTGGGCGCATTCGCTGCAACAGCAGTTGTAGCAGCACCGACTTATTCCAATGCAGCAGGTTTTTTGCGCGGTGGCGGCGATATTCGTCGTATCCGTATGTATTCGGGCCGCACGGGCGAACGGCTTGATATGATATATTGGGTTGACGGAAAATACATCAAGGACGCTGTTAAAGAAGTGAACCACTTCATGCGCGACTGGCGTACTGATCAGGCCAAATCCATGGATCTGCGCACCATCGACATCATGGCAGCCTCTCATAATCTTCTGGACGTGAATGAGCCCTACACTCTTTTGTCCGGCTACCGTTCCCCCCAAACCAATGCAATGCTGCGGTCTCGTTCGCGTCGTGTGGCCAAGAACTCGCTGCACATGAAAGGCCAGGCTGCAGACTTGCGCCTGTCCTCCCGTTCCGTATCCCAGATGGCCAAAGCAGCCATGTCCTGTCGCGCTGGCGGTGTCGGCAAGTATCACCGCTCGAACTTTGTCCATATGGATTGCGGCGAGGTTCGCAGCTGGGGCGGCTAAAAGGCGCCCAAACTGTTTTCAACGACGAGCGCCCTTGGGCTCTCTTTGTCTTTAGGCGTATGGATCACATTTTTTTGCCCGGAAATCGGATCGCACGAACGGCTTCAATCCGAGCAATGACGCCAGCGTTTGAGGGGTTCCAGGGGATGGTGGCGACAACGTTTGCCGATTGAAAGCGACGATCAGATCATCGCAGGTTCAAAAGCGATCCGCGCTGCCTCTGTACTTACGGGTTCAAACCCGCCTCGGTTTTAGACAAGTAATCAAGCTCACCTGCCGTGCTGTCCGCATGACGGCGTGTTATTGCCACCTGGTTCCATCAGATCGGCGCAGGCTGGCTCAAACCCCCGAATTGAAATGAATTTCTGGGAATTCCCCTTTGATCACTGATAATTTAACTTCATCTAAGCGACACATATTTCAAGGAGAACCCCATGTCGCGTACTCTCATATTAGCTGTTATCGTCGCCGGACTTGGCGCCGGAGCTTACTATTACCTCAATCAACCCGAACCCACGCCAGCCGAAAGCCTGCAATCGGCAGCCCAGGACGCTGGTGCGGCCGTAAATGATGCCGTGGATGCCGCCACCGAACAGGCGAGCGAAGCCGCATCTTCCATTGCGGACCAGGCCACCGAAGCGGCCGAACAAGCCGGACAGGCGGCCACCGATCTGGCCGACCAGGTCGGAGATCAGGTCGCGTCCCTCGCTAATCAGGGGCAAGACTTGCTGAATTCCTGGATCGAAGAAGGTACGCTTTCCGTCCAGAATTTTGATTATGACGCCATGGTAGCTTCGGTTCAGGATAGCCAGTTGTCACAGGACCTGAAAACAAAAGCCTTGGGTATCCTGGATGAAATCAAGGCATCCCCTCAGTTGATTGCTCAAAAGATCGAAGAGCTGCGCACGCTTCTGACTGGACAACAATAATTTCTGGGGGCCGTTCTATTTTGAGCGGCCCTTTTTCTTTACCGGGCGCGCATTCCCGTTACGTCAGGCGCAACTCTGATTGACGTCTCAGCACCCGTTTGATTGGCTGCCCCTAAATCCAACGCAACACCACTTGCAGCAGACCTGTTCTGTGCTGTGTCCGCACAGGAGATAGGAGACATAATGACCACCCTGCCCCCCCCAAACATGTTCGCCGTCATTCAAACCCATGACGGCTATTCCGGATCGGCCACAGGTCCTTTTATCGAGGATGCCGCCGATTGGCTGGCCGAGGCCGAGCTTCCCGTGCCCGAACCTGGTCCCGGTCAGGTGCTGATCAAATTACGGACGGCGTCGGTGAATCCATCCGATCTCCACTTTATCAAGGGAGAATACGGGCAACCGCGTGTCAAAGGCACGCCCGCCGGGTTCGAAGGCTGTGGCGACGTGGTGGCCACCGGCACCGGTGCCGAAGCGTTGCAGGGACAAAGGGTTGCCTTTGTGGCGGCTGGTTCCGGGGCGTGGGCGGAGTATGTCGTGACGCAGGCGCTGATGTGTATCCCACTGCGACCCGATATCTCAGACGAAGATGGTTCCGCCCAGGTCATCAATCCCATGACGGCGATGGCCATGGTGGACATCGCGCGGGGTGCGGGCGATGCTTTTGTCGTTTCGGCGGCCACCAGCCAGTTGGGCAAACTCATGTGCTCATTGGGGCGCGATTTGGGACTGAAACCCATCGCAATCGTGCGTCGGACCGAGGCAGTTGAATCCTTGAAGGAACTTGGCGCTCATGAGGTCTTGGTCACGTCCGACCCGGACATGATACAGAAATTCGCAGCGCTCAGCATGGAACTAAAACCACGTGTCTTTCTGGATGCCGTGACGGATCAGGTTTCCGAGCAGATTTTCTGTTCAATGCCCAACGGTGCACGGTGGGTCGTCTACGGCAAGCTCAGCCCCGAATTGCCAAAACTGACACAGACCGGTCAGTTGATCTTTATGGGCAAGCGGATCGAGGGGTTCTGGTTGACCAAGTGGATGACGTCAACGCCTCCGGCGGACCAGATGAGAGTTGTTGGAGAAGTACAGGCCCGGTTTGCTGACGGACGCTGGAAAACGGATGTTTCTGAACGGCTTGGCTTGCGCGATGTGGTGGCAAATCTGGCCAATGCTCTGAAAAAGAGTGACGGGAAGGTGATTATCACGCCATAGTAGAACAAAGCCCCGGACGAAGGAGGATGTCCGGGGCGTAAGGAACGCCGGGCCAACCGGCATGGGAGGACAAACTTGGATAACGCACAGCTGCTGATCAGCGGGCTGGCGAATGGCTGTGTCTACGGCCTGATCGCGCTTGGCTTTGTGCTGATTTACAAGGCCACCGAGGCAGTGAATTTCGCGCAGGGCGACTTCATGATGTTGGGCGCCTTCGTGACGATCGGGCTTACGAATACGGAGTATATGGGGCTGCCCTTCTGGATGGCCTTACCGATTTCATTGGGGATCATGGGCGCGTTGGGCTACTTGCTTGATCGCCTGATCATCCGGCGTTTGTTTGGAGAAAGCCAAACGGCAGTTGTTATCCTGACCATCGCTTTGGGTTTCGTAATCCGGTTCGCAGCCGGGTTGATCTGGGGGCACGAGCCGCAGACGCTTCAAAACCCGTTGGCCGGCAAGGAAGTCCGCTTTGGCGGGCTGGTGCTGGGGATGGAGGACGTCGCCGTCATCGTCGTGACCATCTTGCTGACCTGGGGGCTGTATGTTTTCTTCAGTCGAACCAAGCTGGGTCTTGCGATGCAGGGCGCGTCGCAGAACCAGTTGGCGGCGTATTACATGGGAATACCGGTGAAGCGTGTGCAGGGCTTTATCTGGGCTCTGGCGGGGGTTGTCGCGGGGATTGCAGGCATCTTGTTCGCGGCCAAGGGGTCTGTCGATCCAACCACCGGTTTACTCGGCATCAAGGCCTTCGCCGCAGCCGTAATCGGTGGCTTTGGAAGCCTTCCGGGGGCATTGGCTGGCGGGCTGATCGTCGGCGTGATTGAACCCTTTGCCAGCCGCTACATCGCGGCAGGGTACAGTCAGATCGCGCCTTATGCGCTGCTGCTGGCGGTGCTGATCTTTCGCCCAAACGGGCTGTTCAGTCAGGTTCGGGTCAAGAAGGTCTAAGTCATGCGGATTGTGTTCAAAACCAACTACATGCAGGATATCCGACCTTGGAAGGACGCGTATCAGCTTTGCCTGTACTTGATCTTGCTGGCGATTGTCGCCGCCGCTCCGTGGTGGCTGGACGACTTCTACCTGGGTGAACTAACAAACGTGCTGATCTGGGCCATCGCGGGCCTGGGGTTGATGATCCTGACGGGTCACACAGGGCAAGTCAGCCTAGGTCATGCCGCGTTTTTGGCCTTTGGATGCTACGCCAACGTCATTCTTCTTGAAGCTGGCGTGCCGTTCCTGATTGCCTTCCCCTTGGCTGGTATTCTGACCGGGTTGGCCGGAGTGACGGTTGCCATCCCTGCCCTGCGACTGCACGGCATTTATCTTGCGATCTTCACAATGGCCCTGTCCATCCTGATGGATGACGTCATCGTTCTGGCCGAGCCGATCACAGGCGGGGTCGCGGGTAAATACCTGGGCGGCGTTGAGATTTTCGGGTTTCTCGTCGACCGATGGGGCACTCCGGTTCAATTTTTCTGGCTAGTCCTAGGCGTGGCGGTGCTGGTGACGCTTGGCTACATCAACCTGTTGCGCGCGCCTTTGGGGCGTAGCTTTATCGCTGTTCGGGATTCTGAAGTGTCGGCACAGGCCATGGGCGTGGACATTGCCCGGACCAAGATGATCTCGTTCGCGCTGTCCTGCGCGGTCAGCGGATGGGCGGGCGCGTTGATGGGCATGTTCTCGGGTGCATTCAACAATGAGACGTTCAGCGTCCTGATCTCAATCCAGCTACTGATGATGATCGTGATCGGTGGTCTGGGATCCATCCACGGCGCGTTCCTTGGAGCAATCGTGATCGGGTTCCTGCCCCAGTTCCTGTCGATATCAAAGGAGTACGTGGGCGCAGTGTTTGGTGGCAATACCGTCGCCATCCCGGGGTTGGAGTTCGGTATCTTCGGTATGATCCTGATCGCCTTCATCCTGTTTGAACCGATGGGCCTGTACGGGCGCTGGCTGAAAATTCGCACGTGGTTCGAGCTGTTTCCCTTCTATCGCAAGGACATGTTCAAGCGGCAAAAGTCCTACCTCAAGACGGAGCGCCTGAGATGAGCCTTCTTGAGTTCGAAAACGTCACTCTGAAATTCGGCGGGCTGACAGCGGTCAATGATCTGTCTTTCGAAGTCGAGGAAGGCGAGGTTTTCGCCATCGTTGGCCCTAATGGTGCAGGGAAGTCCACGGTCTTCAACCTGATCTCGCGTTTCTACGACCCTTACGCAGGCAAAATCCGTTACGACGGGCACGACTTGCTTAAGGCCAAACCGTCCGGCGTTGCTGCATATGGTGTGGCGCGGACATTTCAGAACATCGAACTCTTCGAGCATGCGACGGTCTTGCAGAACCTGCTTGTCGGACGGCACCGCCACCGCAAAACCAACATGCTGTCCGAGGTGTTGTTTCTGCCATCCGCACGACGACAGGAACTGGAGAACCGTGAAAGGGTCGAAGAGATTATCGACTTCCTCGACCTGCAGGCGTTTCGGGACAAAATGATCTCGGGCCTGCCCTACGGCGTGCGTAAGGTGGTCGAGGTGGCCCGCGCACTGGCCACCGATCCCAAGCTTTTGTTGTTGGACGAACCGGCCTCGGGTCTGTCAGTCGAAGAAACAACGGACATGCGCTGGTGGATTGACGATATCCGGCGGCAGATGGGGATCACGGTACTGATGGTCGAACATGATATGGGGCTGGTTTCCGGCGTCTCGGATCGCGTTCTGGCAATGGCGGACGGCGCAAAACTGGCGCTGGGAACACCTGCTGAGGTTCAGTCGCACCCGGCGGTGGTCGAGGCCTATTTGGGGAAAGCCTCATGAGCGAGCCCATCCTGACAATCCGCAACATCGAAAGTTTTTATGGTCCGATCATGGCGATCCGGGGTGTTTCTCTGGATGTTCATCAGGGCCAAATTGTATCGATCCTTGGCGCCAATGGCGCGGGCAAGACCACGCTGATGAAAACCGTTTCTGGCGTGATGGATCCGGAAAAGGGCAAGATCACGTTTGAAGGCGACGAAATTCAGGGGTCCGAGCCACATAAGGTCGTGCAGAAAGGCATCGTTCATGTGCCCGAAGGGCGTGAGGTGTTTCCACTGCTGACGGTCGACGAAAACCTCAGCCTTGGGGCCTATACCCTGAAGGACAAGGGTCAGATCGATCACGATCGGGATCTGGTGTTCTCATACTTTCCGATCCTCAAGGAACGTCGCAATCAAGAGGCAGGAACCTTGTCCGGCGGACAGCAGCAGATGTTGGCGATTGGCCGTGGGTTGATGGCCAGCCCAAAGATCATGCTGTTGGATGAACCCTCGCTTGGTTTGTCACCGCTGCTGGTTCAGGAAATTTTTGGCATCCTCAAACGACTGAATGACGAACAGAGCATGACCATGATGCTGGTCGAACAGAACGCCAACGCCGCCCTGGAACTGGCCCACCATGGCTATGTGATGGAGGTCGGACGCATCGTCATGGACGGCGCTGCAGATGTTCTGATGCGGTCAGAGGACATCCAGAATTTCTATCTGGGCGTTCAGGAAGAAGGCGCGCGGGAAAACCGCCGTTGGAAGCGGAAAAAGACGTGGAGGTGAGACAGATGAATATCAGCACCCTGCCCCCTCAGATCACAGTCAACGGCGTTCGCCTGAACGCAACCCCCGGCCAACGCCCGGTTTGTGTCGATGGAAGCACCACGATTTGCGAGCTGTTTCGGAACCGCTGCACTGAGCTTGGTGATCGAACGGCGCACCGCGAAAAGGACCTTGGCATCTGGAGGTCATATTCCTGGACGGACTATTGGCAGCACGCCAAGTGGATTGGGCTGGCCCTGCGCAAATTGGGACTGCAACGGGGCGAGGTTGTCTCGATACTGTCCGAGGATAGAAAAGAATGGGCCTGGTTCGACATGGGCATTCAGGCCGTTGGAGGCATCGCATCGGGCGTCTACACCACCGATTCTGCCAGCCAATTGAAATATCTCGTCAATGACAGTGACAGCCGATTTCTGATCGTCGAGAATGAAGAGCAACTGGACAAATTTCTGCAGGTCGAAGACGAGGTTCCCGGGCTGCTGAATGTCATCATTCTTGACGATGAGGGGCTGCACGATCTAGATCATGCGCGCTGCATGATGATCGACGCGCTGTATACGCTGGGCCAACAAGCCGAGGCTGTAGAACCCGACCGTTTCGAGGCCGAAATCGCGCTGGCGTCGCCGCAGGATACCGCGCTGTTGATCTACACCTCGGGCACCACGGGAATGCCGAAAGGCGCGATGCTGAGCCATGAGAACATCCTTGCGGCAATAGAATGTGGGGCACATGCGTTGCCTGCCTTAGAGACGGACGAACAGCTGTGCTTTCTACCGCTGTGCCATATTCTAGAGCGTGATGTATCCATCTACTTCCCACTTGCTGCCAAATGCATCGTAAATTTTGCTGAAAGCCCGGAGACCGTGTTTGCGAACTTGCAAGAGATCTCACCCTCGACCTTCACCGCTGTTCCGCGTGTTTGGGAGAAGATTTATTCCTACGTTCAGATCATGACGCAGGATGCGACGCCCACGGGCCGCGCAGCCTTTGGCATGGCCCTGAAGGCAGGGCTTGCGCGGGCCGAGTACATTCTGGCCGGCAAACCCGTCCCGGCCGGTGTCGCCGCGCAATTCTGGGTGTGGGACCGGCTGGTACTGCGCAACTTGCGCCGCATGCTGGGTATGGACAAGATGCGGCGCGGAGGTTCAGGCGCGGCTCCGATTTCAACGGACTTGCTGAAATGGTACTGGGCAATTGGCGTGCCGTTGGTCGAGGGGTTCGGGATGACCGAGACCTCGGGTCTGGCGACGCTAAACACCATTGAAAGCAATAAGGTCGGAACCATCGGACGCGCTGTGCCCGGAAATGATATCCGGATATCCGAAGACGGTGAGATTCAGCTAAAAGGCCTTAATATGTTTCAAGGATATTGGCGCAACAACGCTAAAACGGCCGAGACGTTCACCGCCGATGGCTGGCTGCGAACCGGCGACTTGGGGCATATCGATGACGACGGCTACGTCACCATTTCGGGGCGCATGAAAGATATCATCATCACTGCCGGGGGCAAGAATATCACCCCTGCCGAGATCGAAAGCCGAATGAAATTCAGCCACTATATCGCGGACGCGGTGATAATCGGTGACAAGCGAAAGTTCCTGACCGCGCTAATCATGATTGATCAGGAAAACGTTGAGAAATTTGCACAAGACCGGAAGATTCCATTCTCGAATTTTGCGTCCTTATGTGCCGCCTCCGAAGTCAAAGATCAGATTCAGGCGGAAATCGATGCCGTGAACAAGGATTTCGCGCGGGTAGAACAGATCAAGGATTTTCGCCTGATTGATGTGCTTTTGACAGCCGATGACGACGAACTGACTGCAACGATGAAGTTGAAACGCAGTTTTGTCGAAAAGAAACACAGTCATCTTATTGAAGACATGTACGATTAGAAAAAGAGATAACCCAAAGGGAGGAGAAAGATGAAGAATGTGATCATGCGGCTGGCGGCGGCCACCGCCTTGACGGCTTCGGCGACCCTTGCCAATGCACAGACACAGGGTGTCACGGATGATGAGATCATTATCGGGTCGGTCAATGACCTGAGCGGTATCTTCGCAGCCGTCGGTGTTCCGGCGACCAAGGGCGCAAATGTGGTGTTTGACCGCGTGAACGCTAATGGTGGCATACACGGGCGGACGATCCGCTATGTTGTCGAGGACAATGGGTATCAGATGCCGCGTGCGATGCAGGGCTATAACAAGCTGCTGAACCGCGACAAGGTGTTCGCAATGCTGCAGTCGCTGGGAACGCCGATGAATGTCGCGGGGTTCAAGCTATTGGATCCAAAAGGTATTCCCAATGTTGCCCCTTTGTCTGCTGCACGGCAGATGTTACAGGAGCCGATGGACAACAAGTTCACGGCCTTTTCCACATATTTTGACCAAAGCCGTGTCGGTGTGAAATATCTCGCTGAGCAATTTGGTGGTCAGTCTGTGTGTTCGATGTATCTGCCAACCGATTTTGGTGAGGAAATCGTCGAAGGCACCAAGGCCGGTGCCGAAGAAGCCGGGATCGCTTTCGTCGCTGAGACCACGCACAAACCGGATGAAACGGATTTCGTGGGCTCACTCAGCAAGTTAAAGGAAGAAGGCTGCGATATCGTAACGATCGCTCTGGGCGTACGTCAGGCCATTACCGTTGTTGGCACGGCCAAAAAGATGGGCCTTGCAGATATGAAGTTCCTTGGCACCTCGGCCAGCTTCCTGACCGTCGTTGCGCAAGTGCCGGGCGGTGTGACTGACGGTTTCTATGCCGCCGCATCCTGGCAGGATCTGTGGTCCCGCGCAGAAGACCCCGCCCCTGCCGCTTTTATCGAAGAATATAAAGCGGCAACCGGTGAAGACCCCGTGGGATTTGCCATGCTGGGATATTCTGCGGCCGAAACGATGGTCAAAGCGCTTGAGGCTGCTGGCCCCGATCTGACGCATGAAAGCTTTATCGCAGCGATGGAAACGCTGGACTATCAGGATGAACTGGTTGGCAACCACATGACTTTTGGACCTGATGACCATCAGGGGGCTGACTCAGTCTATGTGAATGTTGTCGAAAACGGTGCCTGGAAGATGGTGTACGAAGAATAGCGTCCAACCGACATCTCAAACGAAAAAGGGCTCGCGAATGCGAGCCCTTTGATTTTGTTCACTCGGCAGCGAATTAACGCTTCGAGAACTGGAACGAACGACGCGCTTTGCGCTTACCGTATTTCTTACGTTCCACAACGCGGCTGTCGCGGGTCAGGAAGCCAGCGGCTTTCAGAGCGCCACGCAGGCTGGGATCGTACAGTTGCAGCGCTTTCGAGATGCCGTGCTTGACCGCACCGGCCTGACCGGTCAGGCCACCGCCCTTGACGGTTGCAACAACGTCGAACTCACCTTCAACACCGGCAACCTGGAACGGCTGGCGCAGGATCAGCTGCAGAACGGGACGAGCGAAGTACTTGTCCTGATCCTTGCCGTTCACGGTGACCTTGCCGGAACCCGGCTTGATCCAAACGCGGGCAACAGCGTCTTTACGCTTGCCGGTGGCATAAGAACGACCCAGCTCATCACGTACGGGTTCACGTACGATGACTTCTTCGGCCACAACCTCAACGCCTGCAACGGCGCTCAGCTCTTCGAGAGTATTGATCTGATCAGCCATGGTCATTAGCTCCGGGTGTTTTTCTTGTTCATGGATGCAACATCCAGAACTTCGGGCGACTGGGCTTCATGCGGGTGCTCAGCACCGGCATAAACACGCAGATTGGTCATAACCTGACGCGACAGGCGGTTGCCAGGCAGCATGCGCTTGACCGCTTGGGTCACAACACGCTCGGGGTGCTTGCCTTCAAGGATCTGCTGCTTGGTGCGCGACTTGATGCCGCCCGGGTGGCCAGTGTGCCAGTAGAAGTTTTCTTCGCGCTTCTTGCCGGTCATCTGGATTTTGTCAGCGTTAATCACGATGACATTGTCGCCCATGTCCATGTTCGGGGTGAACGACGCTTTGTGCTTGCCACGCAGACGCATGGCGACGATCGAAGCAAGACGACCCAGAACAACGCCCTCGGCGTCGATCAGGATCCATTTCTTGTCGATGTCTGCAGGTGTTGCAGAAAAGGTTTTCATGGCAGGATAGTCCTGTTTGATGTGAAAGACCGCTCACATGCGGAGCGGCCCGAATTCGATGTTGCGTATTTAGATGCACCCTAGCGGCGCGTCAAGAACGTGAAAACAAAAATAATATAGCAATTACAGCACATTATGAAATAGGTATTATTTTACCCCATAAAATCGCCATCAATTTTCGCAAATATCCCCAACCAGATATACTATCGTAGACCAGCGATCAAAAAAGGAGTGGCCAGAGAATGGATTGGCAGCAAACCATCGCCAATTACGGGGCGGCCTGGCAACAGGCGGACCAAGGTCAACGCCTTGACCTATTAACCAAGTGTTTCGCCACGGATGGCGTCTATGTAGACCCGACGGCAGAAGTGAGCGGACGCTCAAACCTGTGCGATCATATCGGGGAAGTCCTCCAAAGCTCCGGCGGGCGGGTTGAGCTGACCAGCAACCCCAACAATCATCACGATGTCGTCCACTTTACTTGGCATATGGTTGACCCCGACGGCACCGTAATGGTGACCGGCCACGATTTCGTTCGATTGGATGAACAAGGCAAGATTTCACATCTGGCCGGGTTCTTTGGTGACCCCGCCCCATTGAGCTAGGGGCCTAGACGCTGATCTGTTCCGGCGGATTATCCAAAAGTGCACGCAGGCGCTGCATTGCGGCCTCGAACCGCTCCAACGACACGTGCCCATTCATCGCAATGCGTACGGCGTTGGGGGCACGCCCGTCCCGCAGCGCGAACTCGTCGGCAGACCGTAACTGAATGCCTTCGCGTTCAGCAGCACGGCTGAATGCGGCGGCACGCCAACCCGACGGTAGGTTCAGCCAGACAAACGGCACGTCCGGCGCCCAGTTCAGATCAAAGCCGCCAAGCGCATTGACCGTCACCCGGACATAATCGCCCATCCGGGCACGGACGTCCCTGGCGATCTGCCGTGTCCGTGGATCAGACAGCAACAGCCGGGTCAGTTCTGCAAGCGGTTGTGCCAAACCGAAATAGCCGTATTCGGCTGAGCGCCGAAGATCGACGCTGCGTTCGCGCGGGGCGATGGCGAACCCGACCCGCAGGGCTGGCGTCAGGATCTTTGAGATCGACGAAACATGCCAACCCCGTTCAGGTGCCAAAGCGCGATAGCTGGGCTCGCGTGCGTCCCCCATTCGATAGCAATCGTCTTCAATGATCTGCAAATCATGGCGGCGGGCGACTTCCACAACCTCTTTTCGACGTTCCAGCGGCGTATGTGTACCGGTTGGGTTTTGCACCTCGGGCGAGACGCAAACTGCTTGCGCCTGGGTCTGACGCAAAATGTGATCCATAGCCTGAGGGTCAATGCCCCACTTGTCCATTTTCACGCCGACAACCTCGGCCCGCATCAACTCACCTGCCCGACGGAAACCGGCATACGACAGATCTTCAACCAGAACGACCGGTTTGGGGCCGCGCAGGATCGTCTGAAACACAAGGCAAAGACCATTTTGCCCACCATGCGTCAGAACCACATCATCATGGGTCACTGCGCCAAGCGGCAGATCTGAGAGCCATTCAACGACCGCCTGCCGCATGGGTTGGTACGCATCGCGTGTCGGGTAATTCATCAGCAAACGCGGATCGGCTTGGGACACTTTCTTAAGACATTCCCTGATCAATGCCACCTGCCCCACATCCGGTAATCTGGGGCTGAACAGGCTGACATCGGCGTTGTACTTGTCGTCGCGCAGGTGAAGTTGCCTTGCCCACACATCGTCCAGCAAAGGTGAATTCGGAGGGGCGACAAATGTACCACGCCCGACCTCGGCTTGTAGCAAGCCTTCTTCCGTCAGAATCGTATATGCCCGGGCAACCGTGCCAGGCGTGATTTGTAACCGATACGCAAGTTCCCGGACCGGAGGCAGCTTGGACCCTACCTCCAGTGCTTTGTTCTCAATCGCTTTTCGTATTGTATCGGCGACCAGTGTGTACTTGGGACCTTTGGATTTTGGTAACGCCTCTGGCCAAATTGTATCCATTACAATTCTTCCTTTGCTTTTGACACAATCCCGAATGTATCACACATATGTACCGAACATTAGTACATTGTGTCAATACAATTTGAAAGGATACCCAAGATGACACGCCATATGCACAACCCCGCCCTCATGCTGCTGAACGATAGCCCTCGGCTGCCGATGATCGCCGCGCTGGCCGTGCGGTTTGCGGCGACTGTCACACAGTGGGAACGACAGCGCCGCAGCAGAATTAACCTGTCAAAGCTGGATGATCGCATGCTTAAAGATGTCGGCCTGACCCGCCCTGCGGCCGACCGCGAGATCAAACGCTATTTCTGGCAGTATTAATTATCCCCAGTCCCTATCGGGACCTCTTCCTAGGCCGGGTTTCATACCCGGCCCTTTTTTATCCAAATGCCGCAGCTGCAGACCCCGCCGGTGGCAATGAATAGGTCATCGTAGCCCGCGCCACGGGTTGGTCTGAGCCTTCCGAGAACATCAGAACATCGCCTACCGCAAGCGTCTTGCCCAGTTTTAGCAAGCTGCAGCGCGCGATCATATCGTTGGCCCCATCGGGTTTGCGCATGAAATCCATCGAACACCCCGTCGTCACCGCCAGCGACTGACGTCCTTTCAATGCAAGGATCATTGCATAGACGCTGACATCGGCCAGACCGAACATCGACGGGCCTGAAACTGTCCCCCCTGGCCGCAGATGCCTGTCTCCGACCTTCAGCCGCATGGTGATTGAGTTTTCATCCAGGCTGTCGATGACAAAGTCCTTCTCGACCTGTGGAAAAACCTCGACCAGATAATCTGACAGTTGTTCGCGGTTCAAAACCAACGACATACTTCCCCTCCTCGAATTGCCACCCTAGAGTTGGCCCGACATCAGATCGGAGAGCAAGATGGGAATTCTGGAACGTAACGACATGAACGGCGTTGCCCGGTTGAAAATGAACGCGCCAGAGCGCCTGAATGCCCTGAGCGAAGAGATGCTGGCAGCACTTCAGGCTGAATTCGACGCCTTAAGTAACGACTCGAGCATTCGCGCCGTGATCCTGTCCGGCGAAGGCAAAGCGTTTTGCGCAGGTCACGATCTTAAACAAATGACAGCCGGACGTCAGAGCGAAGATGGGGGAAAAGCCTACTTCCAGGACTTGTTCGCGCAGTGCGCCAAAATGATGCTGTCGATTCAATCCCTGCCCCAACCCGTGATCGCGCAAGTCCACGGCATCGCCACGGCCGCCGGCTGCCAACTGGTGGCCACTTGTGATCTTGCGATTGCAGCCGAAGGCACGCGCTTTGGTGTAAACGGGGTCAATATCGGGTTGTTTTGCTCGACCCCTATGGTGGCCCTCAGCCGGAATATCCCCCGGAAACAGGCATTTGAGATGTTGACGACAGGCGCGTTCATCTCCGCAGAACGCGCGACAGAGCTGGGCCTGATCAATCGCGCCGTACCCGAAATGTTGTTGGAACATGAAACGATGGCGCTGGCCGAACAACTGGCAGACAAGCTTGGGTCGGCGGTCAAAGTGGGCAAACAGGCCTATTACAAGCAATTGGATATGCCGATCGAACAGGCCTACGCCTATACCGGAGAGGTAATGGCGCAGAATATGATGCATCGGGATACCGAAGAAGGAATATCTGCATTTATCGAAAAAAGATCGCCAAATTGGGAACAATAACGAGATTATTTAAGTTAATTTTCGCGACTGTTCGCAATTTAGTCCTTTTCAAAAGGGCCACACTGTGGCAAAGCTGAGACATGGCTTAGGCCCAAATACGCTTTTGGGTCGCTGTAGGCGGAAGGTCCCTCCAAGCTGGTTTCTCTCACCGGCGCTGACATTCCCGCTGCGGCGACCCCAAGTACCCTCCTTAAATTACTAGCTAATCAACGCGAAATCTTGCGTGTGTTGCGTTGCGCGATGCTGTGCCCTATGTGGCACCTCATGACACAGAAATTGCATATAGTTGGCGGCGGCATGGCAGGATCCGAGGCGGCCTGGCAAGCAGCGGAAATGGGCGTGGACGTTGTAATCCACGAAATGCGGCCCAAAGTGGGCACTTTTGCGCACCAGACCGGCAATCTGGCCGAGATGGTGTGCTCGAACTCCTTCCGCTCGGATGACGACGAACAAAATGCCGTCGGTCTGCTGCATTGGGAAATGCGCGCAGCCAACGGGATCATCATGACCACCGCCGATACGCATCGCTTGCCCGCCGGTGGCGCATTGGCCGTGGATCGTGATCCGTTTGCCGAAGCAGTAACCGCCAAGCTGCAGGCCCATCCGCGAGTTGAGGTGACGGGCGAAGAAGTCACCGCCCTGCCCGACGACGGCCACTGGATCATTGCGACGGGTCCGCTGACATCCTCGTCGCTGGGCGAGTCGATCAGGGCTCAGACAGGTGCTGAGGCTCTGGCGTTCTTCGACGCGATCGCGCCCATTGTCTATGCAGACAGTATCGACATGAGCCAGGCGTGGATGCAGTCACGTTATGACAAGGGTGAAACCGAAGAGGAGCGGACGGCCTACCTGAACTGTCCCATGGACCGCGATCAGTACGAGGCCTTCATTGACGCCCTGCTATCCGCTGACAAAACCGAATTTCACGAAGGTGAAACTGCCGGGTATTTTGACGGCTGCCTACCCATCGAGGTTATGGCGGAACGGGGCCGCGAGACGCTGCGTCACGGTCCGATGAAACCGGTCGGCCTGACCAATTCGCATCAGCCTGACGTCAAACCTCATGCCGTTGTGCAACTGCGCCGCGACAATGCGCTTGGAACGCTATTCAACATCGTCGGTTTTCAGACCAAGATGAAATACGGCGCTCAGACCGACGTGTTTCGCATGATCCCGGGGCTTGAGAACGCCAGTTTCGCGCGCCTGGGCGGGATTCATCGCAACACGTTCATCAACTCTCCGACATTGCTGGACGCGCAGATGCGGCTGAAATCAAAACCGAATATTCGGTTTGCCGGCCAGATCACCGGCGTCGAGGGGTATGTGGAAAGCGCTGCAATGGGCTTGTTGGCTGGGCGGCTGGCTGCTGCCGAGATCCTGGGGCGTTCCCTGCCCGAGATCCCGCAGGACAGTGCCATGGGCGCGTTGATACACCACATCACCGGCGGGGCCGAAGCCAAGACCTTTCAACCCATGAACGTCAACTTTGGTCTGTTTCGCCCGGTTGATGGCCTCAAAGGGGGGCGCCGGGGCCGTAAGGACCGGTACAAGGCCTACACCGACCGGGCCAAGACGGAATGGACAGACTGGCTGGCGCATTGCTGACTGGACGCATTGCACCCTACCGGCCTAACATACGGGTATGAGCGACAAATACCTCAAAGACGCCTACGGGCTTGATACGCCCGAAGCGACCCGTACGCACTATCAGAAGTGGGCCTCGTCATACGACGCCGAAGTGGGGTCACATGGCTACGCCACGCCTGGCCGCGTGGCCGAGGCACTTTGGTCTCAGATGCCCGAACCGCAGACGCCTGTTCTGGATTACGGTTGTGGCACGGGTCTGTCCGGCAAAGCCCTGCACGATACGGGATTTCAGGTGATCGATGGTGTGGATCCCACACCAAAGATGCTTGAAGGGGCGGCCGCCAAGGGGGTTTACAGAAACCTCACGACGTTTGAGATCACCGATCCGGAACCGCTTGAGCAAGATGCCTATAAGGCAATCACAGCGATTGGCGTGATCGGAACCGGCGCCGCCCCGCCAGAGACATTCGACCTTTTGATGAAGGCGCTACCCAGAGGTGGCTTACTGGCCTTTTCCTTCAACGATCACACACTTGACGACCCGTCCTTCACCACCCGTTTGAACGATTGGCTGGACATGGGCGCTGCGCGGTTGTTGTTTCGGGAATACGGGCCGCATCTTCCCGGGATGGACCTTAAATCTGACGTATATGTTGTTGAAAAGACGTGACATTCATAACCAGATTTGCCCCATCTCCTACGGGGCCGCTTCATCTTGGCCATGCCTATTCTGCACTTCTTGCCAGTGATATGGCCGCCGCTGAAGGCGGTCAATTTTTGCTGCGGATCGAAGACATCGACCGCTCCCGCTGCCGGGTAAATTGGGAAGAGCAGATTTATGACGATTTGACCTGGCTTGGATTGACCTGGCCAGAACCCGTGATGCGGCAATCGTCTCGTGTGTCGATTTATGAAAAGGCGCTGAAAACTTTGTGGTCCCAAGGTCTATTGTACCCTTGTACCTGCAACCGTCGGGACATTGCCGCCGCCGCCGGAGCGCCGCAGGAAGGAGTTCCTCTGCATGGGCCGGATGGGATCATTTATCCGGGCACGTGCAGGCATGTTTCAGTGCGATCGGGCCCGATTCCACAAGATTTGCCCCTTCGACTGGACATTGAAATGGCTGCAGGTGTAGTTCCAGATCTGCTTAGGACTGCCGCTCAACCGTTTGGAAAAACCGCGGTTTTCGAAGAAACAGGCGCGGGTCCGGAAGGGGAAACGGGGCCCGTCACTTTCACTGCTGATGAGTTACGGGACACAATCGGAGACGTGGTATTGTCCCGGCGCGATATGGGAACGTCCTATCATCTATCCGTCGTTCTGGATGATGCGGAACAGGGCGTGTCTCACGTCGTACGCGGCCAGGACCTATTCGAGGCGACGCGTATCCATGTTCTGTTGCAGGCCCTGCTAGGTTTACCGACACCTGTCTATCACCATCATAAACTGATCCGAGATGATGCAGGCAAACGCTTGGCCAAACGCGACGACGCGCGCGCCATCGCCAAGTATCGTGGTGATGGAGTTACCGTGGATCAGGTTCGGGCCATGGTCGGGCTGTGACCGACCCTAGTCCATCGGCCGCATTAGCTCGACCTCTTCACCATCCCGCACTGCGGTGTAGAAACAGGTGCGTCGGTTAGTGTGGCAGGCAGCGCCGGTCTGTCGCACCAGGACCAGCAGGCAGTCGCGATCACAATCGACGCGGAAATCGATCAGTTCCTGAACATGCCCCGAGGTTTCGCCCTTGATCCAGAACGACTGACGTGAACGCGACCAATACGTCACGCGGCGCGTTTCAAGAGTTTTTTCAACCGCTTCTGCGTTCATCCACGCCATCATCAACACCTCGCCAGAGGCTTCATCCTGTGCGATCGCTGGGATCAGACCGGCGTCGTTAAACTTCAGGCTAGTCAGATCGAAAGTGACGGTCTCGGACATTGTAAAAACCTTTTGCATCCCTGTGGATGGCCACTATGTATGGGGAACACGCAACGAGGGAAAGCCATGTCTGGCGAGAACGACCTGATAAAGCTGTATTCCGGGCGCATTCTGGCTCTGGCTGCGGACATTCCGCATCTGGAACGTCTGGAAAACCCTGATGCGACTGTCAAGAAACGCTCGCCATTGTGCGGGTCGACCGTGACCGTGGACGTCAAGGTTGAGGACGGTCACGTGTCCGACTTTGGTCAGGACGTTAAGGCCTGCGCCCTGGGTCAGGCCTCGGCCTCGGTCGTTGGATCCGCTGTAATTGGAACCACGCGCGCGCAAATCGAAACCGCGCGGGATCAACTGTCGGCTATGCTGAAGAAAGACGGCCCTGCTCCGGACGCACCGTTTAACGGGCTGGAAGTTCTTATGCCTGCGCGTGATTACAAGAACCGGCACGCTTCGATTCTGCTGGCGTTGGATGCTACTGCTGAAGCTATGGAACAAGCCGAACAGGCCAACTGCGCCTGAAGATGGTAATTCAATTCAAACCCATCTAACCTCCGCCAAAGTTTTGGGGAGAATTTGGTTTGAATAGTTTTCTGGAACATTTTGTTACCCTGTGGGTCGTTATTGATCCGATTGGAACAATTCCCGTTTTTATCGCCGTTACAGCCGGGCTTGGGGCGGCGGCGCGTCGTAAAACAGCCCTGTTGGCGGCGTTCATAAGTGCCGGGGTTTTGCTGTTCTTCCTTGTCTTTGGACAACTGCTGATCGAGGCGCTGGATATCGGGTTGAACTCGTTCCAAGTGGCCGGAGGGATCATCCTGTTCCTGTTCGCCCTGACGATGATCTTTGGCGAAAGCAAACAAGAGGTTGAACAACGAGCAGCAGAAGACGATCAGGAAGACAAATTCCACAAGCCCAACCCCGCGATCTTTCCGTTGGCGGTACCCTCACTGGCGTCGCCGGGTGCAATGCTGGCCGTGGTTATCCTGACTGACAACAACCGGTTCAGCGTGGCGGATCAAGGCATCACGGCACTGGTTATGTTGTCTGTCGTGGCCATCGCCTTTGTTTTGATGCTGCTGGCCGAACCGATCATTCGACTGATTGGCCATTCCGGTGCCGCCATTATCAGCCGCATCATGGGGATGATCCTGGCATCGGTTGCAGTGAATTCCGTGCTGTCGGCGATGCTCGAAATCTTCAAAACCGGACAGTTGTAAAAAAAACCGCCGCTCCTTCCGGGCGGAAAGGGCGGCGGTAGGCAATGCGTGTCTCGCGTGGGATCCGGATTTCCGCGCAGGGCCGAGGCATGGCCCTTTCAAGGGAATTGGGACAGGCAGGTCACCCTTGACAGAAATGGGGACGACGGCGCGGAGTTTTCGGCACGAGATCGCAGGCAGAAAGGGTCAGAACGCTCCGGGAAGGTGAAGGGCAACCACCAGCATCACCACCAATGACACCGCACCTGCCGCATCCTGCAATAGCGTGGAATGCGAACGGCTTATGGCGGTCTTGATCTGAGTCAGCATGGTCTCACCTCCGGTCGGGTTTTAATCCTTTGTTGACCTTTTGTTCTCATATTTCGCTGAGTCGGTAAAGAACTTTTTGAGAACATTTGTGAACTTTATAGAACGAAATTGCTAACCCACTGAAATTAAACGGATTGCCTGATCCTGTTTCATAAGCCAAAGTAGAACACGCACCGCCTGCCCACGTTCCGTGGCCAAGGTCGGGTCTTTGCTAAGCAAATTGCGTGCGTCCGTCTGTGCTACAGCCATCAATCCGGCCTGGCGTTCCAGGTCCGCAATCCGGAATTTAGGCAACCCGGATTGGGCCGTACCGATCAGGTCACCTGCGCCGCGCATCTGCAGGTCAGTCTCTGATATCCGGAACCCGTCTTCGGTCTCACGCAGAACTTCCAGCCGTTTGCGCCCACCTTCACTGAGCGGGGGTTGATACATCAACAAGCAGGTCGAGTCCGCCTCACCCCGTCCAACGCGGCCGCGCAGCTGGTGTAGTTGAGCCAACCCGAATATCTCAGCCCGTTCGATCACCATGATCGAGGCGTTCGGAACATTCACGCCAACCTCGATTACAGTCGTGGCAACAAGTACTTTTGTTCGGCCCTCTTGAAACGCGGCCATTGCGGCATCCTTGTCGGACGCGGGCATCTGGCCATGGACCAGGCCTACAATACCCTCGCCCAGTATGGCACGCAGCCGTTTGAACCGCTCTTCCGCTGCCGTCAGGTCCGAGACTTCGGATTCATCGACCAGCGGACAGACCCAATAGCACTGACGTCCTTCATCGATAGCCCGACGCAAATGCGCCACGACGTCATCCATACGGTCGGTGCTGATAATCGCCGTTTTGATCGGTTTCCGCCCTGGTGGTTTTTCATCCAGAACAGAGACGTCCATGTCCCCATATTGCGCCAAAGCCAGGCTGCGCGGAATCGGTGTCGCGGTCATCACCAGAACATCCGCGCCCTGCCCTTTTTCGGACAGCTCCATCCTTTGTCGGACCCCAAACCGGTGCTGTTCGTCCACAATGGCAAGTCGCAGGGCGCGGAATTCCACATCGCTTTGAAACACCGCGTGGGTGCCGACAAGGATGTGAATATCGCCCTGCTTTAGGGCGGCCAACTTTGCACGCCGTTCGGCGCCCTTGTCCCGTCCCGTCAGGATTTCCAGAACGACTCCGGCCTCTTCGGCAAGCGGGCGCAGGCCTTCCAAATGCTGCCTGGCCAGAATCTCGGTCGGCGCCATCATGACACCCTGTCCACCAGCCTCGACCGCGACCAGAAGTGCCATGAAGGCGACCAAGGTTTTCCCTGCGCCCACATCGCCTTGCAGCAATCGGTTCATCCGTGCGTCCGAGCCCATGTCGGCGGTTATTTCCTTGATCTCCCGCGCCTGGGCCCCGGTGGGTTTGTAAGGCAGATTAGCAAGAACTTTAGCTTGCAGAGCACCAGTGCCGACGCTCACGATGCCCCGGGCCTTCCGCTCGCGTTGTCGCGCCAAAGCCAGTGTCACCTGATGGGCAAACAGTTCGTCATAGGCAAGGCGTTCACGGGCTGGCGCGTGCGCAGCTACGTCATCTGCCCCCTGTGGATTGTGCGCCGCGGATACAGCCGTGGCCCAATCCGCCCAGCCCTGTTTTGACACTTGCGCAGGGTCAATCCATTCGGCCAGCTGTGGTGCGCGGGTCAATGCGCTACGTGCCGCCTTGTACGCCGTCTTTTGGGTGATGCCCTGCGTCAGGTGATAAACCGGCTCGAACTCAGGAATGTCATCCGCGCTTTCCATGGGTAGCATGTGATCTGGATGGACCATCTGCGCCATGCCGTCGAACAGTTCGAGCTTGCCAGAGATCACACGACGGCTGCCTTGTGGTAGAACTTTTTTCAAATAGTCGCCACGCGCGTGGAAAAAGACCAACTGAAACTCGGTCTGCGTGTCTTCGACGTGAACGCGGTAGGCCCCGCCCTTGTTTCGCGACGGTCGGTGGGTACCGACCGTGACCTCAACCGTCAATGTCGTTGGCAGATCAGCCCCTTGGATTGTATCGCGCCGCCTGCGGTCCACGACAGCGTAGGGCAAGCCGAACAGCACATCACGCGGCGACTCGATCCCCGCCTGCACCATTGTCTGCGCAGTCTTGGGGCCAACGCCCTCCAGAGTCTCGAGCCCCGCGAAAAGGGGAAACAGGATTTCAGGGCGGCCGCTCATGCGGTGCCGATCAGGTGCAGCCATTCATCTTCGTCCAGCGTCTCGATACCAAGTTCTGCTGCCTTCTTGGCCTTGGAGCCCGCACCCGGGCCTGCAACCAGCAAATCGGTCTTCTTGCTGACCGAGCCAGAGACCTTGGCCCCCAGTGCCTCGGCCCGGGCTTTGGCTTCGGCGCGGGTCATCTTTTCAAGTGACCCTGTAAAGACAACCGTCTTGCCAGCCACCGGACTACCCGATGTGTCGGGTCGTTTGGCGTCCAGCACGTCCAATTGCGCGACCAAAGCGTCGATGCTGGCGCGTTCTGCGTCCTGAGCAAATGCCGAAACCAACGCGCGCGCCATGACGTCACCTACGCCATCAATACCCAAAAGCTCGTCCCACTCAGGACCTTCGAAATCAGCGGCTGCGGTGACGGCGCGTTCAAATTCTGTCCAGGCGCCATAGTGGTTCGCGATCAGATTCGATGCGGCCTCTCCGACATGTCGAATGCCCAATGCAAAAAGAAGGCGTCCGAATGGGATTTGGCGTTTTTCATCAATTGCAGCCCAAAGGTTCCCGGCACTTTGCGCGCCCCAACCCTTACGGTTGGCGAGCTTGTTGAGATTGGCCGCATCTCTGGTCTGCAGTGTAAAGATGTCCACCGGGGTTTTAATTGGCAAGTCCGGGTCATCGTAAAACATTTCAATCTGCTTGGCGCCCAACCCTTCGATATCGAACGCTTTCCGAGATACGAAATGTTTCAATTTTTCAACAGCCTGGGCCGGGCAAATAATCCCACCGGTGCAGCGTCTAACGGCATCGCCTTCTTCCCGAACCGCATCACTGCCGCATTCCGGACAGGTTGTGGGAAAATCATAAGGCTGCGCATCCTCAGGGCGTTTTGAAACATCCACATCCGCCACTTTGGGGATCACATCGCCCGCGCGATAAACCTGCACCCAATCACCGACCCTGATATCCTTGCCATCGCGGATCGTACCACCCTTTGCGTCACGACCAGCAATGTAGTCTTCGTTGTGCAGCGTAGCATTGGACACGACGACGCCACCAACAGTTACCGGGTGCAGCCGGGCAACCGGGCTGAGCGCACCCGTACGACCCACCTGAATGTCGATGGCCTCAAGCCTTGTCCACGCCAGTTCTGCTGGAAACTTATGTGCGATAGCCCATCTTGGCGTGGTGGACCTGAACCCCAATCGCGCCTGCAGCGCCAAGTCGTTCACCTTGTAGACAACTCCGTCGATGTCATAGCCAAGCGTTGCGCGTTGCGCTTCGATGCTACGGTAGTGCTTGATCATCTGATCTGTCGTTTCGCACAACGCTGTCAGTGGGTTGGTTGAGAAACCGAATTCCGCCAACCGTTCAATGGCACCCATTTGTGTATCGGCCAAGGGGGCTGACAACTCACCCCAGGCATAAGCGAAAAACCGCAGCGGACGGGAGCGTGTGATTTTCGCGTCAAGCTGCCTCAACGACCCTGCGGCAGCGTTTCGTGGATTTGAAAATACCTTTTCGCCCAGCTCTGTCTGTCGCGCGTTCAGCTTGTCGAAGTCTTCATGCGACATGTAAACTTCACCGCGCACCTCCAGAACCTCCGGAGCGTTTTTGACGCTGTGCGGAATGTCCGAGATCGTCCGCGCGTTCGCAGTCACGTTTTCACCAATCTCGCCATCGCCTCGGGTCGCCGCCTGCACGAGTTTCCCCTGCTCATACCTTAGCGATAGGGACAGACCGTCAATCTTGGGTTCAGCAGTAAAACCCAGCTCGGCCGCGTCGCTCAATCCCAGATATTTGCGGATCGATCGGTCAAAATCCGAAACGTCCTCATCGTTGAACGCATTGCCCAGGGACATCATCCTGACGGCATGTACGAGTTTTGAAAACCCCTCTGCCGGTTTTGCGCCCACTTGATCTGTGGGGCTGTCGGACCGTTTCAGCTTAGGAAAACGTGCCTCGATGTCCACGTTTCGCCGCTTTAGCGCATCGTAGTCCGCATCCGAGATCTCGGGGGCGTCCTCGGCGTGATACAGCATGTTGGCCCGCGCAATCAATTCCGCGAGCCGCGCCAGCTCGGCACGTGCCTGATCTTCCGTCAGTTCTGTTACCGCAATTGTGTCGCTCATGCCCTCGCCCTGTCACTTTGTCTGTGAACCCAGTGATAGGGCGAGGGCATGGCCAGGTCCAGATGTGCTGTTACGTGAGTGAGGCGGCCGCCCTGGACCAACGGTGACCAGAATTCATTTGAAGTCACGCACCGACGGCGATCCGACGTTCGTCCAGACTGTTGCTTTGGGGATCGCGCAGCACGTAACCCCTGCCCCAGACGGTTTCGATATAGTTTTCGCCGCCGGTCGCATTGCTGAGCTTTTTGCGCAGTTTGCAGATGAAAACGTCAATAATTTTCAACTCGGGCTCGTCCATACCGCCATAAAGATGGTTCAGGAACATCTCTTTGGTCAGCGTTGTGCCCTTCCGCAGGCTGAGCAGTTCGAGCATCTGGTATTCCTTGCCAGTCAGATGAACAGCCTTGCCTTCGACCTCAACCGTTTTGGCGTCCAGATTTACCGCGACGCGGCCCGTATGAATGACAGATTGCGAGTGCCCTTTGGACCGCCGAATGATCGCGTGAATACGAGCGACCAGTTCCTCGCGGTGGAACGGTTTGGTCATATAATCGTCAGCGCCAAAACCGAAACCTTTGATCTTGCTTTCGGTATCGTCAGCGCCCGACAGGATCAAGATGGGGGTTTCAACACGCGCGATGCGCAGCTGCCGCAATACTTCGTGACCGTTCATGTCCGGCAGGTTCAGGTCCAGAAGGATCAGGTCATAGTCGTACAGTTTGGCAAGATCGATGCCTTCCTCGCCCAGATCCGTCGCATAGACGTTGAGGTTGGCGTGCGTCAGCATCAGCTCAATGCTTTTCGACGTGGTTGGATCATCCTCGACAAGAAGTATACGCATTTACTGCTCCAATTTGGGTCAATTTAACAATTCAAATTGAGACTGCTCAAAAATGGTTAACCTGACGTTACCGTTGAATCATTTATTCACCTTCATCTTTAGGTTGTCGATATTTTTTTAATGCCGTCACTTTCAAAGCGTCCGTTCCGTGTTCCGCGACCGCAGAAACCCAGGAATTGAACTCTTCATCACTAAGCCCATACCGCTTTTTGGCGTCCGACAACGAAATCAACCCGTATAGAACGCCGCGCACCACAATGACCTTGCGCGAAGCGACCCATCTGGTCGTCTCTGCAGGTGGCAGATCGTTTCGCGATAAAACCGTTCCATCCGGAAGGGTTACGGACCTTGGCCCTTCGACTTTGTGCAAATACATCTCTTGACCCTTTTTCAGCTGCGACAAAGCTGACAACAGCCTACTTAATGCCGCGTGAAACCGCCCCTTGAGAGTGTGTAGAATTTTCCTATATTCTGCCGGTCTTTCTTAACGCACTGGAATCGTCATGGCCCTCGATACCGAGACACCGCTGAACTCGCTTGGCTTTGCCAAACCCCCGTCAGAGACGCGGGTGGTTGTTGCCATGTCCGGCGGCGTCGACAGCTCAGTTGTTGCCGCTTATCTGGCCGATCAGGGCTATGACGTGGTTGGCGTGACGCTGCAGCTGTATGACCACGGCGCGGCCTTGGCCAAGAAAGGCGCGTGCTGCGCGGGGATTGATATCCATGACGCGCGGCGCGTGGCAGAGGAACGCGGTTTTCCGCATTACGTTCTGGATTACGAGAACATCTTCAAAGATGCCGTGATCGACGAATTCGCCGACAGCTATCTGGCCGGAGCGACTCCGGTCCCGTGTATCCGGTGCAACGAGCGCGTGAAGTTTAAGGACCTTTTGGAAACCGCTAAGGACCTTGAAGCCGACTGCATGGCGACTGGTCACTATATCCAGCGCAAGATGGGCGCGAACGGGCCGGAACTGCACAGCGCCGAGGACGCGAACCGGGATCAATCTTATTTCCTGTTTTCCACGACGCCTGAGCAGTTGGACTTTCTGCGATTTCCTCTGGGCCACCTGCCATCGAAAGACGCAACCCGAGAGATGGCCGCGCAATATGGTCTATCGGTGGCGGACAAGCCCGACAGTCAGGACATCTGCTTTGTGCCCGATGGCAACTATGCCAGCGTGATCGAAAAGCTCCGCCCCGGTGCGGCGGAACCAGGTGAGATCGTACATTCCGACGGTCGGGTGCTGGCGCAGCACAATGGCGTCATCCACTACACCATCGGTCAGCGCCGTGGTCTGGGTATCGGCGGGCTGAGCGAGCCTTTGTATGTGGTGAAGCTGGACGTAGACAAAAAGCAGGTTGTGGTTGGCCCGAAAGAGCTGCTGGCGACCCGGACCGTTCCGGTGCGCGAGATCAACTGGCTGGGGGATGAACCTTTTACGTCGCGTGACGAATGGCACCTGTCGGTCAAGGTGCGGTCGACCCGCCCGCCGCGCGAGGCGATTATCCGACCTCTGTCTGAAACGACTGCCGAAGTCGAATTGCTGACTCCCGAGGAAGGCATTTCGCCCGGTCAGGCCTGTGTGTTCTACTCCAATGAAAGCAGCCGCATATACGGCGGCGGCTGGATCTGGCGCGGTTACTGAGGCACCCGGATCACAAGACGTCGGTCGGGCTGTTCACCAGAATATACAGTCCGACTGCCACCATGATGTAAGGTGCAATCCTGTCAAGGCGGGCAAAACGCGGCCCTAAAACCTGTGCGCGTGGTGCGCCCCAACTTGCAATTCCGATTAGTGTTGCCAGTGCACACCCGGCCCCGATCAAGGCCGTCAACCGAAACGCTGGCGTCGAATCCGCGAACAGCGGAGTCATAGCCGCAAGCGTATCAATCGATAGCGTCAAAAACAGCGCGACGACCGAGGTGATGGCCCCAGTATCGGGCAGTTGACGCCCGCCCGACCCTTTCCGTTGCTGCCAAATGCCATAAAGGCCCAGAGACAACGGGATAATCCCAAGACAACCGACCCAATTCAGAAACCGGCTGTGATCCAACCCGCTGGCAATCACAAGCGACAGGCACAGAATTATCATTTGCGCCGCGGCAAAGCCAAAGACGGCCCGGCGCGTTTCCATCACCATGATCAGGCCGAAAAGGATGACCAGATTGTCCAGGTTAGTTGATACGGTCACGATCGCCGCGGAAAATGCGAACAGGATGTGTTCAATCATGGCGATTGGGCAGCTTGTTCAAAACCGCTCGGGCGGCGCGCAGACCCGGCGCTTCGCCACCGCGCCCCAAACGGTCCATGGTCACGTCCATCGCGCTGCGCTGCGCATCTGGACTGGTGGCCACGTCTGAGAGGGCCGAGGCAATCCTGTCCGGCTCGCAATCATCCAGCAGGCATTCAGGAACCGCGCGTGTTTCAGACACCAGATTGACAAGGGTCGCCGTGTCCAAATTCACCATACGCTTTGCGATCAGAGTCGTCAGCCAGTTCAGATTATAGGCTATCACCATTGGAGTGGCCTGTGCCGCCAGTTCCAACGAAACTGTACCAGACGCTGCCAGCGCAAGGTCAGCCGCAGAAAACGCCGCCCTTTTCTGCGCCTGCGCCTGGTCCGAGGGCAAGTCCCGCGGATCAACTACGACGGGCGACCCTGGCCAGTCCTGAACATGCTCAGTGACCGCATCAACCATATGGGCCACGGCTGGTACGACCACGCGCGTGTCGGGGCGCTGTTTCACAAACTCGATTAACGCCTGACCAAAGACCGGAGCCAGACGATCCACCTCACCCCGCCGCGAACCGGGCAAGGCCAGAACAATGGGCGCTTGGCCTAGACCGTAGGCCTCGCGAAAAGCCTGAATGTCTTGTTCGGTCGCCGCTGGTTCGCTGACCACCGGGTGCCCGACAAAGTCACATTCCATCCCCGCGCGCTGCATATAAGGCGGCTCGAACGGCAACAGCGCCAGCACATGATCGATGACCTTGGCCATCTTGTCCGCACGCCCGGGACGCCAGGCCCAGACGCTGGGGGCGACATAGTGAACCGTGCGGATAGTACTTTGCGCTTTGACCAGCTTGGCAACACGCAGCGAAAAATCCGGACTGTCGATGGTGATCAGAACATCTGGATTGCTATCCAGAACAGCCTGCGCTGTCTCAGAAATCCGACGTTTGAGGTGAAAGAACTTGGGGAGAACCTCGACCAGTCCCATGACCGACAATTCGGACATGGGAAAAAGGCTGTCCAACCCCTGCGCCTGCATCAACGGACCGCCGACGCCTTGGAATTCAACCTCGGGTACCAGAGACCGAAGGCCTTCCATCAAAGCCCCGCCAAGCCGGTCCCCCGAAGGTTCACCGGCGACGACGAAAACCCGCATCAGTTCGTCCGCTCGCGGACATACAAAAACAGGCCCAGCCGGTCACATTCCGCAATCACGCGGTCTTTCTCAAGCACAAGAACACCGCCCTTTTCGATCACAATTCCCGACAGCCCCGCCGCAACTGCGCCAGACACAGTATCAGGCCCGATCGCAGGCAGATCTGCACGAACGTCCTGATCTGGTTTCGGGGCTTTGAACAGAATGCCGCCGCCCGCATCGGGGCGCTGAGTCAGAGACTGCAACATCCATGCAGTGCCGAAGATACCCTCAATCGCCAGCGCCTGCCGTTTTGAAACCACGCAGGCCTGCCCCACATCCGCAACCCCCATCGCCCGCACGATGCCCGAGGCGCGGTCGGCATCAGCCAGATCAGTCTCGGACGCTTGCGCCTTCGTCAGACACCCCAGTTTCGGAAGAAGGTTCGGTGCGATTTCATGAGCTGCCTTAACCTCCAGACCTGCATCCTCAAAAATGCCGATGACAGCGCGTAGCGCCGCGTCATCGCCAGACATAATGGCCTGTTGCAGGATTGGGACCAAAGGCAATGTAGCTGCATCAATCCGCGCGGGGTCAATGGGCGGACGCCCCACGGCACCCGCCATGCAGATCTGGGTCACGCCTTGCGCCTTGATGTCGGCGATAAAGCTTCCAACCTGTTCCAATGGAAACTCGACGTCCGGGGTCAGAGTATCCGGGCCGAAGCCCTCCATCGCACAGACCACCGGGCGGTCGGGCAACTGCGCGACCACTTCACCCGGCAAAACGCCTGTTCCCGCAATCAACGCCAGCATGGTTTATTTCCCCGGTGTCAGGAAAGACCGATCCGAATGTCCGGTCACGAAATCGACGATCCGCTGAACGTATTCGCTTTCGTTATCCGCGCCGACCCGATGCGCGCGCTCCATGAATGTGCCATCGCCAGTAGACAGTTCGCGGAAGGCCGCCCGCAAAGCGGCAATATCGTCGCGTGAGACACCGCGGCGTTTGAGGCCGACGAGGTTCAGGCCGTCAAGTTCGCCACGCGGCGCCTGAACCAGGCCATATGGGATCACGTCATTCGGAACCATGGTCAACGCGCCGATGATCGCGCCGCGCCCGACGCGGACCCACTGATGCAATCCAGAGATACCACCGACAATCACGTCATCCTCAATGATGCAATGACCCGCTGCGCCGGCATGGTTCACCATGATTACCCGATTGCCGATCTGGACATCGTGGGCCACATGCACGCCCGCCATCAGCAGACAATCATCCCCAATCCGCGTAACGCCACCGCCGCCATCGGTCCCGGTATTCACCGTGACATGTTCGCGAATCCGGGTGCGTTTGCCGATCTCAAGGCGCGTATTCTCACCGCCGAACTTCAGATCCTGCGGGATCTCTCCAATGACCGAAAAGTTGAAGATCACGGTCTCTTCACCAACCGAGGTATCGCCGGTCACCACAACATGCGATTTCAGCTCGACCCGATCCGCAAGCTTGACCTGAGGACCGACATAGCAAAACGGACCTACGACGCAGCCTTCACCAATCTGCGCGCCTTCTTCGATGATTGCGCTTGGATGGATGCCGCTCATGTGGTCTTTTCCATGTCCCAATCGACATAGGCCGAAAACTCAGCCTCGGCCGCGACCTCTCCTTCGACCGTAGCACGGCCACTGAATTTGAAGATCTTGCCACCCTTTTTACCGCGAACCGTGTCGACATGCATCTCAAGCACGTCGCCCGGGATCACCTTGCGACGGAATTTGCATTTGTCGATGTTCATGAAATAGATCAGCAGTTCGCTGTCGATCACATCCATGCCCACCCCCAGCATGACCCCTGCGGTCTGTGCCATCGCCTCGACAATGGTCACTCCCGGCATGATCGGGGTTCCCGGAAAATGCCCTTGGAAATGCGGCTCGTTCATGGTGACGTTCTTGATGCCAACAGCCGATTGAAAGCCCGAGATATCTACGACCTTGTCGACCAGCAGAAACGGATAGCGGTGAGGCAATATCCGCTGGATCAGCTGAATGTCTGCGCTTTTGGTTTCCGTGGTCATAGTGCAGTCGTCCCGTTCTGGATTTCTCTTTGACGCGTGGTTAGCAACACCGCGCCTTAAGGGCAAGCAAACCTATTCTTTGCTTTCGTCTTCAAGTTGGCTGCCATCGCCAATCTGTTCATTAATCCGCGCAATTGCCGTGTCCGTCACATCAGTTCGGTCCGAGCTGAGAAAGACATTGGAACGTTCGATAACAACCGACGCCCCGGATTCGCGCAACAACTCGATCAGGATCGGCTGCACAAGAACCAGAAAGGTCTGCCGCGCTTCTTCGCTTCGGCGCGCAAGGGCGTCCAGTTTGGCGCGCTGACTTTCGCGATGTGTCTGAACCTTGTTGTCGAACGCCTCGGCCAGCGGGCGAAACTCTTCGGTTGGCAGTTCTGCGCGCTTTTCGGTCAGGTCTTTTTCTTCCCTGCTCAGTTCAGCGACAATTCGTTCATTCTCGTCGGCCAACAATGCGCCTTCACGTTCGATCTCGTGCATGACGCGCCGACCGAATTGCGACTCTGAAAACAACCGGTCACTGGACAGGGTCAGAACATTTGCCTGAGGAACACCTAATTGCTGCGCCTGAGCGGTCGACACGCAGGCCAGCGCCAGAAAAACGCACAGGGCCCGAAATGGGCCCTGTGCAGTCAATTTTATCAAGTTCAGCATCTGGCGATCAGAACCGCGCCTGAACGGTCAGGTCAAAGTTCTGTTCCTTGTCGAAGTCTTCTTTCTTCAAAGCTTTGGAGAAGTTGAACCGCAGAGGCCCAAAAGGCGTTTCCCACAGAACGGACACACCGATCACGTGGCGGATAGACCCGTCCGCGCCAACAATGTCGGCTCCAGCGGTGTTCACGTTGTTGATGTTGTAGACGTTACCAACATCGTAGAACACACCGCCGCGCAGACCCAGTTCTTCGGGCAAGCCAAGCGGGAAGTCTGATTCAAAGCGAGCAACCCAGTAATAGTTACCACCGATCGCATCGTCCTGACCGTTCGACAGGTCACGCGGGCCCAGACCCGCAGGTTCAAAGCCACGGAACGTGTTCGGACCAATCAAGAAGCGGTCGATCACACGGCTGAAATCGTCGCCCTGCCAATGCAGTGCACCTACCTCCATCGATGCCCGCAGAACAACTTCCTCGTTCAGGACACGTGTCTGCGCGATGCCGCGCGCTGTGGTTTTGTAGAACTCGTTGTCGCCGCCAAGACCGGCCGCATCAACGCCGACCTCAAACAAAACGCCCGCATTGGGGTTCAGGCCACCGCGTCGGCTATCATAGAGGTAGGATACGCCCAGCGTGCTCGATGTCCGCTTACCCTGCTCGATTTCCGAAGCGATAACAGCACCGTTCACTTCGTCATCCTGCTGAGTCATCTCGCTGCGGTTCCAACCATAGCGGAGACGAAGCGAAGACAATTCGCTGATCGCGTAGCTCAGCTGCGGCTCGAAGAAGACGCGCTTGGTATCGTAGCTTGCAAAGCTCGAATTCGTCGATGCCAGGCCAAGACCAAGATCGAACTGCAACCGGCGACCCAGCAAATATGGTTCGGTGAAGTTAATGATGTATTGCTCGGAATCCTGCGCCGTCGAAAGGGTCAAGCCAAGGTTTTGACCACGACCCAGGAAGTTGGATTCGTTCAGGCCAATTGCAATCCCGAAACCGTCGGAAATCGAGTAACTACCACCGAGGCTCAGCGAGCCGGTGGGCTGTTCTTCGACGTCCACATCCACAATCACCTGGCTGGGCGTGGACCCTTCGCGCGGCTCAACATCTGCCACGGCAAAGAACCCAAGGGCACGGATACGTTCAGCACTCTGGCGGATTTCACGCGGGTTGAACGGATCACCTTCGACCGTATCGAACTGGCGGCGGATCACGCGGTCCAGTGTCGTTGTGTTGCCTTCGATGTCGATACGTTCAACAAAGATCCGCGGACCTCTGGTCAGAACAAACTGAACGTCCAGCGTCAGATCACGTGGGTTACGCGTGACCCGCGGTTCGACCCGCAAGAAATCGACACCCTGTTTCAAACCTAACCGTTCCTGGCGAGCGATCGAGCTTTCAATCAGAGACGGGGAATAGGTCACGCCTGGACGGATTTTCAACGCTGCCTGATATGCGGCGGGATCCACCCCGGGAATTTCACTGACGGTCGAAATCTTGCCGAACGAGAACTTCTGTCCCTCTGTGATATTCATCACCAGGAAGAACGCGTCACGTTCGCGGGTAAATTCGACATTTGCGCTATTCACGCGGAAATCCACGTATCCGCGCGACAGATAGAAGTCGCGGATGACTTGTTTATCAAACTCGATCCTGTCAGCGATAAACGTGTCGCCGCGCAGGAACGTGCGCAGAATGTTGGCCTGCTTTGTCTCCAGTATCCGGCGTAAGCGGCGGTCTGAGTATGCCCGGTTACCAACAAAGCTGACACGCTCAACCTCGATCGTGGTGCCTTCGGCAATTTCAAAGACAAGATCGACGCGGTTGTCGCTGCGGCGAATGATGCGTGGGATGACGGTTGCGGAAACACGGCCTTGCGCTGAATAGATTTCAGCGATCTGATCCGCGTCCGCTTCAGCAAGCTGTGGTGTGAAAACCCGGCGGGGCTGAGAATTGATGGCCTCAAGCAGAAGATCGTCTTTTACGCGACGATTGCCTTCGATGCTGATCTGATTGATCGTCGGATATTCTTCGACTTCAATCACGAGAGTGTTACCGCGCGGCGTCAGCTCAACTGTCTCAAAAACACCACTGTCAAGCAAACGCTGAAACGCATCGTTCAACTGTCCGGCGGTCACTGTCTGGCCGGGTTGAATTCCAGTCCGGGCAATAATTGTCGAACTTTCGATCCGCCTGTTACCCTCAACATCGAACGCATTGATAGTGTAGCTTTGCGCGCGCGCAACCTCCGGCAGGAAGGTAAAGCTTGCTACAAAAACAAAAGAAAAAATACGTAGCGTCTGCCACAAAATATTGTTTGCTGGCTTCTGCCCCCCGCAGGATGTGCCTGCGCCTCGCCTATCAGTCATTTTTTTTCTACCCGAATTTTAGGACTTTATTGTTGAGTAGCGAGATTAGGTTTCCTTGTCAAAAGACGAAAACACAAAGCGGCCCAGTGGGCCGCTACCAGTCGTGTTGAAATTTTAGCGAGAATCACATACTGACTACAAACGCCCAACCGGCGATGGCTAGCGCAGTCGCGCCGAAAAACAGCAAAACGTCCCGATTCAGCGCGACCACAAAACTAAAGCTCTGAAAAGATTTCCGCAGCGTCTTTGTCATTTGAGCCTCTGACACAAAAATTTAGACGCAGTCAAATTAAGCGCGGATTGGGGCGAAATTGCGGCTTTTGTTGGCGCATATCACCACAATCAGCAGAACAGATCATTGGACACGGAAAAGATCATCAGGCCAAGGATCAGCGATATCCCTACCCCCATCAGAACCTTCAGTACGCCGTCGCTTGGTGGTTTACCTGCCACGGCCTCATAGGCGTAGAACACCAGATGCCCGCCATCCAGTGCCGGGATCGGAAACAGGTTCAACAGCCCGACAGCCGTAGACAACACAGCGATAAAGAAGATGAAGCTTTGCGCACCTTGGCTGGCCATCGCCCCCGAGGTTTCCGCAATTCCGATCGGGCCGGATATGTTGCAGGTGCTGATGGCCCCCGTAACCATGTGCCAGATACCCGACAGCGACCCGTCTATGATGCGCAGGGTTTGACGCGCACCACCCGAAATGGATTCAAGAACTCCGGCCGCCTCGGTCGCGGGTTCCAGCATCATCCCGCCAACGATACCGATGCGCCAATGTGTAATAAAGCCGCCTTCTGACTGCGGTTCGTCCGTACGGCGCGGGGCAAGTGCGAACTCAAGATCTGCCCCGTCGCGCCAGACATTCAGCAACAGAACTTTCCCGTCGGACCCTTCGACATGCTCTTTCAACTGATCAAATGCAAAGATCGGGTCCCCATTGACCGACGTGATGACATCACCACGCTTAAGGTCGATATCCATGGCCGCACTACGAGGCGTAACCTGCTGAATCAGGGGCGGAAACAGCCAGGGACCGGTCACATCCATGGTCTGATCATCGCGGATGACCGTATAATCCAAAACCGGTTCCACCGGCAGCGCGTCAACAAAGTCGGTCCATGCGCCCTCCTCGTCGAAATCGGGCACCGCAACGCCGCCAATGGCGACGATTTCGTCACCGTCCTGCAATTGCTGAACAGTGCCAGGCAAAGGGTGCAAGGTCCCAACGGTCAGTGGGTCCTTAGTCACACCCTGGGTCAGGAAAATCAGACCAAACACCAGGATCGACATGATGAAATTGAAAACCGGACCTGCTGCAACTGTGGCCGACCGGGCCCAAAGAGGTGCCCCATGCATAGTGCGGCGCAAATCCTCCGGGCTCTGCTCGGTAATTTCCTCCATCGCGGCTTCGTCTTTGCCCGACGCCGCATTCGCGTCGCCCAGGAATTTGACATACCCACCAAAAGGCAGTGCGGCGATCTGCCATCGCGTGCCGCGTTTGTCGATGCGGCTCCAGAGAACCGGGCCAAACCCGACCGAGAACACCTCGGCATGGATACCGGACCAGCGTCCAACGATGTAATGGCCGTACTCGTGCACCGCGACGATCACCGAAAGTGCGATGACAAAGGCAATGATCGTGTACAGCAAATTGCCAAACTGAGGGATCAGAGAAAGTACGTCCAAAATTTTATCCTGCTCGTTGGATGACGATGTCATCTACCCATGTACGTGCCAAATGGTCCGTTTGCAGCACGTTATCAAGAGTTAAAGGGGCATCAATAAGGCCACCTGCGGCCTCGAATCTGTCCAGAACGGCCTCGACTATCTCGGCCATCTGAAGGAAACCTATTTCGCGCGCGACGAACCGATCCAACGCCCGTTCTTTGGCGGCGTTGAACACAGCACCTGACAGGCCGCCGCGTTCCATCACGGCGCGCGCCAAGCGCAGCGCGGGATACCGCGCCTCATCAGGTTCACTGAACCTGAGCTGCCTCAGTTTTCCAAGATCCAGCCGTTCGACTGGCAAGTCCTTCCGATCGGGCCAGTGCAGAGCGTACCCGATGGCGTGGCGCATATCCGGGGCGCCCATATGGGCCATGACAGCGCCGTCCTGGAACCCGACTAAGGCGTGAACGATGGATTCCGGGTGCACCAGCACTTCGATCTGATCCGGAGACACGCCGAAGAATTCTTTGGTTTCAATCAACTCCAACGCTTTGTTGAACATAGACGCGCTGTCGATTGTGATCCGCTGCCCCATATCCCAGTTCGGATGGCTCGAGGCTTGCTCGACTGTTGCATGTGCCAGTTTGCTCAGTGGCCAGTCACGGAACGCGCCGCCACTTGCTGTGATGATGATACGCTCGACCGCGGCCATGTCCTCGCCGACAAGCGCCTGAAAAACGGCCGAGTGTTCGCTGTCGACCGGCAAAAGCCGCGCATTGTTCGCCTTGGCAGTCTCAAGAACCAACGCACCGGCGCAGACAAGCGTTTCCTTATTGGCCAACGCCAGCGTGCCGCCCTGCCTGAGCACTTCAAGACCCGGCTCCAGACCAGCGGCGCCCACAATGGCCGACATAACCCAATCGGCAGGCCGTGCCGCAGCTTCCGTCAGCGCATTTTGACCAGCGGCCACTTCGACGCCCGAACCCGCAAGGGCCGCGCGCAGATCATCCAGCCGGTTTTCATAGGCCGTAACTGCCACATCGGCGTTCAAACGCCGGGAATCTTCCGCCAGCTTTTCGATATTCGCCCCGCCCGTCAGAGCGACGACGTCATAGGACGCGGGGTCGCGATCAATCAGATCAATCGTGTTTTGCCCAATTGATCCGGTCGCGCCGAAGATTGAGATTTTGCGCATCACATCGCTCCGGGGGAATAGAAAATCCCGGCTATCAAAACGAACAGGGCCGCGCCCATCATGCCGTCAAAGCGATCCAGAAACCCGCCATGACCTGGTATCAGGTTCGAGCTGTCCTTGACCGCAAATTTGCGCTTTGTTGCGCTTTCGACAATGTCCCCGGCCTGACTGGCCATCGACGCAAGTACCGAAATCACCACAAACATGACGCCAAAGCCGGCATGCACAGCAAAGATCGTGCCAACCACAGCTGCTGCTGCCCACCCGCCTGCGGTGCCCGACCATGTTTTTTTTGGGCTGACCTTTGGCCAGAACTTAGCGCCGCCAAAGGTTTTGCCAACAAAGTATCCTGCAACATCCGTTGCCACGACCACCGAGATCAGCCAGACCATCCAGCCGAACCCCATGTTCTCGCGGATTGAGATGAAGCCCAGACCCGATGCAGCAATCCAGAAAGCGAAAAGCGCGTAGATCCCCTTGGATCGACTGATCTGCCCTGCCCCGACCAAGGCCGGCGCAAGCAGGAATGGCAGCGTATAAAGCGGCGGAAGATGATAGCTGAGCACGACAGCAACACCGGTGAGGATGCCCAACTGGATCGCTACACCATTGCGGTCCGGATCGATCATCCGCACCAGTTCCCAGGTCATCAATCCGCAGGCGATTGCGATAAAGGCTTCGAACCACAGGCCGCCTAGCCACACTTCGACCGAGCCGATGCACACAAGCACCGCAGCAGACAGAACACGGGCGGTTAGGTCAGACCATCGGCCCTCGCTCATGCCGGAACCGCTCCGAACCGCCGGTCACGGCTTCCAAAGTTCCGGCACAGCCGTTCCAGTTCGGCCGAGGTGAAGTCGGGCCAGAGCGTGTCGATGAATTCGTATTCCGAATAGGCCGATTGCCACAAAAGAAAGTTGGATATACGGGCTTCGCCACTGGTTCGGATCACCAAATCCGGATCGGGAAGAACGTGCGTATCCAGATACTTGGGCAGAGTTTCTTCATCCACGTCCTCAGGGCGCAGATGGCCTTCGGCCACGTCTCGCGCCAGCCGTTTGGTCGCCCGGGCAACCTCATCCCGCCCACCGTAATTCAACGCAATGGTCAAGTGCACCAGATCGTTGTGCTGGGTTGCAACCTCCAAAGTGTCCATCAGTTCCGTCAGCTTGGAATCCAGACGAACCCGATCGCCGATAAAGCGCACGCGCACACCTGCTTTGGTCAGGTTGCGTGCTTCTTTGATGATGTACCGTCTAAACAGGCTCATCAAACCGGCGACTTCGACCTGGGTCCGTTTCCAGTTCTCGGTCGAGAAGGCAAAAACGGTCAGATACTTGATGCCCAATTCCGGACAGGCCTCAACCACTTCTCGTACGCGCCGGGCACCGGCCTGATGCCCAAACAGCCTGGGCCGGTTGCGCGCCTGTGCCCACCGCCCGTTCCCATCCATGATGATGGCTACGTGGCGTGGCCCGATAGCTGGTGAGGGTTGAGTTGTGTCAGGCATAATGCGGGCTCAGACCTGCATGATCTCGGCCTGCTTGGTTTCAAGCGCGGCGTCGACGTTCTTGATCATCTGGTCGGTCAGGTCCTGGACTTCACTTTCCCAGAACTTCTGATCGTCTTCTGACATGCCGTCAGCCTTGGCTTTCTTGATCTGATCCATGCCATCGCGACGGACGTTACGGATCGAAACACGGGCGTGCTCGGCATATTGCCCGGCAACCTTGCCCAGCTCGCGGCGGCGTTCTTCGTTCAATTCGGGGATCGGCAGCATGATGATTGTGCCGTTCAGCTGTGGGTTGATACCCAAGCCACTTTCGCGGATCGCTTTTTCAACCTTGCCCACAAGGCCCTTGTCCCACACATTCACCGTCACCATGCGCGGTTCGGGGACATTCACGGTGCCGACCTGATTGATCGGGGTCATCGATCCATAGGCATCAACCATAACCGGTTCCAGCATTGACGCCGACGCACGGCCCGTTCGCAAGGAAGCGAATTCAGTTCTCAGGTTGCCCATGGCGCCATCCATACGGCGCTTCAGATCGTCGGTGTCTAGTTCAAAATCGTCAGACATGCTGCTCACTCCCCGTCTTCAGGTGATGTTTGCATGGCTCATAGTCCATCGCAATTGGGATGTATAGCAATGATGATCCGGAATTGAGCCAATGACCAGAGGTGTTTCTGGCATTTTCGGGTTCTTTCAATGGCAACTGAACCGGCCAACATTGATGTCAGCCGGTTCAATCATGTGCATAGGAATCAGGCGTTTACATCGACAACAACACGGCCTTTGACCTGCCCTTTCAGAATATCCGCCCCCAATTGAGGCAGATCGCTCAGCGTCGCGGGATGAACCATTGCCTCAAGCTTGTCCATCGGCAGGTCGGTTGCGACGCGTTGCCATGCGCGAACGCGGTTGTCATAGGGCTGCATCACACTATCGATGCCCAGCAGGTTGACACCGCGCAACAGGAACGGAATGACGCTTGCGGGCAGCCCTGCCCCTCCGGCCAGACCAACGGCTGCGACTGAGGCACCGTATTTCATCTGACCCAGCACTCGGGCCAACATCTCGCCCCCCACCGCGTCAATGCACCCGGCCCAGGACTCGCTTTCCAACGGGCGTTTCACGGTTTCATTGAGATCCTCGCGTGGGACAATCGTGGTGGCGCCGAGTGATTTCAGATATTCACCCGCCTCTGGCCGGCCTGTCACGGCAGCCACCTCATAGCCCAAATTGGCCAGAATGGCGGTCGCAACCGAACCAACACCACCAGCGGCCCCGGTAACAAGGACTGGACCATGACCCGGCTGCATGCCTTGATCCTCAAGCGCCATAACCGCCAACATCGCTGTGAAACCGGCCGTGCCAACTGCCATGGCCTGACGCGTGTCCAGACCTTCGGGCAAGGGAACCAGCCAGTCGGCCAGGGCGTTGGCTTTTTGGGAATATCCGCCCCAATGCGCTTCACCCACGCGCCAGCCGGTCAAAACGACCTTGTCGCCCGGCTTATAACGATCGTCCGAGGACGCCTCGACCGTGCCGCTGTAATCAACGCCGGGCACGTGCGGATAGCTGCGCACCAGCCCGCCGCCCTTCGGCGACATACAAAGGCCGTCCTTGTAGTTCACGGTTGAATACTCAACAGCGATTGTCACTTCGCCATGGGGCAGATCCCCAACGGAAAGCTGTTTGACCGAAGCGCTTGCCAGTCCGCTGTCTTCGTCCTTATCCATTACCAACGCATTGAACATTTCAACTTTCCTTTCTTTTCAACCAGTCGCCAGCCTTTGCTGAACTGATAATTTCCATTCATATCCAGAATTTGTCTCGCACGGTTGCGCCACGCATTCCGTCCGGTGTTTCAATTTCGATCCGTGTGCCGGGTTCCCAATGGCTCAGCTTGACCATACCGATTGACACATTGGTGTCGAAGTCCGGGGACCAAGCGGACGACGTAATCTGGCCAATCCGCTTACCTGCAGCCACTACCGGCCAAGGGCGGTCGCATGGTGGCACGGCGTCTCCTTCGATTGCGATCGGACGGATTTGCTGAACCGGACCCTCCTTGGCCACGCGCAGCAGAGCGTCTCGGCCAATACAACCGATTGCCGTGTGGGTGTTACAGAACTTGCCCAAACCGCATTCATGCGGCGTGTTGTCGTCGGTCATGTCGTTGCCGTATGACAGTAACCCACCCTCAATCCGTTCGATTAGATTGGGACAGCCCGCGCGGACGTGCAGGTCTTCACCCGCCGCGAAAAGGGCGTTCCACAAGGGCATACCGATGTCCGAACCCTCGACATAGATTTCGAAACCACCTTGTTTGGAATAACCAGACCGTGCGATTGCGAGTTCACGCCCCTCGAACTCGAACTTGTCAAACTTAAAAAAACGAATGTCTCGCACACGGTCGCCAAAGATACGGGCCAGCAGATCATCCGCCTTCGGCCCCTGTATCGCCAGCGGAGACACATCGGGTTCGTCGACCAGCACATCCAGACGGTATCCGTTGGCAATGCCCTTGACCCAAAGCAGCAAGTCACTGTCGGCAATCGAAATCCACCACCGATCTTCCGAGAGCTTCACCGCCACAGGATCATTCAGCATTCCGCCTGTTTCATCGACAATGGGAACGTAAAAGCACTGACCGGGCAACATCCTCCGCAGATCCCGCGGCGTTAGCATTTGCATCAGCCGCGCGGCATCCGGCCCACGCAGTTCGACCTGCCGTTCACATGAGACATCCCAAACCTGCACATGGCTTTTCAAGTGCCGGTAGTCTGCTTCGACGGATTCAAAAACAGTGGGCAATAACATACGGTTATAGACCGTATATCCTTTGACCCCAGCAGCTTCGACACCATCCGAAAAAGGTGTTCGGCGCAGGCGACGCGAGAGTGAGATCTGAGCCACTTAAGCCTCCTCAGGCAGAAAAACCAGATCGCTCACCGGTGCAGCAGAACCTGTTTCGGTCAACATTTGATGCAGCTGGCCCCGGTGATGTGTTTGGTGGTTGAAGAAATGAATGACGCATTGCGCATACGGTTTCGTGACATCAGCTTCTTTGGCGGCCGAGAACCATGTGAACGGGCCGCGCAGGTCCTCGTCATTCAGGGACGCGGCCCATTGGGTTGTCCGCTGGTCAATCTGATCGCGCAACGGCAACCATTCCGCCAGATCGGCGCAAAGTGACGGGCTTTCCGGGATACCGCCGCCGGGACCCTGCCCTTTGTCAAACCGCGACATCCATATCCAGTCCCCCCAAAGCAGATGATTTGCCGAGCCCAGGATCGAACCAAAAAACGCTCCGCGCTCGCGGGTCAGTTCCTCATTCGGAAGCGCGGCAAGAAACCCCTTCAACTGACTGTTTTGCCAGTGATTATATCGGGCCATCTCTTGCGCATAGGCGGCGGTGATCATCACTTTGGCCCATGCCAGTCAATTGGGCAGATTTCGGCAGATTTTCCGCCAAAATCCCAAACACGGCCGTAGTCGCGCACCTTGGACTTGGTGCCGCGGGCCACGATGATGTCCGGACCCATCCAATACTTCGAGTTTGACACCATGACCGGATGCTCGGGGTCCTTGCCGCCCAGCATCTCAATCTCACCCTGAATTTTGCGGCCGATCGCGATGCGGCGTTTGTTGCCATCGCGTTCAATCTGAACCGGAGCGCGCTCGGCCCCGATAATCTCGCTGACTAGCATGGTAAACAATCCAGTGGTCCCACCCGCCTGACCGCTGAAGATTTGCAACAGGCCGTTGTAGGCCTTGCCGCTTGCCCGTTCGTCAACATAGGCTGCCACTTTCCACTGGCCCTCGCCCATGCGGCCCGGAATATCGACCAACAACCCGACGTTCAGACCGGACAGGTCTTCGCCTTCATAGTGGCCCTCATCGACGATAATACCCATCCACGCGTGGCAATGCCCTTCGGTCGGAGGGTGCGCGCCCAATGAAACCACGCAGGGGCAGAACACATCGCACGAGCAGTTCAGGATCAATTCGCCTTTGATTGCCCAATCTGTCGGGCTCATCTCGCGCCGCTTGGGATTGGGCATACGGCTATCAATGCGCTGACTGATCGGCAGCTTGTCGGCCTCGGGTTTTCTGTTCTTAGCCATAGGCTTATCCTCCGTAGCTTATTGGATAGACGAGCAGAACAAGACCGCCCGCAATCAATGCAAATCCCATCGGTCGGGTCACTGCGTGCCCGATCTGGGGTAGTTTCTCCAAAACCATGAACAGGGTCGCGAGACCCATCCACAACAGGCTCATGACACCGCCAACAAAACCAAGCGCCATGAAGCCCCAGCAGCAGCCCACACAGAATGCGCCCAGTCCCAGCCCCATGCGCAAACCGCCAGTGAACCCGGTTTTCCAGTGCCCCAGAAAATAGGTCATGGGGGCATGGCAGACTCCGTGGCAGACCTCTTTCGCGCGGGTGAACTGAAATGCGCCGACGGCGATCATCAAGCCGCCTGCGAAATACCCGGATTTACCAATGCCGAGCATGTCAACGACCCCACCAAACAATAGCGCCAACTGAACACCGGTGATCAAAGCTGCAAAGCCAACCCAGACGACCAGATACCCGGACAGAACACCCAACCAACCTGCGCGCGAGCCATTGGCGCTGCGGATCAGATCGTCATAGCTGCGCAACGTCGGCACGAGCGTCGGCAGCATCATCGCCGCCATCATGATAGCCCACATCCAGAACAGCGGGCCAAATTCGGCCATGGGCATATACATGTCCATGCGCGGGTCCATGGCCGCCATGGCCTGACCCATTGGGCCGGGGCGACCAATCCAATCCAGATCCATGTCGCGGCCCATGGTGAACATGACCCACCACGCGGACAGGATCAGGGCATAAAACCCCAGCCAAAATGCAGTGCGCAGAACTGTGCGACTCACGCGCTCCTCCCGACTCAGTCCTTGCTTTTCAAATGTCAGACTTTTAAATGTCAGACAAATAAAAATTCACCAACGGTCCCCAGAATATGAAAATTGACCCCAAGAAGCCTGCTGATCTGTCTGCGCAGATCGCTCAGGCCATTCGTGACGCAATCATTTCGGGCGAATTGATCGTGGATGAACGTTTGCCCTCCGAGGCGGAATTGTCCGAGCAATTCCAGGTATCTCGCCCAACCGTGCGGGAGGCATTGAAGCGTCTTGCAGCGCAATCCCTGATCCGCACGCAACGTGGTGCAAGCGGTGGTGCATTTGTGAACCGGTTGAGTTTTGAGGGCGCGTATTCCCAACAGATCACGACCTCGACCCTGCTACTGTCGATGAATGCAGTCAGTTTCGACACCGCCTGCGAAGCGCGCTTCGCGCTCGAACGCGCCTGCGCCGCCTTGTCCGCACAGCGCCGTACAGCGGATCAGTTGGCCACCATGCGAGCCGAAGTTCACCGCCAATCCCAACCCGGCCTGACGGATGAGGCATTCTGCGCGTCGGACGTGGCGTTTCACCGGGCGCTGGTTGATGGTGCCGGCAATCCCGTACTGTCTTATCAACTGGCCGGCGCGGTCGAAGCCATGCAGCCGCTGATGAACATGATCACTTTCACAGCGCGGTCCCGGGAAGCAATTATTGCCTTCCACAATCAGATCGCCGACGCGCTGGAAGATCGCGAGTCGACCAAAGTGGACGCGACGCTAGTTGAGCTTGAGAGTTACACAAGGCAACTGGCGCAAGACGTGGCGCAGCAGCGACGTAATCCGGCGTAAGGAAAATGAAATGACCACCGCTTTGAACGTGATTGCAGCCCTCATGACCATTGGGTTCGGCCTGTTCGGGTTCCTGGCGCCCAGCTTTACCTTGGGCGCGCTGGATCTGAGCACCACCAACAGCAACATGGGGCTGAGCGAGATGCGTGCCTCGGTCGGCGGGCTTTTCGTAGTCACTGGCGTGGCTGTTTTATTCCTCAACAACCCGATGGCCTACGCCATGCTGGGGGTTGTCTACGCGGGCGCGGCATTGGGCCGGTTTGTTTCAGTTTTTCTGGACAACCCACCACTGGTCAAGGCGGCTACTTTTGGTGGAATCGAACTGGTACTTGCACTTTGGCTGATACTGGCCAACATCAATAGGGCCGCCTAACCCACTGTAATTATTTCCAACGCCCGGCCAGATTCCCGGTTTGCATCCGGCTGCTGGCTCACCTATATAGGTTATGTCCTTCGGGACTATGGACATAAACGCGCTCGTAATAAGCGGATCGGACCCGGGGGCGGTACCCGGCGGCTCCACCAACATCCTTCATTTGGGGATCATGGGGCCGAAATAGGATCGACGAACGTCTAAAGGGGTTAGCTTTGTCTCGGCGGGGTGCCACCGTATCGGCCCGAAAAGTACAATTGCAAATGACAATCGTGCTCCGGTTGCAGTTGCTGCGTAAGCAGTAGCAAGACCGAAACTTAAGCCCTTGCGCCTAGCCGCGTAAGGCGGGGTTCGCAGGTACCTGGCAACAGAAACCTGCACCTTCCACTTAAAGTCTGAGTTTTTCGCTGAGCATGATCATGTTCAGAGTTTTTTCACTATTTAGTCTCATGCTTACCCCAGCAGAATAAGGAGAGCTGGGATGTCGCACGCAGATCTACTCAGAGAGTGGTATTCCGAGGTTTGGGAAAACGGCAATACCGACGCGATTGACCAATATTTTGCCCCCGAAGCCATGGCTGAAGGGCTTATTCCGGAAATGCAGGTCGGTGCGGATGATTTCCGGGATCTGGTCATGGCCTTTCGCCATATCCTTGGGGACATTCAGGTCGATATGCCCAAAATCATCGAAAACGGCGATTGGGTATCCGCCATCATTCACCTGCGCACAACGCGCGCCGATAACGGTGCCCCGCTTCAAGCCACGGGCAGCGTCATGGGGCGGATTAAAAACGGGCGCATGGTTGAAGCGTATAACCAGTTCGATTTCATCTCACTCTTCGAACAGCTCGGCCAGCTCCCGCAGGACACTTTGCCCGTGTGTATGACCGGTCAAAGGCTGGATTGGGCTTGACCATATAAGCAATCTTGACCCCCTCGGCGCTTACGCGGTAGCAAGTGCCATGGGGTAAGATTGCGAACACCCCGTGAGGCGTCAGCCCAAGTTTCGCATGTATCCGATAAAACCAGGAGACATGCTGTGCCCGCACCAAACTCGATCACCCCAAAGCAATTGTTAAGACTGATCGGCACGCCGCAATCCCCCATACTGATTGACATCTGTATGGATGCGGATTTTGAGGCTGACCCCTATCTTATCGCAGGCTCTATACGCCATCCTGCGAAGGATCTCGAAGGGCTGGTCAACCTGATCGGTGACCGACCTGCAGTCGTGATTTGCCAGAAAGGCAAGAAACTCAGCCAGGCCGTCGTTTCTTTGTTGCGGGGCGAAGGTGTGCAGGCCGAGTATCTGGAGGGCGGCATGTTTGCCTGGCGAGACATGCCGGACGCTCCGCGTGTGCCTGCGAAAGCGTTGTCGATGCTGCAGTCCAAAGGATCTCTTTGGGTGACCCGACACCGACCAAAAATCGACCGCATCGCCTGCCCTTGGCTGATCCGGCGGTTTGTGGACCCAAATGCCCGGTTCCTGTTTGTTGCCCCGTCGGAAGTCGACGCCACCGCTGCAATATTTGACGCGACCCCTTTTGACATCGAAGGCGCTCATTGGAGCCACCGGCAAGACAAATGCACCTTTGACACCATGCTGGACGAATTCGCACTGCACATGCCCGCGCTGGATCGGCTTGCAATGATCGTTAGGGCCGCAGACACCAATCGCCATGACCTCGCACCGGAAGCCGCCGGGTTGCTTGCTGTCTCTGTCGGGTTGTCCCGGCAATACCGTGACGATCACGAAAACCTTGCTGCAGGAATGCATCTGTACGATGCGCTGTATCGCTGGGCGCGCGACGGGTTTGAAGAACAACACGACTGGCCAATGGACCGCAAATCATGACCCCGACCCTATCGGAGCTGGCCCGTATCTTTGGTCGCATCGGGCTTTTGTCCTTTGGGGGGCCTGCGGCGCAAATCTCACTGATGCATCAGGAATTGGTGGAAAAACGCCCGTGGCTGGACGAACAATCGTATCTGCGGGCGCTGTCTCTTTGCATGCTGTTTCCCGGACCCGAGGCCATGCAACTTGCCACATATGCCGGCTGGCGGCTGCGGGGCGTGACCGGAGGGTTGATCGCCGGCGGCCTGTTCGTCATCCCTGGCGCACTGATCATCGCTGTATTGGTTGGGCTTTACGCAGCTTTCGGGGACCTGCCACTGGTTCAGGCCGCTTTTCTTGGGGTGAAGGCAACGGTAATCATCATTGTCCTTCAGGCGCTTAGAAACCTGTCGCGCAAAGCCCTGACCGATGTGGAGCACCGGGCAATAGCCGGATTGGGCTTTGTCGCAATCTTTGCCTTTGACCTGCCTTTTCCCTTGATCATTCTGGCTGCAGCGCTTTGGGGGTATCTGAGCTTCAAGGGTGAGGCCAACACCGCCCAAACGCCCCCTGCCCCAAGTGCGACGCGCCCGCTGCGCACCTGTGCAATCTGGCTGACCCTATGGCTTGGCCCATTGGTGTTGCTGAGCGTTACTGGTCAGAAATTGCTGAGCGATCTCGGGTGGTTTTTTGCCCGCCTGGCTGTTGTTACGTTCGGCGGCGCATATGCGGTTCTGGCGTATATGACCCAAACCGTCGTGGACAAATATCAGTGGATCAGCACGGATCAGATGATTGATGCGCTGGGGCTGGCGGAGACGACACCCGGTCCTCTGATCTTGGTCACACAGTTTGTGGCCATGCTGACAGGGCAGCTCTCAGGGGGGATCCCTTTAGCACTTGCCGCTGGTGCGGTGGCCCTTTGGGCCACGTTTGTTCCGTGTTTCCTGTGGATCTTCCTTGCCGCACCTTATCTGGACCAACTGGCCGCCCGTCCACGGCTGTCCGCAGCCCTGCACGGGATAACAGCGGCGGTTGTCGGTGTGATTCTCAACCTTTCCGTGTGGTTTGCTCTTAACGTTCTTTTCGGAACAATCCCGGAATTGGCATGGGGACCCCTAACCATCCCATGGCCCGAACTTGCAACACTGAACATAAAAGCGCTCCTTTTAACCTTCATGGCCGGGGTGTTGATATTCAAGCTAAAATTCGGCATGGGAATGACCTTGGCCCTGATGGCCATGGCCGGAGTTGGATTTCATTTTCTTTGAACAATCCACCAACTCCCGGTCTTTCGTTTCCGAACGAATCCCCTATGCTTGAGATAACCGCTTTTGAGGATGAAACATGTCGCAGGACATTGACTATGGAACCCTGATGCACACCGCCATGCGCGGCCTCATTCAGAAGGTTCTGACCAACGTTTCTGAAAACGGTCTGCCTGGGGCGCATCATTTCTTCATCACCTTCGATACCCGGCAGGACGGTGTTGAACTGGCCGATTGGCTGCGCGAACGTTACCCCGAAGAAATGACGGTCGTCATGCAGCACTGGTTCGAAAACCTTGATGTCGGCGACAACGGTTTCGCGATCACGCTGAATTTCGGTGACGCACCAGAACCGCTTTATATTCCGTATGATGCGATCAAAACCTTCGTGGATCCGTCGGTTGAATTCGGACTGCGTTTCGAAAGTCCGGAAGACGAAGAAGAGGTTGCGACCCATATCGTCGAAGAATCGATTGAGGTTGAGGAAACTCCGGTTCAGCAAGACGCGGATGTCGTTTCACTGGACAGCTTCAGAAAGTAAACTCAGACTTACAAACCCCGCCTCTCGCGGGGTCTACTGTTTTTCGAGGAACGTATCGACCGAGCGGGATTTAATCCCGTTACGGAACCGCGAAAAGGACAGGTTAAGCCCACCGTCGGCCAGCGTGCGATCGAACTGCTGCAATTCATAGCCACCGTTTTCATCAATGAACAACGAAAACACCGTCAGAGTCTCGCCCTCGATCCGGCCCCAGACGAACGGTTCACCCTGCATCGGGTCCAGGGGCACCTCGTGACCAAACACATTGCGCTTCATCGCCGCTGAATAAACGTCTGACCTGTCAGATTGCTTGAAATCGATCGAGAAGGATTGATCTTTGACCCGGCCATCCGGCTTATAGGTCGTGGTCTTCCAACTGACGTTGAACCCTTCTTTCGTTTCATGGATCGAAACGCTCATATCGCGTGGGGTTTCGGTACCATCATCGTCAACTAAATTGGCTGAACCGACATAATCCCCGATAAAGGGCGTGATGTCCCCGGCCTGGGCCTGAAGATTGGCAAAGACAAGCCAGAATACGGCACCCACCGCGAATGCGGTAAGCCGCAGCGGATTAACCCGGTTAAATTGCAGCACCTGACCCTCCAGCGTTTTGATCATGCTATTCTACCCCAGTCACAGGCGCACACAATGGTCCTAGTACCTGTGTATCAAAGAAAAATGCCCCACCCCAACGCCTATACCTTTGGTCGGCTTACGCTTATGGTGCGCGCAACTGGCCGATTGCGCGATGACGCCGTCACGGGTAAACGGCATACGACTGCATACTAGACGGAGTGACCGATGTCCCAGACCCGCACCGAATCCGACAGCTTTGGCCCGTTGGAAGTTCCCGCCGACAAGTATTGGGGTGCACAGACTCAACGCTCGATCATGAATTTTCCGATCGGCTGGGAAAAGCAACCCGTCGCTATCGTACGGGCGCTGGGCGTTATAAAAAAGGCCTGTGCGATGGAGAACAAAGCTATCGGCAAGCTGGATGCCAAGATCGCAGACGCCGTTATCCAGGCCGCGGGTGAAGTGATTGAGGGTAAGTTTGACGACAACTTCCCGCTGGTCGTGTGGCAAACCGGTTCGGGTACTCAGTCGAACATGAACTCGAACGAAGTGATCGCCAATCGCGCGATTGAAATCATGGGCGGTGTGATCGGCTCGAAAGAGCCTGTGCACCCGAACGATCACTGTAATATGGGTCAGTCGTCGAACGACACTTTCCCGACGGCAATGCACATCGCCACCGCCATGAGCGTACGCGACGTATTGCTGCCCGGGCTTGAGAAATTTGCGTCGGCACTGGAGGCCAAAGCGAAAGAGTTCGCAGGTATCATCAAAATCGGCCGCACACACACTCAGGATGCGACTCCTTTGACCCTGGAACAGGAATTCGGCGGCTATGCACACCAGATCCGTCAGGGTATCGCCCGGGTCGAAGCCGCGATGCCCGGCATCTATGAACTGGCACAAGGCGGTACAGCTGTTGGCACCGGTCTGAACACGCATGATGGCTGGGATGAGGCCGTCGCAAAGAACATGGCTGACATCACCGGCCTGCCCTTCGTTACCGCACCCAACAAATTCGAAGCGCTTGCCGCCCATGATGCTATGGTCTTCCTGTCGGGCGCGCTGGCGACTATTGCTGGCTCTTGCTACAAAATCGCCAACGATATCCGGTTCCTGGGCTCTGGCCCGCGGTCTGGCTTGGGTGAGTTGATCCTGCCGGAGAATGAGCCAGGCTCGTCGATCATGCCCGGCAAGGTGAACCCAACACAGGCCGAGGCACTGACACAGGTGGCCGCGCATGTAATAGGCAACGATGCGGCGATGAAGTTCGCTGGCTCGCAGGGTCATTTCCAGTTGAACGTCTACAATCCGATGATGTCGTACAATTTGCTGCAATCCATTCAGCTGCTGGGTGATGCCACCGACAGCTTTACCGAGCGTATGCTGCTGGGCATCAAGGCCAATGAACCACGCATCGATAAGCTGATGAAGGAATCCCTGATGCTGGTCACGGCGCTGGCCCCGACCATCGGTTACGACAACGCCACTACTGTCGCCAAAACCGCGCATAAGAACGGCACGACCCTCAAGGAAGAGGCCATTGCGCTGGGCTTTGTCGATGAGGAGACATTCGATGCGGTCGTACGGCCCGAGCACATGATCGGCCCCAAATGATCCCGTGGCGTCAGCCTGCCTGCCTGTGCCTGCTTATTGCGGGCACAGCGACCTCGGCTCACGCTGACCTGTTCGACCTGATCGACTCTCGGTTGGAATGGATGCAGGACGTTGCTGCGTTCAAACACGCCAATGACCGCCCGGTCGAAGACATTGAGCGTGAAAAAGTCGTGATTGACAAAACCTTGGAACAAGCAGCGCTTGCGGGCGTTGACCCGGACAGCGCGCAGCTGTTTTTCCAAGTGCAGATCGAAGCCGCGAAAGAGATTCAAACTTGTTGGATTGAACGGTGGACCGAGGACCAAACCTCTGTTCCCGAAAACTATGCGGACCTGACAACCGAGGTACGCCCCGCTCTGTTGGATTTGGGCGGGCAAATCCTTGACACATTGTCAGATCAACCACCGGTCTCAACTGCGTCGCAGGCTGATTTTCTGGACACCGTGAATGTCGAGTGCCTTTCAGATGACAGCCGTGCGGAATTGTTCAATAGTTTGACCAAAGTGAGACATGCGCAATGACGGAACCGGTCAATCTGAACAAATTTCGAAAAGAAAAAGCGCGGACCGAAAACAAGGCCCGCGCTGATCAAAATGCCGTTGCCTTTGGCCGCACCAAGGCCGAAAAGGATCTGGCAAAAAAGCAGCAACACAAGCTGAACCAAGACCACGAAGGCCGTAAGTTGGACAAATGAGCGGACGCCCAGTCAAACGATCCCTGACGCTGAAAGGCCATCGGACATCCGTATCGCTGGAAGATGAATTCTGGCAGGCGTTCCGGACCATTGCCAAGGAAAAAAACCTACCAGTCAACGCTTTGGCAGCCGAAATTGATGTCGAGCGTGACCCGGACATCGGACTTGCATCCGCCATAAGGGTTTTCATTCTAAACTGGTATCAATCCAAGTAAATCAGTCTTGCTCTGACATCCTGAAACCGCTTACAGTAATAGGAACAAAAGGAGTACGAAGCGGTGGTTGATACAGTTCTAGGTCCAGACGGAAAACCACGCTGCGCGTGGTGTCAGGCCGCGCCCGAATTCTTTGACTACCACGATCAGGAATGGGGGTATCCGGTTGGTGACGACCAACGCCTATTCGAAAAGCTATGCCTCGAAAGCTTTCAATCCGGACTAAGCTGGCGAACGATTTTGTCCAAGCGCGAGAACTTTCGGAAAGCTTTCAAAGCTTTTGATATCAACACAGTAGCCGCGTTTGATGATGCAGATACAAAGCGCTTGTTACAAGATGCAGGAATTGTGCGACATCGTGGAAAGATCGAGGCCGTGATTAACAACGCACGTCGCGCGCAAGAGTTAATCGCTGCCGAAGGGTCTCTGGCGGCATATGTATGGCGATACGAGGCGGACTCACCGCCCGCCCCGCAAACCGCGTCAAAGTCGCCAGAATCTGTTGCGATGTCGAAAGACCTGAAAAAACGGGGCTGGAAGTTTGTCGGGCCGACGACCGTGTTTGCCTTTATGCAGGCAATGGGGCTGGTGAATGATCACGCCGAAGGTTGCGTCATGCGTGAAAAAGCGGCGCAGTTGCGCCGCGAATTCACCAAACCCCAATAGTGTTTAGACTGACGCGCGGAAAATCTTGTCGATGTTTCCGCCCAAGGCCGCGTTGAACTCGGCATCTGATTGCTTTTTTGACAGGCCTTCGGTCAACGCGCGCGAGAAGGACGCGATCATCTTACCATTCTGGCCTAGCAGATCGCAGGCCTGTTCCGTCGAATAACCGCCCGACAGCGCAACCACACGCAGAACACGCGGATGATCGGCCAATTCATCATACAGGTTGGCCTGGCTAGGGATCGTCAGCTTGAGCATTACGTCCTGTCCCTCAGCCAACTGATCAAGGTTCTTCAGGATTTCGGCCTTCAGGATATCTTCGGCTTCGGCTTTGGTGGCCGAGTTGATGTTCACCTCGGGCTCAACAATCGGAACCATTCCGGAAGCCACGACTTCACGCGCAACGTCGAACTGCTGTGCAACAACCGCCGCGATGCCTTCGGCGTTTGCCTCATGAATGACCGAGCGCTCCTTGGTCCCGAAAACACCATCGGCTTTGGCCAATGTTGCGGCCAGACCCGGGATGGGTTTCATCATCTGAACGCCATTCGCTTCGTCTTCCAAGCCTTTGTCAATCTTGAGGAAAGGTACAATGCCTTTCACTGACCACAAATAGTCGGCGACCTTCTGACCATCAATTTGCTCGCCCAGAGTGCGTTCGAACAGGATCGCGCCGATCACTTTGTCCTTGGTGAAATCATCCGCCAGAATGATCCGCGCACGCATTTTTTGGATTTCACCGAACATCTCTTCGTCCGAGCTGTATTCAGATGCGTCCACGCCATAAAGCGCCAGCGCCTTGGGGGTCGAGCCACCGCTTTGATCCAATGCTGCGATGAATCCTGCGCCGTCGGACATTTGTGTGCGCTGTTCTGCTGATGACATAAGACTTTCCCGTTCAATATGATTCCGCGATTTCAAACCGCATACAACAAGGCGTGATAGGATGGTAGTTTGTTAGCGCTCAACCAAGCGCAACCAAATTCCGTCTTTCGATCGGACGGTCAAATGCGCGACCGGAACCGGCGTTTGTCCCGCGACCAACTCGAACCGGAAGTGTCGCAACAGCATGGATAACAGAAGCGGCCCCTCGATCATGGCGAACCCGGCACCGGGACATACGCGGGACCCTGTCGAGAATGGAATGTAGGCGTTGCGCTGACAGGTCTTTCCATTCTCAGTTCCCCACCGGGTCGGATCAAATTCGTCGGGACGCTCCCAGAGCCTTTCCTGCCGATGCAGATGCCACGGGCTGATCACGATTTGCGACCCTTCGGCGACAGCCCTATTGCGGAAACGTTCGGGGCATTTCGCTTCTCGAACCATCATCGGCACAGGCGGATAAAGCCGCAGCGCTTCGCGGAATACATCCCGGCTAAGCTTTAGCCGCGACATTACAGAAAAATCGGGCGTGTCGAGCGCCGCAGCTTCCTCGGCCAGGCTGTCCTGCCATTCGGGATACATGGCCATCAGGTACAACGTCCACGCCAGTGCGGACGCGCTGGTTTCGTGCCCGGCAAGAAAGAAGATCGCCACCTGATCGACCATTTCCTGCGTGTCAAACCCACGCCCGGTTTCGGGATCACGCGTGGTCATGATCTTGGTTGCCAGATCATCCGGTGCGCCACCACGAGCGATCAGTTCGGCCCGATCCGCCGTAAGTCGCTGGATTAGCGCCCTGATATCCTTGGCATTCTTCTTGGTGTGTCTTGAATGCAATCGCGGCAACCATTTTGGTAGCGGGACAAAAGCCGCAATGTTCAGGATGGGTTGTTCGCGCTGATAGCTGCGAAACTTGTTAAAAACCTGAGCGGCAATTTCGTGTTCGATGGGCACCGAAAACAAGGTGCGAAAGATGACATCCGCCGCGATATGGCTGGTGACCTCTTCAAACTCAACGACGCCACCAGACTGCAAGCGCAACCGATCCACCGCTGCTTGACCAGCTGCATGCATCGCCGGAAAGGTATCTTTCAAACGGCCGCCTTCGAACGCGGGATCAATGATCCTGCGCTGCCTCTTCCAGGTTTTCCCATTGGTCAGGAAGACAGAGTCCTCCAGCAACGGACGCAGCCCCTCACTTATGCGGTTAGATTTGGGAAAATCATCAGGGCGTTCTTTCAGAACTGTGTCGATCAATTCTGGCTGATTCACCAAGTATGATCGAAAGAACGGCGTGCGAAATTCAGCCATCCACGCGCGGTACAGCCTTTGGGGCTGGGCTGACAGAATGTCCTTGCGAAACAACCTCAGATACCGCCAAAGCGATACTTTTTCAGGGCGCGAAGTTGGCTTGGGCGGCGTCATGCCTTCACCGAAACGTATTTTGAGACCGGCTTATCCATCCGTGATTTCGACGGTGCCCGTCCCTCAAACCTCTGACCTAAGGTTTGAGGCCCGGCAGTGATGCGAAAATAGTCATACCGATCGGGCTTGTCGAAGGCGCAGAGATACTGGAAATGCAGGCGGAAGAATTTCCATCGCAAGTTCTTCCAGCGTTCGGGGGACAGGGTCTGTGTGAAGGCCGCAGACAGAACCAGAGGCCATTTCTTTTCGGCGGTGGCGACTCCGCTGACAGAAACCGGATCGCACAGCGCAAAAGAACAGCCATCACCGGGGGCCGAGACGTCGACCCAGGTCAGGCTTTCCTGCATGGACAAGAATTGCAAATCCGCCCTCAAACCCTGCGCCTCGGGTAGAAATGACACCATGGGCACGACCTGCCCCAATGTCAGGAACGAAAACGCGGGGCTATTGTCGCGCTGCCTGCTGTCTCGGATAACATCGGCCAGAACACTGACACCCAGATGGGCCCCTGAGCTATGGCCGACGACCAGCACCTCGTCTGCGTCTGAATTCAGCGCCTCTTGGATCAACGCACTGAATGCACGCAGGCGATTGCGTAATTCAACTGGCGTCTCCCCCTTGAGTTTCGCGGAATAGGCATAATCATGCATCAGGTAATAGGCAAAAAGTTGGCCGTCTTGCTGGCGAAACCAGCGCATCAGACCGTAGCCGGCACCAACAGCAAGTATTACGCCCAACCAATCGATAAACGGCGTCAAAACCCATGTCATGGCCCCGGCTAGCAGGATCGCCAACAGCATTTGAGCCACCAACATTCCAACCGGGTACAGTGCAGCAATCACCGGTCCTTTGCGCAGCTGCATCAGGCGCCACAGCGTTCCTGAGGACATATAGGTCCATGCGGTCTGCACCAATTGCAGATAGGTCGCCGGAATTGAGTTGGACATGCTGTAACGCACCAGATCCGACCAGACCAAAACACTCACATCGGCCTGAACTTCATCATCATCCTGCCGGGAAGTGACGTGCCATCCATATGGTCCATCGTCTGACTTGGCGGACACCGAAATCTCATAACCGGATATCTCCGCCTGCAGCGAGCCTTCGGTACGATAAAGCTCACGATACCGCCGCGGCGGTATCGGGTCATAGCCGGGAATATAGAATACCCGGCGTTTACGCACCCGAGGTTGATTTTTCTGACTGCTCATGGCCTTACCTTCTGCAGCGCAGGTTAACGCAGGCTAAGCGTCAAGGTAAGTCAGATCAGCAGATCATCCGAAATTCGCCAGTGCCGGGAATGTCTCTAACAGCCACCAGCTGAATTCAGTGAACAGACCGGTGATCAGCATGATGCCCACGAACAGCAACAAGCCACCCATCACCTTTTCGATCGTGCCCATGTAAGGCTTGATCCGATTCATCACCGACATCGACCGGTTCAGGAACATCGCAGCCAGCAGGAACGGAATACCTAGGCCTGCCGCATAGACGCCCAACAACAGGGTTCCCCGTGCGACCGAGGCCTCGGACGCGGCCAGTGACAAGATCGCCCCCAGCTGCGGCCCAATGCACGGTGTCCATCCAAACGCAAAGGCCAGACCAAGGATATAAGCGCCAAACACTGATCCACCAGAATCACCGGTCTCAATCCGCGCCTCGCGGTCCAGAAACGGTATACGGAAGACGTTCAGAAAATGCAGGCCAAAGACGATGACCACTGCGCCAGAGATCTTTGCGAACAACACCTGATTCTGTAGGACAAACACCCCGAAGGCAGAAGCGGTGAAGCCCAGCAACAAAAACACCGTAGACAGGCCCAGAACAAAGAACAGAGCGGCCAAGGTTGCCTTGCGGCGTGCTTTCGCCTCATCCTGCATTTCGTTGATCGTCACACCGCTCATATAAGCCAGGTACGGCGGAACGATGGGCAAAACGCAGGGCGACAGAAAGCTGATCAGCCCGCCCAGCATCGCGATGAACATGGCAGGCAGCAGGCCCGCGTCTATGATATCTATTCCGAACATGTTCAAGCACATATGGTATGAGGCGGCCAACGTCACGGGGCCAATCGGTCACATCCTCGTGGTTGCACGCTGGACACCCCGCCAAAGTGGAAATATCTGAACCTTATGTCAAATCCATCAGAAACACTCGATGCGCTAGGTCTGTTGTGCCCATTGCCCGTCCTGAAAGCGCGCAAGCGTTTGAAATCCATGCCTGTCGGGGCCGTTCTGCGCGTGCTGGCAGATGATCCTGCCGCCATAATTGATGTCCCGCATTTCTGCTCTGAGAGTGGGCACCAATTGCTGTCGCAGGAAGACGCAGACGGCCATCAGATCTATTTGATCCAGAAATCTCACTAAGATCGGCCAAAAGAAAAAGGCGGGCACATGGCCCGCCTCTTCTTGTTACTGACCCAGTGACCACCAACCACGCCGCTTGGGTTTGGCCGGCTGCTCCGGTTCTTCGGCCACGACCTCCAGAACCGGCTCAGGGGCTTCTTCAACCATTACGTCCGCTGGTTCTTGCGGGTCTTCTGCGGCCACTTCGGCCACAGGTTCGGGTTGTTCGGCCTCTGCAGGTTCAACCTTTTCTTCAACGACGCTTTCCGCTTCGGGCGTGGGCAGTTCCGCCACCGCTTCGGCCTGTTCAACCTTCTCGGCGGTTTCGACAGGAGCTTCAACAGGTGCATCTGTCACACCAGTTTCCTTGGCCGGTGCTTCAGGGCTTGCGGCCTGGGCATCCTTGCTCACAACAGCTTCAGCAGCGACTTCTTCCGTAGCTTCAACAGGTTCCGCGTCCTTCTTCTTGCGGCGCGGTGCACGGCGGCGCTTGGGCTTGGCTGCTTTTTCCTCTTCGGCAGGCTCAGATGCTTCACCCTCGGGTTTTGCGTCATCTGCCGCTTCGGTTTTGGCTTCATCCGACTCCTCGGCCGCCACCACGTCACCCTCTTCAGCATTCACCTCAGGAGTTTCGTCAGAACCATTGCTCTTTTTCCGACGGCGGCGACGACGCTTGCGCTTGGGCTTGGCCTCCTCTTCAGCCTGAACGGTGGTTTCCTCTTCGGCCGGCTCATCCTCGCTGGCGTCGACAAGATCCATCAGGGACGCATCCACGGAAACAACGGGCGCGCTGGCTTCGGGAACGATCCGGCTTGCCGTCTTGAATTTCTCCATCGAGAAATCCGGGCTGACCAGATGTACGTCGCCTTCAACACGTACAGACAGGCCATAACGGGCCTCAATCTGTGCGATATGCTCGCGTTTCTGGTTCATCAGGAAGTTGGCGATGCTAACAGGACAACGAACAAGCACCTCGCGCGAACGACGGCGTGTGCCTTCTTCCTCGATCTGCCGCAGGATCGACAGCGCCATGTTGTCGTCCGACCGGATCAGACCTGTTCCGTGGCAAGCCGGGCATGGCTGAGTCGTGGCTTCCAACATGCCGGGACGCAGACGCTGGCGGCTCATCTCCATAAGGCCAAAACCCGAGATACGGCCAACCTGAATACGCGCACGGTCTGTTTTCAGCCGTTCTTTCATACGCTTTTCGACGGCGAGATTGTTCTTGCGCTCGTCCATGTCGATGAAGTCGATGACGATCAGACCGGCCAGGTCGCGCAGACGCAGCTGTCGCGCCACCTCTTCCGCGGCCTCAAGGTTGGTCTTGAGCGCGGTTTCCTCGATCGAGCCCTCTTTGGTCGCCCGACCCGAGTTCACGTCAATCGCGACCAGCGCTTCGGTCACGCCGATCACGATGTACCCACCCGATTTCAGCTGAACGGTCGGGTTGAACATGCCCGCCAGATAGCTTTCGACCTGATAGCGTGCAAACAGCGGCAGCGCATCCTCGTACCGTTTCACGTTCTTCGCGTGTGACGGCATGATCATCTTCATGAAGTCTTTGGCGATGCGATAACCGCCTTCACCTTCGACCAGAACCTCATCAATTTCGCGATTATAGAGATCACGGATCGACCGTTTGATCAGATCGCCTTCTTCATAGATTTTCGCCGGCGCAATGGATTTCAGCGTCAACTCGCGGATCTGCTCCCACATGCGTTGCAGGTATTCATAGTCTCGCTTGATCTCGGATTTCGTCCGCTTGGCACCGGCTGTCCGGATAATCAGACCCGCACCGGTTGGAACGTCAATTTCCGCAGCAATTTCTTTGAGCTTTTTACGGTCAGGTGCGTTGGTGATTTTGCGGCTGATCCCGCCACCACGGGCGGTATTCGGCATCAGAACGCAATACCGTCCTGCCAGAGACAAGTAGGTGGTCAGGGCAGCGCCCTTGTTGCCACGTTCTTCCTTGACGACTTGCACCAGCAAGACCTGACGGACCTTGATAACCTCTTGAATCTTATAGCGACGTGGCCGCGGTTTGCGCACCGGGCGAATGTCTTCGCTGTCATCCTCGTCGGCGACGGATTCAATCGAATCGTCCTTCGCGGTGGCATCGGCTCGCGCTTCTTCTTCAGACTTGCCCTCGTTTTCTTCGGTCGTGTCCTCCGAAGCTTCGGGTGCATCTTGTGCTTCTGCTTCGCTAACCGCGTCATCGGACTTGTCGGCGGCTTCCTCATCTTTGGCTTCTGTCGCCTCGATTGCAGGCGCATCAGCTCTATTCGCTGCCTCGCTACTGTCTTCCGACGACGCACCTTCTGCTGCACCATCAGCGTCGGTTTCAGACGCCCCCACATCATCACCAGGCTCTTCTACCGGTGTTTCAGCAACGCGATCTGCCGGGGATGTGCCCTCAAGGTCCGGGCCATCAGCGCCGTCTTCGCTTTCGTCCAGATCAATGGTTTCCATGCCGGTGGGTTCGTTCGATACTTCAATCGACTCAACCGCATCGTCAGACTTAACGTCCGCAGCCTTCGACCGCGACCGTGACCGGCGTTTCTTCGGCTTGGCCTCTTCGGCTTCGTCGCGCGCTTTCATTGCCTCTGCATAGGCGCGCTCTTCTTCCATCAGCGCTTCGCGATCGGCCACGGGGATCTGATAGTAATCCGGATGGATTTCCGAAAACGCCAGGAACCCATGCCGGTTCCCGCCATAATCCACAAAGGCCGCCTGAAGTGACGGTTCGACCCGGGTTACTTTTGCAAGATAGATGTTGCCAGCAAGCTGGCGTTTGTTTTCGGATTCAAAATCGAATTCCTCGACCTTGTTTCCGTCAACCACCACGACGCGGGTTTCCTCCGCGTGGGTGGCATCGATAAGCATTTTCTTAGCCATGTGTCCTTGGTGCACCGCGCCAAACGCGTTGTCCTTACCCGTCCGGGGGGACAGGCGCTTTTGGGGTGGTGTCTTGTCAGGGCGATTTCGGACGGCGCGCGGCAGGGTCTGGCGCTGTGGCCCCCTGCCCGTATACTCAATCGTTGCGCGCGCGTCATCGCGGTTCTTCTCCGACAGGCGCAGATCTAACCGCCGCCTGCCCATTTATTCCTTTCGCCCGCTGATGCGGGCTCAGGCGTTCATCTGCCCCTATGGGGCATAATCGGTCTGCTTTGCCTTGCGGGATTGATCACCATCAACGGCAGAGCAGCGAAACTCAAAGATTCGGGACTTTTGGGCGCAAATTAGCCCTGCCCGTCCAGATACAATAAAAGCAGTCCTGTGGAAAACACAATGGGCAAACTGCGAGAAGAACAATACAAAGCCCCGGGATCACTTCATCTGGCCAGAATTATCCCGGGGGTAATTTGAGCCGCAGGCTCAAGAGGGGGCTGGCCCCCTCTCTTTCTCACAAATAGTCCGAGCGCTGCAGCCCGTATTTCGCCATTTTCTCGTTCAAGGTCCGGCGTGGCAGGCAAAGTTCGTCCATCACAGACGCAATCGATCCCTTGTGCCGCCGCATTGTATTGTCGATCAACATCCGTTCGAACGCCTCAACATACTCCTTGAGCGGTTTGCCTTCGGTCGTCATGACCGGCTGCATTTCTTCGTGATCGGACATCAACAGCGACGCAATCGTCCCCGATCCACGTCGCGATTGAAGAACAGCCCGTTCCGCGATGTTGATCAACTGCCGCACATTTCCCGGCCATGGCGCCTGTAACAGCTGCGCCGCTTCTTGGGCACTCACCTGCGGCGCTTCGCAGCCGTACTCTTCAGAAAACTGCTCGCTCAGACGGGTGAACAGCGTCAGGATGTCCTCGCCACGCTGACGCAATGGCGGCATCGTAATCCGCAGCGCCGCAAGGCGATAGAACAGGTCCGGGCGTAGAACGTCTTCGCTGGTTTTTCCTGCTTCCTGAAGGTTGGAAATCGCTATGATCCGCGTTTCAGCCGGAGTGCCCTGATCATTCATCACGCTCAACAGGCGGGCCTGCAGCGTATCGCTTAGTGCTTCCACGTCTTCCAGCACAAGTGTACCGCCCCGCGCCTCTTCGATCGCAGGCAACTGCGCGTCTTCCGGCATCATTGGGCCAAACAGGCGTTTCGACAGCGCCTCTTCCTCAAGCGCGGCACAGGACACCAGTACAAACTTCTTACCAGCACGGCTGCCGACCGCGTGCAGCGCATGGGCCACAAGTGTCTTACCGGTGCCGGTCTCACCATCGATCAGTACATGGCCATCGGCTTGGCCCAGATCGAGGATATCTTCGCGCAGACGCTCCATGACCGGACTGGCCCCGATCAGTTTGTTCATGATCTGGGTTCCACCTGACAGTTCGCGCCGCAAGGCACGGTTGTCCAAGGTCAGTCGGCGCGCGTTGCTGGCGCGTTTGGCCAGTTCCGACATGCGATCAGGGTTAAAAGGCTTTTCAAGGAAATCAAACGCCCCTACGCGCATCGCTTCCACTGCCATTGGCACATCGCCATGGCCAGTGATCATGATGACCGGCAACGTGCTGTCAGCCCCCATCAGCTTTTTCAGGAGCTGAATGCCGTCCATGCCCGGCATTTTGATATCCGAGATCACGATACCCGGATATTCCGGTCCCAACACTTTCAGCGCGTCCTCTGCGCTGGCGAAGGTTTCCGTGTCATATCCCGACAGTGCCAGCCATTGGCTGATCGACTGGCGCATGTCCTGTTCGTCATCCACAATGGCGATCTTCATGGCCTGTGCCATAGTCATTCCTCGTTATTCCGCGGCCTCGAGGCCGTCGCTTCCCAGTATCGGCAACTGCATCTCGAACACGGCCCCGCCTTGCGGGCTGTTTCGTGCTGTCAGCCGTCCACCATGGTCGTTCACGATCCCGGATGAGATGGCAAGCCCCAGACCGACCCCGTCGCCGGGCTGTTTCGTAGTATAGAACGGTTCGAACAGGTTTTCGATGTTCTCGATTCCATAGCCGTTATCGCGCACTGTCAGCACTGCCGTATCGCCCGCTGCCAATATGATTTCGATATCCGGTTCTGATACAGATTTGGTGGCGTCCAGCGCATTGCGCAAGAGGTTCACCATCACCTGCTCGATCCGCATCCGGTCCCCCATCACAGACACCGGTTCGTCAGGCAGTATCTGGGTGATCTTGACGTGACGCTGGCGCAGTTGCGGCTCCATCATGGACAGGGACGATGCCAGCGCTTCACTAAGATTTACTGGGGAAAACGTATCCGCACCCTTCCGCGCATAGGATTTGAGCTGGCGGGTAATCGCCCCCATCCTCTCGATCAGACCATCGATCCGACCAAAGCTTGCCAGCGCCTCTTCCGGCCTATTCCGACGCAGCAAAAGACGCGCGCCGGCCAGGTAGGTCTTCATTGCAGCCAGAGGTTGATTTAGCTCGTGGCTCACGGCCGCCGACATCTCGCCCAAGGCGGCCAGTTTCGAGCTTTGCGCCAACGTCTGTTCAGCAACTTCCAGTGTTTTTTCAACCCTTTCCCGCTCAGCAATTTCCCGCTTTAACCGTGTGTTCAATGCGCGAAGCTCTGCCGACTCGCGTTGGAACAACGCCATCCTGAAGGTGGCCCGACGGCTGAGCGCATAGAAGGCCAGTGCCAGAAGAATCGCAAAACCCATGATTTCGAGTGCGATGACACTGTTCACCTTCTCCCGAATCGACTCGTAAGTGGTGAACGAGGTCATTTTCCAACCTCGGAACGGAATGCGCGTTTCCATCCGCATTACTGCTTCGCCCTGCAGGTAGGCGTCTGGCGGCAACGCGGTCCAGTCAGTCGTGGCGCGTATTGCCCGCTGGATGGCACCTTGCGCCGGTTGGCGCAGCAACGCGGCACTTTCCTCAAGTCCGCGCCATTGCGGTTCAGTGGACAGAATGATCGATCCGGTACTGTCGGTCACCATCACTGCGTCGGAAATACCTGCCCAGGCGCGCTCGAATTTCTGCAGGTCGACTTCGACTACTATAACGCCAAGAACCTCGGCATTGGCCTCCATTCGTCTTGAATAGACAAAGCTGTAGCCGCCTGATTCCTTTTCAATAACCGTGAAGATCGTCGAATTCGCCCGCACTGCATCAATGAAATACGGCGAACTCCGGTGTGGTTCTCCCAAGCGGGCACGATCAGTGGCCGCAACAGTACGCCCGTCGCCGTCCAGCAGCATCAGCGAGGCCGCACCGATCTCTTCAACAAACGAGATCAAACGCTGGGTGGACAGCGAATAGTCACTGGATTGCAACGCGGAAATCAACGTGGGGTCGCGGGCTAGAAGCTGCGGAACAATTGCGTTTCGGCGCAGTTCGCTTAGCAAGTTGCCGGAATACAGCGCCAGCCGCACTTCGGCCCGGTTTCGTGTGGATTCGGTAAACCGGTCCGTCAGAAGACGGTTGGTTACATAAACCGTGGTAACCGTTGCGATCAAAAGAATGATAATCGCCAAGCGCAGCCGCCAACCCAATGGCGCACCACGAAACGGTTTTGTCAGAAAGGACCAGCTAGAGCGAACTTCGGAACTCATCCCGGAAAGTTACGCGGGCTGGATCGTAACCTCAAGTCACGCCGGAGCAAGAACGCCAGACAATGCGCGGAACAATGCCGTTCCGTCCGTTCCGCCATGGCCGTCGTCTGCCGCACGTTCAGGGTGTGGCATCATTCCCAGCACCCGACGGTTTTCAGACAGGATACCGGCAATATCCCCGACCGAGCCGTTCGGATTCTCGGTATAGGTGAACGCGACCCGATCCTGATCCTGCAGTTTGGCCAGTGTGGCGTCATCGGCAAAATAGTTTCCATCATGGTGCGCGATCGGAATACCGATCACATCGCCCGCATTGTAACCTTCGGTGAACGCGCTGTCGCTGGTTTCCACCTTCAGGCCAACCGTGCGGCAGATGTATTTCAGACCGGCATTTCGCAGCAAAGCACCCGGCAGGATGCCGGTTTCTGTCAGGATCTGAAACCCATTGCAGACACCAATGGCATAACCGCCACGTTTGGTATGATCGACCACGGCCTTGCAGATCGGCGACTGTGCGGCGATGGCACCGCAGCGCAGGTAGTCGCCGTAGGAAAAGCCACCGGGAACACCGACGATATCCACACCTTCGGGCAGCGCGGCGTCTTTGTGCCAGACCATATCGACCTCAAAACCTGCCTGTTCGAAAGCGACGGCAAGATCCCGATCACAATTGGACCCTGGGAATACAATGACAGCTGCGCGCATGGCGGGGCCTCCGGGGATAAGGTTCAGACCAGTTCGACTTCGTAGCGTTCGATGACCGTGTTGGCCAACAGCTTTTCACACATCTCGGTGATGTCCGCCTCGGTCGCGCCTTCGGCCAACTCAAGGTCGATCACCTTGCCCTGCCGCACACCTTCGACCTGATCAAAGCCCATGGCACCCAATGCGTGACGCACCGCCTCACCCTGCGGGTCGAGGACCCCGTTTTTGAGCATCACATGCACACGTGCTTTCATTCTCGCAACTCCAGCTGAGGGCCGATGTTGTCGGCCCGTTCCGTTGCGCGGGGGATAACGTGCCAGAAGGCGTTCGACAACCCTTCTTAAAGTGGGCAGATGACCGCACTTACACCCACTACCCGCCACCTCGGGAATTCAGGCCGGGATAGTGCGCGTCGATTGCATTGAACGTGCCCGTCAAAACCATCTCGATTGCGACCGCCACAAGTATGAGAGCCATGACCCGGGTGATGACATTAATCATCGTCATACCCAATAGGCGCGAGATCGGATCGGCGAACAACAAGCCAAGGCCAACGATCAAACAGGCAATCACGATTGCCGTTCCAAGGGTTACTACTTCGGCACCATCGCTAAGCGTATGAGAGTAAACGATTGTTATCGCAATAGTGCCAGGCCCGATAGTCAACGGAATAGCAAGCGGTACAACGGCGATGTTTTCTTTTTTCCTATGCCCATCCTCTACAGCTTGCTGATCCCCTTGCGGCCTGTCCGACGCGTTCAGCATCGACATACCAATTCCGAAGATGATTAGCCCCCCGGCAATACGGAACGAAGGTATGTCGATCCCGAACACAGCCAGGATCTCTTCTCCGATCACAACCGCTATCAGACCGACTATAATCACCGTCCCTGTCACGATAAACGCTACCCGCCGACGTTCGGGGGCCGAATATCCTTTTGTCATGCTAAGAAAAATCGGGATTCCGTAGAGCGGGTTGAAAATAGCCAGAAGGGCTGCAAGGAATTTTAGAAAAACTGCCTGATCAAACAATTCGGCCATGTATAGCGCCACCCTCGCTTTCGAATTGGCCCGACAATGCCGGACAACCGGTAACCCTGTCAAACCGCCAGATACAAAGAAAAAAGCACCGCTTTGGGTAAAGCGGTGCTTTTAACAATATGCGGTTCGCCTGTGTGATCAGTTGATCAGCGTAGGCTTAGCGACGTTACTTTTCGGCAAAACGCCCAGCCGGCGTGCGACTTCGGAATAGGCGTCCGTCAGACTGCCCAGATCGCGGCGGAATACGTCTTTGTCCAGTTTTTGACCGGTTTCGATATCCCACAGACGGCAACTGTCGGGGCTGATTTCATCGGCCACGATCAAACGCTGGAAATCGCCGTCATAAACGCGGCCAATCTCGATCTTGAAATCGACCAGACGAATGCCGACAGCCAGCATCATGCCGCTCATAAAGTCATTGACGCGCAGCGCGAGGCTCAGGATATCGTCCATGTCCTGTTGGCTGGCCCAACCAAAGGCAGCGATGTGTTCCTCGGTAACCAGCGGATCGCCCAACGCGTCGTCTTTATAGCAATATTCGACAATCGGGCGCGGCAGTTGTGTACCTTCGGCAATGCCCAAACGTTTCGACATTGTTCCCGCGGCATAGTTGCGAACGATAATTTCAAGCGGAACAATCTCGCAATTGCGCACCAATTGCTCACGCATGTTCAGGCGACGGATGAAGTGGGTCGGAACACCAATCTGGTTGAGGCCGTTCATGAAGAACTCGCTCAGACGGTTGTTCAGCACGCCTTTACCGTCGATGACATCTTTCTTTTCCGCATTGAACGCGGTGGCATCATCCTTGAAATACTGCACAATGGTGCCAGGCTCTGGGCCTTCATACAGAATTTTGGCCTTACCTTCGTAGATCTTTTTGCGACGCGCCATGAGCGACCTTTCCAGTCCGGGGCGAGGGAATGAGTCCCTTCGCGTTGGCGCCCTCATAGTCCAAGCCCCCCTTTCCCGCAAGTTCAGCGGACCGAGAGGCTTTGACGCAGCGCAATTCCCTTGCACAGGCGCTCAGCTATAGTCATATCATCAATTAAGAAGATGTAAGCTATGAGGTCCGCAAACAATGACCACTTTTGACGAACGCGAAAACGCTTTTGAAGCCAAATTCGCTCATGACGAAGAAATGCAGTTCAAAGCACAGGCGCGCTGCAACAGATTGTTGGGCCTCTGGGCCGCAGAAAAGATGGGCAAGTCCGGCGAGGACGCCGAAGCCTATGCTAAAACCGTAGTAATCGCCGATTTCGAAGAAGCCGGGCACGAAGATGTTGTGCGCAAGGTTTCCGGTGATTTGGGCGCGCTGTCGTCCGACGAGGAAATCCGCGCAAAAATGGCCGAGCTTTTGCCTGAAGCCAAAGCACAGGTCCTGAGCGAAACCGAATAAAAAACACTCGGCTCATGATCTTCATGAGTTTTATGAATTTGATTTGATGCCCCGGTCATGAGACACGGGGCATCTCTATTTTTAACGGCCCAATTCGGCTATTTGGGAATACCCCATGACAAATGCGCTCAATAAACTTCTTGAAACAAATGATGCTTTGCTGGCCGATGGTGCCACGGGCACGAACTTGTTCAATATGGGCCTGCAATCAGGTGACGCGCCCGAGCTGTGGAATATCGAAGCACCAGATAAAATCCGCGCTTTGTACCAAGGTTCGGTTGACGCCGGCAGCGACTTGTTTCTGACCAACACCTTCGGCGGCACATCCGCGCGCCTGAAACTGCACGACGCCCAGAACCGGGTTGGTGAGTTGAACCGGATCGGTGCCGAACTGGGCCGTGAAGTGGCGGACAAATCCGGGCGCACCATTGTTGTTGCAGGTTCGGTTGGTCCGACCGGTGAGATCATGGAACCTATTGGCAGCCTGTCCCATGCCGGCGCCGTTGAGATGTTTCACGAGCAAGCCGAAGCGCTGAAAGAAGGTGGCGCAGACGTTCTATGGGTCGAAACCATCAGCGCACCCGAAGAATTCAGAGCGGCGGCAGAAGCTTTTGCGCTGGCCGACATGCCCTGGTGCGGCACCATGAGCTTTGACACTGCCGGACGTACCATGATGGGTGTGACCTCGGCCGATCTGGCCCAATTGGTCGAGACCCTGCCCAATCCGCCAATCGCATTTGGGGCCAACTGCGGCACCGGTGCGTCAGACATCCTGCGAACTGTGCTTGGATTTGCGGCGCAGGGAACAGAACGTCCGGTGATTTCCAAAGGCAACGCGGGTATCCCGAAATATGTCGATGGCCATATCCACTATGACGGCACGCCTGAATTGATGGGGCAGTACGCCGCGATGGCACGGGATGCGGGTGCCACGATCATCGGTGGATGCTGTGGCACCATGCCAGATCACCTGCGCAAAATGCGCGAGGCACTGGATACAACCAGCCGCGGCACGCGCCCGACGCTGGATCAGATCACGGACGCTTTGGGCCCGTTCTCATCAGCCTCGGACGGAACCGGAGACGATGCGGCAGTGCCCGAACGGCGCAATCGCCGTCGGCGTCGCGCTTAAATCTTTTAGCGCCCCTCGAATTTCGGGGGGCGCTTTTCCATGAAGGCCACGACCCCTTCGGCAAAATCGCGCGAACGGCCACAGTCGCCCTGCAAATGCGCCTCCATCTCCAGTTGCTGCGGCAGAGTGTTGGCGTAAGTTCCGCGGATTGCCTGTTTGATCGCGCCAAACGCGGTGGTCGGTCCGTTTGCCAGATAGGCAGCTCGCTTGCGCCAATGCGCGTCGAAATCTTCGTCAGCCACCGCTTCCCAGATCATTCCCCATTCGTCCGCCTGTCTGGCACTGACCTTGTCGGCAAACAGCGCAGCGCCCATGGCCTTGGCGAACCCCATCTGGCGTGGCAGGAACCACGTGCCGCCCGCATCCGGCATCAAGCCGATACGGGAAAACGCCTGCAGGAAATACGCGCTTTCAGTCGCAATCACCACATCGGCGCTGAGCGCAATGTTCGCCCCGGCCCCGGCAGCTGGTCCGTTTACGGCTGCGATGGTTGGGACCGGACAGTTGTAGATGGATTCCAGCATGGGATCGTATTCGTCGCGCAGTGTGCGTTCCAGATCAATCCGGCCAGTGCTGGAAGAATCGCCCAGGTCCTGACCTGAGCAGAAGGCGCCCCCTGCCCCTGTCAGCACGATTGCCCGCGCATGCCGGGCCGCATGTGTCATCGCATGGGTGACCTCGGCCCGCATCTGTGCGGTCAGCGCGTTCATCTTGTCTGGTCGGTTCAGGGTTACCACTGCCAGATTGTCAGTGATTTCCAGCAGTATAGCCTCATAATCCATGTAGTCCTCTCCCCATGCTCACGGCATTAGGGAACCCTGACTCAATTCAAGACGAAGGGAAAGAAATACGGTGGGTCAGTCGTCAAGAATTTGGCGCAGGCGTTCTTTCTCAGCTTCGCTGAGGCCGTCCTTGACTTCAGTGCCCACCGCCTGAGATCGGTTGCGTAAAAAACTCCAGCCTATCACGGCGGCGATCAACAGCATGATCGGACCGGCCAGCCATAGCATCAGGTTCGCCCCCGTAACCGTAGGCTTTAACAGAACGTATTCACCGTAACGATCCACGATAAAATCGACCGCTTCCTCATCGGTATCGCCCGCGACCAGCCGTTCGCGCAGCAACAAACGTAGATCGCGGGCAAGTTCGGCATTGCTTTCGTCGATGCTTTCGTTGCGGCAGACAAGGCAGCGCAGGCCGGTGCTCAGGTCACGCGCGCGTTGCTCCAGGACCGGGTCCTCCAGTACCTCGTCTGGCTGCACCGCAAACAAGGGCGATGCGATCAGGGCGAAAATCAGGATCAGACGCTTCATTCCGCCGGTACTCCGCCCGAGGGTGCTTTGCGCGCACCCGCTGCCACCCGGAACCTGCGGTCCGTCAGGCTAAGAAGCCCGCCCAATGCCATCAGGATACATCCGCCCCAGATCCAGTTGGCCAGAGGTTTGATGTAAGTCCGCATGACCCAACCACCATCGGCCTGCTGGTCCCCTATCACGACATAGAGGTCGCCCCAAAAGCGGTAGTCGATCGCCGCCTCGGTGGTAGGCATCCGGGCAACGGGGTAATTGCGTTTCTCGGGATGCAGCGTGCCCATAGACCGCCCGTTCTTTTCAACCTGAACATCCGCAGTGGTTGAGAAATAGTTCGGTCCCTTAACTTCGCGGACGTTTCCAAGCGTCAGTGTGAACTGCCCTACGTCAAACGGCTGACCGGGCTGCGCAACGCGGATATCTTCAACTTCCCACGCGGTCAGACCGGCAATGGCAAAGATAGTCACGCCAAGCCCGGTATGAGCCACCGCTTTACCCCAGTCCGCGCCCGGCAAGCGGAACAGACGTTGGATGCTGCCCTTGCGACCGGTACGGCTCCACAAGTCAACGGCCGCACCTAAGGTGATCCAGGCCCCCAGAAACAGACCGATTGGCCCAAGGGCGCTGCGTCCGGTCTGCATAACCCAAACCAACAGGGCCAATGCGACCGACAAGATGAACACATAGCGCAGGGAATAGGCCGTCTTTCCCAATTTGCCCCGCTTCCATGGCAACATGGACCCTATTGGCAATGCGATACCCAAGGCGACCATAAAGGGAGTAAAGGCCGCATTGAAGAATGGCGCCCCGACCGAGAGCTTACGGTCAAACGCCATCTCCGCCACCATCGGCCACATCGTTCCGAAAAACACCACGAAACAGCTGACGGCCAGCAGAATGTTGTTTAGAATCAGCGCGCTTTCTCGGCTGACCACGCTGAACACACCCTTTGCCTCCATCGCTTGCGCGCGGGCCGCGAACAGGGTCAGTGCCCCACCGATGAAGAGCACCAGAATGATCAGGATAAAGACGCCGCGTTCCGGGTCATTTGCAAAGGCATGCACAGATGTCAGCAAGCCCGACCGCACGATGAATGTCCCGATCAGCGAAAAGCCAAATGCGATGATGGCCAACAGGATGGTCCAGCTTTTCAACGCTTCGCGTTTTTCAACCACGATGGCGGAATGCAACAGAGCAGCGGCCAAAAGCCATGGCATGAACGAGGCGTTTTCCACCGGGTCCCAAAACCAGAAACCGCCCCAACCCAGTTCGTAATAGGCCCACCATGATCCCAGAGCGATGCCAATGGTCAAGAATATCCACGCGGCCAGGGTCCAAGGACGCACCCAGCGGCCCCATGCGGCATCAACGCGCCCTTCAATCAGGGCCGCCACAGCAAAACTGAATGCCATGCTAAGCCCCACATAACCCAGATAAAGGAACGGCGGATGGAAGGCCAAACCGGGATCCTGCAACAACGGGTTCAGGTCGCGACCGTCAAACGGGGCGACGATCAGCCGATCAAAGGGGTTCGAGGTAAACAGGATGAACGCAAAAAACGCCACCGCAATCATCGATTGAACCGAAAGAACGCGCGCCTTCAACGTTGGCGGCAGGCCACCTCCGAAAAACGCAGCCATCGCTCCGAACAATGACACGATAAGAACCCACAACAGCATCGAGCCCTCGTGATTTCCCCATGTTCCGCTGATCTTGTACAGCATCGGCTTGGCCGAATGGCTGTTCTCGACGACCACACGCAGGGAAAAGTCCGAAGTCACGAACGCCCAGACCAAGGCTCCGAACGAGAAAGAAACCAGCAAGAACTGGACGATTGCGGCGGGTTCCGCGACCCCCATCCAGCCGACCCAGCGTTTGGCTGCGCCGATCAAGGGAACGATCGACTGCACGATTGCGACGAGGAAGGCGAGGATCAGGGCGAAATGGCCAAGTTCTGTAATCATGCCCCGGATATAATCCTGTTGCGTGACAAGCACCAATCACTTTCGCCCTCTTGCCGCGAACATAGTGTCGCGGGTCAGCCGGTCCTTTTACGCCGCCATGTCTCTAACGCTGGGTTTTCGTCGGATTTTATTGTGTCTGCTGTCAGTGCCGCGTCCGGGTCGGCATTGGCCACACCCACGCTGTCGCTACGCATCGCCGCCAGCGCCTTTATGTTCCCAAGTACCTGCGGAGTGCGCATCATTGTGGCGGAAATTTCGCGTTGCAATTCTTGCACCTTGGCCTGATGCCGCGCGCCGAAATAAAAGGACACAATCACCCCCAGCAACCACCACAACGGCTCGGGCACCAGGGCGATCCCCTGCATACGTGCCGAAAACCAGATCGGATCGACCATTGCTGCAACAAAAAGGCCAAGCGTTCCCAGTGCCATCGCGGGCCTGGGCAGGCGGTTAAGACCGTCGATAAACCGATCAAACGGAGCTTTTCCAGCGCCACGGAATTCTTCCCCGAACTGACTGACGGCCTGCTGTCGGACTTGCAAACCCCTCTCGGCGCCGTTTTCTGCATTTTCCCGAAAAACCTCGGCAGTTTCTCGTATGATGTTGCGCTCGTTTCCAAACAAAAAAACCAAAATGCCCGAGATCAATCCCATCGTGAAACCCTCTTTTGAAACTCTGCATCCGTTAGGTGGTAGGGCGGCGAAACAAACTCTTCCGCCCGTCGGATCCAGCCTCCTTTACCGCCCGCCCTGCTACGCGCGTATTTACGGGACGCGGGCCTTCGATCCGCGAGACGGAAGTAATAGTTGCGGCGCGCGACCCCATAGGCATCTGCGAACGTTACCGGGTCGGGCTTGGCCGCGCTTTGGCATGCCCGAGCTGTCTGTGGCCCGACCACACCGTCAACGACTACGTCGAATCCCATTTCGCACAACAATCGCTGCAGAATCCGGACTGCCTGCGCACCGGCATTGACGTACATGTCAAAAACCGAGGGTTGGACCACCTGGGGCAACAGTCTCAGGAGCGGAAGCTCAAAATAATGCCGGACGAAAATGTCGATGGCTTGTGCTTTGCTGAGCCTTCGCACATCCGTTCGGTCCACCACTCCATCACCGGACAAATCCAGACCCAGACGCCGCATGGTATGAACGGTCACACCATAGTTTGTTGCGCCGCCCGTATCATCCGGGTCATCTACGAAGCCGCCCTCTCGCCCCACGATCTCAGTCGCAATTTGCCGAACCGTCTGCATCGCTCCCTCCGCCTGTGATTGCGCAAAGGCTCGGTCAAATTCGTTAACACGTGGCAATTAAACAGGGCGCTGAGTGTCATGTGCACGCAACGCCCTTGTTTTCAAATTTGAATTTGGTCCTGGATCAGCCTCCGTCGACCTCCTTATAGACACCCTGTTCCTTCAAGGCATCTACGACCTCTTTCGGCATGTAGGTTTCATCGTGTTTGGCAAGAATTTCAGTGGCTTCGAAAACGCCGTTTACGTAAGATCCGGTGCCGATCATTCCCTGATTTTCTGTGAACAGGTCCGGCAGAACGCCGGTAAAGGCTACGGGAACACTATCGCCGCCATCGGTCACGACGAAGCGTACCGTCTTGCCCTGCCCCCGCACGATCGAGCCTTCTTCGACCAGCCCGCCAATCCGAAACACTTCGGTCGGCTTGGGGGGCTCGGCGATCACCTGGCTGGGTGAACGGAAGAAATTGATGCCGTCCCGCATGGCATACCCAATCAACGCCGTCGACAGCGCCAAAGCGACAGCTGCCAGCACAATAACCTGAATTCGACGACGTTTCTTGAGCGTTTTCATACCGTCCTCACGGGAACAAGGGGGCCATCATCAGGCCCCGGGTTTCATTCTCACCTAACATCAGGTTAGCGTTCTGCAAGGCTTGCCCACTGCTACCTTTTGTCAGGTTATCCAACGCGCCAATCACAATGGCCCGGCGTTCGATCCGATCTGCCACCACACCGATATGGCAGAAGTTCGATCCCCGCACATGGTGGGTCGAGGGTGCCTCGCCAAAGGGCAGCATCTGGATAAAGGGTTCGTCTACGTAAGCCTTTGCCAGCGCCTCATATACGCTGCTCGGATCACCCTTGACATAAGTCGTTGCCAGAATACCCCGGTTGGCCGGGATCAGGTGTGGTGTGAATTGCACATGAACGGTCCGCCCGGCCAGAGCCGAGAATTCCTGATCAAACTCACCCAGATGTCGATGCGTGCCGCCAACCGCATAGGCGTTATAACCTTCGCTAAGCTCTGCATGCAGCAGGTTTTCCTTCAGCGACCGCCCTGCCCCGGACACAGCGCATTTCAGATCCAACACAATATCGTCCAGATCTATGACGCCGGCCGAAATCAGCGGGCGCAGCACGTACTGACCAGTCGCCGCATTGCAGCCGGTTCCGGCCACAAGGCGCGCATTGCGGATCTTATCCCGATAGAACTCGGTCAGGCCATAGACCGCCTCTTCCTGCTGCTCCATTGCCACATGCGGGTTTCCGTACCACTTCTCGTACTCTTCTGGGTCGCGCAGCCTGAAATCCGCAGACAGATCGACGATCTTCAGGGACTTGGGCAAGTCCCGAATGACCTCTTGGCTGGTTTTATGCGGCAGCGCGCAAAAACACAGGTCGACTTGCGAAAAGTCGATCTCGGAGATTTTGCACAGATCCGGCAAGTCCATGTGCCGCAGATGCGGAAAGACCTGCGCCATCGACTGACCAGCCTTACGCTCGGCTGCCAGCGCGACGATGTCCATATTCGGGTGCTCAGCGATCAGCCGCACCAGTTCAGCGCCGGTATAACCAGATGCGCCCAAAATTGCGATTCTATGGGTCATGTGAGACCTCTTGTTTCAGTGTGTCACAGGATACGATCGCCGGTGTGACGGTCGTTGAACTACGGGATCAAACAGGCTGCGTCCTTGACCTAAGTCAGGCAGCCTCGAAGGTGATTTGTCGTCGGAGGAATTGCGTCGCCCTGTCGCTGACAAACGCGGGCTTGCCGGTGGTTAAAAATCCACCCTCGCCGTTTCCTTGCATTTTCGGGTGCCGTTGCAGGTAGTCCGCAAGGCTTTCGGCAACCAAATCACCCTGACTGTACACCTGAACGTCCGACCCCAGTGCCTTTTGGAAGGTCTCAGCCATCAACGGATAGTGGGTACAGCCTAGAATCGCGGCTTGCGGTTCCGGCATTTTGCGCCTTAGCGCGTCCACATGGGACCGAACCAGCGCTTCTGCCAGGATCATGTCGCCGTCTTCAATCGCGTCTACGACGCCTCCACAGGCCTGCGCTTCTACATCCACGCCGATAGCTCGAAATGCCAGTTCCCGCTGAAAGGCCCGACTGGACACTGTGGCAGGCGTTGCAAACAGGGCCACGTGCTTCACTGCAACCTCACGCGGAGGACTGTTGTCGCCCCACTGCCGTTCCGTCAGCGCTTCGATCAGCGGAACAAACACGCCAAGCACGCGCTTGCCTTCGGGCACCCCCTCTTCTTGCATCCGGCGTAACGCCGCAGCGCTAGCGGTATTGCAAGCCAGAATCACTAGATCACAGCCCCGATTCCACAGATCGTTCACCGCCCTGCGTGTCAGGTCGTAAATGTTTTCAGCGTCCCGAACCCCATAAGGCGCGTGTGCGCTGTCCGCGAAATACAGAAAATCCACGTCCGGCAGACGTTTCTGCGCGGCGTTCAGGACGGTCAAGCCGCCCAACCCGGAATCAAAGATGCCTACTGCCATTTGCCCCTTTAGGCGCGATGCCGTTCCTCAAATTCATAGCCGTAGTCATAGGACTTCAGCGGCTTTGGGGACAGCTCATACGTGGCTTTGCGCAAGAAATCCATCATCTTGCGTTTGTCGGTGGCCAACGGGTTCAAAACGTCGCGGGAAATCGGCTCTCCGATGACCACTTTAACCGGTGTATCGACGCGTTTCTTGAACTCTTTGATCAGCAATCCCATGCGCAAAGTGTTGTGCAGATGGCTGGCAACCTGGAAAAAGCGCGAGGTGTGTCCGTCAAAGAAAACCGGCACGACAGTCGCGTTAGATTTGGCCACCATTCTTGCGGTAAACCCGCGCCAGCCCGGATCCATCGGATGAGAGAACGGTTTTAAGCCAGTGCTGACCGTTCCACCCGGAAAAATTCCTATTGCACCGCCATTACCAAGATAGTTCAGTGCGGTTTTCCGGGTTTCTATATTCTGCTTCATCGCCTCTTTCGTTTCATCAAACGATATCGGCAGGATAATGTTGTCCAAGTCTTCGGCTTTCCGAAACACGTGGTTCGCCAGAATGCGAAAATCGCCGCGCGCTTCGGACAAGATATGCCCCATCATCATCCCGTCCAGAATGCCATATGGATGGTTGGCAATCAGGATCAGTGGCCCGGTTTTGGGAATGTTGGACAAAGACCCGCCGACCACGTCCAGCGAAAGCCCGTACCTCTCAACCATGACCGACCAGAAATCACGCCCGTCGGCAACTTCTTTTTCATACCCGTCCGCACGTTTAATCAGGCGCATGCGACCCGTTGTATTCTCCATCAACTTAATGACCATACGCCCGCCTTTGGTTTCCGCGGAATAGGCATAAGAGATGTCACGAGCAACATGGCGGCGCGAGGGCATTTCGAACTCCGATACTTGGCACCTGCTAGATAGTGCCAAGTAACAATTTTGCCTAGCTATCGTGACAGGCTTGTGACGGATTATTCAGCGGCGGCTTGCATTTCAGGACCGCCATTTCGAATGGTCGCCAACAGTTCTTCGCGCCTTTTTGCGGCCCTAGCCTCGTTTTCAAGTAGAACCGGGCCAAAGCCCTTAATCTCAAGCGGCAGCTTGGCCAAAGCGACAACCGCATCGTGAGTTTGTGGTGTAACCAAGGGCGTTATCTCTTTGAGATCATGTTCATATTGCCGGATCAAAGCGCGCTCCATCCGTCGCTCGGTGCTGTAGCCAAAGATGTCCAGAGGAGTACCACGCAGGCCTTTCAACCTGGAAAGCAACTTCAACGGACCCAACATCCACTCTCCGAATGCGCGTTTGCGTGGCCGGCCTTCTGCGTCCTTGCCACCCAAAATCGGTGGCGCAAGGTGCAGGGTCATTTTGAAGTCGCCGTCAAACTCGGCCGCAGCCTGTTCGCGACTACGCAGCAGCAGACGCGCAACTTCGTATTCGTCCTTGTAGGACAACAGCTTATGATACCCTTTTGCGACGGCCTCTTTGACAGATTCATCCTCGAAGCTATCGACAAGCTTACGATAACGTTTTGCCAGACGGGCGCCTTGGTAGTCGGTCAGGTGCTGCGCACGGAAATCAATCAGCTGTTCTAAAGTTTTTGGCAGCTCAGTCACCTGAGGGCTCAAAATCGCGGTGACGTCCTGCGGATGCAGAACGGCCCAACGGCCGATATCAAAGGCGCGTTTGTTGCGCTCAACCGCGGTCCCGTTCAACTCGATCGCCTGTAACATCGCTTCATGGCTGATCGGTAGCAAACCACGTTGCCACGCGGCACCCAGGACCATCATGTTAGAGTAAATTGAGTCGCCCATCACCGCGCGCGCCAGATCGGTGGCGTCGAACAGCGACAGACCCTCTTTCAGCCGTGCCTGCAGCGCAAGCTCTAGTCGATCGCCGGGGATCTGAAAGTTTGTGTCGCGGGTAAAGTCGCCCGTCACGGTTTCATGGCTGTTAACCACGGCACCGGTTTGACCCGTGCGGGTCAGACCCAGGGTTTTGGCCCCAGCGGACACAACAAGGTCGCCCCCGATCAGCGCATGCGCCTCGCCGGTAGCCACACGAATGGCGCTGATATCTTCGGGTCGGTTGGCCAGACGGCAGTGGATGTGCACTGCGCCACCTTTTTGGGCCAGACCCGCCATCTCCATCATCCCGGCGCCCTTGCCGTCGATCTGAGCCGCTTGCGCCATCACAGCGCCCAGAGTGACCACTCCGGTCCCGCCAATACCGGTAATGACCACGTTATGTGTACCGTTGATCGTCGGCAGAACGGGCATCGGCAAGTCCGGCAAATCGATCTCGGTCGTGGCCTCTTTGCGGATCTTGGCCCCTTCCAATGTCACGAAAGACGGGCAAAACCCTTTTAGGCAAGAGAAGTCCTTGTTGCAGCTGGATTGGTCGATGGCGCGCTTACGCCCAAGTTCAGTCTCTTTCGGAACGATCGAGACGCAGTTCGACTGAACCCCGCAATCGCCGCATCCTTCGCAAATGTCCGAGTTGATGAACACGCGCTTGTCTGGATCCGGGAACGTACCCCGCTTGCGTCGGCGACGCTTTTCTGCCGCACAGGTCTGAACGTAGACGATGACCGAAACACCTTCGATCTCGCGGAATTTCTTCTGCACGTTCATCAGTTCGGCGCGCTCAAAGGTTTCCACGCCGGACGGCATCGCCCAGAAGTTCACATCTTCTTTTTCATCGTACACCACCGCCACATGCTGAACGCCCATGGCCTTGACCTCGGCCACGATCCGCTCTGCGCTCAGATCACCTTCGTTATCCTGCCCGCCGGTCATGGCGACGGCATCATTGAACAGGATTTTAAAGGTGATGTTGGTGCCTGCCGACAGCGCCGCTCGGATCGATTGAACGCCCGAGTGGTTGTATGTCCCGTCGCCAAGGTTCTGAAACACGTGATCGGTCGTCGAAAACGGCGCTTCGCCGATCCAGTTTGCACCTTCTCCGCCCATCTGGGTGAACCCGGTGGTTTCCCGATCCATCCACTGCACCATGTAGTGACAGCCGATCCCTGCATAGGCCCGGCTGCCGTCGGGCAGTTTGGTCGAACTGTTATGCGGGCAGCCTGAACAGAAATACGGCAAACGCGTTGCAATCTCTTCTGCATTATCCGCCCGGCGCGCTTCCGAGAGTTTGGCCATCCCGGCGCGCACCCCGTCTGTATCACGCCCTTCCTCGATCAGGATATCGCCCAGTTTTTCGGCGATCATGATCGGGTCCAGCGCGCCGCGTGTCGGGAACAGCTCTTCACGATGCAAGGTACCGGCCCCGCCCTTGTACCAGCCGTAGACGCGACGCCCGCGGCGGTCGTCAAAGATGGCCTCTTTGACCTGAACCTCGATCAGCTTTCGCTTTTCTTCAACGATTACAATCAGGTCCAAACCCTCGGCCCAGTCATGGAAGCCTGCCATATCCAGCGGGAATGTCTGACCAATCTTGTAAGTCGTAATGCCCAGGCGCTCGGCCTCTGCCTCATTGATATTCAGCAGTGACATGGCGTGCGTCAGGTCCAGCCAGTTCTTGCCGGCCGCTACAAACCCGATTTTCGCACCCGGCTTGCCCCATACGCGCTTGTCCATCTTGTTCGCACGCGAGAACGTCTCGGCCGCGAACCGCTTATAGTCGATGACCCGTGCTTCCTGTAGGTGCGGTGTGTCACCCAACCGAATGTTCAAACCACCTTCAGGCATGTCGAATTCGGGAACCACCACATTCATGCGATCCGGGCTGCCATCCACGACCGAGGTAACCTCGATCGTGTCTTTCATCGTCTTCAGGCCGACCCAGACGCCTGCAAACCGGCTGAGTGCGAACCCGTAGATGCCATAGTCCAAGATTTCCTGCACACCAGCGGGACTGACCACAGGCATATACATGTCGACCAACGACCACTCGGATTGATGCAACACGGTCGAGCTTTCGCCGGTATGGTCATCGCCCATTGCCATCAGAACGCCGCCATGTTTGGCGCTTCCGGCCATGTTCGCGTGACGCATCACGTCGCCGGAACGGTCCACTCCCGGCCCCTTGCCGTACCAAAGACCAAAAACGCCGTCGAACTTGCCGTCGCCGCGCAACCCGGCCTGCTGACTGCCCCATAGTGCCGTGGCGGCCAGATCTTCGTTCAGCCCGAACTGAAAGGTCACATCGCTTTCAGCCAGATGTTTCTGGGCTCGCATCATCTGTTGATCTACAGCCCCAAGGGGCGAGCCGCGGTATCCGGTCACAAGACCCGCGGTATTCAGACCCGCCTCATTGTCCCGTGCCTTCTGCATCAGCATAAGACGCACCAGCGCCTGTGTGCCGTTCAAAAGAACGGGGTTTTTCTCAAGATCGAACCGGTCGTTTAGCGATATTTGTGGCTGACTCATCAGACGCCTCCCCTCGTCAGATCAGTGTGCTTCATTCATACGCATTTTAGGTCAAAAAAGCTGACCTGTATAGGACCTACCAGTCTGTTATTGTAACGTTTCAACAGTTTGAATGTAGAACTTGTTACCTATTTCATATAGGGCTTCGGAAGGATAACGAAAGTTGCGGCGATGGATTGGGACAAGTTAAGGATATTTCACGCGGTTGCGGATGCGGGCAGCCTGACTCATGCGGGGGACAAGCTGAATCTGTCCCAATCCGCGGTCAGCCGGCAGATCCGCGCGCTTGAAGAATCGCTTGATTCGACACTTTTTCACCGCCACGCCCGGGGACTGATTCTAACCGAACAGGGTGAGCTGCTGTTCGACGCGACATCGGCCATGTCGAAACGCCTGGATGCTGCCGCTGCCCGCATTCGCGACAGCGAAGAAGAAGTGTTCGGAGTTCTGCGCGTCACCACCACGTTTGGCTTCGGTACACTGTGGCTGGCGCCACGCCTCCCGAAACTATACGAGCAGTACCCCGATCTGAACATCGACCTGATGCTGGAGGAGCGTGTTCTCGACCTGCCGATGCGCGAGGCTGATGTAGCCATCCGCATGAAAGAGCCCAGCCAGGCCGATCTGGTGCGAAAACGCCTGATGACCGTGCAGATGCAGCTTTATGCTACGCCGGAATACCTGGAAGAACGGGGCAGCCCGGAAAGTCCCGAAGACATCTCGAAACACAGGTTGATCTGCCAGACACCCTCGGCCCCGCAGGTCGGCGCAAGCGCGATGATGGTTCGGCACCTGATGACCTACAATCCGACCTCGCTGTTGACGGTGAACAACTATTTCGGTGTTTTACAGGGTGTTTTGCACAACCTCGGCATCGGTGTGTTGCCGGATTACGTGACCCATGACTTTCCGCATCTGCAGTCGATCCTGTCGGATATCGAAACCGCCGATGTCCCGGTTTATCTCGCCTACCCCGAGGAACTGCGCCATTCCAAACGCGTCGCGGCGTTCCGCGACTTTGTTCAGGATGAGATCATTGCGCAGCGCAAGCAGTTGAAGCAGATGGGAAAACTGTAGCTATGCACCAGTAGCATAGCGGCAATGATCTGCGATCAGTCTATAAAACCTTGATAGTACACAAACCGCCCCCTAAATGAGCAATCGAAGGCGGTGATGCTGTAACGCTCATCATCTTCACCTCCCTGTTGGACTACGGCCGAGCTTAGTGCTCGGCCTTTTTTTTTGCCCGCAACACTAAATTCATATCTGAAATGGGTGAAACATCTGGGAAAATCCTGCACTTAAGCCTATGATCACGAAAAAATCATCAAGACTTATGGTCGAGGACAGATTCGATGTTTCACCTCACTCGCCTGTTAATGGCGTTCTTCTCCATTGCGCTATTATCTGGGCCAGCACTTGCCCAGGTCACTAGTACCTCTAGTGCACCGACTACCGTCACAATTCCCGAGGATCTGACGCCCGAACAAGTCGATGACATGGTCGCACGTATGTCCGACGACCAGGTCCGCGCGATTTTGCTGGAGCGTCTGGACGCAGTTGCGGAAAAAAACGCCGCCGAAGCGGAAGATCGCGAAGACCCAATTACGGAAATCAATGAGATCTGGGCCGAAATGGTGGCGTCGTGGACTCAGGTTATCGTCACGGTCCCGAACATCTTCAGTGCGCAAGCCGACGCTTTCAAAAACTTTTCGACAACCTTTGGTACAACCGGCGCGTTTACCCTGCTGGGCCTGATCCTCAGTGTACTTGTCGTCGGCTTCCTCGCTGAAAAGCTGTTCGAATTCCTTACTCGGCGGTGGCATGAACATTCTGAAGTTGGGGATGAAAATGACCTTTGGGGCGCCGTCAGGTACCTGTTTCGCCGTTTTTGCCGCGAGATCGCAGGATTGGTCGTGTTCTATGTCGTAATCCGCGCGGTCGGGCGTGGGCTTCTGACTCCGGAACAAATCACCTACGCGGCACCCTTCGTTTTCTACCTGATTTGGATTCCACGTTTGGGCGCAGCGGCCTCGCGGTTCGTACTTGCACCAAGCAAACCACACTACCGGCTGGTGAACATCGATGATCACTGGGCGAAATACCTACACCGCAACCTGATCGGTCTGCTTATTTTGGTCGGTTTCACGCTGTTCCTGCTCCACTTCAACAGACTGAACGGCATTACCGGCGGCGAAACACGCATTGGTTTCTGGCTGAACGCAGCGATCCATATCTATATCGGCGTCATCGCCTGGACCGCGCGCGAAGGCCTGTCTCAGATGATGTTGGGTACCGACCCTGATCACTCCAAATTTGATGAGGAAGTCGCCCATTACTACCCCTACTTCGCAATCGGCGTGTCGGCGGTAATCTGGCTGCTTGTCGAGTTTATCGTAGCGCAACGCAATCCTTCGTCCTTGGCGCTGCTGGTCAAGGGGGCGCATTTCACCACCATGGCATGGCTGCTACTCGCACCTGCCTTGGATACACTGATACGTGGGCTGGTTCGCCATCTGCAACCACCGATGCTTGGCGAAGGCCCGGTGGCCGAGCGCGCATACAAGTCCACCAAACGCAGCTATATCCGGATTGGCCGGGTCTTGGCCGGCATTCTTGTCATCCTGATGATTGCCCGGGCTTGGGATCTCGACCTCAGTGAAATCGCGGGTGGTGGGGATGAATCCGGTAGCAAGGTCATCCAGTTCTTCATCATCATTGCTGTTGGCTACATCCTGAACGAGGTCGTTTCGCTTTGGATCAACCGTCGGCTTGCGAAAGAGCAAACTGCGGTTGAACAAAGTGCCGATCAAGAAGCGGGCGAAGGCGGCGGTTCTGGCGGATCACGTCTGGCGACGGTTTTGCCCCTGCTGCGTGTGACGGCTCAGGTCGCGATTGCGGTTATCTTTGTCCTACTCGCGCTTGGCGCGCTGGGTCTGGATATCACGCCGTTGCTTGCTGGTGCCGGTATACTGGGCCTGGCCATCGGCTTTGGTGCGCAGAAACTGGTCTCTGACATCGTCGGCGGGATTTTCTTCCTGATCGACGATGCGTTCCGGGTCGGTGAATATGTCGATATCGGCGGTACCATGGGTACGGTCGAAAAGATCTCGATCCGCTCGATGCAATTGCGCCACCACCGCGGTCTGGTTCACACCATCCCCTATGGTGAGATTCAGAAGATCACCAACTTCAGCCGCGACTGGGTCATCATGAAGCTGAAATTCACCGTGCCCTTCGATACCGATCCGAACAAAGTGAAGAAAATCTTCAAGAAGATCGGTGCCGAGATGATGGAGGATGAAGTTCACAAGGACGGCTTCCTGCAACCATTCAAATCTCAGGGTGTTTTCGACTTTGACGATGTCGGCATGATCATCCGCGGTAAATTCATGGCGAAACCGGGCAAGCAGTTCACCCTGCGCAAAGAGATCTTCAACCGGGTCAAGGCCGCCTTCAAGGAAAACGGCATCGACTTTGCCCGTCGCGAAGTTCGCGTCGCTATTCCGGGGCTGGATGACGCCGAAAATCTGACCGAGGAGCAAAAGGCAGCCGTTGGCGCTGCGGCTGCAGATGCGTCCAAGGCGCAAAACCCGGCCTAGCGGCATCGGTTCAGCCGCTGATTGGACACTGATTGACACCCTCATTTTCAAAACAACAGACGGAACCGGCCCAATCGCCGGTTCCGTTTTTTACTTTCACAATTGGCCTGCGCTGACTTGACCCTTTCCACAGACGGCACCTTGCCCTAAAAGGCCCGCAATCCCGGCCAACCTGGACAAGGACAAACGATGCAAGAGCCCGCCATCACCCCGGATCTGATTGCCGCACACGGGCTGAAGCCCGACGAATACGATATGATCCTCGAAATCATCGGGCGCGAGCCGACTTTTACCGAACTCGGCATCTTTTCGGCCATGTGGAACGAACATTGTTCCTACAAATCGTCCAAGAAATGGCTGCGCACCTTGCCCACCTCCGGGCCTCAGGTGATCTGCGGACCGGGCGAAAACGCAGGTGTGGTCGATATTGGCGACGGGCAGGCAGTAGTTTTCAAAATGGAAAGCCACAACCACCCTTCATACATCGAACCCTATCAGGGCGCGGCCACGGGTGTTGGCGGCATCTTGCGTGATGTCTTCACCATGGGCGCGCGCCCTATCGCATCCATGAACGCGCTATCCTTTGGCGAGCCCGGCCACCACAAAACCCGCCAACTGGTCAATGGTGTGGTCGAAGGCATCGGCGGCTACGGCAACTGTTTCGGAGTACCATGTGTTGGCGGTGAAGTTCGTTTCCACCCAGCCTATAACGGCAACTGTCTTGTAAACGCCTTTGCCGCCGGATTGGCCGACAGCGACAAGATTTTCTACTCGGCAGCCTCCGGTGTGGGAATGCCGGTCGTCTATCTGGGCGCCAAGACCGGTCGTGACGGTGTTGGTGGCGCGACTATGGCCTCGGCCGAATTCGACGACACCATCGAGGAAAAACGTCCCACTGTTCAGGTTGGAGACCCGTTCACCGAAAAGCGCCTGATGGAAGCCACGCTTGAGCTGATGCAGACTGGTGCCGTGATTTCGATCCAGGATATGGGTGCAGCGGGTCTGACCTGTTCCGCCGTTGAAATGGGCGACAAGGGTGGTCTGGGTGTGCGTCTGGATCTGGAAAACGTTCCTCAGCGCGAAGAAGATATGACAGCCTATGAGATGATGCTGTCTGAATCACAAGAACGCATGCTGATGGTCCTCAAGCCCGAGCTTGAAGCCGAAGCCCGCGCCGTCTTCGAAAAATGGGACCTGGACTTCGCCATCGTCGGCGAAACCATCGCCGAAGACCGCTTCCTGATCCTTCACAACGGCGAAGTCAAAGCCGATCTGGTCCTGTCCAAGCTGTCCTCGACGGCGCCAGAATACGACCGCCCATGGGAAGCCACGCCAGAAGCCGAAGAACTGGCTGAAGTCCCGCAAATCGACCCAATCGACGGTCTGCGCGCCTTGCTCGCTTCTCCAAACTATGCAGGCAAGCAGTGGGTTTATGAGCAGTACGACACCATGGTCATGGCCGACACCGCCCGAACCCCAGGTCTGGGCGCAGGCATGGTCCGCGTGCACGGCACTGACAAGGCACTTGCCTTCACCAGCGACGTAACCCCACGCTATGTTCGCGCCAACCCTGTTGAGGGCGGCAAGCAGGCTGTGGCCGAGGCCTACCGCAACCTGACCGCCGTTGGAGCCAAACCATTGGCGACCACCGATAACCTGAACTTCGGCAACCCCGAAAAGCCCGAGATCATGGGCCAGTTCGTCGGCGCGATCCAAGGTATCGGCGAAGCCGTAGCCGCGCTGGATATGCCGATCGTGTCGGGCAACGTCTCACTGTACAACGAAACCGATGGTCAGGCGATCCTGCCGACCCCGACCATTGGCGCGGTAGGTTTGCTGAACCACACGGACGAGATCATCGGCAACGAGGTTCGCGAGGGCCATGTCGCGCTAGTCATCGGAGAGACAAACGGCCATCTTGGCCAATCTGCCCTGCTGGCCGAAGTGTTCAACCGCGAAGACGGCGACGCGCCGCATGTCGATCTGGATGCCGAAAAACGCAATGGCGAATTCATCCGTGCCAACCGCGAGATGATCAAGGCCTGCACCGATCTGGGTGACGGTGGTCTGGCGCTGGCAGCTTTTGAGCTGGCGGAATCCGCAGGCGTCGGCGTTCACCTTGATGAGGCCTCGACCGAGTTCCTGTTCGGCGAGGATCAGGCCCGTTATCTGGTCGCGTGCAACTTTGATCAGGCCGAGGCATTGATGATCGCTGCTGGTCAGGCAGGCGTCCCTCTGGTGTCCGTAGGACGGTTCACTGGCGACAGCATTCGGGTTGGCAACTCTGAGGCCGCGTTAGAGGATTTGGCTACCACGTTCCGCACCAGCTTTGCTGAGGCTGTCGCCTAACACCGAAGCAATATTTGCAAAATGAAACCTGCGCCTGTCCCGGCGCAGGTTTTGTCGTTTCAGGGCCTCTATCCTCCCCTTGCACGCCCCGTCCGGGCGCTCTACATCTTGAGAAAGACCTTCAGGAGAAACCTACATGCCGATGAGCGCCCACGAAATCGAAGCCCTACTGCGTGAAACCTTTCCGGATGCGGAAATTCAGGTTGGCGGCAGCGATGGCGTGCATATGTCCGCAATGGTCGTGGACGAAAGCTTTCGCGGGAAAAACCGGGTGCAACAGCAGCGCGCGGTCTATGCGGCCCTGAAGGGCAAGATGGACGGCGCGGACGGCGAGTTACACGCTCTGGCGCTGACCACGAAAGTGCCTGAGTGAGCACGGCTTTTTGGGCATATTCGCTTTGGGGCGCCGTGTTTGTCGGCATCGTCGGTATTTATGTCGTCGCCATTGTCAGGCGTAGCCGCTCTGCACGAAGACCCATCACGCGTGGACGCAAAGGGGCGACCCCCAGTCAGAATGCCAGCGTGGTCGCCTCAACGATGGACGGAGGCAGGGGGGGCGCGGTGAGTGCGATAGTTGTTCCGCGTGATCCGCAGCAATACGCAAAGACAATGGCTCCCCAAAAATGAACGGCTGGCTCTTCTGGATAGGCATCATTGCAGCATTGATAGTTGCCGCGGCACTTATCGAATCCTATGTGAAGCGCAACAGAAAGCGTAAGCTGGCCGACATGCGCCCGGACCCGGACAAGATCAGCAAGGTCGGCGGCATTGAAAGATACGGGCTGGATCCGCTGGCCCTGGCACAGGCCGAGCATCGGCGACTAGAAGAAGAAGGATGGGTCCCGGACCCGCCAAAGGATGAAACGACCGCCCCCGACGCGGGTGAAAAGGACAAGCAAGATGACCGACGTTAAGACTCAGATCAACGAAACCGTCAAAGCCAACGATGTGGTGCTCTACATGAAAGGCACCAAAGAGATGCCCCAATGTGGGTTCTCGTCCCGCGTGGCCGGCGTGCTGAACTACATGGGCGTTGAATATGCCGATGTTAATGTTCTGGCCGACGAAGAGGTTCGTCAGGGCATCAAGGATTATTCTGACTGGCCGACCGTGCCACAGCTGTACGTCAAAGGTGAATTCGTCGGCGGTTGCGACATCATCACCGAGATGACCCTGTCGGGCGAATTGGACACGCTGTTTGACGAAAATGGTGTCGAATTCAACAAAGAAGCAGCTGACAAAATTCGCGAAGCAAACGCCTGATCAGCGACTGCTGCAATTCTCCAGAACAACCTGCTCACTGGTGGCCCCACTGGCCGCCAGAAAGCTGACGGTCGCATCCCACCCTTTTGACCGAAGGATATACGACCCGGTCTCTCCTTTGGATTCATAGCGAATACCTGATCCGCTGGGCACTTGCTGCAAGGCAACCAATTGGTTGTCTACCATCATCGCCGCCGCACCGGAGCCGTCGGACGCATTGAAATACGCAACCTGCAACTCAATGCCATTCTGGCAGGCGAAGCTAACCGGCAGGATATCCATGTCCGCCCAGGCCAAGCCCCCTGGTAGACCGAACAATCCGGCCAACGCTACCGTTTTCAACGCATTCATTTCGCCGTATTCTCCTCAACCACCGAGGCCAAGGCCTCAGCGCGTGCGGCCAGTTCGGCCAGTGTGTCCGTGACCGAAGGCGGGACGACCGCCACTTCAATCCTTTCAGGCTCGGGCTCGGGCCGGTTGCGCAGGCTTTGCAATTCGGCTTCAACTTCGGCCAGCTTGGCCTCTGCCCGTTTGAGCTTGTCATCTGTCGCGGCGGTCTTGTCGGCCAGCATCAGCCCAGCCATCAACAGCATGCGTGCTTCGGGCATCCGACCGATCTGATCAGACAAAACCTGCGCTTCGTCATCCAGCATTTTCGCCGCAGATTGCAGAAATGGCTCTTCACCGTCCTGGCAGGAAACGTCAAAACCACGGCCACCGATATGAATGGTCAATTCGGGCATTACTCTACCTCTCCCTCAGCCAGCTTTGCCTGCGACAGCAACGGCTCCAGCCGGGCCAGTACAGCCTGAGCTTCGGCAGCGTCGGTTGCCTGTGCAGCCTTTGTCGCCTCAAGTTCGGCCACAGTCGCGCGGTTCAACAGCTCGGCATCGGCCAGACCGTCCTTGCTGGCCGCCCGCAATTCATCCACCGAGTTGCGCAGTTGTTCGTTCGCCTTGCGCATACGTTGAAGATCATCATCCAAACGCGACATGGCCGCGCCGTGGCTGGCACGTTCCGCACGCAACATCTCAAGCTCTGCGCTTAACTCCGCAACACGCTCGCTGTCGGCCAATTCGGACCGCAACTTTTTATTCTCATCTTCAAGCGACTGCGTTTTGCTCACAACCGCTTTAAGTTCATCGTTTTCTGTCTTGAGAACAACCAGTTCGTCCTGGTTTTCCAATGCAGCTTTAGCCTCTGCCAACTCGGCCCTGGCCGCTTCGACCGCCGCCAATTTGGCGGTGGCCTCTGTAAGCTGCTGACGCAACGCGCCGTTTTCAGGATCTTCGGCTGTCGTTGCTTTCAGCGCATCCATGTCGGCGCGCATCGCGTCGACTTCCTTCTCGTGCCGTTCCTTGAGGGATTTCAGCCGCTCTTCCAACTGCGCATTGGCGACGCGCTCGTCTTCCAATGCCGTGTGCAAAGCGGTGTCATCACCGCCACTTGCGGGCACCGTGTCACGCAGGGCGTCAACACCGGTTCCAATCCTCTCCATCGCGGCAACGATACGGCGCTGTAATTCTTCGATCTGGCTCATGCCCCTGCCACCTCTTTACCAAGGTTCACTTTTTCGCGGCCTGTCCGAATCAATACAGGCCGGGTATTGGCCTAGTCTAACCGAATGAAACGGAAAATACCCACTGTTTGCTTTCAATCACTTGGACAGCATTCTTGAACCACGAACGCGACGCAACCCCCGGTTCCACTTGCACTTTGGGGGGTGGATGGTATTGAGCGCCTCATCTGCCTGTAATCCAAAGGAACAACGCCCGTGGACCTGACTGCGCTGCGCAATGCCAATCCTGAACACTGGAACAAGGCTGCGGCTATCCGCACCCTGACCCTTGACGCCGTCGCTGCCGCCAATTCCGGCCATTCCGGTATGCCAATGGGCATGGCCGACGTTGCGACCGTGCTGTTTGAAAAGCACCTGAAATTTGACGCCTCGGCCCCGAACTGGCCTGATCGTGACCGGTTCATCCTGTCTGCTGGTCACGGTTCGATGCTGGTCTATTCTCTGCTGTATCTCACCGGTCATGCGGACGTGACGCTGGACGAGATCAAGAACTTCCGCCAGCTGGGTGCGAAAACTGCAGGCCACCCGGAAAACTTCCTGGTGGACGGGATTGAAACCACGACCGGCCCGCTGGGACAAGGTATCTCGAACGCCGTGGGTTTTGCCATGGCCGAAGAAATTCAGCGCGCGCATTACGGCAAAAAAGTCGTCGATCATTACACTTACGTGATTGCGGGCGACGGCTGCCTGATGGAAGGCGTCAGCCAGGAAGCCATCACTCTGGCTGGCCGTCATGAGCTGAGCAAGCTGATTGTTTTCTGGGACAACAACAACATCACCATCGACGGCACCGTGGATATTGCCGATCGAACCGATCAGGTGCGCCGTTTCAAGGCTTCGGGCTGGAACGTGATTGAGATCGATGGCCATGATCCGATCGCGATTGATGCGGCCATAGTACAAGCCAAATCATCGAACAAACCATCCATGATCGCCTGCGAAAGCCATATCGCGCTGGGTCACGCCGCACAGGATACCTCCAAAGGTCACGGCGCATTGACCGATCAGGATCAGCTGAAAGCCGCCAAAGACGGCTATGGCTGGCCCCATGACGCCTTCGTGGTCCCTGCTGACGTCAAATCGGCTTGGGAGGCCATCGGGGCCCGTGGCGCGGCTGAACGCGCCGAATGGGAAGAGCGTTTCGCGCAGATTTCCGAACGCAAACAGGCCGAATTCAACCGCGCCTATGCGTTTGATGCACCCAAGAAACTGGCCGGTGCGATCCGTTCGTTCAAAAAGCAGATGTCAGAAGATCAGCCGAAACTCGCCACCCGCGCGTCTTCGGAAAAGGTTCTGAACGTCGTGAACCCGATCATGCCCGAGACCGTTGGCGGTTCGGCCGACTTGACCGGGTCGAACAACACCAAATCTGCGGATATGGGCGTATTCCTGCCGGAAAACCGCAAGGGTCGCTATATTCACTATGGTATCCGTGAGCACGGAATGGCCGCAGCGATGAACGGTATGGCGCTGCACGGCGGTATCCGCCCATATGGCGGCACGTTCATGGCGTTCACCGACTATGCCCGCCCTTCGATGCGTTTGGCCGCTTTGATGAAGGTGCCTACGGTCTTCGTGATGACCCACGACTCGATTGGTCTGGGCGAAGACGGCCCGACCCACCAGCCGGTTGAGCATCTGGCCATCTCGCGCGCGACGCCGAATACTTATGTGTTCCGTCCAGCCGATGTGGTTGAAACGGCTGAGGCATGGGAACTGGCGCTGACGTTCAAGGACAGCCCTTCGGTTCTGTCGCTGACCCGTCAGGGCGTGCCGACGGTTCGCAAAGAACACAAGACCAAGAACCTGACCGCACAGGGCGCGTATGTTCTGGCCGACGCGGACAGCAAACGTCAGGCCATCCTGATCGCCACCGGGTCCGAAGTATCGCTGGCGATGGAAGCCAAAGCGATGCTTGAGGCTGAAGGCATTGGCACCCGCGTCGTCTCAATGCCCTCGATGGAGCTGTTCGCCAAGCAGGATGAAGCCTATCGAAAGCGCGTCCTGCCAGGTGGACCCGTCCGCGTTGGTATTGAGGCCGCCGTTCGCGCCGGTGGCTGGGATCGCTGGTTGCTGGGTGAACGTGGTCGCGAAGCCAAAGCCGGCTTCATCGGCATGTCCAGCTTCGGTGCGTCGGCCCCAGCCGGTGAACTGTACAAGCATTTCGGCATCACCGCCGAGGCGACAGTGGCCAAGGTCAAGGAACTGCTGGGTCAATAAACGCTCGGCTCATCAGCCAGATACAAAAAGGGCGGCTTTGGCCGCCCTTTCCTATTTTGGCTGCTTTAGCTCGGCCTTCAACGCCGTATAGGCCCGTTTCGCATAATCCAACCGCAACTCATACCGTTCTGCTGGCACAATCCCATCGGCACGTTCAGCCCTGCAGCAGACAAAACCTGCCTAACATGCGTTCCATATAGCGGAATGAATTGCGCCGACTGGCCGCTGAGCAGGTTAAACAATCGCCCCCCTGCCCACTTGGCGCGTCGGGCCGCAGTCTCCGCCGTGTCGATCCGGAAATACAGTACCTGGTAAAGCCTGAGCGGTTCAAACGGCATTTGTTCCACGCCAAGGTTCATGGCCGACAAGGCCGCCGTTTTGCGTTTGGCTGCGCGCCCCTTCAATTGTATGCGGACCCAACTCTGAACCGGTCGATAAGCCGGCAAATGGCTCAGGTCACTCATTTCAGGATTCTCAATTCAATGGGCATCAGTCTTCTTTGAAAACATCCCGATCATCGGCCCGACCACCTTTGTCGCCACCGGGATCAGAGCAAACCCCCATGCCAGACCGAACACACCGTCCATCGTCGCCTTGGATACCCATTCAACAACACCGGTCCACTGCTCAGACACGGAATGACCAATGGCATAGGCCCAGTCGTGGATGTGGTGTCCCAGCCACCCAAAGCCCAGAACCTCCATCCCGTGAATGATGATGGAACCGCCGACCCACAACATCGCGGCGGTGCCGATTATGGACAGGATTTTCATGACAACCGGCATAGCTTTGACCAACCCGCGCCCCAGCCCTCGCCCAATCGGTGTCGGTGCGTTTTGCGCGAGGTACAGCCCGACATCGTCCATCTTCACGATCAGGGCAACTGACCCGTAGACCGCCACGGTGACACCGATCCCCACAACCGCCAAGGTCGCGGCCTGCATCCATAGGTTTGGGGCCTCAATCGCGGCCAGCGCAATCGTCATGATTTCAGCCGAAAGGATAAAATCCGTCTTGATCGCGCCTTTGACCTTTTGCTCTTCCAGGTGGCCGGGGTCGCGAATGGCCATGTCTTCGTCGATAACGTGACTGCCATGAGGGAATAGGACATGAAATATCTTCTCGGCCCCTTCGAAACACAGGTAAGAGCCGCCGATCATCAACAAAGGCGTAATCAACCACGGAGCAAAATTTGCAAGTAGCAAAGCAACCGGCAGCAGCAGGATAATCTTGTTGAATATGGAGCCACGCGCGATGCGCCAAATGATGGGCAACTCGCGCGCCGGGGCGAATCCTTGAACGTATTTCGGGGTCACTGCGGCATCGTCGATGATCACACCAGCGGTCTTTGCACCCGCCTTTCCGGCCGCCGCGACCACATCGTCCACGGACGAGGCCGCAACCTTTGCAATACCTGCTACGTCATCCAATAGGGCCAACAGACCGCTCATGGTGTTTCCTTTCACTTCACCTGCCACAACCGGAGCCTACCCGATCCGACGGCTAGCGCAAGCGTTAGCGCAACCGGCGCAGGTTTGCGCTAACACGTTAAAAATATGTCACTTTTGGTCTTTTGAGAAAGCGCTTTGACAGCTATATGGCGTCCAACGCAAGCGCATTTGGAGACAGCACATGACCATCAAGGTCGGTATCAATGGTTTTGGCCGCATTGGCCGCTGCACGTTGTCGCATATCGCGGCATCCGCCCGCAACGACATCGAAGTGATCAAGGTCAACGCAACCGGCCCGCTGGAAACCACAGCGCACCTGCTAAAGTATGACAGTGTCCACGGACGTTTCCCCCGCGATGTCGCAATCGATGGCAAAACCATGGATCTGGGCCGCGGCCCGATGGAGATGTTCTCGACCTATGACATGAACGAACTGGACTGGGATGGCTGCGATGTCGTTCTGGAATGCACCGGTAAATTCAATGACGGTCTGAAAGCCAAAACGCACCTGGATCGCGGTGCACAAAGGGTACTGCTGTCTGCCCCGGGCAAAAACGTCGATAAGACCATCGTCTATGGTGTAAACCACAACAGCCTTGTGGCCGATGACAAAATGGTCTCGAACGGCTCGTGCACCACGAACTGCCTTGCTCCGCTTGCCAAGGTACTGGATGAGGGCATCGGCATCGAGAACGGCATCATGACCACGATCCATGCTTATACCGGCGACCAGCCGACCCTGGACCGCCGTCACAGCGATTTGTACCGCGCCCGTGCTGCCGCGATGTCGATGATCCCGACCTCAACAGGTGCCGCGAAAGCACTGGGCGAGGTTCTGCCCAACCTGAAAGGTCGCCTGGATGGTTCGGCCATTCGTGTTCCGACCCCGAATGTTTCTGCGGTTGATCTGACATTCCGCGCCGTACGTGATGTAACGGTAGAAGAAGTGAACGCCATCGTACGCGAGGCCTCGCAGGGTTCGATGCAGCGCGTTCTGGGCTATGAGCCCGCTCCGCTGGTTTCGACCGATTTCAACAACACCGAAGAAAGCTCGATCTTCGCACCCGATCAGACCCGCGTGGTCGGCGACCGCATGGTCCGCGTTCTGGCATGGTACGACAACGAATGGGCGTTCTCGGTCCGCATGGCAGACGTTGCAGTTGCCATGGGTCGCCTTAACTAAGGTTGCTTTGAAATCTTGAACCTTTTCGCCCGCTCAGGTTAACTGGGCGGGCGTTTTCGTCCGGGGCTAGCATGACAAATCAAATCGCCATTTGGCTTGCCCTGCTCATTCTGGGCTTGTTCGTTATCAGCTATGCCCTCTTTGGAACCGAACAATTCGTGTTCCTTGGCAAGAAACTCTACTTCTTTCTGGACTGGCTCGCCTTCTGGCGTTGACTGAGGTTTTGCTTGACTTTTTCTCTGATCTGGCTTTGTTAGCGCTAACTTCATATTGGCCGCAATTCGCACGGAGCAGGACATGACACTCAAGCTGGCAATCAACGGATTTGGACGGATCGGACGCGGCGTGCTGCGGGCCGTCATGGAATCCGGGCGGACGGACGTTGAAATCGTTGCGATAAACGACTTGGCGAAGCCGGAAATGAACGCGCATTTGTTCGAATTCGACAGCGTCCATGGCCGGTACGGCAAACCGGTCACTTTAACCGAGGCAGGCCTGGACGTTGGAAACGGTCCGATCCGCCTGAGCAGCGAACGCGAGCCGGAAAAACTGGATTGGTCCGATGTGGACGTCGTTCTGGAATGCACTGGCGTATTCCGCACACGCGAAGCTGCATCCCGCCATTTCACGAACGGATCGAAGAAGGTTTTGATCTCGGCCCCAGCCCGCGGCGATGGCGCGGTAAAAACGATTGTGTTCGGCGTCAACGATCACGAGCTGACGGCTGAAGATAACGTGGTGTCCAACGCGTCTTGCACGACCAATTGCTTGTCACCGGTTGCCGCAGCACTGGATGCAGGGCTTGGCATTGTGCATGGCAACATGACCACGGTTCACGCCTACACAGCCAGCCAACCCGTCCACGACACTGCCGGGAAAGACCCATACCTGTCCCGCGCGGCAGCATTGTCGATGATTCCGACCACAACAGGCGCGGCCTCTGCCGTTGGCCTCGTCTTGCCGCAATTGGCCGGAAAACTGACAGGTCAGGCTATTCGTGTCCCAACCCCGAACGTGTCCGTGGTTGATCTGGTCGCCGAAGTCTCGCGCCCGACAACGGAAGAAGAAGTCAACGCGCTGTTTACCGAAGCCGCAGCCAGAATCCCCGGAGTTCTGGCGGCAGAGAACCGCCCGTTGGTCTCGGTGGATTTTAACCACGACCCACACAGTTCGACCGTTTCATTGCCGGAAACCAAGGTGACCGACGGCACACTGGTGCGTGTGCTGGCGTGGTATGACAACGAATGGGGTTTTTCGAACCGGATGCTAGACACCGCCGCGGCGATGGGAGCCCTATCCTAAACGGTCACGCAGCGCAGCATTGACGCGGGGCGTGACGAATTTCGACACGTCCCCGTCCAACCGGGCGATTTCCTTAACCAACTTGGAGGCAATGGCCTGATGCCGCGCCTCGGCCATCAGGAAGACCGTCTCGATCGAGTCGTCCAATGCCCGGTTCATTCCGACCATCTGGAATTCATACTCAAAATCCGCAACAGCCCGCAGCCCGCGGACAATGATCTGCGCCCCAACATCACGGGCGCAGTCGATCAGCAGGTTTTCAAAGGGATGCGCAACGATTTCGGTTCCCGTTTGCTCGGTCAGATGAGCACATTCCGCCTCGATCATCGCAACGCGTTCCTCGAGCGAGAACAAAGGCCCCTTATCGCGGTTGATCGCAACGCCAATGACGAGTTTGTCCACCAAAGCAGCCGCACGGCGAATGATATCGATATGACCCAAGGTGATTGGATCGAATGTTCCGGGATATAATCCAACCCTCATCGCGGCCTCCTGCGCAATAAAATTTCTGCGCAAGCAAACATAACTTCGCCGCAGGTGCAAGAGGCAGCTTTGGGGTTCAAGGGCCTCAATGCCCCATGATCATGCCTTGCAGCGCGTCTTTTTCCATAGCCAGTTCTGCCAGCTGCGCCTTTACCACGTCGCCCAGTGTGACGATCCCCACCAGCTTGCCATCTTCGACAACGGGCATGTGGCGAAATCGTCCTTCGGTCATGCGGGTCATGATATCCTGAACCGTGTCCTGCTGAGTGGCTGTCACAAGGTTACGGGTCATATAGGCGCTGACTGGCTTCGCCAGGCAACCACTGCCGCTTGCGGCCAGCTCCCTTACGATGTCCCGCTCGGAAAGGATGCCAGATGCCGTTTCGCCGCCATCTTCTGATACAACAACCGTCCCGATCCGTTTTTCGGCCAGGATTTTCGAGGCGTCAGCCACAGTGATTGTCGGGCTGACTGTCTCGACCCCTCCGGTGGCCTTGGATTTCAGAATGGCCTGAACGAGCATAAGCGTAACCTCCGAAATAATGTCCTGTTTTCCAAAGCGTTGCCGGAATGCTTAAACCTGTCAAGGTGACACTTGAGCCTCAAGCCGCTCAACCTCTTCCCGAATACCCTGCGTCAAGGCCTGCGCAAACCGGTTCAATCTTTCATTCCGCTGATCGCCCTGATGTCGCACCAGGTGAAAACTCCGGGTCAAACTCACCTGATCCGCCAGGATTTTCTGCAGGTTGGGATGAAACGGCAAGGTGAAGTCATGCGCCACACAAACCCCCGTTCCAAGCGTGGCCTGCCGCAGCTGAACCGACACCGAATTCGATGCAAGCGCGACACGGTCAACACCGATATCCACTAGATAATCCAGCTCGCGGTCAAAGATCATATCCGGAATGTAGCCAATCATGCGATGGCCACTCAGGTCCTGGATCGAACGGATTGCCGGGTAAGAGGCCAGATAGTCGCGCGTCGCAACAAGGTGCAGTTTGTAATCGGTGATTTTCTGGACCAGAAGGCTCCCAGCTGTTGGTGCACTGACGGTCACCGCCATATCAGCCTCGCGCCGGGACAGGTTGATCACGCGCGGCAGGGCCAGAATCTGAATATCCAGATCGGGGTTTGCATCGCTGATTTTCGCGCAGACCTGCGGCAAAAGATAGTTGGCCGACCCGTCCGGCGCGCCAATCCGTATTTGTCCGCTGAGCGTTTTCGACGTGCCCGCCATCGCGCCAGCTGCCGCGCGCATCGCCTCTTCGGCTTTCAGCCCGTGTTCCATCAGGCGTTCGCCCGCAGCGGTCAAAAGGTAGCCTTGTTGCGACTTGGTAAACAGGGGGGCTTCCAATGAGGCTTCCAACCGAGCAATCCGCCGCCCGACGGTGGCTGGGTCTATCTTGAGCTGACGCCCGGCAGCCGAAAGGCTTTCTTCGCGCGCGACGGCCAGAAAGACCCGCATATCATCCCAGTTTGGTGTCACGCCCCGCCCTTTGCATTTTTGCAAAACATCTTTGGGACATTGCCTCTATTCAAGCAATTTATGCAAGCCTATTGTGCGCACAAACGCATCGGAGGAGATCTGCAATGACCGAGCTGTCCCATTTCATCAACGGCGAGAATGTCGCCGGAACCTCAGGACGATTTGACGACGTCTTTAACCCCGCCACTGGCGAGGTTCAGTACAAGTGCCCGATGGCAAGTGCTGCTGAAACCACGGCGGCAATCGAAAGCGCAGCCGCCGCGCAGCTTACCTGGGGTGCAACCAATCCACAGAAACGCGCACGTGTCATGATGGCCATGGTTCACCTGATGAACCGCGACATGGACAAACTGGCCGAGGCGCTCAGCCGCGAGCATGGCAAAACCATCCCAGACGCCAAGGGCGACTTGCAGCGCGGTCTGGAAGTGATCGAATACTGCATCGCCGCACCGCAGATGCTGAAGGGAGAGTTCACCGACAGCGCAGGCCCTGGCATCGACATGTATTCCATGCGGCAGCCGCTGGGTGTTGTTGCATCCATTATGCCGTTCAACTTCCCAGCCATGATGCCGCTTTGGCACGTAGGCCCTGCCCTGGCCTGCGGCAACGCAGTGGTTCTGAAACCGTCCGAGCGTGATCCCTCCGTTCCCCTGATGCTAGCAGAGCTGTTTGTCGAAGCCGGCCTGCCCAAGGGCGTCTTCCAGGTCGTCAATGGCGACAAAGAGGCCGTGGACACTCTGCTGGACAGCGATACCATTCAGGGCGTGTCCTTTGTTGGCTCGACCCCGATCGCGCAATACATCTATTCCCGCGCGACTGCGAACGGTAAGCGCGCGCAGTGTTTCGGCGGCGCCAAGAACCACATGATCGTCATGCCTGACGCGGATCTGGATCAGGCGGCCGACGCTTTGGTCGGTGCCGGGTTTGGCGCGGCGGGCGAACGCTGCATGGCCATCTCGGTTGCTGTGCCCGTTGGCGAAGAAACAGCCGACGCACTGATCGAAAAGCTGATTCCACGCGTTGAAAAGCTGAAGGTCGGCCCCTACACCGCCGGCGATGACGTCGACATGGGCCCAGTTGTAACCGGTGCTGCCAAAGAGCGTATTCTTGGTCTGATCAACTCGGGCGTAGAACAAGGCGCGAAGCTGGTTGTTGATAACCGCGACTTCAGCTTGCAGGGCTATGAGGACGGCTTCTTTGTCGGCCCACACCTGTTCGATAACGTGACGCCCGAGATGGACATCTACAAGCAAGAGATCTTTGGCCCGGTTCTGTCGACCGTGCGCGCAGGCTCTTATGAAGAAGCACTGAAACTGGCGATGGATCACGAGTACGGCAACGGCACTGCAATCTTCACTCGCGATGGCGACACCGCGCGCGACTTTGCCAGCCGTGTGAATATCGGCATGGTCGGGATCAACGTTCCGATCCCTGTTCCGCTGGCCTACCACACCTTTGGCGGCTGGAAAAAATCTATGTTTGGTGACCTGAACCAGCACGGTCCGGATAGCTTCAAGTTCTACACCCGCACGAAAACCGTCACAGCGCGCTGGCCGTCGGGCATCAAAGAAGGTGGCGAATTCAACTTCAAAGCGATGGACTGATTTCCCACCCAAACAAATTCAAAAGGCCGCCCCGTTGGGCGGCCTTTTTCGTTGCGCGGCGAGGGGTCAGTTCTGTAGAAATTCGCGCAATGTGACTCTGCCATCAAAATTCGCGTCAAACTCGGCCATGACCATCCGCAGCTCGTGCGCAGGGATACAAGCTTTGGCAATGCCTTCGATCTTGTCGCTTTCAACCATGGTCAAGCATTCGGCCGACAGCGGCTCATCCATTTCCGGATCGGGGAACTCGATGAGATCCCGCACTTCCATGGCCACAAATTCATCCGGGGACACCACGCCATTTTCGTCGGCATCATATTCGAGAAACTCCACCGCCCGCTCTGCCAGATAGAAGATTTCGAATTCAGAATATTCGACGTGACCATCTGCGTTGGAATCCGCCCGATCGATCTCCTCGGCTGCAATAGCCTCTGGTGTGCAGGATTCTTTTGCCGCATCACAATCATTCCCGACGATGAGGCCCTCTTCTTCCGTCAGGAATTGGTACAATTCCGGTTCAGTAATCACCCCATCCCCGTCGCGATCCAACTCGGCAAAGAAGATCCGCGCCATCGGCGTTGCTTGTGCAGGTGTTTGGGCAGACCCCCAATAAAGACCAGCCAGTAACAAGACCGGCAGCAGATAGAGCGTCTTAGGGGCAAAACGGCTGAGCGTTCGAATGGGCATTTCATCTTCTCCGACGGTGTCTGGTGAAGGCCCTGCCAGCTCGCGGTCGATCACACCACGCACGAGTTCGCTCATCGACGATCCGCGCTGTTCGCTCAGATCTGCCAACTTGCTTTTCAACTCATAAGATACGCGAATTTCCAAGGTTTCCGATTTCTTGGTCATATCGTGCGGTCTCCGAACATCTGTGGGCCTGCCCCCTAGAACTGGAGCAGACATGCCCGAAAAAATACCCCAAGCCGTGTCCCGCAAACAGCAAAAACCTGTCCGGACACCGAGTATTCCCCCGTCCGGACAGGCAATAAACTGCGTCAAATGTGTAAATCTCACGGAAAATTTAAGCCAAGCATCTGGCCCTGAGGGACAGCAGTTACTAAATTGCCGGAAACCATAGAGCATTCCTTCAGGAGGCATCCGTGTCCAGTTCCCGTATTAATCGTCGTACCGCCTTGCTGGGTGTTGCGTCCGTCCTAGCGACGCCGACGCTTCTGCGCGCCCAAAGCTCAGATGCTTTCCCAACAACAGAAGAGGCGATCGGCACGCAATTGCCGGTGCGCCGCAATGTCTCGTCCTTCTCGCAACAGAACTGGCAGGACCATTTTGACCAGCTGGGCGCTGGCGCTTTGCTGGCCGATATCACAAGCCGCGCGGTGCACTATTGGGGACCCGATGGCACCTACAAGCTGTACCCCAGTTCGGTACCGATGAGCGAAGAGCTGACCAAGCGCGGCTATACCAAAGTTGTGCGCAAAGCGGAAAACCCAAGCTGGACGCCGACCGCCTCGATGCGCGAACGCGACCCGCTTTTGCCGGTTCGTATGGAAGGCGGGGAGCCCGGCAACCCGCTGGGTACACGCGCCATGTATCTAGGTTGGCCAGCTTATCTTGTGCACGGAACTCATGATACGCGAAAGATCGGACGCCAAAGCTCGTCAGGGTGCATTGGCCTGTATAACCAACATGTCGAGGAGCTTTATCCTCTGGTAAAAGTCGGAACCCAAGTCAGATTAGTCTAACGAAAAAGCCCCGGTCATCAGAACCGGGGCTTTCTTCTTCTCAGATGGGGGTCTTATTCCGGCAGGATCACCGCATCGACGACGTGGATCACACCATTGCTGGTTTCGATGTCGGCCTGAACGACTTTAGCGTCGTTCACTTTTACGCCGTTCTTGGCGTTCACGCTCAGACGGTCGCCTTGTACGGTAAGCACCTTCGCACGTTTGCCAGCGATATCACCCGACATCACCTTGGCCGGGACCACGTGATAGGTAAGGATTTCGACCAACTGATCTTTGTTTTCCGGCAACAGCAGCGTTTCTACCGTGCCTTCGGGCAATGCAGCAAACGCCTCGTCCGTTGGCGCGAAAACGGTGAACGGTCCGTCGCTTTTCAGCGTATCGACCAAACCGGCGGCCTGAACGGCGGCGACAAGGGTGTTGAACGAACCGGCTGATACTGCGGTGTCCACGATATCTGCAGCCTGCGCCTTTACAGGCAAGGTCAGTGCAATTGCGGCGGCGGCGCCCATAAACGTGCGACGAAACATGGCTGTCATCTCCTCTCCAGCTTGTTATGGAAAGGGGTACGGGCGCTTTGTCGCACCGGATCACTATCAGATCAATTTTCTTTGACCTGCACCCAGATGCTTTGGGCACGGCCGTCTTTCAAAAACGGCAAAGCTTCGACCGCGTCGGGGCGATCCTGTTGCAGGTAATATCCGGGCCAAAGCATTGAATATGCACCAGATTGCAGCAAGGCATGCAGCATGTACTGCTCACCCCAGCCCGGGCAATCATAGAAGAACCGGTTGGGATATTCGTAGGGCAGAAAAACATCGTGCACATGAATGACCACACCGGGTTTGAGCGTCGGAATGATGCGGCAGAACAGGTGCGCGACGTCATTGCTCATGCGAACAACGTGGCTGGAATCGATGAACAACACGTCACCGGATTCGAGTTGCTCGAACAGTGCCGGATCGACTTCTTCCAGACGTTTTTGTTCGAACTCATCCACCACATGCGCGATATCTGCCCGTGGATGCGGATCGATTGCGGTGACCTTGGTCTGCAATCCGCCGTCAATTATCGCCTGTCGCGTCACACGGGTCGAGTTGCCGCAACCCACCTCAATCACACGCTTGGGTTTGAACCGGCGGATCATCAGATACAGCGCGTCCGCATCCGGACTGTCGTAGTAGCCGTTGTTAATACGATATCCGGTCTTGTTGCGCGCAGGGTCTTTCAGAGCTTCCAGCGAAGCGGAATGTTCTTGGTATTCCGACACCAGCTGGGCAATGTCGAACCCCTCCATCCCCGGTGACAGGGCATAGGCAGGCCGGGTCAAACCCCCTGCCCGTTCGAACGCCTCAAGACGCGCACGCTCATCCCGTTCGGTCACTTTGTCGATCAGTTTTACACCAAACCGGTCAAGCGCGGCGTTCAGCCGGGGGAATTTCCTTGGTTTCACGGGGGGCTCCGGGTTTGGTGACGGTCTAGACGCCTCCTTACCTGTGCGCATGGGGGCTTCGCAAGAACCCAGCTGGCAAACACTTGGCAAAAAGACAATTTCCGTATTCACTGGTCAGAACACAGTTGCGAGGGCCGGAATGCAGCAGGAATTTACGCTGGGCATCGAAGAAGAGTATCTGCTGGTTGATCGAGACAGTCTGGAACTCGCCGAAGCGCCTGCCGCCTTGATGGAAGCCTGCCAGGCCGATTTTGAAGGACAGGTCAGCCCCGAATTCCTGCAATGTCAGATCGAGGTTGGTACGCGGCCGCATGTGACCATCAGTTCTGCGCGCGAGGATTTGAAACGCTTGCGGTCCTGTGTCTCGAAACGCGCCGCCGAGCACAACCTTGCCCCAATCGCTGTATCCTGCCACCCCTTTGCCGACTGGAAAAAGCAGCAACATACGCGCAAAGACCGATATGACGCCCTCCAACACGCGTTGGGCGGAGTGGCGCGGCGTATGCTGATCTGTGGCATGCATGTTCATATCGGGGTGGCCGATTCAGCCTTGCGCGCCGACCTGATTCCGCAGCTGTCCTACTTTCTGCCGCATCTCTTGGCCTTGTCGACGTCATCGCCCTATTGGAACGGAGAAGACACAGGTCTGTCTTCGTACAGGTTAACGGTATTTGACAACTTGCCCCGGACCGGTCTGCCCCCGATCTTTTCCGGCTGGTCCGAATATGAACGCACCACGGGCGTTCTGGTCGAACTGGGCGTGATCGAAGACACCACGAAAATTTGGTGGGATCTACGACCGTCGCACCAATATCCAACGCTGGAAACCCGGATCATGGACGTGCAACCCCGCATGGAGCATGCACTTTCACTAGCCGCAATGGTGCAGGCGTTAACGCGCATGTTGTGCCGCCTGAAAGACAGAAACCTCAGGTGGCGGCAATATGATCGGTTCTTGATTGGCGAAAATCGCTGGCGCGCGCAACGCTATGGCGTGGGCGAAGGGATGATTGACTTCGGAGATCGCTCAATCAAACCCATGCCGGAACTTATGGGCGAATTGATGGGTCTGCTGGCCGAAGACGCCGAAGCTCTGGGCACCATGACCGAGTTGGCAAAGCTGCAGCAGATTGCCCAGAACGGCACCTCGGCCACCCGCCAGCGCCGGGTACATGCCGAGGCAGCGGCAAAAGGTGATGACCCCGGCAAGGCTGTGGTTCAACACTTGATTGACGAATTCCATCAAGACCTCTGAACGTTGGCACGTTTTCCCGCACAAGAATGTGCCCGTGATTGATGGCCGTGCAAAATTTCTGTAAGGATTGGGAAATAAACACTCGTTCAATTCAACGGGCAGCGTGGGAGGCAATCCATGGATTTCGCAACAACCGAAGAGCAAAACGCAATCTTCGACATGGCCCATGATTTCGGGCAGGAAAACATCGCCCCATTTGCCCGCCAGTGGGAAGCCGACGGCACCATCCCCAAAGACCTTTGGCCGCGCATTGGTGAGCTGGGTTTCGGCGGCCTTTATGTCTCGGAAGACAGCGGCGGTTCTGGCCTGTCTCGTCTGGACGCCACGCTTGTGTTCGAAGCTTTGTCGATGGCCTGCCCCTCGGTCGCGGCCTTTCTGTCGATCCACAACATGTGCGCCAAGATGCTGGACAACTTTGCCAGTGACGAGCTGAAATCCCGCATCATGCCCGATGTTCTTAGCTTGAACACCGTGCTCAGCTATTGTCTGACCGAGCCCGGATCGGGTTCTGACGCGGCCGCTTTGAAAACCCGCGCTGAACGCACAAACGAAGGCTATACCCTGAACGGTACCAAGGCTTTTATCTCGGGCGGCGGGTATTCGGATGCCTATGTTTGTATGGTGCGCACCGGTCAGGATGGACCCAAGGGCATTTCGACGGTCTATGTCGAGGATGGCACCCCGGGCCTTAGCTTTGGTGCGCTTGAACAAAAGATGGGGTGGAAAAGCCAGCCTACAGCTCAGGTACAGTTCGACGATTGCAAGATCCCCTCCGACAACCTTGTCGGTGTCGAGGGCGACGGTTTTAAATACGCAATGAAGGGGTTGGATGGCGGACGTCTGAACATCGCGTCCTGTTCTCTAGGTGCCGCACAAACCGGGTTGAACATGACACTGCAATACATGTCCGAGCGGAAGGCTTTCGGGCAGTCCATCGACCAGTTTCAGGCCCTTCAGTTCCGTCTGGCAGATATGGAGATTGAGCTGCAGGCCGCCCGGACATTCCTGCGTCAGGCGGCGTGGAAGTTGGATCAGGGCGCGCCCGATGCAACAAAGTTCTGCGCTATGGCCAAGAAATTCGTGACCGAAACGGGATCGAAAGTGGTAGATCAATGCCTGCAATTGCATGGCGGCTATGGCTATCTGGCCGATTACGGTATCGAAAAGCTTGTACGCGATCTGCGCGTGCATCAGATTTTGGAAGGCACGAACGAGATCATGAGGGTCATCGTTGCCCGCCAGATGCTCTCTCAGCGCTGAGGACTTTATGTCAGACATCTATATTCGCACAGCAGGCCTTGCCGGTCGTATCACCCTGACCCGAACCAAGGCCCTGAATGCACTCAGCTATGACATGTGCCTGGCGATCGACACCGCTTTGCGCAACTGGCGTGAGGATGACGCGGTCGATCTGGTCATTCTGGATGCCGAGGGCGACAAGGCCTTTTGCGCGGGCGGTGACATTGCCGAGCTTTATGAGACCGGCACCAAGGGCGATTTTGAATACGGCCGAAAGTTCTGGCTCGATGAGTACCGCTTGAATGCCCTGATCTTCGAATACCCAAAACCGGTAGTCAGCTTCCTACAGGGTTTCACGATGGGTGGAGGCGTCGGCATCGGGTGCCATGGCAGCCATCGCATCGTGGGTGAAACGTCGCAAATCGCCCTGCCTGAATGCTCGATTGGTTTGGTTCCGGATGTCGGCAGCACACTGATGCTGGCACTCGCACCCGGACGGTTGGGTGAATATCTCGGCACTACCGGTCATCGTATGGGTCCAGCAGATGCCATTCTGGCCGGTTTCGCAGATCATTACATTCCGATCCAGCAATGGCCGGATCTGATCGACATGCTTGAAGCATCCGGCGACGCCAGCATTCTTGAAAGCCATTCCGACACGCCGCCCGAAGGCTCGTTGGTCGCAATGCAAGATGCAATTGAGACGGATTTCGGGGGCGAAACGCTTGGAGATATCCAGAACAGCCTGCGCAACTCGAACAATGACGCCGCCGCTGACGCACTGAAGTTGATCGGGCGCAATTCGCCACTCTCCATGGCTTGCACGGTCGAAATGCTGCACCGTCTACGCACTCCAAACCTGACCATACGCAAGGCGTTGGAACTGGAGTACCGATTTACCTATCGCGCGATGGAACACGGGGACTTTCTGGAAGGTATCCGGGCGCAGATCATCGACAAGGATCGCAACCCAAGCTGGCGCCATCAAAACCCAGACGTACCGGCTGTCGCTGTTTCAAAGATGCTACAACCTTTGGGCGCGGACACGCTGACTTTTGAGGAGGAATAAGGAATGAAAATCGGGTTTATCGGTCTGGGCAACATGGGCAATCCGATGGCGGCCAACCTTGCCAAAGCAGGGCATGATGTCAGCGGCTTTGACATGGCAGATGTCTCTGTCCCGGGTGTCACTATGGCCAGCTCCGGTCCTGAGGCCGCGACTGGTGCCGACATCGTCGTGACCATGCTGCCGAACGGACAGATCCTGCGGGCGGTGGCAAAAGAGATCATTCCCGCCATGGTGCCCGGAGCGATCTGGATCGACTGTTCAACGGTCGATGTCGACAGCGCCCGTGCCGTCGCTGAGCAGGCCAAAGGGGCGGACGTTCTCGCAGTAGACGCCCCTGTGTCAGGTGGCATCGGCGGTGCGGCAGCGGGTACGCTAACCTTCATGGCAGGCGGTAGCGACGCGGCGTTTGAAAAGGCATCGCCGCTGTTCGACATCATGGGTCAGAAGGCTGTGCATTGCGGCGAATCCGGTGCTGGTCAAGCGGCCAAGATTTGCAACAACATGATCCTGGGCGTAACCATGATCGCCACCTGCGAAGCCTTTGCGCTGGCCGACAAGCTTGGGTTGGATCGGCAAAAGATGTTCGATGTGGTCAGCACGTCCTCGGGCTATAGCTGGACGATGAACGCCTATTGCCCTGCCCCAGGTGTCGGCCCTGCAAGCCCCGCGGACAACGGCTATCAGCCCGGTTTCGCGGCTGAACTGATGCTGAAAGATCTTCGCCTCAGCCAGCAAGCTGCTGAAAGTTCGAACGCAGACACGCCCATGGGACAGGTTGCAACGGCGCTATATGAGAAATTCGTCGAATCCGAAGACGGGCTGGGCAAGGATTTTTCCGCCATGCTGCCACGTTTTGAAAACCGTACCAGGGGCTAGTCGCCACAGGGTGGCAGCTTCCTGCCCATCGGGTTGACCGGCGGACGAACAGCGGCCATCTGTTTCCTAACCGCGCTTTAACGCGAAAGGAAACATGATGTCGCGAATTCTGTCTGTTACTTTGACCATTGTCGCGCTTTCATTGAGCCCGGCTACAGCAATGGCAGGGAACGGAAAGAGTAAGGCGGGTCATTGCCCGCCAGGCTTGGCAAAAAAAGCAGTTCCCTGTGTTCCGCCGGGTCAGGTAAAAAACCTGTATAAAAAGGGCGACTATATCACGCGCGACTACCGCTGGATCAACGATCCCTACCGTTATGGTCTGAATCGCGGCGGATCCTACATTCGCGCGGGCGATTACGTTTATCGTGTCGACCCCGAAACGCAAAAGGTGCTGAACCTGATCGGCGCAGTGGCTGATATTCTTTACTAAGGAACTGCACTATTCCGCAGCAACGCGCGCACCGTCCAACATCGGTTTGAGATACCTGCCGGTATGGCTGCGGTCGACCTCGGCCACATTCTCGGGTGTCCCGGTTGCCACGATTTCACCACCGCTATCGCCGCCTTCCGGACCGATATCAATGATGTGGTCGGCGGTTTTGACGACATCCAGATTGTGTTCAATCACTACGACAGTATTGCCCTGATCGACCAGTTCATGCAGCACTTCCAACAACTTGCGCACGTCTTCGAAATGTAGACCAGTGGTCGGTTCATCCAGAATATACAAAGTCCGCCCGGTCGAGCGTTTGGACAATTCCTTTGAAAGCTTCACGCGCTGCGCCTCACCACCCGAAAGCGTAGTCGCCTGCTGTCCAACCTTGATATAGCCAAGCCCGACACGGGCCAGTGCATCCATTTTATCGCGGATCGACGGCACGGCCTTAAAGAACTCCTGCGCGTCCTCGACAGTCATATCAAGGACATCGGCGATGGACTTGCCTTTGAACTTGATCTCCAGCGTTTCACGGTTGTATCGCGCGCCCTTACAGGTTTCGCAGGTGACGTAGACGTCGGGCAGGAAGTGCATCTCAATCTTGATGACGCCGTCACCCTGACAGGCCTCGCACCGGCCGCCCTTGACGTTAAAGCTGAACCGTCCCGGTTTGTAGCCGCGCGCCTTCGCCTCGGGCAAACCGGCAAACCAATCGCGGATCGGTGTGAAGGCGCCGGTGTAAGTCGCTGGATTCGAACGCGGAGTTCGCCCGATAGGGCGCTGGTCAATGTCGATGACCTTGTCCAGATGCTCCAACCCTTTGATGGTTTCGCAGGGCGCCGGCGTTTGCCGTGCGCCGTTCAGACGCATGGAGGCAGTTTTAAACAGCGTCTCAATCGTAAGCGTCGATTTTCCGCCGCCGGAGACACCCGTGACACAGACAAACTTGCCCAGCGGAAACTCCGCCGTAACGTTTTTGAGGTTGTTCCCGGTCGCTTTGACAACCGTCACCTTCTTTTTGTTCCCTTTGCGTCGCTCAGCCGGGACCGAGATCTCGCGGGTTCCCGACAAGTATTGCCCGGTCATTGAGGCCGCATCAGCCGCGATTTGATCAGGTGTGCCTTTGCTGACAACCTGACCACCATGCACTCCAGCCCCCGGCCCGATGTCAAAAACATAATCCGCCTCGCGGATTGCTTCCTCGTCATGCTCGACGACAATCACTGTATTACCCTGGTCACGCAGGTTTTTTAGCGTCCCAAGCAAGCGATCATTGTCCCGCTGGTGCAAACCAATGGACGGTTCATCCAGAACGTACAAAACTCCTGTCAATCCCGATCCGATCTGGCTGGCCAGACGAATGCGCTGGCTCTCGCCACCAGACAAGGTACCACTTGAGCGGGACAGTGTAAGGTATTCTAAACCCACGTTATTCAGAAATCCTAGTCGCTCACGGATCTCCTTGAGAATGGCACGCGCGATTTCGTTCTTCTGGACACTTAGATGGTTCGGTGCATCTTCGATCCAGGCCAGGGCCTCGCGGATGGACATCTGGACAACCTGCCCAACATGCGCGCCTGCGATCTTAACCGCCAGCGCCTCTGGCCGCAGGCGATAGCCTTCACAGGCACCACAGGGGCGGTTGTTCTGATACCGCTCAAACTCTTCCCGAATCCAGGCGCTGTCAGTCTCGCGATAGCGGCGCTGCATATTCGGGATCACGCCCTCAAAGCTGCGGGTGACCTGATAGACCCGCCCGCCTTCATCATAGCGGAATTGGATTTCTTCGTCGCCGGAACCGCGTAGAAACACTTGCTGCACCTTTGGTGGCAGGTCCTTCCACGGCGTGTTCTTGTCGAACTCATAGTGTCGGGCAATCGCTTCGATGGTCTGCAGAAAGTACGGCGACTTTCCCTTGCGCCAGGGAGCCAAGGCCCCGTCGTATAGTTTCAGGGTCTGGTCCGGCACCACAAGACGTTCGTCAAAGAACAACTCGACGCCCAGACCGTCACAATCCGGGCACGCCCCGAACGGAGCGTTGAACGAAAACAAACGGGGTTCGATTTCAGGAATGGTGAAACCGCTGACCGGGCAAGCAAAGTTCTCGCTAAACGTGATCCGTTCCGGATCGCCCTCACGCGGCGCGGTTTCCAGAACGGCGATACCGTCGGCCAAGTCCAACGCGGTACGCAAACTGTCGGCCAGCCGAGTCTCCATCCCTTCGCGCACGACAAGACGGTCGACTACAACATCAATGTCGTGGCGATATTTCTTGTCCAGCGTGGGCGGTTCATCCAGCTCGTAGAATTCTCCATCGACCTTCACGCGCTGAAAACCCTGCTTGCGCAGTTCAAGGAATTCTTTTTTGTATTCGCCTTTGCGGTCGCGCACGATGGGGGCGAGCAAGTATCCGCGCGTCCCCTCTTCCATCGTCATGATGCGGTCGACCATGTCCTGAACCTGTTGCGCCTCAATTGGCTGCCCCGTGGCAGGGCTGTACGGCGTTCCGGACCGGGCGAATAGCAAGCGCATATAGTCATAGATCTCGGTGACCGTTCCGACGGTCGAACGCGGGTTCTTGGATGTTGTCTTCTGTTCGATAGAGATGGCCGGTGAAAGGCCGCTGATGTGGTCCACATCCGGCTTTTCCATCATGTCCAGAAACTGGCGCGCATAGGCTGACAGGCTTTCAACGTAGCGCCGCTGGCCCTCGGCATAGATCGTGTCAAAAGCCAAAGACGACTTACCAGACCCCGACAGCCCGGTGATCACCACAAGCTGATCACGTGGGATGTCCACGTCGATACCCTTGAGGTTATGTTCGCGCGCTCCACGCACTTCGATATTCTTCAGCTCAGCCATTTTTGGCCCCCAACACACAAGTGTCTTAGAAATAGGTGAACGACGCTGGAACTCCAACAGAAAAATTAGAACAAAGCAAGAACTGTCATTTATTCGCCTATCCAACAAAGCAGCATCGCAACTGACACGCCGAAGCGTGCAACAAGTTACGATTTCAACGCTGACTTTTGGGAAAATGGCGCGGTTGACGGGGCTCGAACCCGCGACCCCCGGCGTGACAGGCCGGTACTCTAACCAACTGAGCTACAACCGCGCATCTATTTTCGTGATCCCTTAACCCGGATCCAGGCTGACAGCAGTGGCGCGGTTGACGGGGCTCGAACCCGCGACCCCCGGCGTGACAGGCCGGTACTCTAACCATCTGAGCTACAACCGCCCGCTGTCTGTTCATCGCTGAACGTTTGGGTGTATTATGGCTACGCCCCGACATCGTCAAGCGGCGTTTTGAAGTTTTTTCGAAGAACCTGATTTTTTCCGATTGAGCCACCCACCCCCGAGGCCGGAAAACCAGCTTTTCATGAGGTGGATCGAATTCACCACAGGCCATCTTGCCAACCAATCCGAGTCGCTGTAACAGCAGCGCCTATGGGTGATTAGCTCAGTGGTAGAGCGCTTCGTTCACATCGAAGATGTCAGGAGTTCAAATCTCTTATCACCCACCATTCCACTTCCTCAGAATCAACACCTTCTAAGGCCTTGAAATTACAATACTTGCCAGCTTGCATTTCAGCTGCGTATCGTTCCTGCATCTGCCGTGTGATCAACCGGCGCTGAAGCACGGGGTTTCGCATGGCCAAATTGAAACGGGATATTGGCCTTGTCGGCCTGACCTTCATTTCGGTCGGTGGAATTATCGGTTCCGGCTGGTTGTTCGGTCCCCTCCTCGCAGTTCAACACGCAGGTCCTGCCGCTATCCTTTCGTGGATCATTGGCGCGGTGGCCATGTTCGTTCTTGCGATAACCTTCGCAGAGATTTCGGCCATGCTGCCCATTCCCGGGGGGATCGCCCGCGTCCCCCAGTTTTCGCACGGGAATATCGTTTCGATGGCAATGGGGTGGACCGCCTGGATTGGGTACAACACCACCGCCCCGATTGAGGTCGAGGCGATGCTTAAATACCTCGGGCCTTATGCTCCCTGGCTGCACACAGCCGCTACGGGCGATTTGACCGGCGCAGGTATCGCAGTGGCGTTGTTTTTCATGTTGTTGTTCGTTGTCATTAATGCGTTGGGGGTAAAATTCTTCACGCAAGTCAACGCGGCGCTGACATGGGCCAAAATTGCCATTCCTATCGTTCTATCGGTTCTGCTGATCGCAAGTCGATTTGACACCGGGAACTTCACCCAAGCGGGTGGTTTTGCGCCGTACGGCTTGCAGGGCATCATGGCGGCTGTTTCAACCGGAGGCGTCATTTTTTCCTTCATCGGTTTCCGCCATGTGGTCGATATGGCCGGTGAGGTTCGAAACCCCAAAGTGGCCATTCCTGCCGCGCTGGTGCTGTCCATTATTCTGTGTGCAGCCATTTACGTCGGATTACAGATCGCGTTTATCGGCGCACTTGACCCGGAGATGCTGAAGAACGGCTGGGCAAGCCTGAATTTTAGCGGTCAGGGGCCATTGGACGGGGTCATCCTATCCGTTGGGATCGTCTGGTTCCTGAGCGTTTTGAATGTCGGCTCGGTCATTGGCCCCTTTGGCAACGGTTTGGTGTCCACCGGCTCGAACGCGCGTATCGCGCTGGCCTTGTCACAGAACGGTTTCCTGCCAAAGCGTTTGCAAATACTGTCTTCATTTGGGGTGCCCTTGTGGGCCTTGTCTCTGAACTTTCTGATTGGAATTCTGTTCCTTCTTACGGTCCCGTTCACCACCGTTATTGCCCTGAATGGCGCGGCCATAGTCGTATCTTTTGCCGTTGGGCCAATCGCCGTTGTGTGCCTGCGCCGCCTGATGCCGGACCACCCGCGTTCCATTCGTATCCCTTTCGTCAAAGTGGTGGCCATCACGGCCTTCGCTGTCGCCACGCTCATCGTTTATTGGAGCGGATGGGACACCGTTTGGCGGCTTGGCATCGCGTTGATCGTCGGGTTTGTTCTTCTTCTGGCACGGTTCCACAATCGGTTGGACGAAATGGACGTGACCGAGGCCCTGTGGCTGGTTCCCTATTTCGGAGGGATCGGCTTGATCTCGTTCCTGGGACAGTTCGGGGAAGGTGCGCTTAAGCAAATCCCCTTTGGTTGGGATATTTTGCTGTGTGTTCTGTTTTCAATCGTCATTTTTGGTCTGGCGGTCCGATCCTCCCTGTCCGCCAAAAAGTTTCAGACTTACGTCGCCGAGGAAGAGGTTCTGGACCCGAAGAAACCCGTTATCGGCTTCTGAAAAAGAAAAAGGCGGGGAAAACCCCGCCTTTTCTTTGTCTATCGCCTATCGCTTAGTGCGTCGTGGCAGACGGGCTTGCGCTTTCAGTGGCCTTTGCAGCGGCTGCGGCAGCCTCTTCGGCAGCCTCATCCCACTCAATCGCTTCCGGCTCACGCACCAGCGCCAGTTTGAGAACTTCGGACACGTGCTCTACCGGAATGATCTTCAGACCTTCTTTCACGTTGTCCGGGATCTCAGCCAAGTCCTTTTCGTTCTCTTCCGGGATCAGGACCGTTTTGATGCCACCACGCAGGGCCGCCAGCAGTTTCTCTTTCAAACCACCAATCGGCATCGCATTACCACGTAACGAAACCTCACCTGTCATCGCGATGTCCTTGCGAACCGGAATACCGGTCAGCACGGATACGATCGAGGTCACCATGGCCAGACCAGCCGAAGGCCCGTCTTTCGGAGTCGCACCATCTGGCACGTGCACGTGGATATCTATCTTGTCGAACTTGGGTGGCTTCACCCCAATCTGAGGCGAAATTGACCGCACATAGGACGACGCCGCATCGATGGATTCCTTCATCACATCGCCCAGCTTGCCGGTGGTCTTCATCCGACCCTTGCCCGGCAGTTTCAGCGCCTCGATATGCAACAGATCACCACCGACCGATGTCCACGCCAGACCGGTGACAACACCAACCTGATCGTCCTGTTCGGCCAGGCCATAGCGGAACTTGGGCACGCCCAGAAACTCATCCAGATTGTCTGGCGTCACCGTTACAGATTCAGCCTCTTTCTTGATGATCTTGGTCAGCGACTTCCGCGCCACCTTGGCGATTTCACGTTCTAAGTTCCGAACGCCAGCTTCCCGCGTGTAAGTGCGGATGATCGAATGCAGCGCGTCATCGGTCAGTTCGAACTCCTTGGCCTTCAGGCCGTGGTTCTTCACCTGCTTGCTGATCAGATGCTGTTTGGCGATCTCACTTTTTTCGTCCTCGGTGTAACCGGCCAGCGGAATGATCTCCATCCGGTCCAGCAAAGGCCCAGGCATATTGTAGCTGTTGGATGTGGTCAGGAACATCACGTTGGACAGGTCGTATTCGACCTCAAGGTAGTGGTCCATGAACGTGCTGTTCTGCTCCGGGTCCAACACCTCGAGCATCGCCGAAGCCGGGTCACCACGGAAGTCCTGCCCCATCTTGTCGATCTCGTCGAGCAGGATGAGCGGGTTTGTGGTCTTCGCCTTTTTCAGCGCCTGGATGATCTTACCAGGCATCGAACCGATATAGGTCCGACGGTGGCCACGGATCTCGGACTCGTCACGCACACCGCCCAGCGAGATGCGGATGAACTCACGCCCCGTCGCACGTGCAACCGACTTACCAAGCGAAGTTTTACCCACACCCGGGGGGCCGACAAGACACATGATCGGGCCCTTTAGCTTCTTCGAACGTTGCTGAACGGCAAGATATTCGACGATCCGCTCCTTGACCTTCTCAAGGCCATAGTGATCGGCATCAAGAATGTCCTGCGCGCGGCCCAGATCCTTTTTCACGCGGGATTTGGTACCCCACGGCAAGGCCAGAATCCAGTCCAGATAGTTGCGTACGACGGTAGCCTCAGCTGACATCGGGCTCATGTTGCGCAGCTTCTTCAGCTCGCCTTCGGCCTTTTCACGGGCCTCTTTCGACAGCTTGGTCTCTTCGATCTTGGCTTCCAGTTCGGCCACTTCATTGCTGCCGTCTTCGCCATCACCAAGTTCCTTCTGAATGGCCTTCATCTGCTCATTCAGATAGTACTCGCGCTGCGTCTTCTCCATCTGGGTTTTGACGCGTGTCTTGATCTTTTTCTCGACCTGCAGAACCGACATTTCGCCCTGCATCAAACCATAGACCTTCTCAAGCCGCTCGCTGACGCTGAGGGTTTCCAGCAGGTCTTGCTTTTGCTCAACCTCGATACCCAAATGACCCGACACAAGGTCAGCCAGCTTTGCCGGTTCGGTGGATTCCCCAACCGCGGTCAACGCTTCTTCGGGGATGTTCTTGCGTACTTTCGCGTAACGCTCGAATTCATCCGCAACCGTGCGCTGCAGCGCTTCGGTCGTGGTCACGTCACCCGGAATCTCGGTCAGATACTCGGCGCGGGCCTCAAAAAACTCTTCGTTTTCAAGAAATTCCGTGATCATCACACGGGCTTGGCCCTCGACCAGAACCTTTACGGTGCCGTCCGGCAGTTTCAGCAATTGCAGTACATTGGCCAGCACACCGGACCGGTAGATGCCGTCCTCGGTTGGGTCATCGTCGCTCGGGTCGATCTGGCTGGACAACAGAATCTGCTTGTCGTCCTGCATCACTTCTTCCAGCGCCCGGACGGATTTTTCCCGACCGACGAACAGCGGCACGATCATATGCGGGAAGACCACGATATCGCGCAGCGGCAGCACTGGGTATGAGGAGTTCAGGGGCTCTTGCATGCTCTATCCTTATCATTGGCAAGACGGCTCTGGTCCCTCATCGAGGCAACGCCCGGCCGTCTCCTGTCTTGGACGATAAAGGTGGGGCAGTTAACGCCCTATTTCAACCTTACCGCCATCTCTCATGGTGAGAATGACCTGAGGTGTTCGGGACTGCAAGGCACCTGATGGACTATTCGGCGATTTTGATCACCAAAACGCCAAGCGCCTATCAAACAGGCTCAATATCCCCCTGCGCCCGCTGCGCATGGAACTCGACCTGCCACGCATCGAATGTTCCGGCAGCGATGGCGTCGCGCATGCCCTGCATGATCTCTTGGAAATAGTGCAGATTATGCCAGGTCAGCAGCATACCCGAAATCATTTCATTCGAACGGAACACGTGGTGCAGATAAGCGCGGGAGTAGTTTGAACAGGCGGGACACGTGCAGTGTTCATCCAACGGGCGCGGATCGTCTGAATGGCGGGCATTCTTGATGTTCACCACGCCGTAGCGCGTGAATACCTGCCCTGTGCGCCCCGAACGGGACGGCAACACACAATCCATCATGTCAATGCCACGCGCAACGGCGCCAACGATATCATCCGGTTTTCCAACGCCCATCAGATAACGAGGTTTATCGACAGGCAGCATATCCGGAGCAAAGTCCAGCACGTCGAACATCGCTTCCTGCCCCTCACCCACGGCGAGACCGCCGACAGCATAGCCTTCGAACCCGATCTCTTTCAGTGCCTCGGCCGATTCCTCGCGGAAATCCTGCTCTAGTCCGCCCTGCTGAATGCCGAACAAGGCATGACCCGGGCGATCCCCGAAAGCGTCACGCGACCGCTCAGCCCACCGCATCGACAGGCGCATCGACTCGGCAATGCGATCCCGGTCAGCGGGCAACGCTGGGCATTCGTCGAAACACATAACGATGTCGGACCCTAACAGGCGCTGAATCTCCATCGACCGTTCAGGCGTCAATTCGTGGCGCGAACCGTCGATATGAGATTTGAAGGTCACGCCTTTTTCGGTCAGCTTGCGCAACCCGGCCAGCGACATGACCTGGAACCCACCGGAATCCGTCAGGATCGGCCGTTCCCAATTCATAAACTTGTGCAACCCGCCCAGACGGTCGATCCGTTCGGCGGTCGGGCGCAGCATCAGGTGATATGTGTTGCCCAGCAGGATGTCTGCCCCAGTGGCACGTACGCTTTCCGGCATCATCGCTTTGACCGTTGCCGCCGTGCCAACCGGCATAAAGGCCGGCGTTCGAACTTCCCCGCGCGGAGTGTTGATTACTCCGGTACGGGCTTTGCCGTCCGTGGCCTTCAGGTCAAAAGAGAAACGGTCTGTCATGTGAATGCCTCAGGGTCGCTGAACCGGGCAGCAATTGCCCGATCTTCGCTGGTATTGCAAGCCGTCAGGGCAATGACGCAACGCGGTCAGTGAACAGGTTGACAACCCCTGCCCCGTCCACATCTCGGCATACGCGTACCGGTGGTCTGTTGGCCTCCGGTCGGGTTGCCCCGATTTGCGGACCATCGACCATAACCTGAAGCCCGGTTTCGACCATCTCGAACATGGGTTCGTGCGTGCAGGCGATCACGGCCGTCGAGTCGTGCAGGCCACACCCCTCGAGACCGCCGATATCCTTGTAGAACTTCAGGTAAAATTTCGAGATGTCGCGCAGGAAACCGCCCATGTCAGCGGAACGCGCTGCCAAAGCATCAAAATCCGCGGTCTCGTACAGAGTTTTCAGCGTGACATCCAAGCCGACCAGAACGGTATCTGGCGGAGACGCGAACACTGCATCCGCAGCCTGCGCATCGTGATAGATGTTGGCCTCGGCATGCTCTGTGATGTTCCCGGGGCAAAACACGGCACCGCCCATGATCACCAGTCGCTTGATGTTGCCTGCAAACTCTGGGTCCAACCGCATGGCATCGGCGACATTGGTCAACGGACCAATGGCGCAGACGACCAGCTCACCCTTGTGTTCCTGCGCCTGCTCGACAAGGAATTCGGCCGCCGTCAGGGGGTGATTTTCCCCAATCTGCGGGATGTCAGTCAAATCACCGAATCCTTCGGGGCCGTGCACGTGCTCGGACGGGTCGTAGGTGGTCGCACCCACTGGAAGCCGCGCTCCCTCGGCTACTGGCGCGTCCAGTCCCAGTTTATGGAGCAAGAACCGCGCGTTGCGGCTGGATTGGTGCACATGCGTGTTGCCGAAAACCGTGGTCAGGCCGATCAGGTCTATTTCTGGTGCAGCGGCGGCATAGGCAATGGCCATCGCATCGTCGATGCCCGGATCTGTATCAATTATCAGTTTCATCCCCGCCCGATAGCGCAATCACAACCGGATGCAAAGCAGCCACATTCAAAATATTCCACGCCACATTGTGGTTTTCAGAGATTTGCATCTATTCCCATTCCCGCCATACCAGAGTTGAAAATGAGCGAGTCAATCCCCAAGTGTATACCATAGTACACAACAATACAGAGGACAGATATGACCGAAGAACAGATCATTGGGTTGCTAACATCGAACATCATTTACCTGCTTGCGGCAGGTCTGATTGTCGTCGTTATTTTCAAAGGCATCAAAATTGTGCCTCAGTCCGAAAAATACGTGGTTGAACGCTTTGGCCGCCTGCACTCGGTACTTGGCCCCGGAATCAACTTTATCGTTCCTTTTCTTGACGTTGCGCGTCACAAGATATCCATTCTTGAACGCCAGTTGCCGAATGCGACGCAGGACGCGATCACTAAGGACAACGTTCTGGTTCAGATCGATACCTCGGTGTTCTACCGCATTCTTGAACCGGAAAAGACCGTGTACCGTATCCGTGACGTCGACGGCGCGATTGCAACAACCGTTGCAGGTATCGTCCGTGCCGAAATCGGTAAAATGGATCTGGATGAGGTGCAGTCCAATCGCGCGCAACTGATTGAACGCATTCAGGAAAGCGTCGAAACTGCCGTTGACGACTGGGGGATCGAAGTCACCCGCGCCGAGATTCTGGACGTAAATCTGGATCAGGCCACACGCGATGCCATGTTGCAGCAGTTGAACGCGGAACGTGCCCGCCGCGCGCAGGTGACCGAGGCTGAAGGTCAGAAACGTTCAGTCGAATTGAATGCCGACGCGGAACTCTACGCGGCCGAGCAGACCGCAAAAGCCCGCCGCATCCAGGCCGAGGCTGAAGCTTATGCAACCGGCGTAGTCGCCAAGGCCATTCAGGACAATGGTATCGAGGCCGCCCAGTATCAGGTCGCGTTGAAGCAAGTCGAAGCCCTGAACGCGCTAGGTAACGGCACCGGGTCGCAGACCATCGTGGTTCCCGCCAATGCGCTTGAGGCCTTTGGCGATGCCTTCAAGATGTTGAAAGGAGGAAAGTAATGGCTGACCCCATCTGGCTGACATGGTGGCTCTGGTTGGCCGGAGCGCTGGCTCTGGGCATACTTGAGATCGTCTTGCCGGGGTTCATCTTTCTTGGCTTTGCAATTGGCGCGGCGGTCACAGGGCTTTTGCTTGTGATTCCTGGTTTTGCCCCAAGCCTGGCAGTCTTGCTTTTGATCTTTGCGGCCTTATCGCTGGTGGCTTGGCTGATCCTGCGGCGCATGTTCGCCCTGCCCCACGGCCAGGTGAAAACCTTCCGCCACGATATCAACGATTGATCCAAATCGACGCAGCGTCCGGCGGGCCACACGGCACCACTGGACGCTGCCCCAGCCTTTCCCTATATAATTTCTCAGGTAACAGCCCCGAGGCACGAATGACCCATCCAAGTGAACAGTTCGAAGGTACGCCGCTGATCGCGCCTTCGACCATCGATCATCCACTCTACGATTCCGTGGTCGAGGCTTGCAGATCTGTCTTCGATCCCGAGATTCCGGTGAATATCTACGATCTGGGTCTGATCTATACGATCGATATCACCAAGGAAAACGCGGTGAAGGTCATCATGACACTGACCGCGCCCGGATGCCCGGTCGCCGGTGAAATGCCAGGCTGGATTGTCGAAGCCATCGAACCGGTCGCTGGCGTCAAAGAGGTTGACGTCGAACTGACATGGGAGCCCCCCTGGGGCATGGAGATGATGTCAGACGAAGCACGTCTTGAACTGGGATTCATGTAGAATTTCGCTCAGCTTTACCAAGTAAAGCATTGAAGGATAACAAAAGGGCTGTCCATAAACCGAGGCAGCCCTTTTTACGTCAAAGGGCCCGAGCGGCCTATTCCACGCCGCAGGTCGATTTTATCTCGGCCGCGCGTTGATCCAGCTCTTTGACGTAATCGCCATTCAACATACTGAGCCTTTTTTGCTCGGTTCCCGTGACCAGTCCCAGCAATGCACCGGCAGGAGTGATCGCAATGATACTTTCTGCCTGCTGGTCTTCTGCGTGCTTCTTTTCTGCGGCGATGGCTCGAAGATCCCCCTCGGCTGTTGCGCAATTCACCGGATGCCGTGCGCCATCCGTTGCTGCATGTGCCAGACCTGCGGTCAGAAAGACTGCGGCTACAGCTTGCATCGTTATGATTTTTCTGCGGAAATGCCTGTTCTTCGCCATCTTCTTTCGCCCTTCGCTCAAATGTCCTGTCACAATCGTCAAGCTAAGGCGAAGACCGGGAGTGACGCAAGTTTGCTGTGGCAATTGGTCGTTTGGCCGCGTCACTGCCGGTAAAACTTAGGTCAGCAGGTCTGCTATGTCTTGAGCCTGACGCCTCTCGGCCCTAGATTGGGGATAACGTAGCGCAACGGAGACCACCATGTTTGGCATTCCCGGCAAACAAGCCGTGACAATGACGACCAAAGCGGCCGAGCAGATCGCACGCCTGATGGCGACCGGCGGTCACGCCGGTTTGCGCATTGGCGTCAAGAAAGGCGGCTGCGCTGGCATGGAATACACCATGGACTACGTGGATGAAGCCGATACCAACGACGAAGTGGTCGAACAGGACGGTGCCCGCATCATGATCGCGCCAATGGCGCAGATGTTTCTGTTCGGAACTGAAATCGACTATGAGGTCTCGCTTCTGGAAGCCGGGTTCAAGTTCCGTAACCCGAATGTTGTGGACGCTTGCGGTTGCGGCGAATCCATCAAATTTGACGAGACGCTTTCCACACAAAACTAAGTCGCCTGCAGGTGCAGATAGGTTTCGTTGTAGCGCCGTGTAAGATGGTCACCTGCGCTGATCGTTTTGCCTGAGCTTTGCGGAGCAACGTTGGTGTCGTAGGATGGGTTAAAGAACAGTGGGACCGAAATGCGTTCTTGCGTCCCGCCTATGACGCGATGCTCGGTGGCTTTGACTTTTCCGGCGGTCCAGAATTCCAGCATCTCTCCAAAGTTGATGATGAATGTACCAGGCTCTGCAGAGACAGGTTGCCAGCTGTTATCCGGCATGCGGACCTCAAGCCCTGAGACCCCGTCTGTGGCCAGCAATGTCAGACACCCATAGTCAGTGTGCGCCCCGATGCCAAAATCCCGATCACCTGCCCATGCCGGGCGTTCTGGATAGTAGTTCCCGCGCAATAGGGCCATTGGCGTGTCAAAGGCACGATCAAAACTGAGTTTATCCCGGCCCAAAGCGACCGCAATGGCCCGAAGAACGCGCATCGCCACATTGCAGGCGTCACTGTAGTAACCTCTGATAATACCCTGAAATTCAACAGGACTATTCGGCCACAGGTTCGGAGCATACACGCTGAGCCCTTTTCCGGCGTAAGAATTTCCCGCAGGCAATTCGAAACCACAGTCGAACACTTCCTTGAAATCCGGATTGGCCTTGGGGTCGACCTGTTCTGATCGCGGCGCGCCCCACCCTCGGTTTGAACCCGTCATCGCCATATCAACGGTTTTTTTCTGGACGTCCGGCAAATGGAAGAAGTCGCGATACGCCTCGATCACGTTTCGGACTTGATCGGCGTTCAACCCGGTGTTCGACACCGTTAAAAACCCAACTTCACCAATGGCATGCAGCAGCATTGCCATCTCTGAAGCCTCGCGTTCATCCAGTTTTCTCAGATCCAGATCGTCGATCATGCCGCCCTCCACAATACCGCGGAACCTGCCGTTGTGGTCGGACCTTTGCAACCGGAATTGTCAGGCTCGGCTGGTGGTGCTATCCGATGAGCAAACAACGACTTATTTGGGGGTACGCGTTATGCGGCGCAAGCTGGCGGCTGGAAACTGGAAAATGAACGGAACTGCGGCTGCATTGCCCGAGCTTCAGTCGCTAGCCGGGTCGTTTCCTGACGCATCAGTGGATGTTCTGATTTGCCCCCCCGCGACCTTGCTGCACCGGGCGGCAGAAACGGTAAAAGACACCGGAATTTCGGTCGGTGGACAGGACTGCCACGCGGCCGAATCCGGCGCGCATACAGGCGATGTCAGCGCCCAGATGCTGATTGATGCAGGGGCAAGCGCGGTCATTCTTGGCCATTCCGAACGGCGCGAGGATCATGGTGAGCAAAACGACGATGTTCGCGCCAAAGCCCGCGCTGCGATGGACACGGGCCTGAAAGCCATCATTTGCGTCGGCGAAAGCCTGGAACAGCGCGAGGCCGCGAACACGTTGGACATCATCGGTGGTCAGTTGTCCGGTTCGATCCCAGATCAGTCGACCGGTGAGAACCTGGTTGTCGCCTATGAACCGATCTGGGCCATTGGCACCGGCAAAGTCCCCACACTGGACGAGATCGGAGAAGTGCACGACTTCATCCGCGCCCGGCTTGAACGTCGATTTGGCGAAGGCGTCGGCCGCTCGGTCCGGTTGCTCTATGGCGGTTCGGTCAAACCGGGCAACGCAGCCGATATCTTTGCAGTCTCCAACGTGGACGGGGCGCTGGTGGGCGGCGCAAGCCTGAAAGCCGAAGACTTTTCTGGCATTATCGACGCCCTGCAAAAGGCCTGAGGTCAGGCTAGTTTCATCGTCACCAGCCCGGCCACAATCAGGGCCGCCGCGATCAGGCGGGGCGCGCTCAGCGCCTCACCCAGAAACATCACGCCGACCATGAAGGCACCGACGGCGCCGATGCCGGTCCAGATCGTATAGGCCGTGCCTAAGGGCAACTCCCGCATCGCAAGGGCAAGCAACCCGAATGATCCGATCATCGACACGCCCATCAGGGCCGTAGGCCATAGGCGCGTGAAACCGGCAGATTGCTTCATGGCGACGGCCCAGACAATTTCCAGCAGGCCAGCGAATAGCAATAATATCCAGGGCATTTGGACACCTCATATCTCTTCGGGTCGTCCCGAATGATCAGCCAAATCGGCGAGGTCGTCCTCGGCTGAAAGATATACCCACTATACCGGGGTTCAAGAGGTCGGACACTTAATTGAGCACCTAAGGACACCCGGGCGGGCAAACGATCGACGCCCGATTGACGAGATGAAACTCTTAATGCGGCAATTCAACCGGTGATACGAAACTGATGGGTTCGCGTTTAGGGTGGTATCGAATGGGTTACCGACTATCTGGATCGATTCCGCACACAAAAAAGGCCGGGTCTGACGACAGACCCGGCCTTCTTTTCTTTCACAGAAACCGCTAGTTCGTAATGATCTCAGGCCCCATGAACGTATTGGGCAGGAAGGTCGATATCCACGGTATGTACGTCACCATGATCAGGAAGACGAAAAGCACGGCCAGGAACGGCAGCGCCGCCTTCACAACGCTCATCATCGGCATACCGGCCACGCCCGATGTCACGAATAGGTTCAAACCAACCGGGGGCGTAATCATCCCAATCTCCATGTTCACCACCATGATGATGCCCAAATGGATCGGGTCGATGCCCAACTCGATGGCGATTGGAAACACCAGAGGTGCCACGATGACCAACAATCCCGAAGGTTCCATGAACTGACCACCAATCAGCAGGATCACATTGACCACAATGAGGAAGGTGACTGGCCCCAGGCCCGCCGAAAGCATTGCACTAGCGATGTGCTGAGGCACCTGTTCATCGGTCAGCACGTGCTTGAGGATCAGCGCGTTGGCGATGACGAATAGCAACGTCACCGTCAACTTACCGGCCTCAAACAGCGTGTGCTTGGTGTCGGGGTGAAAGAACGCCGTGACCAAAGCATAGGGCTTTTTCAACAGCGGAATGTTCTGCCCATTCCCATTGGTGCTAAGCGGACCCATGTCCTTGTAGACAAAGCTGGCAATAAAGAAGGCATAGACGGCAGCGACAGCAGCGGCTTCGGTCGGTGTGAAGATACCGCCATAAATACCACCCAGAATGATGACGATCAGGAACAGACCCCAACCGGCTTCGCGGGCCGAGATAAAGATCTCGCCCCAACCTTTCCATTCACCTTTGGGCAGGTTTTTGACTTTGGCCATCACATAGATCGTAACCATCAGCATCAGACCCGCCATCAGGCCCGGAATGACGCCCGCAAGGAACATCCGCCCGACCGAGACCTCAACGGCGGCGGCATACACCACCATTACAATGGACGGCGGGATCAGAATGCCCAGCGTACCCGCGTTACAGATCACACCCGCAGCGAATTCCTTAGAATAGCCAACCTGCCGCATACCGGCGATGACGATGGAACCGATGGCTACAACAGTCGCCGGAGACGACCCCGACAGCGCGGCAAACAGCATACAGGCAAAGACACCCGCAATCGCCAGACCGCCCGGCAAGTGCCCGACACAGGCGATGGAAAAGCGGATGATCCGCCGCGCCACTCCGCCGGTCGTCATGAAGGACGATGCAAGAATGAAGAACGGGATCGCCAACAGAGTGAAGTGGCCTTCAAAGGCTTCGAACAGGGTTCCCGCGACCGAAGCCAACGAACTGTCGGAATAAATCAGCAGAAACAGGGTCGAGCTAAGACCCAGGGCCACCGCAATCGGCACACCGATCAGCAACAGGCCGATGACCATAGAGAATAGAAGTACGACGTCCATTAGTCATGCTCTCCTTGCTGAGCCCGGACTTCTTCGATCTCGTCCTCGACTTCGTGACTGGCAACAAGACGGTCGGTCTCACCACGCCAGATTTGTACTGCGACCTGAGCGAAGCGGATCACTAGAAGCAGCATCGACACCGGCAGCACCAGATACGGCACCACCTTGGGCAATTTTTCATACCCCTCGCCGTAGTTGATCAGATCCTCGAGGAAGCGCAGTGGCGCGACCATCGGGATATCGTCGACCTCGTAGAAACTCTGGCTGCGTGCGTCGAAATTGAACCCGGTCGGGAACCAGCGGCCCGAGGTGGGCGGCAGGTCGGCAAAAACGGCCCAGTAGTCATACGACCCTTTCAGCAGCAAAAGCGAGAACACCAGACAGCACGCCACCGATATCAGCGCCAGAATGCGGCGCGGCGCCGGGGCCAGCATGTTCAGGATTGCATCAACACCCAGATGAGCGTGTTTCTTGACCGCATAAGAGGCGCCCAGCAACACCAGCCAGCCAAAGGTGAAAACCGTTAGCTCAAGCGCCCACAAGATGTTGGAATTGAACACAAAGCGCGCGATCACGTTGGCGAAGGTTACGACCGTCATCACGCCCAACAGGGCGGCAATCATGGTCTCTTCGATATGGTCGACCAGCCCGCCTTGGCCGGGTTTCGAACCAGACATTTTTCTGTCCCCACATTATTGGTGATGAGAGTTAGATGTGGCGGGCCAAATTACGGCCCGCCCAGCCTGCGTGTCCGCCACTCCCCAGTCTTTGGACACGCGGCCTCAACCGGGATCAGAACCCGGCGTTGATGGCCTGAGCGGCGTCGATTTTGTCCTGACCTACGTCGTCAGAAAACTGGTCCCAAACGGGCTTCATCGCGTCGACCCAGGCCTGACGTTGTTCGGGGTTCAGTTCGCGGATGATACCGCCGGCATCAGTGATCGAAGCCTTAGCTGCTTCGTTCACCGAGAAGGCTTCCTTGTTCCGTGTCTCGGTCACTTCGCCCAGGATGGTCAGGAACTGATCGCGCACCTCGGGGTCAAGGCTGTCCAGCCAATCAACCGATGTCACAACCAGATAGTCGATGATGCCGTGGTTGGTCTCGGTGATACCGTCCTGCACTTCGAAGAACTTCTTGCCATAGATGTTCGACCATGTGTTTTCCTGCCCGTCCACAACGCCCTGTTGCAACGCGCCGTAAACTTCCGAGAACGCCATCTTCTGCGGGCTGCCGCCAATGGCTTCCATTTGGGCAACCAGAACGTCCGAGGATTGAACACGGAATTTCAGGCCTTCGGCATCCGACGGAGCCTCAAGCGGTTTGTTGGCCGACATCTGTTTCATGCCATTGTGCCAGAACGCCAGCCCTTGCAAGCCGCGGCGCTGCATGCTGTCTTTCATCGCCTGACCGTCAGCCGAGGCCTGGAATGCATCAACTGCGTCGATGTTCTTGAACATGAACGGCAGGTCGAACAGACGGAATTGCTTGGTAAACTTCTCGAACTTCGACAGCGACGGCGCGGCCAGCTGGACGTCGCCTTGAAGCATTGCTTCAAGCACCTTGTCATCATTATAGAGCGTCGAGTTCGGATAGACCTCAACGCACATCACGCCATTCATCTCGTCATTGACGCGCTGCTCCAGCAGCGATGCCGCGATGCCCTTAGGGTGTTTGTCCGTGTTCGTCACATGCGCGAATTTGACGACAATCTCGCCGTCATCACACGCGGCCATACCGGCGGTTGCTGTAACACTCAACGCCAGCGCGGTCGCGGCAGTTGTCAGGAATTTCATCTGTCTTTTCCTCCCAGACTTCCATGAAACCTTCAGTCAACGCCAGATCGGCGTCTCATGTCGCGCAGTGAAGCGAATCAAGGGGCACCGCTCAACTTTTTGTTCGAAATTCGGAAAGTTCAAATATTTTTGTTTTACTTCATAGTTTTAGATGGTACTTCCCCGCCATCAAAAGGCAGTGACACTACCCGTTGTGCGAAAATCCGCACATTTATTCCCCCGGCTGTGCGGATTTCCGCACGCACTTCGAATCAGATCGAACGACTCACCCCCTGATTCTCTGGTGACCACCCGCAGCCTGCGAATGCAGGCTGCCCGGCGCAACGCCATTAAATGCATGATAATGCAGTCAAAGGCGGCGGGTGTCCCCGTTAGCGCCGATAGTCTTCTGGGCGAATCTGATAGCGCGCCAGTTTGTCGTAAAAAGTCTTGCGCGGCAGTTTCAACGCACTTGCCGCATCCGAAGCTTTGCCATTGTGCCGACCCAGCGCCGCAATCAACAACGACCGCTCTACGCGCGCCATTTGCTCGTTCAGCCCCAGATCAGCGGCACGTGCCACCTCTTCCGGCATCCCTAACACGAACCGCATCGCCGCCGACATCAGCGATCTTGCGTTACCCGGCCAATCGCTGGCCATCAACGACGCAAGTTGCTCCGAGGTAATCTCGGGCTCGGCAATGCCCGCCTGTTCTGCCGCTTGCGCGACATAATGGCGAAAGATCACTGGAATATCTTCGGGTCGTTCCGCCAGCGACGGGATCCGCACACGCATGACATCCAGGCGAAAAAACAGGTCGGCATTGAATTGGCCCTGCTCTGACAGCACCGCCAGATTTGCGGTTGTTCCCGCGACAATCCGTGAACCGGTGCCCTCCTCTATCATTTCAAGCGCGGCGTATTGCGTGGCGTCTGGCATGGCCGAAACCTCATCCAAGAACAACGACCCACCGGCCGCATCTTCGCACACGCGTACCAACCCCTCGGGCGTCAGCCCTGAGGCCGGGCGCTTGACGAACGGCCCCTGCCCGACCGGCGACATCAGATGAACGACTTCGGCCACTTTCGATATCCCGCTGCCCGGTGGCCCGGTTACCAGAACTTCTGCCCCGGTGGGGGCGACGGATCGGACTCGTTCACGCAGGGCCTCGGCCTGTGCGGAAAGGCCGAACAAAAGCCGCGCTGCCGGATCGCCGCGCTCAAGCTCTGATTTGAGGGCACGCTGTTCGATCACCTGCGCGCGCGCGTCAAAGGCTCGTTCCAACACGGGCAGCAGGTCCGTCGCCGCACATGGCTTTTCCAGAAAATCAAAAGCTCCCTGTCCCATGGCCTGCACCGCCATCGGGATGTCGCCCTCACCGGTCAACAGAACAACGGGCAAATCTGGATCTACCTCACGCGCGTAGTTCAGCAGATGAAAACCATCCCGGCCCGGCATACGGATGTCCGAAACGATCACACCCAGAAAGTCGGCGCGAATATGGTCTTTTGCTGCCACAAAGGATCCCACAGTAACCGGATCATAATCTGCCAACTCAAGTGTTTGCGCCAAAGCTTCGCGGACGGCAGCGTCGTCATCAACCAGTAGAATTTTCCGCGTCATGCGACCTCGTACTCCGTGAAAGGTTCAAGCTCGACGGTAAACAGCGCCCCGGTGTCCAGATTTGCACCCCGGATGTTACCCCCAAAGCTTTGCACCAGACCATACGAGATCGAAAGCCCAAGCCCCATCCCCTCAGAGGTTCCGACAGCCTTGGTCGTATAGAACGGTTCGAACAGTTTTTCCGAGTTTTCGATGCCCGGGCCGATATCGCGGACAGTCACGGCCAGCTTGTCGCCGCGGTCGATCGCAATGCGAATAAGGCGGTCGTTTTGCCCGCTCATCGCGTCGGCGGCATTGTTGATCAGGTTGACGAATACCTGAACCAACCGCACCTCGCCACCCCATGCGTAAACCGGGTTATTGGGCGGGGCCCAATCCATACGGACATCCTCAGTTCGCAATCGCGCCTCGGTCAACTCGACCGCCGTATCGATCACCTGAACCAGGTTAACCTTGCCCATCGGTTCACTTTCGTTGCGCGAAAAGGCACGCAGGTTCTTGATGATACGCGCCATGCGCGCCGCCATGGCAGAGATACGCGTCAGGTTCTCCGACGCTTTCTCATCCCGGCCCCGGGATAGAAAAGCCGCGCCATTATCTGCGAATTGCTGGATCGCCATCAGTGGTTGGTTCAGTTCGTGACTGATACCCGCCGACATCTGGCCCAACGCGCTGAGTTTACCTGCCTGGATCAGCTCTTCCTGAGCGTGTTTCAGCGCCGCTTCTGCGTCTTCACGTTCACGCACTTCATGGCGCAGTGCGGTGTTTGCAGCTGTCAACGCATGCGTCCGTTGCGCGACCCGGCTTTCCAGAATCGTGTTGGCCTCGGCCAATGTGCGCCTGCGTTCGGTCGCCAGATACAACAGCGCACCGAAGGCCAGACAGATTGCAGCAACCGTCGCCGCCTGCAACCCCGCCAAACGCTGCGCGGGGGCCACATCGACCAGAACTTCAGCCGTCATGTCGATCACCGGCAAGTCCAGCATCAGGTGTAAAGCGCGGCTAGGCAGATACCGCCCCCAATTCAGTTCCCAGACCTCGTGCGGACCGACCAGAACCGAGGCAAAATCGACCACCCCGCCGTCTGGCGGTGTCAGGCCCAATTGACCCTCGTCCCGGTGCCAAAACAACAAGTCCGATCGGTTTGAGATAAACACGACACCGTCCCCGTCGGTGAAGAACACCGCCTCGGTACTGCCGCGCCAAGTCTGTTCCACATCCTGCACATCGGCCACAACGATCAATACACCCTCGACCCGACCAGCATCACCAAAGGCCGGGGCGGCGTAGGAATAGGTGCGATCTCCGCTGCTTTCCACAACCCCATGCGCGCTGCCCATTGCGCCCTGCAATGCGCGCCGAAACGCGGGGTGGTCCGCCATGTTTGGCCACACAACCGGCTGCGCCGAGGCCAGCACCTGCCCGCTTCGGTCAAGATACATCATGTTGACGGCCGAGGTTTTGTCGGCGACGTCCAGCAATATCGCGCGCGCTGCCCGTTGTTGCACCGGTGTCTCTAGGACGCGCAGGACCGGATGCGTGGCCATCAGCACGGCCAGTTCCTGATAGACCTGCATCTGAGTGCTGAGCCGGTCTGCAGCCAGTTCAAGGTCAGCCTCGGCCTTTTCGCTGAGCTGCGACAGCGCTTGACGATAGCCATAGGACCAGACCCCTGCGGTCAACAGGCCGACAGCAAACAAAAATCCCAGAATGACCCAAACGCGTTGCATGATATAGGGTCTTGCATTCGCCGCGCCGCATGGCAAGTCTGCGCCGCATGAAGACGGTATTTCAATCTCCGGTCGACCCGGAATTCGTGCAGAACCCCTACCCCTTCTATGATCTGGCCCGCGCGTGCGGTGATCTGGTCTATTGGGAGGACTATGGGAAAATTGCGGCTGTATCACACCGGGCGGTCTCGGCGCTTTTGAAAGACCGCCGCTTTGGTCGGGAAGTACCCGAAGAAATGCGAACCCCAGGTCCGGCGCATCTTGCCCCTTGGCTGGCGGTCGAGGCGCATTCGTTGCTGGAAGCCGAACCGCCAAGACACACACGTTTGCGCGCATTGGTGATGCGGGCATTCACGTCGCGCGCCATATCGGCGCTGGAACCTTCGATTCACGACCTAACCCATTCTTTGATTGACGCATTTCCCGACCAACCGTTCGATTTGCTCTCTACCTTTTGCACCCAAGTTCCGGTCATCACGATCTGCCGCCTTCTGGGCGTGCCCGAGGATATGTCACCCAGCCTACTCCGCTGGTCACATGATATGGTGGCGATGTATCAAGCCAGCCGTACGCCCGAGACTGAGACCACTGCCGCAGCCTCATCCCAAGCATTCACCGACTTTCTGATCGACTACATCGAGCAGCGCCGCAGCGATCCGCAGGACGATCTGATCACACGGTTGATCGTGGCCGAAGAAGATGGCAAAAAGCTCTCACGCGAAGAGCTGGTCGCCACCTGCATCCTGCTTTTGAATGCCGGGCACGAAGCGACCGTGCATTCACTTGGAAACGGCGTGAAGACCGTTTTGCAAAATGGCATCGGACCGCAATACTTTGCGCCGGGCACCATCGACCGCACGGTAGAAGAGGTTTTACGTTATGACCCGCCGCTGCACATGTTCACCCGCTATGCTTATGAAGACATCGACGCATTTGGGCACAGTTTCAAACGTGGCGATGAGGTCGCGTTACTATTGGGCGCTGCGAACCGGGATCCTGCCGTCTGGAGCGACCCGGACAGGTTTGATCCCACCCGCGCCATCGTCACGAACACCAGTTTCGGTGGCGGCCTGCACTTTTGCGTTGGCGCCCCTCTGGCACGGATGGAAATGCGCATCGCACTGTCCACGCTGTTCGACAGTTATCCGAACCTGCGCCTAAGCGCCGAGCCCGAGTTTTCGAACACGTACCATTTCCACGGGCTGACCAAACTGATGGTGCAGACCTAGCTTTCGATCAGCGCTTTCAGAGGCAACATGGTGGTGGACTTGATCTCTTCCATCGACAGCAAGGCGGTCACGTTGTGCACGCGCACTTCTGAAATCAGCGCCTGATAGAATTCATCATAGGCACGCGCGTTCTTGACCCGCACCTTCAGGATATAGTCGATGTCCCCGGCCAGCCGATGCGCTTCTTGCACTTCGGGCCTGTCGCGCAGGGCCTTGAGGAACTTGTGCTGCCAGTCAGCCTCGTGCTCTGAGGTGCGGATCAGAACAAAAAACGTAGCTTCAAATCCCAGCGCTTCGGCGTCCAGCAAAACGGTCTGCTGCCCGATCACACCGGCCCCTTTCAGCTTGCGTATCCGATTCCAAACCGGCGTCTTGGAACTGCCGACACGAGCGGCTATTTCGTCCAGCGATTGACTGGCGTCCCGCTGCAGCTCGACCAGAATTTTCCGATCCGTATCATCAATCCGCACCGACATTCCAAATTTCCCTTCGTTTCGAAACCAATGTCCCGTTTTGCCGTTGGCGTGGAACATTTGTCCTTATTTGTTCGCCTATATGGCGTATTGGCGGGAATATTTCCTATATTGCAACACAAGTCAAACCACACTCGGGACACGAAATGCAGCTTACGCAATCATATGATGGCACAGGACATGTCGACTTTGTCGGCGCGGGTCCGGGCGATCCGGAATTGCTGACGCTCAAGGCACTGAACGCCTTCGAGCGCGCGGATGTTGTTCTGCATGACCGTCTGATCAGTGATGAGGTCCTGGCCTTGGCCGGCAAGACCGCCCAACTGGTCGATGTCGGCAAGGCCGGTTTCGGCCCATCGTGGAAACAGGAAGACATTGACGCCCTGCTGGTTGAGCACGCCTTGAAAGGTCAGCGCGTCGTGCGCCTGAAGTCCGGCGACCCGACCGTATTTGGCCGTCTGGATGAAGAGATCGAGGCGGTTGAGGCTGCTGGTATCTCGTGGCGGATTGTTCCGGGCATCACCGCCGCTTCGGCGGCAGTTGCCGGAATCGGTCAAAGCCTGACACGGCGTGGGCGCAATTCTTCGGTCCGATTTCTGACCGGCCACGACATGAAAGGGTTTGCGGATCACGACTGGACTGCCTTGGCACGCGCCGGTTCGGTTGCCGCGATTTACATGGGCAAAAAGTCCGCTCGTTTCATTCAGGGTCGCCTGATTATGCACGGTGCAGATCGCCAGACGCCGGTGACGTTGATCGAAAACGCTACACGCCCCGATCAGCGCATTCTGGAAACAACGCTGGACCAGTTGCCCACCGATTTGAACGCCGCCGAAATGGATGGCCCTACCCTGACCTTTTTTGGCCTCGCCCCGCGCCAAGCGACCGCGGCCCTGACCGAATTTAAGAAGGAGCACGCCTGATGGCCCGCGCTTTTACCCCCAAAGTAGTGACCGCCAACGACCTGTTGGAAGGTGACGTTATTTATCTGACTGAAGACGACCAGTGGTCTCGGGAGTTGTCCGAGGCCGAGCTGATCACCGATGAAGCGCACGCGCAGGTGCGTCTTCTGGATGCCTCGCGCCAGGCCAACAAGATTGTCGGGGCGTATCTGGCCGACGCTATTGCCGGCGAAGATGGCCCCGAGCCCACCCATTTCCGGGAAGACTTCCGCCGCACTGGTCCGTCCAACTATGCCCACGGCAAACAGGAATCCTCCCCGCAGCCCCGGGCCTGACCTCTGGCCCTTCTCTCTCCCCTTCTCAAGGCCCCAAGGTTCGGGGCTGCAACTAAGGACAGCTAATCATGTATCGCTACTCCGAGTTCGACACAGCATTTTTGGCAGAACGTAACGCGCAGTTCCGCGCGCAGGTCGAGCGCCGTATTGACGGCTCGTTGACCGAAGATGAATTCAAACCGCTGCGCCTGATGAACGGCCTGTATCTGCAGCTGCACGCCTATATGCTGCGGGTTGCCATTCCATATGGAACGCTCTCCAGCGCTCAGATGCGTCAGCTAGCCCTCCTGGCCCAGAAGTGGGACAAAGGTTATGGCCACTTCACGACCCGTCAGAACATCCAGTACAATTGGCCCAAGCTGAACGACGTGCCCGATATGCTGGACGCGCTGGCCGAGGTTGGCATGCACGCCATTCAGACCTCGGGCAATACCATCCGCAACGTGACTGCCGACCATTTCGCCGGTGCCGCAGCGGATGAGGTCGCTGACCCGCGCCCCTATGCCGAATTGCTGCGCCAGTGGTCGACCGACCACCCGGAATTCCAGTTCATGCCGCGTAAGTTCAAGATCGCCATCACCGGCTCGGAAAACGACCGTGCCGTGATCAAGGCGCATGACATCGGCCTGCAACTGGTCGAACGTGATGGCGTTCTGGGCGCTCGTGTTATCGTGGGTGGCGGTCTGGGCCGTACGCCGATGATCGGTAAAGAACTGTCCGAATTCGTCGCCTTCGACGATCTGCTGGCCTATCTGGAAGCCACTGTTTCCGTGTGGAACCAGATCGGCCGCCGCGACAACAAGTACAAAGCTCGCATCAAGATCACCGTGCATGAGCATGGCATCGACGCGATCCGCGCCAAGGTTAACGAACGCTTCCTGAAAGTTCGCCCGCAGTTCAAGGGCGCAGACATGAACCTGTTGGAAGAGATCAAGGGCCACTTTGCCCCGCCAACCTTCCGTGAAGCCTCGGTTGCGTCGTTCGAAAGTGCCTACACCAACGATCCGGTCTTCCGCTCTTGGGTCGATACCAACATCGCGCCGCACAAGAACGCGGACCACGCGATCGTCACGATCTCGATCAAAAAGCACGGCCAGACACCGGGTGATGCGACTGCTGAGCAGATGCGCGTGATGGCCGATCTGGCCGAAGAGTTCGCTTATGACGAGCTACGTATCAGCCACGAGCAGAACGTGATCCTGCCGCATGTCCACAAGTCGGACCTGCCCGCGATCCACGCTCGTCTGAAAGAGCATGAGTTGGCCACCGCCAATATCGGCCTGATCAGCGACATCATCGCCTGCCCCGGCATGGATTACTGCGCGCTGGCGACAGCCCGTTCGATCCCGGTAGCACAGGAAATCGCGACCCGTTTCGATGATCTGAAGCTTGAGCATGATATCGGTCACCTGAAGATCAAGATCTCGGGCTGCATCAACGCATGTGGTCACCACCACGTGGGGCACATCGGCATCCTGGGTCTGGATCGCGCAGGCGTCGAGAACTACCAGATCACTCTGGGTGGTGACGCGACCGAAACAGCCGCCGTTGGCGACCGCACCGGTCCGGGCTTTGCCTATGATGAGATCGTGCCAGCCGTTGAGCGCATCGTGGACACTTATCTGGAACAGCGTGAGAGCGCCGAAGAAACCTTCCTGGAAACCTATCGCCGCGTAGGCATGGCACCGTTTAAAGCGGCGCTTTACCCCGAGGCACAGGCCAATGCCGCTTGACCTGATCCAGACGGAACTGGGGGCCGACCGCGCTGAGCTGACCGAAAAGGTCGAAGAGCTGAACACCCAGTTCCGCCACCACAGTGCCCATGACGTCATGCATGGTGCGTTGGAGGCAATCGAAGAGCTTGCTTTGGTCTCCAGCTTTGGGGCGGAATCGGTAGTTTTGTTGCACATGGCAGCCGTGGTCGACAAAGCCACGCCGGTCCTGTTTGTGGACACGCAGATGCTGTTCACCGAAACGCTGGAATATCAGCAGGACGTTTCAGATCGGCTTGGCCTGAAGAACGTTCACATCATCCGCGCAGATGATGAGGATGTTCAGCGCGAAGACCCATACGGCGCCTTGCGCCTGAGCGACACGGATGCCTGCTGCAACCTGCGCAAAACCTTCCCACTGCAGCGTGCTTTGGCGGGGTATGACGGCTGGATCTCAGGTCGGAAGCGGTTCCAGTCTGGCACACGCGCCGCGCTTGACTTTTTTGAGGTCGAAGACGGCACCGGTCGGATCAAGGTAAACCCGCTGGCCCATTGGGCGCCCGAAGACGTGCGCGCCTATATGGATGAAAACAACCTGCCCCGGCATCCGCTGGTGGCCAAAGGTTACCCCTCGATCGGTTGTGCGCCCTGCACCTCGCCGGTCAAAGAAGGCGAAGACCCCCGCGCCGGACGCTGGCGCGATCAGAACAAAGAAGAATGCGGCATCCATTTTGTCGACGGCAAGATGGTGCGCGCTGGAGAGAAAACATGAACGTAATCGTAACGGATGAGGGGTTCGCCCCCGACGACTGGACAGATGGCTTTGTCACGCTTGAAGACGCGGCCAATGATGTGGTTGCGCTGGACGTGGCTTCGGACACTGACCCCGATGAGCTTGTCGACCGCCTGGGCAGCGCCCGGATGGTCCGTGTGGACTTCCCGTCTTCGGCGGATGGTCGTGGCTTTACCATCGCCCGCGTGTTGCGCCTGAAAGGCTACACCGGTCGTCTGCGGGCCAGAGGCCATGTTCTGGCCGACCAATACGCCATGGCGCGCCGCAGCGGGTTCGATGAAGTCGAAATCGACGACGCACTGGCCAATCGCCAGCCCGAAGATCAGTGGCTGGCCCGCGCCGATTGGAAAGACCACAACTATCAGGCCCGCCTGCGCGGCTAAGATCGCCAATCGCCAGCTTGTGAATTCAAAGGGGGCATTTAGCCCCTTTTCCTGACTTGGATCAAAGATTAAACGGAGATGTCGGTTTACCCAGCCGATAGTGAAACGATGACAGAGATGAAACCCGTGACCGAAGTAACCGCCGTCAAGGCCCCCGTCCTTCCGGACGCACAGACCGTAACAGACGTCAAACATTGGACCGACAGCCTGTTCTCCTTCAAGGTGTCGCGTCCCGCCTCGCTGCGGTTCCGTTCGGGCGAGTTCGTTATGATCGGCCTGCTGGGCGACAACGGCAAGCCTTTGCTGCGCGCGTATTCCATCGCCTCGCCTTCGTGGGACGAAGAGTTGGAGTTCTACTCGATCAAGGTCCAGGACGGTCCGCTGACCTCGAAGCTGCAGCACATCAAACCGGGCGATCAGATCATCCTGCGCCCCAAGCCTGTTGGCACGCTGGTGCATGACGCTCTGCTGCCCGGCAAGCGCCTGTGGTTCTTTGCCACCGGAACCGGTTTTGCGCCCTTCGCGTCCTTGCTGCGCGAACCGCAGACCTATGAGGATTACGACGAGGTCATCATCACCCATACCTGCCGCGAAGTGGGTGAATTGGAATATGGCCGTCAGCTGATCGAAAGCATCCGCCAGGATGAGATGCTGGCCGAGCTGATGGGCGAAGGCTTTGCCGACAAAATCCGCTATTATCCAACCACCACACGGGAAGAGAGCCCCAAGATGGGCCGCATCACCGAATTGCTGAAAGACGGCACGGTTTTTGCTGATCTGGGCATCGAAGGCGGCATCAAACCGGAAACCGACCGTGCGATGGTCTGCGGGTCTTTGGCCTTCAACTTGGACATCAAAAAGATTCTGGAAGAGTTCGACCTGCGCGAAGGTGCCAATTCCGAACCCAAAGAATTTGTCATCGAAAAAGCCTTTGTTGGTTAACCCGATGCACCGGATCCGGAGCATTTGGCCCCGGACTGGCGAAAAACCTCTGACAAACCCCGATTTTTCGGGCTGGCCTGTACTTATGCCGCTTGAATCGGCGTGCAGGCCAGTCTAAATTCCGGCCTTGAATTTCTGCAATCATCAAAGGAATGAACCCATAGCCCGCAGACCTCACAACGCGCCGCCGCAAAGAGACACCGGCCCCCGCGTCAATGATAAGATCCGTGCCCCCGAAATCCGTCTGATTGGCGCTGAAGGTGAAAATGTCGGGGTGGTTCATCCCGCCAAAGCCATGCAGATGGCAGTTGATGCCGGTCTTGATCTGGTCGAAATTTCGCCCAACGCAAACCCGCCGGTCTGCAAGATCATGGACTTTGGTAAGTTCAAATACGAGACGCAAAAACGCGAAGCCGAAGCCCGCAAAAAACAGAAGATCATTGAGATCAAAGAGGTCAAATTCCGACCCAACACTGACACTCATGATTACGACGTGAAAATGCGGAACGTGTTCAAGTTTCTTGAAAACGGGGACAAGGTCAAAGTGACCCTGCGTTTCCGCGGCCGTGAAATGGCTCACCAAAATCTGGGTCGTGAGCTTTTGGAACGTGTTGCGGCCGACACCAAAGACATCGGCAAGGTTGAAAACATGCCGAAGATGGAAGGCCGTCAGATGATCATGCTGATCGGTCCACTGCCACAGAAATAAGCCCCTGTGCATATCGAATTCGAAACCCTGTCAGATCCGCTCTGGCAGGGTTTTTTTGTTGGTTCTATGGTACAGGCCACGCGGCGCTTCAGCCGGGGATCGAGATCGAGATCGCCCGGCCAAGTTTGCCCACAAGCTCGTCTATCTGCGAGTCTTCTATGATGAACGGCGGAGCCAGCAGGACGTGATCCCCAACCCGCCCATCCCGCGTACCGGCCATGGGGTAGCAGATCAGCCCCCCGGCCAAGGCGGCTTTCTTGATTTTGCCCGCAACGCCGTGAGCCGGATCAAACGGCGTTTTTGTTTCGCGGTCAGCCACCAACTCCAGCCCTCGAAACAGCCCCCTGCCGCGGATATCACCGATATTCGGATGCTGTCCGAATTCAGCCTGCAACGCCTCTTGCAGCTTGTCGCCCATGACGCCTGCGCGCGCGGGCAACGCGCGCTTGGTCAGTTCGGTGACAACAGCCAGGGCCGCTGCTGTCGCAACCGGGTGACCAATATAGGTGTGACCATGCTGAAAGAACCCGGACCCGTCGCGGATTGCATCATAGATTTTCCCGGTGCACATCATCGCACCAATCGGTTGGTATCCAGCACCCAACCCTTTGGCGATGCACAGAATGTCCGGCGAAATCCCATCATGATCGCAGGCAAACAAATGCCCGGTCCGACCCATGCCACACATGACTTCATCAAGAATCAACAAAACGCCATATTGGTCACATATCTGGCGAATACGCTGAAAATACCCCTCAACGGCAGGAACCGCACCCAGCGTTGCCCCCACAACGGGTTCTGCCATGAACGCCATAACCGATTCAGGACCCAAGCGCAGGATCTCGGCCTCCAACTCATTTGCGACGCGCTGGCCGTAGTCAAAACTGCTCTCAGTATCCGGCTTTTCAGCGTATTCGAAACAGGGCGCGATATGTGTCATCTCGATCAACATCGGCGCAAATTGCGCGCGTCGCCATTCGTTACCTCCAGCCGACAACGCGCCCAAAGTGTTCCCGTGATAGCTCTGCCGCCGCGCGATCACCCGGCGACGCTCGGGCTGGCCAATTTCAAGAAAGTACTGCCGCGCGAGTTTCATCGCCGCCTCGGTCGCCTCGGATCCGCCTGAGACGAAATACACGCGGTCCAAATCACCAAGCGCGTGCTCCACCAACAGATCAGCCAGCGCCTCTGCAGGTTCGGATGTCATGAAACCGGTATGTGCAAAAGCGATCTGTTCGACCTGCCGCTGCACGGCCTCGATAACCGCCGGGTTCGAATGCCCGAGGCACGACACCGCAGCGTCACCACAATCCAGATAGCGTTGCCCCTGATCGTCGATCAGGTAACACCCGTCGCCCCCAACGGCGACCGGCAGGTTCGATTTGGTATGACGAGGAAAAACGTGGCTCATTGCTGAGGTCCTTTCAAAACCGCGACCAGCGCCGAAACCGACGCTGCGTTGTTCGCCCAGGCACTTCCGTCCTGGTCGGTCAAACTATTTTCAAATCCAACCCGCACATCCCCGCCACGGTCCGCAGCCGTTTTTAGGCAAGCATGTTCCTGTTTTCCGAATGCACAGACCATCCAACTGGAGTGGGTTTGCGGAAAGTGATCAAGGTCTTCCGGTGCAGATTCCTGCCCCGAGGTGTAACGCCCCAGAACCAACAGCCGATCAGTTTGCCCGTCGCGGACGATCCCGCGGGCCTGCCAGTCTGCCAGAAGCACAGCATCTGCATCGTCATAGAGAATATGTTGAACGCGCGTTCCCTGTTCGGCACACAGACCGTAAACATTTTCCGCGAGGTCCGGCGCGCGCGCGATTTCCCGGACCGAGATCGAAGCCCATTTTGGCTTTACGTGCTGCAAACAGTGCAATTGGGCCGCGACATCAAAAACACCTGCTGCCTCAGTTGTGATCTGAATGTCCATCTCAGGCACGGCACGACGCAACTCGGACATCGTCTCAAGATAACGCCCGGCATCCAGAGAATGCTGCCCCTGATCATCGCGCACATGCAGGTGAATCCCATCTGCACCGGCCCGAAAACAGCTTTGTGCAGTCGATATGATCTCCTGCACCGACACCGGAAGCTGAACGTGATCCGCATGCCCCCTCCGGGCACCGTTCGGCGCTACCAGAACATAGGGCGTATGCGATTGCGGCAGTGTTTTGGACATAAGAGCAACCTTTTGAACTTTTAACTCAGTTAAAGGCCCTACGCGCGTTTTCAATTTACATCTTTCATAACATTTGTTTTCTTTCGCGGATGACCAAGTCTTTGAGCCAGCTTACCGAAGCTCTGCGACAGCAGATTGACCACTTGCCTCCCGGATTGCAGATGGCGGCAAAATACATCCTCGACCATCCCGGAGATTTCGGGCTGGACTCAATTCGAGAAACCGCAGCAAAGATCGGCGTCAGCTCAAACGTTCTGGTCCGGCTGGCGGATCGGATGGGATATGACCGCTTCGACGGCCTGCGCGCTCCGTTCCGCGATGCGTTGGTCACAGATGGTGAGGATCATCTGAGTCAAAGTTGGCTTGCCGACATGCAAGACGGTGATTCATTCAGCGCTGCCCAGGCAAAATTCGCCCAGAATGCGCAAAACGTCGTTATGCGATCCCTGCGGTTAATGAACCCTGAACGCGTCAAGCGCGCCGTTGAAATTATGACGTCTGCTGACAGGTGCTTTGTCACCGCCACCCGGGCCAGCTACGCCTTGTCTTACTATTTTTCATATGCGGGACGCATGGCACACCCCGGTCTGCAACTTATTCCGCGCCACATGGGGTCCGCGGCAGATGATCTGTTGGACGCAAGCCCCAACGATTGCCTGATTGCAATCACCTTCCATCCCTATTCCGCCGACACCATCCAATCAATGCGATTGGCGCGACGCATGAATGTACCGCTCATCCTGATTGCCGACAGCGAAGTGATCGCACCCGGGATCGAGCCGGACGTGGTTTTCCCCGTCAGCACGCGATCTCTGCACCACTTCTCAAACTATGCTGGGGCCATGGTGGTTCTGGAATGCCTACTGGGTCACCTATTTCAAGCAGGCGGAGACGTCGCGCGCGATCGCGTGGACAATTACCAAAAGTCCCGAGAAGACACAGGCGCATACTGGCAACCATCCCAGCCGCCCAAAATAAGACGGACATAAAAAAAGCCCCGGCCATAAGGACCGGGGCTTTTTTGACAGTTTTAAGCTTACATGCAGGCTTCAATGGCCCGCTTGGTCATGACACTGACCAGATGCGCGCGGTACGCCTTGCTGCCGTGCAAATCGGCAATCATATTCGCGGGATTGATGCTCAGCCCGGTCAAGGCATCCTGCCGAAACTCCTTGTTCAGGGCTTCTTCTGCCTCGGACCAGCGGAACACACCATCCTCACTGGCCCCTGTCACCGCAACGCGAACACCGTCGGCGAAACGTGCCAGATACACTCCGACCAGCGCAAAGCGCGATGCGGGTTGCAGGAATTTCTGATAGCTGGCCGCTTGTGGCACCGGGAAATTGACCGTGGTGATGATCTCACCTTCCTCCAGGGCTGTACTGAACAAACCCTCGAAGAAATCATCGGCCGCGATTTGGCGCGTATTGGTGATGATCGTCGCACCAGATCCCAAAGCGCCCGCCGGATAGCACGCTGCCGGATCATTGTTGGCCAGTGAGCCACCGATTGTTCCTCGATTGCGCACCGCCGGATCGCCGATCTGCCCAGCCAGTGCGGCCAGCGCTGGATAGCTGCCGGCGGCCTCTGACGCCACCGTTGCGTGGGTTGTTGCGCCACCAATGGCCACCGACCCGTCATCCTCGATACAGACCCCCTGCATGTCGGGAATCCCACCCAGCGACACCAGCGTAGACGGCGCTGCCAATCGCTGTTTCAGCGTCGGGATCAGCGTCTGGCCCCCCCCCAACGCCTGTGCATCCTCGCCTCCCAACGCCGAAACGGCGTCAGCAACGGTCGATGGCTTTTCAAACTCGAAATTGTACATTTCGCTTTCCTTTCCGAAAGGCGCGGATCCGCCCTTCATCTGGCTAAAAATATCCCGAGGGTCTGGGGGCAGAGCCCCCAGGCCACCCGACCAATCAGCTGTTCATCGCCGCCCAGACACGTGACGGGCTCACCGGCATATCGATGTGTTCGACCGCCTTGCCGCCCGAGTTCAGCGCATCCAACACCGCATTGACCACCGCCGGCGGCGAGCCAATTGCACCGGCTTCACCGCAGCCCTTCACACCCAAGGGGTTATGCGTGCAGGGTGTCTGGCTGGAATGATCGACACCATAGAAAGGCACGTCATCCGCGCGCGGCATCGCATAATCCATGAAAGACGCGCTCAGCAACTGACCGTTTTCGTCATAGGCACAATTCTCCAGCAAAGCCTGACCTATGCCCTGACCAATGCCGCCATGAACCTGACCGTCGACGATCATAGGATTGACGATGTTGCCAAAGTCATCTGCGGCATTGAAAGCCTCGACGGTCACCTGACCGGTCTCTGGGTCAACCTCGACCTCGCACGCATATGCACCGGCCGGGTAAGTGAAGTTGGCCGGGTCGTAAAACGCGGTCTCCTCCAACCCGGGTTCGACTTCCAACGGGTAGTTGTGTGGTACATAAGCCGTCAGGGTTACATCACCCCAGGCCACCGACTTGTCGGTACCCGCGACGCTAAACTGACCGTCTTTCAGTTCAATATCCGCCTCGGACGCTTCCAGCAGGTGGGCGGCGATCTTCTTGGCCTTATCGATTACCTTCTCGGTCGCCTTGACCATGGCCGAACCACAAACGGCCAGCGAACGCGAGCCATAGGTCCCCATGCCAAACGGGATCTTTGAGGTGTCGCCATGCACGATCTCGACCATCGATTCGTCGATACCGATCATGTCGGCCACAACCTGCGGGAAGGCTGTCTCATGCCCCTGCCCGTGGCTATGTGCGCCCACCATGACGCTGATCGAACCCGTGGCGTTCACCCGAACAGTTGCGGCATCATAAAGACCCGCGCGGGCCCCCAACATGCCGACGATGTTCGAAGGCGCGATACCGCAGGCCTCGATATAGCAATTGATGCCCAGACCACGCAGCTTGCCGTTGGCTTCGCTTTCGGCCCGACGCGCGGCGAAACCCGCCAGATCGGCAGCGACCTCAAGCTTGTCCATCGTCCCGTTGTAATCCCCGGTGTCATAGGTCAGTGCGACCGGAGTGTCATAGGGGAACTGAGTGATAAAGTTCTGACGGCGCAGGGCAATCGGATCAACACCCAACTCGCGTGCAGCTTTATCCACGACACGTTCCAGCTGATAAGTCGCCTCGGGACGGCCAGCGCCACGATAGGCGTCCACCGGAACCGTGTTGGTGAACATCGCCTTCACATTCACCTGAATGACCGGTGTCTTGTAGTTACCTGCCATCAAGGTACCGTGTAGCCAGGTCGGAACCGAGCTGGAGAAGGTCGACAGATAAGCTCCCAAGTTGGCATAGGTGTTGGTGCGCAGGCCGATGAAGTTGTTGTCTGCATCCAGCGCCAGTTCGATCTTGCTGACATGGTCGCGGCCATGGGCATCGGACATGAACGCCTCGGACCTGCTTGAGGTCCACTTGACCGGGCGATTACAGGCCTTGGCGGCAAAGGTGCAGAACGCTTCTTCCGCATAGTGGAAGATCTTTGTACCAAATCCACCACCAACATCCGGGGCCACCACGCGCACTTTATGTTCGGGCAGGCCCAGAACAAATGCACACATCAGCAGACGGATCACATGCGGGTTTTGCGACGTGGTGAAGAGCGTGTATTCGTCCGTACCACGCTTGTACTCACCCACCGCCACACGCGGTTCCATCGGGTTTGCGACTAGGCGGTTGTTCACCAGATCCAGCGTCGTCACGTGGGCTGCGTTGGCAAAGACCTCATCGACCTTGGCGTCGTCCGTCTCACCCAGTTGCCAGTCATAGCATATGTTGTTCTTCAGATCGTCATGAACCAGCGTCGACCCATCCTGAGCAGCAGATTTCATGTTCATGACAGCCGGCAGTTCTTCGATATCCAAATCGACCGCCTCGGCCGCATCACGGGCCTGTTCGAGACTGTCGGCTACAACGGCCGCAATCGGGTCGCCCACATGGCGCACCTTGCCTTGTGCCAAAATGGGGTGCGGCGGCTCCTGCATAGGTGCGCCGTGCTTGTCGGTCACTTCCCAACCGCAGGGCATCCCGCCCACGCCTTCAAAATCCTTGCCGGTGAAAACCTTGACCACGCCCGGCATGCTTTCAGCTGCAGAGGTGTCGATGTTTTTGATCCGTCCATGCGCGATGTCGGACCGTAGGAAATGTACATAGGCCTGGCCATGTACGTTGATGTCGTCGGTGTAATTGCCCGCTCCGGTCAGAAAGCGTACGTCTTCGCGCCGCTTGGAACTGGCTCCGATGCCACTGTCTTTGGGCATTGCTTGTTCTCCTCCCATAAACGGATGCTGTGCATCCTATGTCTTCCCACGGGCGCTTCATCGGACGCCCGTAGCGGCATCATTCGGCAGCGATGCTGCTGACGTCCTGACCAGATGCGGCCATGATCGCCTTGACAATGTTGTGGTAGCCGGTGCAACGACACAGGTTGCCTTCCAGATACTTGCGCACCTCGGCTTCGGTCGGGCGCGGGTTTTCCTTCAGCAGTGCTGCAGCACTCATGACCATTCCCGGTGTGCAGAAACCGCATTGCAGGCCGTGATGGTCCTGAAATGCCTGCTGAATCACGTTCAGCGAGCCATCCTGGTTAGCCTGGCCTTCGATCGTGCCCACATCAGCCCCATCTGCCTCAAGCGCCAGCATATTGCAGGACTTCACCGCTTCGCCGTTCACATGAACAACACACGCGCCGCATTGCGCTGTATCGCAACCCACATGAGTGCCAGTGAGATTGAGATTCTCGCGTAAAAAACCGGACAACAACGTCCGACCTTCCACCTCACCGCTCACGGTCTTACCGTTCACGGTCATTGAGACCTTGGTCATAAGATCCTCCCCTATTGGCTTTTATCGCTATCGCCGAGTTAAACACGGGAAAATTTGTTTGAGAACAAAAATATTTAGCGCCAATATCCGACGTTCGTAGGGGTCGTCTTTTCGATCTCAGCCGCCTAAGAAGAAAAGCTAATTTGCTACATCACCTTTTGCGCGACGCACGTGGTTGCGGCCGCGTCGGGATTTCTTTCAACAACCCGCCAACCCCCATCCCAGCAATGTCCGCGCCGGTTGTTTCTATCCCGCAAGCAACCCGCGACAGGACCCAATCCGCACCGTTCAATGCAGGCGAACGGGCGCACCCGGGCAATCCGATTACCGGCCTTGGGCCGAGTGTTCCAAGAAACAGCAGATTGCCGGGGTCGACTGGCATGCCGAACCTGTCCACCTGACCGCCAGCCGCCCGCACGGCCTGAGGTGCAACATCAAAAACATCAGATGTGGCAGAGCCGGTCAGGATCATCACAATGTCACCGGCAGCCTCTGAAATAGCCTGCGAAAGCGGTTCGGCTTTGTGTGGAACGATCCGTACATCGCTGAGGTCCATGCCAAGGGTTTCCACCCGGCCACGAATGGCTGCAATACCCTTTTCGTTGGGGGGACCTCCGGGAATATCCGTGACGATCAGCCCTGCCGTTTTATGGACCGGTGCCATCAGACGAATCGAAGCCCTGGCCAGACCAGCGGCCTGCACGACGTCATCCTTTGGAACGGCATAGGATATCACCTTGATCGTGGCGACCATCCCGCCCGGGCCCATCTGTTGATATTGCGGCACCGTCGCTACGGTGATCATCGGGTTGACGCAGTTGAACTCCTGCAGGGCCGCGACGTCCAATTCGACAACACCTGGCCCGTCGGCCAGCAAGTTCACGCGCCCGGTAAACGGCTGCGTTACCCGTAAACCGGCAGCGTCTGGATCAGGCGCAAGCGCTGCGGCCAACATTTCAGCAGCCTCGTCTTCGTGGCAATCGCCGGGCTCAAGCTGCGCAACCGTGACCTCATCATATCCAGCTGCACCCAGATGAGCCGCATGTTCGGCAGTCAGCAGCAATCCTTTGCGCAACTTGGCATCCTGAACCTGGACGGAGTGTGCAAGGATCGCGCCGGTGGCCTCGGCGACAGGAACGGGACCGAATTTCACGCCTTGCCCCGCAGCACGGCCGTCATCTGGGCGAGGATGGCCACCGCGATCTCGGACGGACCCGCCGCGCCGATGTCCAATCCAATCGGTCCGTGGATCTGGGCAATCTGTTCGTCCGTAAAACCCGCCTCTTTCATGCGAGCAACCCGCTTGGCATGGGTACGCGTGGACCCCAGAGCCCCGATATAAAACACGCCCGCCGTCAAGGCGGATTCCAAAGCCGGGTCGTCCAATTTGGGGTCATGCGTCAGCAAGACAACAGCGGTTCGCGTGTCCATGCCCAGCTTGGCGACCGCCTCGTCCGGCCAATCAGTCAGGATGGTTTCGCCCGGGAAACGGGCACCAGAGGCAAAGGCATCGCGCGGGTCGATGATGGCCGGATCATATCCGGCGATCCGGGCCATCGGAACCAGCGCCTGCGCAATGTGCACTGCTCCCACAATTATCAATCGCAGCGGAGGGTTGTGGACCGCAACAAATGTCTGTCCGTCCTCCTCAAAACCTGATCGGTCCATGCGCATTCGGTTTGAATAGGCTTTGCGGCGTAAAGCCCGATGACCGGTCTCGGTATTAACTTCATAGGCCACCGGTTCCCGCTGTGCGCGGGCTTTGACCAGATCACGCAACATGGAATCTGGCAGGACCGAACCGATAGGTTCTACTAAAACGCGGATCGTTCCGCCGCAGGCCAAACCCACGGCAAATGCATCCTCGTCACTGACACCAAATTCCAACAGACGTGCCTCACCCTCGTCCATCGCTTCAAGCGCTTCGACGATGACCGCGCCTTCGACACAGCCGCCGGATACCGACCCTTCGATGCGACCATCTGCGGCAATCACCAACTGTGCGCCGACGCGGCGCGGCGCGCTGCCCCAGGTTTCAACCACCGTGGCCAGAGCGGTTGGGTTACCCTCGGAATGCCATTTAAGGGCCGTCTCTGGGCTGTTGTCGAATCTGTCCATTGCACCCTCCCGGCGTGTTCTGAACCAACATAGGCAGGTTTGGCGCAATGAAAAGTAAGCCTTAAGGCGAATACCGGATGTTCGACCTGTCTGTTAAACTCAGAATTGCATCGGCGTATACAAGCCCAGATTGCCAAGCAGCCCACAAATCATTGATTGCACCCGGCCCAGAATCTAGCCTACATGCGTAGCTGCTGCATTCCAGTATGCGCATATTAATTTTTGACAATGGAGACAGAGAGTTGAAACGCATTTTTACACTCGGAATGGCACTTGGCCTGTTCACCGCAAGCGTTGCATCCGCAGACACGTTCCTGCGTTATGGCGAGGTTGAAGGTTGGAAAGTATTTATTGACGAGGACAAGAAATCCTGCCTGATCGAAGCGGTTGATGACGCTGAAAACGTCGTTCAGATGGGCCTGACCGAAGATCGTGGCGTGGGCTATGTTGGCGTCTTCACCAAAGCCAAGACCGATATCAAGCGTGGCGAGAAAGAAGCCGTGGCGGTCCTGCTGGGCGACAATATCTATGTCGGCGAAGCGACCGGAATGAAGGGTAACATCACCAAAGGTTATTCGGGTGGTTACGTCCTGTCCGACGATCCCCAATTCGCCGATGACCTCGCCAAGCAAAAGGTCATGGTTGTATTCCCGGAAAAGGAATTTGCCTTCACCGTTGATCTGACCGGTACTTACAAAGCCATGGAAATGGCCCGCAAGTGCAACGAAGAACAGCTGAGCTGATACTCAGTCGGAAAGCGCGGACAACAACCGCGCTTTCTCACCCACGTCATCGGGTTTCGAGATGACATTAGCCAGATCTTCGAGCGACGCGATCGAATGGCCGGCGCGGAAACTGTCAACATGGGGCAGCATGGCCGCGACGCCCTGCGCTTTGGGCGCGAACCCATCCCACCGTAGCAATGGGTTCAACCAGATCAGGCGTCGAGCGGACAAGTGCAATCGCTCCGTTTCTTTCCTCAGTGCCTCCGGGTCACCCCGATCCAGCCCGTCCGAAATCAACAGTACCACAGCACCCTGCCCCATGACCCGCCGCGACCAATCGCGGTTGAACGCATGAAGGCATTCGCCAATCCGCGTTCCCCCTTCCCAATCCTGCGCCTCGGCCCCGGCGGCGGCCAGTGCGGCATCTACGTCGCGCTGCTGAAGATGACGGGTGATATTCGTCAGACGCGTCCCAAAGGTAAATGCGTGAACCTTGGCCCAGCCTGCCCCTTTGGCATTCGAAACGGCATGAAGGAAATGCAGGACGATCCGGCTGTACTGGCTCATCGACCCCGAAATATCGCAGAGTACAACAAGGTTTGGCCAACGAGGTTTGGGCTTGAGCTTGGCAATATCCCGCAGTTCCCCCCCCTGACGCATCGCCGCGCGCAATGTCCGCGCCCGGTCGATGCGATGCCCCAGGTGGCTGGCCTGACCGCGTCGGGATTCTATGGGCTTCACCGGCAGAGCAAGCCGCGACAGCATGCGCTTGGCTTGCGCGATCTCGGCGGTGCTCATCTGCTCAAAGTCCAGACTGCGCAGGCGTTCCTCGGAGGACGCCGTTTGCGAGGCGTCGATCTCTAACTCGGTTTCTTCTTCCTGCTCAACCCCCTCGGGCAGATCACGTTCAACCCCGTCCAACAACGCCTCGGCCGCGCGCTTTTCGGCCGCGTCAGCCTTGCGTTCTTCCTGTACGCCGCGAATGGCAGGCAGCATCATGGACATCATGTGCTCAAGATATCGGGGGTCACGCCAATAGAGGCGAAAGACCTGCGCAAATACAGTGCGGTGTTCCGGGCGGTTCACGAAACAGGCGTGCAATGTCCAGTAGAAATCCTGTTTTTCCGTGAACCCCGCGGCCTGAACCGCGCGGATGGCATCCACTACTCGACCCGTCCCAATCGGTAGCCCGGCCTTGCGCAAGGCGCGGGCGAAATGGGTGATGTTTTGCGCCAGCTTGGGGTTGTCCGGAATGTCGATCGGAAGCTGTTCAGCCATCAGGCTGGTTCCAGCGACGCTTTGGCTTGATCCAGTATTCGTTTCGCCTCGGAGCCCTGCAATTTCTGGATGTCGTCCTGGTATTTCAAGATCGCACCCAGGGTATCACCGATGACTTCGGGGCTGAGGTTGATGACGTCCAGCGCAAGCAGGCATTTGGCCCAATCTATCGTCTCAGCCACACCCGGTTTCTTGAACAGATCTTCGGTGCGTAGATGCTGAACAAAGGCCACGACCTCACGACTAAGCGCTTCGGCAGCTTCTGGGGCGCGCGCGTGCAGGATTTCGATCTCTCGGTCGAAATCCGGGTAGTCGACCCAATGATAGAGGCAGCGTCGTTTTAGTGCATCATGCACTTCGCGTGTGCGGTTCGAGGTGACGATAACGATGGGCGGCTCCGGTGCTTTGACCGTGCCCAGTTCAGGAATCGTGACCTGAAAATCGCTGAGCGCTTCAAGCAGGAACGCCTCGAACGGTTCGTCTGTGCGATCAAGCTCGTCGATCAACAGAACCGGCGCGCCGTTTTCATCCGGACGCATCGCCTGCAGCAGCGGGCGTTCAATCAGGTACTCGTCCGAGAATAGCTCGGTCTGCAATGAACCCCGATCCGCCCCGCCCGAAGCTTCGGCCGTGCGGATCGCCACCATCTGCGCCGGAAAGTTCCATTCATAAACAGCGGAAGAGGCATCCAGTCCTTCGTAGCATTGCAACCTGATCAGGCGGCGATTCAGACCGGCGGCAAGGGCCTTGGCGATCTCTGTCTTGCCCACCCCTGCCTCACCTTCCAGAAACAGTGGTCGGCCCAGTTTCAGGGACAGGAACACCACCGTCGCCAGCGCGCGCCCGCAGACATAACCTTGCGCGCCCAGCATGGATTGAACGGCGTCGATGGAATCTGGCTGTGTCATGTTTCGATCTCTCCCTTGGCACAACAGGTCATGGGCGCTCGCGCGCGTCAAGGCCGTGTTCTTTCCGGGACTTACGACGATCGGACTGATTGACAAGGTCTGGGACCGAATTGAAGGTCTTTCACCGCCGGGTCCGCTGTGCTAGCGGAAGGCCATGACCGATACCCTCACGATCCGCCGCCCCGACGACTGGCATCTGCACCTGCGCGATGGCGCGATGTTGCAGGCCGTCCTGCCCGAAACCGCGCGTCATTTTGCCCGCGCGATCATCATGCCGAACCTTGTGCCGCCCGTCGTGCGCGGCGATCAGGCCGCCGCCTATCGCGACCGCATATTGGCCGCGCTGCCCGAAGGCATGACGTTCGACCCGTTGATGACCCTATACCTGACCGAAGATACCGACCCCGAAGATATGGCAGCAGCCCACGCCAGCGGTCTGGTCAAAGCGGTCAAACTGTACCCGGCGGGCGCGACGACCAACTCTGCTTCGGGCGTGCAGGACTTCGACAAAGTGCGCCCGGTGCTGGAAAAGATGGCTGAGATTGGCCTGCCCATGTGCGTGCATGGTGAGGTCACCGACGCCGAGATCGACATCTTCGACCGCGAAGCTGTGTTCATCGACCGTGTTCTGGATCCGATCCGCAAGGCCACTCCCGGACTGCGTGTGGTGATGGAGCACATCACGACCGCAAACGGTGTCGATTACGTCAAATCCAATAACAAGGATCTGGGTGCAACGATCACGGCACACCACCTGATTATCAACCGCAACCATATCCTCGTTGGTGGAATCAAGCCGCATTACTATTGCCTGCCTGTCGCCAAGCGTGAAGAACATCGACTGGCTCTGCTGGCGGCTGCAACCTCGGGCGATGCGCGGTATTTCCTGGGTACTGACAGCGCACCCCACACCGACGCCAACAAGGAAATGGCCTGCGGGTGTGCGGGATGTTTCACGGCGACCAATACAATGTCACTTGTGGCCGAGATGTTTGACCGCGAGGGCGCTTTGGATAAGCTGGAAGGCTTTGTGTCTCTGAACGGCCCGGCCTTCTATCGCCTTCCGGTGAATGAGGAAACCATCACCCTGACCAAAGGCGAACCGGTGGAATACCCGGACAAGATCGACTGCGAAGATGGTCCGGTCACAGTGTTTGAACCGGGTTTCCCGCTACACTGGCGCGTGACTTAACCCGCCAGCAAAACAGACAAATCGCGGACGCGGCCTCCGGTGCGAAGCATCGACCAGATCGCGTCCGCGTCCTCTGCTCCAATCAGCTTGTTGGCTTTGCCGCGCACGCGGTCCTCACGGTCCGACAGGGTCATCGGGGCCAACAGGTCATGCGTGGCCTCGCGCCTTGCCCCATCCCGGCGCAACAAGGTCAGCTGTGCCTGCGTTTCTGACAAACTGTCATCCGCTTCGACAGAGACTCGGTCCCGCAAGGATACCAGTCGCGGGTCGGCGCATGTCTTGTCCGAATAGCTGCCCGGCAGGGCCGTATCATAGCCAAGAGCCTGCATCGCAAGCACCGTCCGATATGAGAACTTGGCACCAAGGCCAGTTGTCGGGGAAGTCTGGTTGCAGACACTCATCCACCTTGGATGCGTCTTGATCTTGATCTCGGCGACTTCCGGTTCGGCGATATCCAGGTCGCGTGCAGCCTCAAGCGCGGCGTGCAATCCGTGGCAACAGGCATGAAACTTGTGACTGACGCTTTCAAAAAGCCATTCCGCACCCAGCCCATCCAATGAGGCTGCAATGTCTGATTGTCCTTTATGTGTCGCGCCAAATCCATAAGACCCTTCCAGCGCGTCTGAATTGGGATCGAATCCCGATGCCACCAACAAAGCGGCCTCAACCCCGGCAGAGGCCGCCAGACCCGCGTTATAAGGCTTACCCATCGTTCCGAATTGCGCCTTTAGACCGGCCGCCCGAGTCGCCGTCAGGCCCAGAACTTTTCGCATCTGTTCGACGTCGAATCCCAGTATGCGCCCTGCAGCGACAGCTGCACCAAACGCGCCAGACGTTGCTGTCTGGTGAAAGCCCGCCTGATAGTGATCGCGCCCCAGCCAGAGGCCGATCCGAATGGACGTCTCCATCCCAACCAGCGCGGCCTCAAGGAAATCGACCAGAATACGGTCGTCCCACTCGCTTATGGCCAGCGCCGCCGGAAGGACGGCAACCGATGGATGCCCGATATGGGCGAAATGCGTGTCGTCATAATCCAGGGCATGCGACACGGTACCATTTACCCATGCAGCACCGCGCAGGGGCGCCCCTCCTCCACCAAAAAGGCGCGCTTGTTCCGCCCCCCCCTCGCCAAGCACAAGGTCGCGCACTGTCCGGGAAACAGGCTCATCAACTCCGGCACGCCCGACAGCAATCCAGTCCAAAACAGAAAGAGACGTAACGACCCGCGTCTGCAAAGTCGTCGTGATGGGCCCCGCCGCGAAGGCTGCCAGTGAAGTGGTAAATTCGGTCATGGGCGCAGTCTAACGACCGCCAACCCGGGGTAAAGACCTAGCTGTACAAGTCCTTCGCGCGGGCCTCAAAGGCCTGAACGATCCGATGCATGGCCTCGTTAAAGACCACGCCGATGATCCCCTGAAGGATCGCGTTCTTGAATTCGAAATCCACGTGGAACTTGATGTTGCATCCGCCATCGTCGGCGTCAGCGAATTGCCAGTCGGATTTCATGTATTTGAATGGGCCGTCCAGATATTCGGTGTCGATTCTTTTCTGATCGGCAAACAATGTTACCCGGCTGCCAAACCGTTCACGGAACACTTTGAACGAGATCACCAGATCCGCTTCCATGACCTGCGCCTCACCCGCCGCATAGGTCCGACGAATGCGGGCGGCTGCGCACCAAGGCAGAAACTCGGGATACTTTGCCACGTCCGCGACCAGCTCGTACATCTGCTGCGCAGTGTAAGGAAGGTGACGTGTTTCCGAATGAGTAGGCATGGCGTCCGGTTTTTCAGGTGACAATGGCGCGTCATGTCGTATGTTGCGCGCCAAAGATCAAGGGGGCAGCGATGAGCGACCGCGCATATGTGATAGATACGATGATCTCGGCCAAGGCGATTGCAGCCCGAATCGAGGAATTATGCCGCGAAATCACGGCAGAATTCGGAGATACCGACAAGCTGATCGTGGTCGGCCTGCTGCGCGGCAGTTTCGTCTTCATCGCGGATCTGGTGCGCGAGCTGGACCTGCCGATCGAAGTCGATTTCCTCGAAGTATCCTCGTATGGAGACGCGATGGAAAGCAGCCGGGAAGTACGTATTCTCAAAGACTTACGCGGCGCGATTGAAGGGCGCGATGTTTTGGCTGTTGAGGATATTGTCGACACCGGCCACACGCTGAACCACGTCACAAAACTGTTGCGCAGCCGCAAGCCAAGCCGACTTAAGTCCATTGCCTTGCTGGACAAACCCAGCCGGCGCGAGGTCGATTTCCGTTCCGATTGGATCGGCTTTGAAATTCCGGACGAATTCGTTGTGGGTTACGGGATCGACTACGCGCAGCGCAATCGCAACCTGCCGTTTATTGGTAAGGTTCGATTTGTCGAAGACTGAGAGGGGCAAAAACAAACCCAGATTCCAATAGTCAAAGTAGCTGCGCACCCTATCATTCACTTAATTGAATACCATTGGACAACGCCCTCAACAACAGATTACCCTCCGACCATCTTGGGAGGATTCTGCTTATGAAAGTAATGTCTATTGGGCTTCTGGCGACTTGCGCCGTCGCCGCAACGGTTGGTCTTGCGGACGCAAAAGACAACAAGGGCAAAGGGAAAGGCCCAGACAAGTCGAAAATCGAAAAGTCGATAAAGACCAATAATGGCGTTGGTGTACCGCCCGGACAGATCAAGCGTTATACGCGAGGTCAGAAACTCCCTAACGATCTGAATTTTGATTATCTTGATGACCTGGACGGCTGGAAGTTGAAGCCCCTACCCGCCGGTCAGCGATATATTCGCGTGGATGACGAAATCCTGTCGATATCAGATGACACTAAGACAGTCATTGATGCCGTTGGAATAGTGAGCGATCTCGTAAACTGAAGTTTCAGCCATTAAGTGATCGAATTGCGGCAACAAATACGTCTACTCCTACCGGGATAAGTGCGTCTGGGAAATCATAGTCAGGGTTATGCAATTGCGGATGATCCTGCCCCGACCCCAGCCAGAACATGGCCGTTTTTGCGGCTTTGCCGAATTGCCCGAAGTCTTCTGAGAACTTTTGCGGCGTCTTTGTTGAATGGCACGGCACTCCACGCTCGGCGCAGGCCGTTGCGATGATGCTCACCGCGTCGCTGTGATTGACGCAGGCCTCGAAGACATCGTCATAGGTGATCTCAAAACCCAGACTGTCGGCGGATGCAGCGCGGCGCGCCAGCGCCTCGGCCTCGGTGATCAGCGTTTGCATCCGAGCGTCTGAAACAGTGCGCAAGGTCACCCAGATCTCGGCCTGCCCCGGAGCGACGCCGAAAGTCGGCTCTCCCAAACGGGCATGCGTCACAGTTGTCAGCGCAAAATCGGCATCCAACGCGCCGCCTGCGCCTAAACCCGCCAGCTTCGAAACAAGTTCGGACATCGCCTCAGCCGGGGAAATCCCATCCTGAGGCGTAGCCGCATGGGACGTCTTGCCGGTCAGGATTATCTTCATCCCGCGCGAGGCGCAGTTAGCCGAACCCTGACACAACTCAACGGCGCCGAGTTCCAATCCCGGCAGGTTGTGCAGAGAGAACACGTAGTCCGGCGCGATCTTCGCGAATTGAGGGTCCGTGCAAAAGGCGATAGCGCCCTGCCCGGTTTCCTCAGCCGGTTGAAAGATCAATACCACCCGACCCTTTTGGGGGCGGTGGCGCGCCAAGTCTTCGGCAACGCCAAGCACCATCGCCATGTGCCCATCATGGCCACACAGATGCCCTTTGCCCGGAACCTTTGACACATAGGGGTGCGTGCCAAGTTCTTGAATCGGCAGCCCGTCCAACTCGCACCGGATACCAACTGTTGGCCCAGCCTGCCCACTGTCAAAAACCGCGGCAACGCCATGCCCCCCCAGTCCGGTAAGCACACGGTCCGCGCCGATTCCCTGCAACAGCTCTGTCATGCGGGCGGCGGTTTCGCGCTCCTGCCCGGAAAGTTCGGGATATTGATGCAGGTCGTGGCGCAGGCGTGTCAGCCGCGCGTGCGCTTCGGGTGTCACCCCTGTTCCAGCTTTTTCTGGCGAGCCTCACGCAACCGGGCAAAGTCATCCCCCGCGTGATAGGACGACCGGGTCAGAGGTGTCGCGGACACCATCAGGAACCCTTTGCCATAAGCTGCCTTTTCATAGGATGCGAACTCTTCCGGCGTCACGAACCGATCCACACCATGGTGTTTGGGCGTGGGCTGCAGATACTGACCGATGGTTAGAAAGTCGATATCGGCGGCGCGCATGTCATCCATGACCTGCCGAACTTCTTGCTCATTCTCACCCAATCCAACCATGATTCCCGATTTGGTAAAGATTGACGGGTCCAGCTCTTTGACGCGCTGCAACAGCCGCAAGGAGTGGAAATAGCGCGCACCGGGACGCACTTCGAGGTACAGGCCAGGTACGGTTTCCAGATTGTGGTTGAACACGTCCGGCTTGGCCTCGACGACAGTTTCAAGAACGGAAGAGTCACATTTCAGGAAATCAGGTGTCAGGATTTCAATGGTCGTCTTCGGCGACCGGTGCCGCACCGCGCGTATCGTCTGCGCGAAATGATCGGCACCGCCGTCCTTCAGATCATCGCGGTCAACGGATGTGATCACGACGTGGTTCAAACCCAGCTTTTCGACCGCATGTGCCACGCGCCCTGGTTCAAACGCATCCAACGAGTCCGGACGTCCCGTTGCAATGTTACAGAAGGTACAGCCGCGCGTGCAGATCTCACCCATGATCATCATGGTGGCGTGGCCCTGGCTCCAGCATTCGCCGACATTCGGGCATCCGGCCTCTTCACAGACAGTGACCAGATTATTCTCACGCATGATCTTGTGCGTCTCGGCGTAACCCTTACCGCCGGGTGCCTTGACGCGTATCCACTTGGGCTTTTTTGGCTGCGCATTGTCTGGACGATGCGCTTTTTCGGGATGACGTTGTTCTGGGATCTTCAGATCACGCACAGCTGGCTTTCCTGACTTTGGGTCAATTTGCTTTGCCCTAACATAATACGCCCGCGCAGACTATGCCACCCGGGTATACCCGCCATGCACGACAGGTTTGCACTCGCAGAATACGGCCTCGCACTTCAAACACTCAAGGCAGATTTAATTTCGTTTACTGTCACTTAAAGATATATCGCAATTGCAGCATTTCTGGCGTTGAAGACGGTTTAGAACTGTTTTAGGTCACCATTAATTCTAATGTGAATCACAGGAGCCCGTAGATGAAAACCGGCGCAAAACTGCCTTCCGTTACCTTCCACACTCGTGTCCGCGACGAAGCAATCGAAGGATCCAACCCGTTTCGTTGGGAAGAAAAAACAACCGCGGATTACTTCGCAGGCAAGCGCGTCATCCTGTTTTCCCTGCCCGGTGCGTTCACACCCACATGCTCGACCTTCCAACTGCCCGGTTTCGAAAACGGGTATGCCGATTTCACTGCCAAGGGCATCGATGAAATCTACTGCATGTCCGTGAATGACAGCTTTGTCATGAACAAATGGGCACAGGATCAGGGCCTGAAAAACGTCAAGGTCATCCCTGATGGTTCGGGCGAATTTACCCGCAAAATGGGCATGCTGGTCGACAAGGAAAACTTGGGCTTTGGCATGCGTTCGTGGCGCTACGCTGCCATCGTAACCGATGGTGTCGTCGAAGCTTGGTTCGAAGAGCCCGGCCTGATGGACAACTGCCCCGAAGATCCCTATGGCGTTTCGTCCCCGGAAACCCTGATGAAGCACCTGGAAGAAGCCAAAGAACCGGCACTGGCATAACAATTGTCAGGCTGACGTATCAAAGGCTCGCCTCTGGCGGGCCTTTTTTAATGGCGGGTCGCGGTTACGATATCATCGCCAACACGCCGGATGACTTCCGCAAGACTGTCGAACCAGTCTTCATGTCCCGTCGAAAGGCGCCGGACCAACCCCACCATCCGCGCAGGCTGCGGTGCCCCGAACCGCATGAGCTTGAGCCCCGGAACAGCTTCGGTTTCCGAGCGCGCCGCGAGTTCAGGCATGAGTGTCAGACCAAACCCTTCCGCAACCAGTCGCGACAGGGTGGCCAATGAGGACGCCCCCATATTGATCAAACCGCTGCTTCTGTCCTGACCACAGACCTCAAGAGCCTGATCCGTCAGGCAATGTCCGTCATCCAGCAACATCAACTGCGCGGTCTGCAGATCCACCGGGCGCAAGGCATCCGGGTCTGAGTGTACTGTCCCAAGGCGCCCCGCGCTTCCGGCAAGCAGAAAGCGATCCTCGAAAAGCGGCAATTCGAACAATTCTCTGCCACCGGCCGGCAAGGCCATCACACCGGCATCGATTTCCCCGGCCCGCAGCATCGCCAGCAAGCGCTCGGTCCGGGCCTCGCGGATCTGCACCCGTAAGGAGACGTCGGCTGTGCGCAGTCCGGCAAGCACACCAGGCAAAAGATAAGGCGCAATCGTCGGGATGATTCCAATCGCCAAAGACCGATGCCCAACGGAATGATCCTTTGCGAACTGGTCCAGCCTGTCTGCCGCGCCTAGCACCTGACGGGCGTAGTCCAGCACGTCGCGCCCCAATGGCGTCAGCAGGATGTCACGCGCCTGACGTTCGAACAGCGGGCCGCCCAACGTTTCTTCCAACGCTTTGATTTGAACCGACAGCGCTGGCTGCGAAACATGGCAGACCTGCGCCGCACGGCCAAAATTGCGCTGATCCGCCACCGCATTGAAATACTGAAGCTGTCTGAGGGTAAAATTCATAGGCAATTCCTATCACTACCCCCTGAAACCTCAACTGCGAATTATGGGATTTCTATCCAATCAGGCGAGTTTTCTCTGCCTGATCTTCGTAATGGCGCTTGAGGCGTTGCAGGGCGATGCGCAATACGATCTTCCCGGAACGCGCCGACCACCCCATGCGTTTTTCGGCTAATTCGAGCCCCTCAAGGTAACAGCAGCACCGCAGTGCCACGTCGCTTAGCCCCGGTCCCAGATCCGACAGGGCACGTTCAACCCGAGCGCGCGCGTCTGACGATCCCTGGCCTGCATACGTTCCATTTGCGAAACTTCCCCGCCCCCCGGCCGTTAGAAAGTGATCCCAGTTTTGGGCAACCTGCGGACCGATCTGCGACAGTTCAAAGTCTTCGCGTAGCCGTTCGCCAGCGCCGACCAGAGTTTCGTCGAGAAAGGGCTTTCCGTCCTTGTCCCGCCTGCGCGCCAACGCGATCAGCGGACTTTCGGCAGCACTGTACCGAATACGTCTGGCGCCGTGCGACGACCTGTCCTGTCTTTGTTCGCCATGCGCCTGAAACGGCGATTGCGCCTCGGCCATGCCGAACTCGTTTCTGGCGCGGGCTTTGTTCTCGGCCTCGGCGATCAGTTGGCTTAAGGCCGACCGCCCAGCGGAAGAGATGCGATACCGGGAAATACGTCCGGGATTATCGCAGGATATCCAATCATTCAGAGCCAGCGCTTGCGCAATCGTGCAATCGACGACCGCAGTTCTTGCGGTCCCGCTGTCGCCGGTGTCCCGAACGACCACAGCCTTGTCCATCTCTTCCGCCACAGCCAGAACCGCGCCGGTTTCGCAAAGGCGACGCAGTATTCGAAGAGCTTCGCGGTTAAACTCATCGTCCTTGCTTGCTGCATCGTTGACTTGAATCCCCAAAGGCTCGTTCAAGGACCCAGCGCGCCCTTGTTGATCCGTGAAATGGACCTCTGCCAGTGCTTGCAGCGCAGCATCCACCAACGGATCGTCCCGGCGCATTTCAATACGTCGGATCTGTCTGAGTATGGTTGACGCATGGCACCCCACGGATCGCGCGATGTCGCGGATCGATTGACCGGTTTCGGTATGCGCCAGGTATCTCTGCGCCCCTTCAGGCACCCACGCCGGAATGGTGAAAGCCATGTTTTCTTGCATAGTCACTTGCCCTCGTCGACAAAACAATCGGTTCTCAATCGCCCCCGGTGAATGTGTTAACCAATCCTAACTAGAGCCGCTTTCGTTACTCGTTCGTTAACCGGGAGAAACAACGACCAGATTTGATTCAAAATCATAAACACTCATGAAGTCAGAGTTCGGAGAGAACCTGCACAAGGCACCACTCGCTTAGGTTGTGTGACAAATGGCTATCTTCTGTTCAACCAAGGGATCACCGAAATGCAGGACCTGATGACCATGATTACAACGCTCCGCCGCCCACGCCTGTTGGCTCGGGCCGCAAAAATTGGGGCGCAGGAGTATGATCGGGATCGGCATCTTCAGCGTGTTCTGGGATACGGATCACTGCCCGGCACAGGATCTGCGCTGGTTCGTCTGTTGGAATTGGAACGAGAGGTTAACGCCCAAAGGCTGGCCGAAGACGCCGCCTATTCGCTGGTCCGCCATCTGGACCTGCTGATCGCGCTGTTGGGCGAGGCGCAACTGTTCAAAGCCAGTCGCGCCGCGCAATATCAATGATCAGGTGAAGGCATCCGGCATGGATGCTTTCTTTTCCACCACGTATGCGTTCAATGCTTCGTTGACGGCGGGGTCGAGTTGCGGTTGCTGGTAATTGGCCAGCAGATGCTCGACCCGCGACGTGGCCAATTGGCGTGTGTCGCGCCCGCCTTCGTCTTCCCAGGTCTCAAAGGGTTTGTAATCCAGGACCTCGGACTTCCAGAACGCTTCTTTAAAATTCGCCTGCGTATGGGCACAGCCCAGATAGTGACCGCCCGGGCCAACTTCGCGGATCGCATCCATCGCCTGCGCGTTTTCATCATAGGCCACGCCCTTGGCCAGACCATGCAGAACGCCCAACTGGTCGGCATCCATGACGAACTTTTCGAAGTCTGCAACAAGACCGCCTTCAAGCCAGCCGCAGGAATGCAGCATGAAGTTCACGCCAGCCATCAGCCCCATATTCAACGAGTTTGCGGTCTCATAAGCCGCCTGTGCATCAGGCAATTTCGAGCCGCAGAACGACCCGGCCGAGCGGAACGGCAGGTTCAGACGTCGCGCCAGCTGGCCCGCACCGTAGGTAACCATCGATGCCTCGGGCGTACCAAATGTCGGCGCGCCAGAGTTCATATCGATCGATGACACAAAGGCACCGAAAATCGCAGGCGCACCCGGACGGATGATCTGGCTATACGCGACACCAGCCAGAACTTCGGCCAGAACCTGCGTTAATGTCCCTGCAATCGATACCGGCGCCATCGCACCACCCACGATAAAGGGCGAGATGATGCAGGCCTGATTGTTCTTCGCATAAACTTCCAGCGCGCCCATCATCACGTCGTCGAAGGTCATCGGCGAGTTGATGTTGGTCAGCGAGGTCATCACTGTGTTTTCCTGAACGAACTCTTTGCCGAACAGAATCTCGCACATTTCAACCGAATCCTGCGCACGGCTGGGATCGGTGACCGAGCCCATGAACGGCTTGTCCGACAAGGTCATGTGCGCCATCAGCATGTCAAGGTGACGCTTGTTCACCGGAATATCTGTCGGCTCGCACACGGTCCCGCCCGAATGGTGCAACCACTTGGACATATACGCCAGTTTAACGAACTTGTTGAAATCTTCCATGTTCGCATAGCGACGGCCACCTTGGGCGTCCCGCACAAAGGGTGGGCCGTACACCGGGGCCAGAACCAGATTGCGGCCACCGATGACAACCGATTTCTCGGGGTTACGGGCATGCTGGGTGAATTCGCTGGGCGCTGTTTTGATCAGCTGACGCGCCAAACCGCGCGGAATGCGGACGCGTTCACCATCGACATCGGCGCCGACATCTTTCCAGCGCTGCAACGCGGCTGGGTTGTCGACAAAGTTCACGCCGACTTCGGCCAGAATGGTTTCCGCATTGGTTTCGATGATCTCCAACGCTTCTTCGTTGAGAACCTCGAAGTTCGGAATATTCCGTTCGATGTATTTCGCCGTTTCGATGCGAACCGCGGTACGTTCGGCCCGGCGGGCGGCGCCACCGCCACCTCTTGCCCGACGCCGGGTGTTTGCCTCTGCCATGAGAAGATCCCGTCTATTGGTTGGTTTGATCAGTTTGTTACAGCAAGCATTTGGCGCAATGCATCTAATTTACGGCGCTATAGGGGGAAAAGCGACATCTGCATAAACCAAAACCGTCAGGCACTTGCTCTGATCAGGAAAGTTCCTTCTCCATCAGGATGGTCTTTCCGCTCACCTCTTTCTCGTGCCAGCCCAAGTAGTGATACATGGAGACTGTCGCTCGCATCAATTTGTGCGTTCGCAACCTGAGCTTAGTGGCGCCCGTTCCGTTGGCTTCTTGTTCAGCTATTCCGATTAACCGCCTCGCCAACCCTGCCCCTTGTGCCTTTGGCGATACGGCAAGGTTAAAGATCATCACCGCAGAATCGACCTGGTCAAAAACAATAAACCCGACGATGTCTTCATCCTGCGTGGCAACCCAGGCCTGATGCGCGACGATATCGTCGCCAACGCCGTCCGTGACATCGGGCAGATCAGGAATATCGCGAAGTGCATCCGCATAGGCCGCTGCAATACAGGTTGTGACGGCTTCGGTATCAGCAGCACTTGCGCGGCGTAGTTTGATCTCGGGCATCTCGCGCTCTTTCTGTATTATCCTGAGGCTCAATTGCACAAATGACGTCATAGCGCTTGCACATGCAAGGCTTGCGACCTAATAGCCAACCATGACCCAAGACACCCATGACCGCCTTCTGATCATCGACTTCGGCAGCCAGGTTACGCAGCTTATTGCGCGCCGCCTGCGCGAGCTGAATGTCTATTGCGAAATCCACCCCTATCAAAAAGTCACAATGGACTTCGTGCGGGAAATGGCCCCCAAGGCCGTGATATTCTCGGGCGGTCCTGACAGCGTGACACGTGAGGGTTCGCCCCGTGTACCGCAAGAGATCTTTGATTACGGCGTTCCAATCCTTGGTATCTGTTACGGCCAACAGGTGATGATGCACCAGCTGGGCGGCAAAGTTGAAAGCGGACACGGCACGGCCGAGTTCGGGCGTGCGTTTGTTACCCCGCAGGCAAAGCTGGATATTTTGGAAGGCTGGTTTTCGGACGGTGACGAGCAGGTCTGGATGAGCCACGGCGACCATGTCAGCGAAATCGCGCCCGGCTTCACTGTTTACGGCACCTCGCCAAACGCACCTTTCGCGATTACAGCGGACAGCGACCGTCATTTCTATGCGGTTCAGTTCCACCCCGAAGTGCACCACACACCCAAAGGTGCAAAGCTGTATGAGAATTTCGTCAAACTCGCCGGGTTCAAGGGCGATTGGACCATGGGTGCCTATCGCGAACAAATGATCAAAAAGATCCGCGAGCAGGTCGGCGACAAAAAGGTTATTTGCGGTCTGTCCGGCGGTGTCGACAGCTCGGTCGCGGCGATCCTGATCCACGAGGCAATCGGCGATCAGCTGACCTGTGTATTCGTGGACCATGGCTTGCTTCGCAAAAACGAGGCCGAAGAAGTCGTCGGCATGTTCCGCGATAATTACAACATCCAGCTGATCCACGCGAACGAAAGCGATCTGTTCCTTGGTGAACTCGAAGGTCAAAGCGACCCCGAAACCAAACGCAAGATCATTGGCAAGCTGTTCATCGACGTATTCCAGAAACACGCTGACACGATCGACGGCGCCGAATTCCTGGCGCAAGGCACGCTGTATCCCGACGTGATTGAATCGGTGTCATTCTCGGGCGGCCCCTCGGTCACGATCAAATCGCACCACAACGTTGGTGGCCTGCCCGAAAAGATGGGCCTGAAACTGGTCGAGCCGCTGCGCGAGCTGTTCAAGGACGAGGTCCGCGCGCTGGGTCGCGAGTTGGGCCTGCCCCAGAGCTTTATCGGCCGCCACCCCTTCCCCGGTCCCGGTCTGGCGATTCGCTGCCCCGGTGAGATCACCCGTGAAAAGCTGGATATCCTGCGCGAAGCGGATGCGGTCTATATCGACCAGATTCGCAAGCACGGTTTGTACGATGACATCTGGCAAGCCTTTGTTGCCATCCTGCCCGTGCGTACTGTTGGCGTTATGGGCGACGGTCGCACCTACGACTACGCTTGTGCCCTGCGCGCGGTGACATCGGTGGATGGCATGACCGCAGACTATTACCCGTTCAGCCATGAGTTTTTAGGCGAAACGGCCACACGGATCATCAACGAGGTCAAAGGCATCAACAGATGCACCTATGACATCACATCAAAACCACCCGGAACCATCGAGTGGGAATAATGCGAAAGCCGGGCTCAGTCCCGGCTTTTTTGTTTTTCACGCCGTGAAAAAATCGATAGCAATCAATTTGGTATAACCAAAATCTACAGGCGCCCGGATGGAAACGGCCAGACCACAGATCGGCAAGGCAGCGCTCTGGATGACCGGGGCGATTGCCTCTTTCTCGTCCATGGCAATCGCGGGCCGTGAACTGAGCGTGACCCACGACACGTTCGAGATCATGTTCTACCGCAGCCTCGTCGGCATCTGCGTGGTCGCCCTGATCCTGACTCTGACGCGAAAGTGGCACCAGGTTTCGACTGAACGGATCGGCTTGCACGGAATCCGGAACGTATTGCATTTCACCGGGCAAAACCTCTGGTTTTATGCGGTCAGCGTCATTCCGTTGGCGCAGGTTTTTGCGCTGGAATTCACGCAACCGATATGGGTCATACTGCTGTCTCCGCTTTTGTTGAAAGAGCGCTTGACGACCGTGCGCATGTTATCTGCGCTGATTGGCTTTGCTGGAATTCTTCTGGTCGCCCGGCCGGGCACCGTGCCTCTCAGTGCAGGTGTGATGACCGCTGCTATGTCCGCTGTTTTCTTTGCCTTAACAACGATATCGACAAAGTCCCTCACTCGTTTTGCCAGCATCGGATGCATCATGTTCTGGCTGACAGTTATGCAAGCCGTACTGGGGCTGATCGCATCGGGTATCGACGGACAAATCACCCTGCCCTCGGCAAGCACAGCTCCGTTTTTGTTGCTGGTGGGACTGGCCGGGCTGCTGGCGCATTACTGCATCACAAACGCGCTTGCCATCGCCCCGGCTACCGTGGTGGTGCCGTTTGACTTTGCCCGCCTACCCACAATCGCCGTGGTCGGCATGGTTCTGTATCACGAACCGCTGGACCAATGGACCCTATTAGGCGCTGCGGTAATTTTCGCAGGTATCTTCCTAAACGTTCACGCCGAGAATCGTAACAGTTTGGCAACACCTCTACGCGACACTCAACACAAGTAACGCACGGTCACCAGTTGACGATAAGGTAAAGCTCAAGAAAATAACGAGCACCACAATGCAGGTCAGTCCGCACCACAGTTCAACAGGCGCTGACCTTCAGGAGACCTAGAGGGAGGAACTAATGAAAAAAGCGCTTCTACAGGCGTGCGCGGTGTGCATTGGCGCGACCGGGGCTTACGCCGGCGGTCTTGATCGCAGCGGCCAGGGCGTCAACATTCTGTTTGAGGAAGGTTCTGTTGTTCAGTTCCGTTTGGGTTACGCAAACCCCGACGTGAGCGGTGAGCAGAACGGTGTTGATTCCGGAAACATCGCCAAAAGCTTCTGGACACCACACCTGGCATACAAGCATTCGTTTACCGATCAGTTGGACTTTGCTCTCATCTATGATGAACCGTACGGTGCCGATGTCGAGTACCCGTCGAACTATCCTTTGTCGCAGAACCCCTTGGCCGCTTTTGGTGGTCGCACCGACGTTTTGCGCGCTAAAGCGGATGTTGATGCGATTACTGCCCTGGTGCGTTACAAGTTCGATGGCGGCTTCAGCGCAATCGGCGGTATTCGCGCACAGCGAGCCAAGGCAACGGTTGCTGTCCCGGTTGTTGCCGGTTACGAATTTGAATCCGGCTCTGAGGTTGACTTCGGTTACGTCGTAGGCGTCGCATGGGAACGTCCCGAAATCGCGGCACGTGTCGCACTGACCTACAACTCTAAAATCACGCACGATTTCGACTCGACGGAGTCCATCAACCGAAGACCACCGCCCGTCCCCGCACCGCTTGTGACCGCACAGACCGAAACCGAGGTTGTGACGCCTCAATCGGTGAACCTGGACTTCCAGACCGGTGTGGCACCAAAAACGCTGCTGTTCGGCTCGATCCGCTGGGTTGACTGGCCGCAGACAGTTCTGGCACCGCCCGTTTATACTGCCGCTGCACAACAGAACCTGGTTGATTACGCGGACGACACCTTCACCTACACACTGGGTCTTGGCTACAAGTTCACCGAAGAGTTTGCTGGCGCGATCTCTGCGGGCTATGAAACGTCCTCGGGTTCTGCTGTTTCGAACCTCGGCCCCACCGACGGTTTCTGGAGCCTTGGCGTAGGTGGTACATACACTTTCGAGCAGGCTCAGATTTCTGGCGGCATCCGCTATACCGACATCGGAGACGCGACCACCACAACAGGTGGCGAATTCTCGGGCAACTCGGCATGGAGCGTCGGCCTGCAGCTCACTTACACGCTGAACTGATCCCGCCTACCGAACCAACTACAAAAACCCCGCCACTTTCGGCGGGGTTTTTCTTTGCGCAAGTTTCGGGTCGAACATCGCCTTGGGGAATGCGAGAACGGGCTATGGAACCTCAAAAACACCTGTCTCCAAGGGCTTGGGCCGAACTGTTGCTTCTGGGCGTGATCTGGGGCGCATCCTTTATCGCGATCCGCGTCGCATTGGACACGATCCCGGTCATGACCTCGGTTCTGCACCGCGTTTTCTGGGCGATGCTGGCGCTGTGGATCGTTGTCTGGGTCAAAAAGCTGAGCGTTCCCACCAGTCCGCGTATCTGGGGCGCATTCTTGATGATGGGGTTGTTGAACAATGCCATCCCCTTCTCGCTTATGGCTTGGGGGCAGCTTTATATTGAAACTGGCCTGACCTCGATCCTGAATGCAGCAACCGCCGTCTTCGGCGTCCTGATCGCCGCTATGTTGTTCAAGGACGAGAGGTTGACCCTTGCTCGTGGTGTGGGCGTCGGCCTGGGATTTCTGGGTGTAGCAATTGCAATTGGCCTTAAGAATTTCGCGACTTTCAACCTTCAAAGCGTTGCCCAACTGGCAATCATCGCCGGAACAGTTTCTTACGCGTTGGCCAGCGCCTGGGCCAGAATCAAGTTGTCTGGCTTGTCTCCCATAGTTGCCGCTGCCGGTATGCTGACCGGCTCAACCATTCTGATTTTGCCTGTTTCCCTCGTGGTCGACGGGCTTCCCGTTTTGAACTTGCCGGCGATCACGTGGGCGGCCATTGCCTATTACGCCCTGATCGCAACAGCCGGAGCGTACTTGCTGTACTACCGCGTTCTTGCCATGGCCGGGGCCGGAAACCTGATGTTAGTAACGCTTGTCATACCGCCAGTCGCCATCGTTTTAGGCACACTGGTGCGCGACGAAACCCTACCGCCGCAGGCCTTTTTGGGCTTTGCTGTGCTGGCAGTCGGGCTATTGATTTTGAACTGGTCCCGCTCGCGTGATTGACGCCGCCCCCTGCCCGTTTTAGCTAGGTCAGAAAAAGGGACAGCGGACAATGATCTACAGCTCGGCAAAGGACTGGCGCGAAGCGGCCCGGAAAAAAGTGCTGTTCTTCGGCATGTCGGGGCTGGGCAAGACCTATGTGTCGAACGTGCTGCGCGATTCCGGGGACTGGTTCCACTACTCGATCGATTACCGCATCGGCACCCGGTACATGGGCGAATACATCATCGACAACGCCAAAGCCGAGGCGATGAAAGTTCCATTCCTGCGCGACCTGTTGCTGTCGGATTCGATCTATATCGGCTCGAATATATCGTTCGAAAATCTGACACCGGTTGCAACCTATCTGGGCAAACCGGGAAACCCGGAACTGGGTGGCTTGGAACTGACTGAATATCGTCGTCGGCAAGAACAATTCCGCCTCGCAGAGATCCACGCCCTGCTGGACACCGAGTATTTCATCGACCGCGCCAAGCGTTTGTATCAATACCCGAACTTCATCTGCGATACCGGCGGGTCAATTTGCGAATGGGTCGATCCTGAGGACCCGGCTGATCATGTCTTGTCCGAGCTGTCCCGCCAAACTCTGATGATCTGGATTAAGGGCGATGAGGATCACACTGCAGAACTGATCCGCCGTTTCGATAAGGCCCCCAAGCCGATGTCCTATCAGGCAGAGTTTCTGACCCGGGTCTGGGACGAATACCTCACCGAACATGGTTACGCTCCCGAGGACGTCGACCCGGACGCCTTTATCCGCTGGACCTATGCCCGCGCACTGGCGCACCGCCAACCGCGCTATCAGGCCATGGCGGACAATTGGGGTGTCACAGTCACCGCTGACGACATGCACAAGGTCCGCGATGCGGGTGATTTCGATGAGTTGATCGAACGCACCCTTGAGACCCGGACAAACCGGGCTTAATTACCGCCTCTACACAGTAACTCCAAAGGCTTGCACCTGATGCCGATCAAGATCCCTTCCGACCTGCCCGCTTACGACGTTCTCACCAAAGAGGGCGTCATGGTCATGGCTGCGGATCAGGCAATGCGTCAGGACATCCGCCCCTTGCGGATCGGGTTGCTGAATCTGATGCCCAAGAAGATTCAGACCGAAAACCAGTTCGCGCGTCTGATTGGTGCCACGCCTCTGCAGATCGACCTGTCGCTGATCCGCATGACCGAGCATCGTACCAGGAACACCGCCGCCGATCACATGGCCGAGTTCTACCAACCGTTCCAAGAGGTAAAGGACCAGAAATTCGACGGCCTGATCATCACGGGCGCGCCGATCGAGCATCTGGAGTTCGATGACGTCACCTATTGGGACGAGATGACTGAGGTTTTTGAGTGGACTCAGACAAACGTCCATTCCACCTTTGGCGTTTGCTGGGGTGGAATGGCGATGATCAACCATTTCCACGGCATCGACAAACAGGCGCTCGATGCCAAGGCGTTTGGTTGCTATCGGCACCAGAATCTGGCTCCTTCTTCCCCGTTTTTACGCGGTTTTTCCGATGATTGCGTGATCCCTGTCAGCCGCTGGACCACAATGAACCAATCTGAGATCAACAGCGCGCCTGGCCTGACGACATTGTTGGGAAGCGATGAGGTCGGCCCCTGTCTGGTCGAGGACCCCTCGCATCGTGCGATCTATATCTTTAACCATTTCGAATATGACAGCGATACGTTGAAGCAGGAATATGATCGCGATGTCTCGAACGGGACCCCCATCAACGTGCCGATGAACTACTATCCAGACGACGATCCATCACAACCGCCGCAAAACCGATGGCGCAGCCATGCGCATCTTCTGTACGGCAACTGGATCAATGAGATTTACCAGTCCACACCGTTCAACATGGAAGACGTTGGTCATTAAAGTTCTTATATTCCTTGGCCTCGTTCTATCGGGTCTGATCCTGCTGACCGTCTGGCGCGCAGCACAGAACGAAGTTGCGGCTGAGGCTCGTTTCCCTCTTGAGGGTAAAATAGTGATGGTCGACGGTATCGCCGTCCATGCGGTGATCATGGGCGACGGCCCCGATGTGGTTCTGATTCACGGATCCAGCGGTAATACCCGTGACATGACTTTTGCTCTTGCACCGATCCTGGCCGAGAACTTCCGTGTGATCGTGTTCGACCGACCCGGTCTGGGCTATAGCGACAGCTTCAATCCGGACGGAGAAACCATTGAAGAACAAGCGTTAATCCTGCAAAAGGCCGCTGCAAAGTTGGGCGCGGTAAAACCCATTGTTGCAGGGCAAAGCTATGGCGGGTCCGTATCGCTGGCTTGGGCGGTCACCCGGCCCGACAACATTTCTGCCCTTGTTTTGATCGCACCGGCTGCAATCCCGTGGGAGACGCCGCTGGACGGTTTCAACAAGCTAGCGTCGACTGAGGCGGGCAATACGCTGGCCCTGCCCCTGATCACCGCATTTGTCCCTGAATGGTACGTGGAACAAGCGCTGGACAAAGTCTTTGCCCCGCAGACGGCACCCGCAGGGTATGCTCAGCATTTCGGCCCCGGCCTGACGATGCGACGCGCCTCGATGCATGCCAACGCCAAGCAGCGGGCCAACCTGCTGGACGAGGTTCGCGCCCTGCAACCCCGCTATGGGGAAATTTCCGTACCGACCGAAGTTGTTCACGGAACGGCTGACACCACTGTCAAGTTTGCCTGGCATGCAGAACAACTGGTCGACCAAATCCCCGACGCGGAACTGATCGAGCTTCCGGGTATTGGTCACATGCCGCAGGTTGTGGCCGCCCCCGAGGTTGCCTCAGCAATCGACCGCGCGGCCGACCGAGCGGGTTTGCGTTAAACCGCCAGCTAATCCATAGTAGGATATGGATTTTATGGCGAGGTAGCTAATGGCCCGTTCGGAAAAAGGTTCCATTGAAAAGTATTTCCGCAAGGACGCGCCGAAAGAGGTGCGATCAGCCATTGAAAACGCAAAGAAAGACGACATTCTAAACCCGACATATCCTTACGAAGAACGAATGAAGCGTAAGGATTACGACAAAGAGATGGATCTGCTGCAGATCGAACTGGTCAAAATGCAATCCTGGGTCAGGGAAACAGACAATCGCGTTGCGATCATTTTCGAAGGCCGCGATGCCGCCGGAAAAGGTGGTACGATCAAACGTTTTCGCGAGAACCTAAATCCACGCGGCGCACGCAACGTGGCGCTCAGCAAACCCTCTGATACCGAACGCAGCCAATGGTACTTCCAACGATACGTTCAACACCTGCCTGCGGCAGGCGAAATCGTGTTCTTTGACCGCAGCTGGTACAATCGCGGTGTGGTCGAAAACGTCTTTGGTTTTTGCGAACCCGAAGAACGCGAACGTTTTTTCAGGCAAGTTCTGCCGCTTGAAACCGGACTGGTGAATGACGGGATCAAACTGTTCAAATTCTGGCTTAACGTCGGGCGCGCGGAGCAACTGAACCGCTTTCTGGCACGTGAGACAGATCCGCTAAAGCAATGGAAACTCAGCCCAATCGACATTGCGGGGCTTGGTAAATGGGACGAGTACACGCAATCGATCTCGGAAACTCTGACCCGCAGTCACTCAGACCTTTGCCCTTGGACCATCATTCGCTCAGACGACAAAAAACGCGCCCGCATCGCGGCCATACGAACTGTTTTGCACGCGTTGGACTATGATGAAAAAGACAAGAAGGCTATTGGCAAGATCGATCCACTGATTTGCGGCGGACCCGAGGTGTTGGACGCGTGATGACATTTGCGCGCTCCATTGATGCCAAGGGTTGGACGAACCGGCAGGCGTGGATTATGTCTTGGTTCCCCGGAACTTAAACAAAAAGGCTCGTGACACAGGCATGGCGAAACGCGGGTATCACCACGGCAATCTCAAGCAAGCCCTGATCGAGGCCGCTCTTTCGCTGATCGAAGAAAAAGGTCCGACAGGCTTTACCCTCTCCGAGGCCGCAAAGACCGCGGGTGTAACGCCTGCAGCTGTATACAGGCACTTTCAGGGGCGCGAGGACCTGATTGCGGAAGCCGCCCGTCAGGGCTTTGAAATGTTCGCCGACCTGATGCAGTACGCCTATGACACGGGCCAACCCTCGGCCTTGGCAGCGTTTGAGGCTACTGGTCGGGCTTATCTGGCTTTTGCCCGTAAGCACCCTGGTCACTACATCGCCATGTTCGAAAGCGGGATTTCCGTAAACCGAACACCTGAATTGGCGCTGGCCGCCAACCGGGCCAAGAGCGTGCTGGAAAAAGCAGCCGCAGATCTTTCGCATCACATCCCGCCAGAGAAACGGCCACCTGCGTCGATGTTCAGTGCCCATATCTGGGCGATGAGCCATGGCGTTGTTGAGCTTTATGCGCGCAACACAGGCGCCAGCTCTCCCTTTACACCAGAGGATCTGCTGGAAAGCGGTATCGGTATCTATCTGCGGGGTTTGGGCCTGGTGCCGCAGGACGATTGAGGTCCGCGCTAGAACCTGGGCCTTGGTGCCGGAACACTAAGGCCCGAGGTGACGTTAATCAGATCCATCTGCCCCATGCCCTTGATATCCACCGGCCCAATATCCGAGACCTGGAACTCGTCAATCAACGCATATTTCATCTCTCCCGGGGCGACAATATTCATTGGGTTTGCAAAGACTTGCAGGCGTGAAGCAATGTTCACGGCTGGACCAAACACATCGTAGACGTATTTCTGAATACCCACGACCGAGCCGACTGCCGGCCCCATTCCCAGACCGATCCGGGCCTGCCATTTGTGCGGATGGCTTTCGTTGCGCCGTTCGAGGTATCGTAAGAACCGGACCGCGCAATGGGCCACGGCCGTCGCATGATCCGGTGTTGCGTCCGGCATACCCGAGACCGCCAGATAAGCGTCCCCGATAGTTTTGATCCGTTCGCACCCATACTGTTCGACGATCCGGTCGAAGGCCGTGAAAACGTCGTTCAACTCGCTGAGTGTCACAGTCGGGTCGGTCTTTGCCGCAAAATCCGTAAAGCCCACAAAATCCAGCATCACGACCGAGACCTGATCGTAGAGCTGCGGGGTAACGACACCAAAGGTCTTGAACTCTTCGTACACAGCACGCGGCATGAGGTTCAACAGCAACCGTTCGACCCGCTCTTTCTCACGTTCCAATTCGCGCGTGTTACGTTCGACCATGGTCGAATAACTGTCGATCATGCTCTCAAGCTCGCGAATGCGGGTGATGTTCTGAAATTCAACCACCAACACCTGTTCGGAAAGGCCGTTGGCCAAGGACACTGCAACTGCGAATATCAGCGTCCGGCGCTTGGGCTTGACCTGCAGCTCGACCGAATAGCGCAAGCCGGATTGCTTGACGTCCTCAAGCTCTTTTGGATCAAGGTCGGGAAAATAATCCAACAGGGTCTGACCTTCGGCCGGTGCCCCAAACCACTCGGTAAATGGACCGTTGTGAAACACGAAACCCAAATCCGAAGCCCGCACAACAGCGACGCCGACACCGATCGCGCGGAGCAGCTGTTCGTTTATGGCCAGAATACTCATGCGGCGTCGCGTGCCACGATGATGGCTCGTTTTGACTCGATGGCATCAAGGGCAACTTTTATATGCACGTCTTCCATTCCATGCATCGACAGGGCCTCGCTGAAAAGCGCGGCCATCTCGTCAAAATCGGCGTGAGAGATGTTCAGGTGACGATGAACCGCCTCGATCCTGTCATCGCTAAAGGATGCAGGTCCACCAACCAGAGACGAAACAAACTTGGTCTGATGATCAATCAAACGAGGCATGTCTATTTCTTCGAAATGACCGCCGATCTGATCGGAATCCAACGCCATTTCGTAGAAGGTCATCACGATCCGCGAGATCGTTTTGAAGCCACCGTATCTTTCGTAAATTGTCTGCCCCACGACACATAACCCAAACGTTATTCACCACTAACGTCACGAGGTTATATCATATTGAAAGTTTTGTTAACGCTTATGACGCGGATGCACTGCGGGACGACCATTTAGGTGGCGTGTTTAGACTTGAATTCACACGCTCAGATCGTCGGCGCAGGGGATGAACCCGACGTATCCCCCCTGTTCCAGCAATCGCGTCTGGCCCCCCACGCGCCAATACAGCTTGCGCCGCGCCGCGACCAATTCCCGCCGGAGGCGGAACCAAAGCGGCCCCTTATCCAGCCCGCTGTTGGTTTTCTGGTCTTGGGATCGTTCGCTGACCTTCACCTCTTCGACCGTGTGATCTTGCTGTTTCGACCAGATCATCTGCACCCCAACAGCCGGAAAGCACTGATACATCCGCCAATCCGACCGTGGGATGGAGACGAAATCGTCCAGGTGATCCGAATACTTTTCGGACCAATTCAGCAGTTTCTGGCAGGCCCGCTGAGAAAGCACATAGGCGGCCGCACTCGGGGCCATCTCCAACATGGGCCGGACCGTGACGCCTGCGATATGCGTCTCTGGCCCAAAACGAAGAGATTTGGGGGAATAGTCCAGCTTCACCATGTCAAAGGCATCTGGGTCCGCCATCAGTGCTGAAATCACAGATCCTGCCTGAATGGACATTTCGACGTCATCTTCGAAAATGGCCACCGCTTGCAGGTTTTGATTCACGACCGCCTGCCATACCGCGCGATGGCTTTCGAAACAGGCGATTTCGCTTTGCGTCAAACCCCAGCGACTGCCCGATCCGGCAACATAGTCGCTGGCGTCCACAACTCCGGGTTTCTGGGCATCCGTCGCGCCAAACCGGGTGGCACCCACCAAGCCTGCATGATTGAACTGCGCTTCCATGAAGTCACGGCGCACTGGGACCCGATCCAGATTGATAAAAAAGGCACCCGTCTCTGGTGGCAGTTCGTGACGTCCCACGGTGTTTCCTTTCAAGCAGTTACGCCAGATACACACTGGCAAGGCGGACAATCAAGTCCGCGCTTGAGCAATATGTATCCGGTTTCGCCTATCCTGATTTAGAAGTCCCAATTAAGCTGCGCTGGGAAAACAATAAACAGGATTCTTGCAATGACGTCTCATGGATATTCCGGCGGTCGCCTGAACCTGCCGTTTGTGGGCATATCGACCTTTGGCAAAGCTCCGTACGTCGAGGATTGGGATCAAATCGATGCTGACGTCGCCGTCATGGGTGCGCCTTTTGATTTCGGAACTCAGTGGCGATCCGGCGCTCGGTTTGGACCGCGTGCGGTGCGCGAAGCGTCAACTCTGTTCAGCTTCGGCCATGCTGGCGCATATGACCACGAGGATGATGCCACTTATTTGGATGGCTCGGTCCGGATGGTCGATATCGGCGACGCGGATATCATCCACACAAAGACCGAAGAAAGCCACGCCAACATCCAGTTCGGTGTTGAAAAGATGCTGAACGCAGGCGCCCTGCCCGTCACCATCGGCGGCGATCACTCAGTCAACATTCCTTGCATCAACGCTTTCGAAAACGATTGCGAGAAAAACGGGCCTATCCACGTCGTTCAGATTGATGCTCACCTGGACTTCGTGGACGAACGGCATGGCGTGACCGCCGGACACGGCAACCCCATGCGGCGTGCAATTGAAAAACCGTATGTTTCGGGCATGACGCAACTGGGCATCCGGAACGTGTCGTCAACCGCCAAAGAAGGATATGAGGACGCCCGCGCCCGTGGGTCGGACATTTTGTCTGTTCGGCAAGTGCGCAAGCTCGGTACAGATGGCGTGTTGGCGCGCATCCCGGAAGGCGCCCGGTATTATGTCACGATTGATATCGACGCATTCTGCCCGTCCATCGCCTCTGGCACTGGCACGCCCAGCCACGGCGGGTTCCAGTACTATGATGTCTTGGAGATAATTCAGGGGCTTGCGAAACGCGGAGACGTAGTCGGGATCGACCTTGTCGAAGTGGCTCCGAACTACGACCCGACCGAAAGCACGCAGATTCTGGCGGCTCAGGTTCTGCTGAACTTCATCGGGTTCATCTTTCACGAACGTGGCAAGAAGGGCTGATCGCCCTTCCTGCCAGATCAATTATGCACTGATCGTGTTGTGTTCAGGGCCATAGGGGAAGCCAGTGATGTTTTCGGCTCCGGTTTCCTCGACCACCAGAATGTCATGCTCACGGTATCCGCCAGCGCCTTTCTGACCTTCGGGAATCCACAGCATCGGTTCGATCGAGACGACCATGCCGGGCTCCAGAACCGTGTCGATGTCTTCACGCAATTCCAGACCTGCCTCGCGCCCATAGTAATGGCTGAGGATACCGAAGGAGTGGCCGTACCCGAAGGACCGGTACTGCAGCAGACCTTCGTCGGCGAAGAAGCGGTTGATCTCTTCGCAGATTCCCGAGCAGGTTGCGCCGGGTTTAATCAGGCTCAGACCCAGCTCATGCGCGGCAACGTTGGCTTTCCAGATGCGCAGGCTATCGGCGTCGGGTTCGCCAAGGAACAGAGTGCGCTCCAGCGCTGTGTAATAACCTGAAATCATCGGGAAGGTGTTCAGCGACAGGATATCGCCCTTCTCCAGCGCCCGCTTGGTGACCGGGTTATGTGCGCCATCCGTGTTCAGGCCTGACTGAAACCAAACCCATGTGTCGCGGTATTCGGCATCCGGATAGGCGCGGGCAATCTCGGCCTCCATCGCGTCACGCCCGGCCATGGCGATCTCGATCTCGGTCGCGCCTTCACGGATCGCGGCGTGGATAGCTGCGCCACCAACATCCGCAGTACGCGCGCCGCCTTTGATCAGTTCGATCTCTTCGGCTGATTTCACCATCCGTGCAGCCATCGTATCAGGCGCGATATCGACCAGTTCCGGCCCACCCAACATGTCCAGCGCAGTGTCGTGCATTGCCAGGGTCATGTGGTCACCCTCGATACCGACCCGGCGGGCGGAGCCAATCAGGCTGGCTACAGCGCGCCAGTAATTGTTCCGCTTCCAATCGGTGTAGATCACGTTCTCTTCGACCGACCGGCGCCAGGGCTGCCCGGCGTCGATATTGGCCGAAACCGTGGTGCAGGCATCCTGCGTTACTACACAACCGTAAGGGCGACCAAACGAGCAATACAGGAATCCCGAGTAGTAAGCGATGTTCTGCATCGACGTCAGCAGAACTGCGGGAATATCCCGTGCCGCCATTGTTGCACGCAGGCTGGCAAGGCGACGGTCGTATTCCGCGCGGCTTAACGGCAAAGGCGCTTTGTCACCGTTATGGCAGGTGAAAAACTCGGGGCGGTTGTTTAGATCTTCCATCTTTGACTCTCCTCAACGCCGGACTGGCATCGCCCGGCCACAAGTCCCGGCGTTCAGGACGAGCGGCCTCGGGATCCGAGAGCCATGCACCCCGCGTTGCGTCACGACGCCATCGTGACCGGGGTGCATGGTGAAATCGCTAAATCAGCTTTTGAGTCGCGTCAAGCCGGGGTGAGCCCCCGCAGACGTTCAGACCGCCGCCGAAGCAGTTCGACCGTGGTCAGCAGCGCGATCGAGATCACCACAAGGATGGTCGCGACTGCCAGAATGGTCGGGCTGATCTGCTCACGCAGGCCGGTGAACATCTGCCACGGCAGTGTCTTCTGGCTGGCCGAGCCGACAAACAGGACCACCACAACTTCGTCAAACGATGTGATAAAGGCGAACAGGCCACCCGAGATCACGCCCGGCAGGATCAGCGGCATCTGGATCTTGAAGAACGTCCGCACCGGACCCGCACCCATATTCGCAGCAGCCCGGGTCAGGGATTGGTCAAACCCGACCAGCGTTGCGGTCACCGTGATGATGACGAAGGGAATCCCCAGAACCGCGTGGGCCAGCACGACTTTCACATAGCCGACGAAGTTCTTGTTCATGCCCAGCGTACCTTCCAAAAAACGGCCGATGTCGCTGTAGAAAAAGAACATACCCGTGGCCGAGATGATCAGCGGAACGATCATTGGCGAGATCAGAATGCCCATGATGGCCCGACGCCCCGGAACATGCGACTGGCTAAGACCTATCGCCGCCAGAGTGCCCAGCGATACCGAAATGATCGTCGCAATTGGTGCGATGATCAGCGAGTTCTTGAAGCTACGCTGCCATTCATTGTTGGTGAAGAAATCGCGGTAATGCTTCAGCGAATACCCTTCAGGGTCCAGACGCAACATTTCGGGCGTAAAGGTGAAAAAGTCCTGCGCATTGAAAGACAGCGGCAGAACCACAAGGATCGGCGTGATCAGGAACACGAAGATTGCCCCGCAGATCACCCGGAAAGTAAAATGCCACAACACCTGACCAGCCGTCATGTAAGGCAGCAATTTTTGCCGATAGCGCCCCTCGTAGAGCCAGAAGATGAAGAAGGCAAAGAACCACCCCGCCAGCAGCCCGACGATCAAGCCTGTAATGCCTGCAAAGAAAAATCCAATTGCAGCAAGACCAAGTATCGTAACCCAGCGCGCAACGCGTTCGTTGTCCAGCACGTTGATATACAGCCATGCCAGCCCTGCCATCAAAGCAGCGCCGATCAGGATGCCCAGCAGAACGTTGTCCTGCCCGGCACCGACGAACATGCCCAGAAATCCTCCGGCGATTGCGACAGCCGGCAGAACCACGGACAACGGTTTGCGGGATATTGGTGTAAGTGCAGCCATATTCTTTATCCCAGCTTGACGTTATCAATGCCGACGATCTTGTCGTAGCACCAGTATAGTAGAAGAACGACCGCCAGCAGGATCGTCCCCAGCGCCGCAGCCAGTCCCCAGTTCAGAGAGGATGAGATGTGGTACGCAATCCGGTTCGAAATGAAGACACCTTTGGTGCCGCCAACGATCTCGGGCGTGATGTAGTAGCCGATCGCCAGAATGAACACTAGGATCGAACCCGCGCCGATACCCGGTATCGATTGCGGGAAGTAAATCCGCCAGAAGGTCGTCCAGTTTGTCGCGCCCATGGATTTGGCCGCACGAGTATAGTACGGCGGGATCGTCTGCATGACCGAATACATCGGCAAGATCATGAACGGCAACAGGATGTGCGTCATCGCGATGATCGTGCCAAACTGGTTGTTGATGATCACCAGCCTCGCGTCATCGGCGACAAAGCCCAGCCAGACCAGCGTTTCGTTGATCACACCCTGCTGCTGCAACATCACTTTCCAGGCGGAGGTGCGCACAAGCAGCGAGGTCCAGAATGGCAGCAGCACCAAAATCATCAGCATGTTTGAAGCCCGCATCGGCAGATTGGCCAGCAGGTAAGAAACTGGATAGGCCAGCAGAATACAGGACCCGGTAATGATCAGCGACATGAACAATGTCCGGCCGAACAGCTTGATGAGGATGCGCTTATCTTCGGGTTGCGCTTGCGCCCCTTCGGGTGTGCGCTGCATATCAATAGCGTTCAGAAAGTATCCATTGGTGATCGGCACCGCGTGCGTCTTGATCACGCGCCAGGTGTCCACGTCCCCCCAGCCTTCGTGAATTTCGATCAGTTTTTCCTTGAACGGGGCGTCAGCTTCCGGATCCAACCGCTTGATCTTGCGTCCAGATTTTCGGAACATCGAAGACATTCCCGTCTGTTCATAATTCAGACGTGTCCCGAGTTTGGTATGTTCTTTCGCCTCAATTGCGGCAACCATGTCTTTGGTGAAGGCCGCGTAAAGCGCCTCGTCCGGTAGTTCTCCGCCTTCGGCATCCCAATTTTGCAACTCGACCACCGTCAGGGGGAGTGTTTGGGACACGATACCGTTCTCGACCGAGCGGAACAGCATCGACACGATCGGTATCACAAAGGACAGCAGCACAAATAGCAGCAAGGGCGCGATCAGAGCCAAAGCCCGAAGTTTTCGGCGGCGCAGTGATCGCGCCAAGGATTTCTTCAGCGGCGTGCCATCGGCAGCTAGCATCGGACCGGATTGAGTTGCGTCAGTCATCTGCGTCCCTTGGTCTTAGGTAAGCCGGGGCCAATGGCGGCCCCGACCGTGGTTTTCAAAACCGGCTTATTTCGCCAGCCAAGCCTGGAATTTCGCGTCGATATCGTCGCGGTAGTCAGCCCAGAACTCGTAGTTATACAGGAACGTGTTCTTGGCGTTTTCCGGATCGGTCGGCATGTGCGGCGCCATTTCGATACCCAGATCGGCGTGCTGACCAACCAGCGGTGCCGAAGACGCACGTGCCGGACCGTACGAGATCCACTTGGCCTGATCCGCCAGGCGCTGTGTGTCGGTTGCGAACATGATGTAGTCCAGCGCGCGCTGTTGACGCTCTTCGCTCAGACCAGCAGGAATGATCCAACCGTCCAGATCGAACACTTGTGCATCCCACAGCATTGCAACAGGCTGCTTCTGCTCTTCGATCACGCTGAACAGACGACCGTTATAGGTCGAACCCATGACGACTTCGCCGTCCGCCAACAACTGCGGCGTGTCTGCACCTGCGGACCACCAAACAACGCTGTCCTTGATAGTGTCCAGCTTTGCCAGAGCTTGATCCTGCCCTTCCGGTGTGGCCAGAACGTCATAGACGTCATCCTTGGCAACACCGTCACACAGCAGCGCCCATTCCATGTTGTTGATCGGACGCTTTTCAAGCGACCGCTTGCCCGGATAGCCTTCAAGATCGAAAATGGCACAAATCTCGGTCGGAGGATTGTCACCGACCAAATCGGTGCGATAGCCGAACGTGGTCGAGTATACGATTTGCGGGATAAAGCAGTCGCTTACCAGCAGTTCGCCGAAATCCTCGGACGCGGGTGTGCCGTCAGGTGCCGGTGCCAGTTGACTGTCAAAGTCGATTTCCAGCGCTAGGCCTTCGTCGCACAGGCGAATGGCATCCGCTGCCACAACGTCCACAACATCCCAGGTGATGTTGCCCGCTTCGTTCATTGCCCGCAGCTTGGCAACCGCTTCGTTCGAGCTGTCGTCGTTCAGAATGGTTACGCCGGTCTTTTCCGAATAGGGCTCGTGATAGGCTTTCAGCTGCGACTTGGAATATGCGCCGCCCCAAGAGACGATCGTCATCTCTTCGGCTGACGCGGCGCCGGCAACAGCCACAATCGCACCCGCCATAAGAGTGGTTTTAGTAACTTTCATCATTAACTCCCTGTTTTTTCCCGTTGATCTTGATCATTGCGGTTGGGCCACGGGGTAACCCTCCCATGCCTTTCCCCGCACATTATGGTGCTATGAGCGGGGCAATTCCTGATCAGGCGTCCAATGCCCGGCAGTCGCGCGCAAGCCAGCCGATTTCGACTTCCTGGCCCGGTGACAGTTTGATAGCGTCCGGGGCGTTTCGCGTCTTGATGATGAAGTCGTCATTCCCGGCAACCGACAGACGGAAGCGGAAGACATCGCCCATGTAGATGAACTCTTTCACCGTTGCTTTCAGAGTATGCGCATCGGCGTGCAGGCGATCCTTGTTGAATTCCACCCGCTCAGGCCGGATTGACACTTTGGTCCGATCACCTGCCGCGTGGACATTGACCGGCTTGGCGTCGATTTCTGATCCGTCATCCAGCGCCACAACACATTCGTCGCCGTTGATTGACTTAATAACGCCTTCCAATGTGTTGTTTTCACCAATGAACTGGGCAACAAAACTGTTTTCAGGCTCTTCGTACAGCAGATCCGGCGGCGCAAGCTGTTGAATGCGTCCATCGTCGAATACCGCAACGCGATCTGACATTGTCAGCGCTTCGGTCTGGTCGTGGGTCACGTAGACGGTCGTAATCCCAAGTTCATGGGCCAGACGCGTGATTTCAAACTGCATATGCTCGCGCAGCTGTTTGTCGAGCGCGCCCAGCGGTTCATCCATTAGAACCAGCTCGGGCTCGAACACCAGCGCACGTGCAAGGGCGATCCGCTGTTGCTGCCCACCGGACAATTGCGCTGGTCGACGGCTGCCAAAGGCCCCCATCTGGACCATATCAAGCGCCCGCCGGACCTTTTCTTCTCTTGCGTCCTTGCCAATTTTCCGCACTTCCAGAGGGAACGACAGATTTTCTGCCACCGTCATATGCGGAAAAAGAGCGTAATTTTGGAAAACCATGCCAATACCGCGCTTATGCGGTGGGATGTTGTTGATCGGTCGCCCGTCCAACATAATCTCGCCATGAGTGGCTGTTTCAAACCCTGCCAGCATCATCAGGCAAGTTGTCTTGCCAGAACCCGAGGGCCCAAGCATTGTAAGAAACTCACCTTTCGGCATGGAAAGGTTAAGGTCTTTTACAACAAGGATCTCGCCATCATAAGATTTTTGGACATGCTGAAACTCGACGAACGCTGCGTCATTAGACATTTACCGATTAGTCTCCCCTGTGCAGTCCTTGCCTGCCCGGTTCATCCGGATCTCAAAGACCTGTCGAGGCCATTTAAGGACATGCAGGGTGCGGCACGCAACCAAAATATGACACGTGGGTAACGATTAAAAAAGAAGCAGCAGAGTTTTCAGGCAGAATTCAACTTGCGCATGTGCCACGCAAGGCTTTGATTGCTGGAAAGCACCGGTTTATTCAGGCGTTCTTGCACAATCGGAATAACATCAAAAGTTCTTAGATTCGTGCAGCTTAGAAAAACAGCTTCAACTGAATCATCCTGCCCAAGACTCACTGCAGCCTCAATCAGAGACTTCCGTGAAATCCGCGCGACTTTGGCCTCTTCGGCTTCGCCGAATGTGCCAAAAACATCCATCGAAATGCCATTTTGCGCAAATGCGCGGCGTAAGGGATCGTTCACTTCTTCGATATATGGCGACAAAAGTGCGAACTTTGCTACACCAAGTTCTTGGGCGCAGGCCGAGGCCGCGCGCAATGGGTTTGTAACAACCTCTGCCTCGCAAGTTTTTTGAACCATTTGTTCGACCTGATCCGAGCCGATAACCGAGCTGGCAGAGGTGCAGCCATAACCAACCACACGATATGGTCGGGTCTTGGGCAACAGATCAGCAGCGGCAGGTAACGCGGTTTCCATTTCCGCCAGAGTATCTGTCGTCACCTCTTTGCCGCTGGGAATTCTGGAGACGTAAATGGGGCAGCTTCGATCAGAAAAATACGCGTTGAACTCCGGCTCAAGGGTCTCGTCTGTCTGCAAGACGATCAGACCCATTGGGGGCATGGCGGGATTATCTGCATCAACTGTATAAGGTAAACGCGTCATATCTCGGGCAACTCCATACCAGCGCGAGGGCTAAGAAAGCGGGGCTCTTTTTCGGTTATGACGATGTTTTCTTCGTGGACAAGGATCTTTCCACCCACGGCAATGCCCGGTTCAAGCGTCAAGACCATGCCTGGTTCCAAAACTGTGTGGTCGGTTGGTATGAGGGACGGCCATTCTGTCAAAGACATCCCCAATCCATGCCCCAAGCGCCCTGCCCCTGTATCGGCATCGTGGCGCGACAGCACAGAGTTCATCGCCTGAAACAAGTCAGCCGCCGTGGCGCCCGGACGCGCAATCTCGAATGCCGAATCCGATGCTTCAATCAAAGCACTGTAGGCCGACTTAACCTGCTGGCTCGCGGACCCTATTGACCAATTGCGGTCGTAATCACTGAAATACCCATCCCAAACCAGGCCGGTGTCCAGCATCAGGACATCGCCTTGTTGCAGTTGCGTATCAGATGCCGGGGATATTACGTCAGTGTAACCGCCCTGTTCCGCACCGCCCGCGAGGTATGGAACCCAATCGGCCCCCTCGTCCAGACACAGCATTTGAAACCGGCGAAACACAGCATCCAACGCCACGCCTTCTTTGGCGATTTCGGGCACCCGCTGAAAGGCGCGTCCGGCGATGGCGCAAGCCGTTTCGATCTTTGCAATCTCCGCTGATGATTTCACCATCCGAAGCGCGCGTACGATCCCTTCGTCGCCGCAAAGGTCTCGCTGACCGACTGCCTGTTGCAAACGTCGAAGGTCTGCCAACGGCATCCTGACATGCGTTTCATGCCCATCTGGTAGTCCGATCCTTGCGTCGTCGGGCGTAACCTCGCGAAGTGTCTCAGCCAAAAGGCTAATGCCATCGTCGGCCAGATCCGGCGCAACCCAGGTTCGGATATCATCGAGCCATGTCTCGGCCATAAGCGCGGCCCCGATCGAAGGGATCACGGCAATCGGCTTACCACTGGCAGGTACAATCAGAAACCAGGGCCGTGTCGGGCTTTCCCAAAACCGCGTCAGGTAGCCGGTAAAATATCGGACCTCAGGTTCCGTCGTTAGCAACAGCGCCGACAGACCAGAGGCTTGCATCTTGTTTTGCGCGCGTTCCGTTCGTGCTGCGAACTCAGACGTGTCAAACCCCCTCATTCCGTTACCTCAGAGAAAAAGCGGATAACCTGCGCGTCCGCGTCAATTCTCAAGCAAGCGCCATTTATCAGCTTTTGGCCGCCGCGATGGGGGGGAGGTGAGATTCTCAATTTAGTGTCTTTCCCGTGATGCCCATTGACGTGATCGCATTCGTCAAGTTCTGTCAACAAAACTCGCCCAAGGCAGGAGCCTAAAATGCCCCATTCAGATCCGGCCTTCAGCCGCGCCGAGTATGACCGCAGATTGGCAAAGACCCGCGCCGCCATGGCAGCAGCGGGTTTGGATGCCTTGTTTGTCGAAGATCCTTCAAACATGGCATGGCTGACCGGGTATGAAGGCTGGTCATTCTACGTGCATCAAGGGGTACTTGTGCTTCAGGATGCCGACCCGATCTGGTGGGGCCGAAATCAGGATGCCAATGGCGCGCGTAAAACTGTTTGGATGTCCAATGACCGGATCCACGGCTATGCGGACGAATATGTACAATCCACCGTGCGTCACCCCATGCAGGATCTGGCCGCGCTGATTGCGGATACTGGTATCGCGAAGGGGCGGATCGGTGTCGAGTTGGACAATTATTATTATTCAGCCAAAGCGCACCTGACTTTGCTGGCAGAGTTGCCCGACGCAGAGCTGGTCGACGCAAACACATTGGTGAACTGGCAGCGTGCCGTGAAATCCGATGAGGAAATTGCGCTAATGCGAAAAGCTGCCCGGATATCCGAGCATGTGACCGACGGCGTATTGGAACGCATTGAACCGGGTATGCGAAAGAACGACCTTGTCGCGCAAATCTACCATGACGCAATCACCGGAGTTGGCGAGGATTGGGGCGATTACGCGGCCATTGTGCCCTTGCTCCCGTCTGGTCCGGATGCCGCTGCACCGCACCTGACTTGGGATGGTGAACCATTCAAATCCGGAGAGTGTACATTTTTCGAACTGTCAGGCTGCTATCGCCGTTACCACGCGCCCTTCTGCCGCTCGGTCTTTTTGGGTAAGCCACCCGACTTTTTGCTTCGTGCTGAAGCCGCGCTGATAGAAGGTCTTGAAGCGGGACTAGAGGCCGCGCGGGCCGGCAATCAGGCGCGTGATATCGCGTTGGCTCTGGCTGCCCCGCTGGAACGGGCGGGTATCGAGCGCGGCGCGCGATGCGGTTATCCGATTGGCCTCAGCTATCCACCCGATTGGGGCGAACGCACGATTTCCCTGCGACCCGAGGACGAGACCGTTCTGGAACCCGGCATGACCTTTCACTTCATGCCCGGCCTTTGGATGGACGATTGGGGGTTGGAGATCACCGAGCCGATTCTCATCACTGAGTCGGGTCCCGCCGAGTGTTTCTGCAACCGCCCAAGAAAGCTATTTGTGAAGCCATGACTTTACCTAGAACCACGGAAATACTAGCCGACCTGATTGCTTTTGAGACGGTATCTGCGGATTCGAATCTGGAAATGATCAACTACCTGACCGAACGGCTCGAGGCATTGGGTGCGAGGTGTGTCGTCACTCGAGACAAGACCGGGGCAAAGGCCAATGTATTTGCCACCGTCGGGCCAGATCAACCCGGCGGCATCCTTTTGTCCGGCCATACGGACGTGGTACCGGTGGCCGATCAGGACTGGACGACCGATCCGTTTAAGTTGGCGGAAAGTGACGGCAAACTCTATGGTCGCGGCACGTGCGACATGAAGGGCTTTATCGCTGCGGCGGTGGCTTTCGGCGAAACGCTGGATGTCGGGAAGCTGACCCAGCCGCTGCACTTTGCCTTTACTTACGATGAGGAAATCGGCTGCCTTGGTGCGCAAACGCTGGTCGATGACTTGTCTGAACGCGGCATCGTTCCGGACATCGCGATTATCGGCGAACCGACTGAGATGCGCGTGATTGAGGGGCACAAGGGCTGCTTTGAATATACAACCCGCTTTACCGGGTTAGAGGGACACAGCTCTGCCCCCGATGATGGAGTGAATGCTGCGGAGTATGCCGCGCGATATATCGGCAAACTGCTGGAGCTGCGCCATATCCTCAAGTCCCGCGCACCCGCCGACAGCCGGTTCGAGCCGCCTTGGACGACGGTCAATATCGGCCAAATTTCAGGCGGCATTGCCCATAACGTCATAGCCAGCAAGGCCGAGGTTTTGTGGGAGATGCGACCCGTGCAGGCAAGTGACGCCGACCTCGTCAAAAAGACCCTTGCAGACTACGTGGAGCATTCCTTGTTACCGGAGATGCAAGCGGTCCACAGCGACTCGAGTATCACGCAAGAGGCTATCGCCGAGGTCGAAGGTCTTGAACCCATGGAAGAAAACGCGGCCCGTGATCTGGTGGCCGAACTGACCGGCGCGAATGGCAGTGGCGTTGTCGCCTTTGCGACCGAGGCCGGGCTGTTCCAGAAACTGGGCGTTCACGCAATTGTCTGCGGGCCGGGTTCAATCGCACAGGCCCACAAGGCAGACGAGTTCCTTGAAATCGAACAGTTGGACCTGTGCTGCAGAATGCTGACCCGATTGGGTCAGCGCCTGACCCGTTAAACGGTTCCGTGCGCGCGGTCGTATTTTGATCGGCCCGGTTGGACATGCGCCGCACGTGCTTCCTTGCCGGGATCGTAGACTTCCATCAACAACGGATGGCAGGCAGCGGTATCCGAGGAATGTTCCGACGAACAATCCCCGCCGGGGCATGCAGACAGGCCGACGATCAGGTCAATCTCGGCATAAAACTCAAGATAGTCGCCAGGCCGCACCGGGCTGGCCTTCATGAAATACTGGCCCGTATCGCGGGTAAATCCGGTGCACATGAACACGTTCAGCACGTCATGCACCAGCATTTCGGCCTCATGCAGTGGCAGGTCGCAATAGCTGGCCAGCGCGCGGGTCAGGTTCGAATGACAGCAATAGTGATAGTCGTCCCCCGATAGCAAACGCCCGGTATACGGATCACACCGCGTGCCAATCACGTCATGGACCGATCCGCCATAGGTATCGAACCCATACCAGTCCAGAGTATCGGCAACGATCGTCGCCATCGGTCGCATGTTGGGAAAGCTCGACCACATCCGGTCTCCGGTCGACAGGTGCGTGCCGTGCAGCGCGCGGGTTTTGCCGGAATAGAACCGCTCGGTCAGGTCATGCTTGTTCCACATGTTCAGGTCACCGACCTGAGGACCATCGACCGATACCACCCTGACAAAAGCGCCGGCCGGAACATCAATGCAAGCCGCGTCACGCGGGGCAGCAGTGGCCTCGGCCACCTTTACGGCACCTTCGCGCAGTTGGCCCAAACCAATCAGATCAGGCTGCTGCAACGAGTCCGGTGGGTAGCAGATTACTGGGGCAATGGCCTTGCGGTCGGCGGCATCGGCCGGTGGTGGGAAGTTCGGTTTTGTCAGTTTCATGCGCCCCTCACTTCCCTCCGGAAATCCCTGCCTTTCCGAATCCTTAGCGCATTATGAAAGGGTTCGCCATCGGCTCTTGCGCGGTGCTGATCCAAGTGGTCTTGGTTCTGGTGTAATCCAGGATCGCCTCAACGCCGGCCTCGCGGCCATATCCCGACTGATTGAACCCGCCAAACGGCGCGATAGGAGAGATCGCGCGATAGGTGTTCACCCAGCAGATACCGGCCCTGATCCGTTTCGAAACACGGTGTGCACGCGCAAGGTTCTGCGTGAACACGCCCGAGCCCAACCCGTAAGGGGTGCTGTTTGCCAGCGCGATAGCCTCTTCTTCAGTATCGAACGGCAGCAAGGACATGACAGGTCCGAACATTTCGATCTTCAAGGTTTCGGTCTCGGGTGACACGCATTCGACCAAAGTGGGATTCATGTAATTTCCGGGACGGTCTGCAGTTTCTCCGCCGAAATGGATCGTCGCGCCCTGCCCCCGCGCTTTGCCTAAAGTCTCTTCGATCTTGCGCACCTGCGCTGCCGTGCACAGCGGGCCGACATGCGTTTCCGGCTGCAGGGGATCACCCAACCGGATGGCGCTGGCCTTTTCGGCGATCCGTTCAACCAGAGGTTCCAGGATCGACCGTTGCACCAGTCCGCGCGTGCCCGCCACACAACTCTGACCGGATGCGCCGAAGTTACCCGCGATCAAGCCGTTTGCTGCACCGTCCAAATCGGCGTCCTCAAACACGAGGATCGGCGACTTTCCACCCAGCTCCAATGACGTGACCGCAAAGTTCTCAGCCGAGTTTCGCACCACATGGCGGGCGGTTTCAGGCCCACCCGTAAAGGCAATTCGGTCGACATCCGGGTGCCGGGTCAGTGGGATCGCGCAGTTTTCGGCGTCACCGGTGATAACCGACACAACGCCGGACGGGAACCCGGCCTGTTCAATCAGCTTGGCGAATTTCAGCATGGGTGCGGGCGCGATTTCCGATGCTTTCAGCACCACGGTACACCCGGCAGCCAACGCCGGGCCCAGCTTGGTCGCGGTCAGGAACATCTGCGCATTCCACGGCACGATCGCGGCCACGACGCCAATCGGTTCTCGTGAGGTAAAGACATGCATGTCCGGCTTGTCGATGGGCAGGACCGTGCCTTCGACCTTGTCTGCCAGACCCGCATAGTAGCGGTAGTAATCGGCGACATGTCCGGTTTGTGCCGAGGTTTCCGCCAACAGCTTTCCGCTGTCGGTCGTCTCCAACTCACCCAGACGCGCGGCATTCTCAGCCACCAGATCGGCAAGGCGATACAGCAGCTTGCCCCGCTGCGTCTGTGTCATATCCCGCCATCCCGGGTCATCCAAAACCCGTTTGGCGGCGGCGATGGCGCGTTCAACATCACTGGGCGAGGCGCACGCGAATGTGGCCCACCCCTGGCCTGTGGCCGGGTTCTCGGACGTCATAACCTGCGAGGCTGAACCTTCGGTCCAGGCGCCATCAATGAACAGCTGAAAATGCGGTAAGTTTCCCATGGTGGTCCTCACTGAAATGCCGGCATCACGTCGTCGATGAATCGCGCCAAAGAGGCGCGCTTTCGTTCGTTGGTCATGCCGCTATCGACCCAGAACGAAAACTCGTCATAGCCCAGATCTTCATAGCGCTTGATCCGGTCGATTACCTGTTGCGCGGTCCCAACTGTCAGGTCGCGGCCCAGTTTCTCGCTGGTATACATCGGGTTCGCGTCCATCTCGGCTTCGGTAATCGGCTTGATCAAGCCCTGTTCAACTGGCCGTTTGTTCATGAACCATGCACCAAAGTAATTGTAGTACCGGCGCAGACTTTGCACGCCCTGCGCAACATCGTCGTCATCTTTGCCGACATAAGTGTGGTGCAACAGCATGATCTTGGGGCGCGGCCCCGCGTAGCTGTCACAGGCATCGTTGAACCGCCCCATCAGGGTCTCGATCTCTTCCATGCCCTGCCATAGCGGGGTGACCTGAATATTGAATCCGTTGTGAACGCCGAATTCGTGGCTGTTTGGGTCCCGCGCCGCGATCCATATTGGAGGACCGCCGTCCTGATAAGGTTTCGGTGCCGAAGTTGCGGCCGGAAAGCTATAAAACTCGCCTTCATGGGCACAATCGCCCGTCCAGATCTGCGGCAACAGCGGCGTGGATTCACGCATGCGCTGCCCCGCTTCCCATGCGTCCATTCCTGGCATCAGGCGTTCATATTCATAGGAATACGCACCGCGCGCGATCCCCAACTCGATACGCCCTTTTGTCATCTGATCCGCTGCGGCGGCCTCACCTGCCAGTTTGATAGGATGCCAGAACGGCGCAATTACCGTCCCGGTCCCCAATCGCACATTGCGCGTGTGATGCGCCAGATCGACCAGCGACAGAAACGGGTTGGGGGCAATGGTGAACTCCATCCCATGATGTTCACCTGTCCAAACTGCCCGCATGCCCCCGTCATCAGCCATCTTAACCAGGCTCACGAATTCATCATACAGAACATCGTGTGGCTGATCCGGGGTCAGACGTTCCACGTGGGCAAACAGTGAAAACTCCATCAAATGGCTCCTTTACCGAAACTGTGAATTTCGCCGCGCTCGGCGTCGCCGAGATACAGCCCGAACACGCCTTCGCGGGCTTCAAGGGCGTAGCGGGTCATCATGTGGTGCAAACTTTTGCTGGCATAGGTCAGATCGGCCAGATCGCCGATGTCTACCCATTCGGCATTGTCCGTCTGGGTGGTCTGACCGCAGGACGCCAGAAAGAACGTATAGTGCAGGTTCGTTTCGGCATCGTTGAACGAAGAATAGACCTGTTCGATCTGCGCCTGAATGCCGCGATCAGAAAGGCCCTGTGCCAGCCTGTTGCGTTGCCCCCCGGGTTCTGCACCGGTGATTTGAACCGGGCGAAATACGCCTTCGTAGCGTTCCAGAAGAACTTTGCCATTTGCCGCAACAATCGCGCCGCAGATTGTCGGAACCTGCGCGTCCATCTGACGCTCGAGCCCAAGACTGAAGTACGACCCGTTCACATAACCCAGACCGTTTCCGCCGATATGGGTGAAGTCTATGACACGGCCAATCAGAACCGTGTGGTCGCCTGCGGGCAGCGCCTGATGCGTTTCACAACTAAACTGTGCCAGCGCCCCGTCGATCAGCGGCAAGCCATTGGCTCCGTCGCGATGCGCCACACGACCAAATCGGTCGCCCTTGAAACTAGCGAAGGTGTTCGAGACGCCCTGCTGCCCGTCTGCCAGAACATTCACCGCAAAGTGCGCGCATCCGGCAAAGGTATCGTGGGTGGACAGAAACTTGCCGGGACAGACCAACAGCAAGGGCGGATCAAGCGACACAGACGTGAAGGAATTCGCCGTGAACCCGACCGGGTTGCCGGACGTATCCCGGGTCGTCACAACCGTCACGCCGGTCATGAAGTTGCCGAAAGCATCACGCAGGGCGCGGGTATCAACCTCGGTCATGGCAGGCACCTCCGAACGAACTCAAGCAAATTGGCGTTAACGTCAGCCGGGTGCGTCATGGGCATCATGTGGGCGGCGTTCGGAACAATTTCGACACGCCCATTTGTCACCTTCTGCGCCATGCCCTGTGACATGCCCGGTGTGGAATTCGGCTCATCCCCGCCCGTCATAAACAGTGCCGGGCATTTGATTTGCCCCAGTTGTGCGTTAGTCGGTCCATCGCTTTCGGCGAAGACGGTATAGGCCGCTTTGTAGGCGCTCGGATCGACATCTTTTAGCCAACGCGAACAGGCTTCGCATTCTTCGGAAACCTGATCGCCAAACCAACGCTGCAAAGTCACGGTGGGATCGTTCATGGCCGCAGCATCCAGTGCCGCGGCGCGGGTCGTGACAGCCGCACGCGCTTCGGGGGTTCGGCGGTAAATTGCGTTCAACGCAGCAACGCCTCTCACCTGATCATGACCCGATGCCGCAATGTCCAAAGCGATCAAAGCGCCCATGGAATGCCCAATCAGAACGGCAGGCTCGGTCAATCGGGCCGCGATAGGGTTGGCGTATCCATCCAGCCCAATAGCACCATGGAAAGGGGTTTCCCCGTGCCCGGGCATATCCGGACACAGAACACGATACCCGGCGGCAGACAGCGCATCGATCTGTGCGCCCCAAGCCTCGGCCCGCAATCCAACGCCATGGAGCAGAACCACAAGCGGGCCTTCGCCTTCGTCTATCGCGGCGAGCCCGCCGATGTCAGACCGAGGCCGGGTTGTCCACGTCATGGCCCAGATCCTTCAAGTCCTGATAGCGGTCGCCAATACGATGATGCGGGCGGCCCGAGGTTGCTCCGCCCAAAACAACGACAATCTCATCCGCGCGCGGCGCGTCGGGGATGGCGAATTGCAGCGTCAGGTAATGCGACCGACGGCCTGCATCGTTCTTGTCCATCAGTGGCACCATGATCGGTGTGTTCGCCGGGCCCCGGGTGTTGGTGAATGACAGATAGGACTTGGCGTCAACCGCCTGCCGGAAGATGTTCCCGAAATGCAGCGTGTGGATCAGGCCCGAGGCATGCTCGACCTCTCCGTCCAGCCCCACAACCGCGGCCTTGCCATAAGCCTCAATCGCCTCGCCGCTTCCGGCCAGCGCGATCATCCTGTCGGTCAATTCTTGGCCCAGAATTGGGCCATAGGCCAAAATTTCAGGCCGCAGATCCTCGACGAAACGTCCGGCCCAAGGGTTCGTGACAACCGCTGCCACGGCGAACATGCGCCACGGCCGTTCGGCTTTGCGATATCCTTCGATCAGCACTTCTTCGTCGAAGGTCACTATTTTACGAATTTCCGGCTGCACGTTATCCCCCAATCTTGAGTACGAGAAATATCTTTGATTGGCCGGCACTTTGACAAACGAAAGAAGTTGGGTCTTAGGTATTAACAAAGCTACTAGGTCGGTTGCACATGCCCAAAACTCTGCCCCCCCTTACATGGTTCAGGTCGTTCGAGGCCGCGGCCCGAAGGTTGAGCTCAACAGCTGCGGCGGATGAAATCGGATTGACCCAATCCGCCGTAAGCCAGCAAATCAGGTCGCTGGAATCCCGGCTTGGCGTCGTCCTGTTTCATCGGCACCCGCGCGGTCTTTCCTTGACGGATGAAGGGCGAAAGCTGCTGCCGCAAGTCGAAGCCGCACTGCAATTGCTGCAATCCGCCGCCTCTCCGTATTTGGCAGAGGAACGGGCCAGACACGTCACTGTTGCGGCGTCGATCAGCATCATCGAATGGTTGATTTCCCCTGCCCTGCCCCAGTTTCGCGACCAAAACCCAGACACGTCCATTCGCTTTGTCAGCACGATCTGGCCCGATGAATACTCTGCCCTGCGCGCCGATGTCGAAATCCGGTTCGGGTCGGAAAAACAGGTTGGACGGGATGCAATGCCCTTACGACCAAATGACCTGATTGCGGTAAAAGCACCTGGCTTGGTTGGCGCTTTTCTGGACTTGCCGTTGATCGAGGCCGTGGGAACGTCAGACAACTGGTCCACCTGGGCGGAGGTCACCGGTCATAAAATCCATACCCCGGCCTATTATGTCGACTCTTACGGGCTCGCATTGCAATTGGCGGCTTCCGGGAACGGCGTGGCCTTGGTAAATGCACTTATCGCCGATCACGCTTTGCAAACCGGTCAGGTCGCGCGTGTATTCGATGAGACCGCTCCAGCGACCGAAGGGTACTTTCTGGCCGTGCAGCGCGCATCCCCCGAGGTTGACGCCTTTGTATCATGGTTTTCACAATTGGTTCCCAGCGCGGCGCAGGAAAGGGTCTGATTCAGACACACCAATGTCGCATCTGAGGATATCACTGAGCAGGAAAATAGTGAATTCTGGCAAAAAAGGTCCGATTCATGCGATATTCAGGCTTTCGAGTCATCAAAGAGGCGCTTACCGGCCACAAAGGGTGGAAACCGGTCTGGCGTGACCCCGAACCTAAAGCTCATTACGACATCATCGTCATAGGCGGTGGTGGTCATGGGCTGGCGACAGCCCACTATCTGTCCAAAGTCTACGGTCATCGAAGTGTCGCAGTTGTCGAAAAGGGCTGGATCGGCGGAGGCAATGTCGGGCGGAACACGACGATCGTTCGCTCGAACTACATGCTGGACGGGAATGAGCCGTTCTATGAATTCTCGATGAAACTGTGGGAAGGGCTTGAACAAGACCTGAACTACAACGCGATGATGAGCCAGCGCGGAATACTCAACCTGTTCCACACGGATGGTCAGCGCGACGCTTATACGCGGCGCGGCAATGCGATGATCCTGCACGGTGCAGATGCCGAACTGCTGGATGCCGATCAGGTACGCAAAGAACACCCCTATCTGAATTTCGACGACGCGCGTTTCCCGATCAAAGGCGGTCTGGCCCAGCGGCGGGGCGGCACCGCGCGCCATGATGCGGTGGCCTGGGGCTTTGCCCGGTCCGCTGACAGCCACGGTGTCGACATCATCCAGAATTGCGAAGTCACCGGGCTCCGCATCGAGAACGGCAAATGCCTCGGTGTTGAGACCTCAAAGGGCTTTATCGGGGCTAACAAAGTCGGCTGCGCTGTTGCCGGTAACTCGGGCCGGGTGATGGGCATGGCGGGCATGCGCCTGCCGATCGAAAGCCACGTGTTACAGGCGTTTGTGTCCGAAGGTCTGAAGCCGGTTCTGCCCAGCGTCATCACCTATGGGGCCGGACATTTCTATGTCAGCCAGTCCGACAAAGGCGGGCTCGTCTTTGGCGGTGATATCGACGGCTATAACACCTACGCCCAACGTGGAAATCTGCCTGTGGTCGAGGATGTCTGCGAAGGCGGCGTCTCGTTAATGCCAATGATCGGTCGCGCCCGTCTGCTGCGCATGTGGGGTGGTGTTATGGACATGTCGATGGATGGCTCGCCCATCATCGACCGCACTCCGGTCGAGGGGCTCTATTTCAATGGTGGCTGGTGCTACGGCGGGTTCAAGGCGACCCCGGCGTCCGGTTACTGTTTTGCGCATCTGTTGGCGAAGGACGAACCGCACTCTACCGCCACGGCCTATCGCTTCGACCGGTTCCGCACGGGCCGGATGATCGACGAAAAAGGCGTGGGCAACCAGCCCAACCTGCATTGAGGGGAGCACGAGAATGATTATCAACCATCCCCTTCTGGGCCCGCGCGACGCATCTGAATTCACCTATCTGGGTGACGCGTCACTGATCAACCGCCCGGACTGGCAGGCCGAAGACGCGGCGGACGCGTTCTATGAATACGGCTATCTGCGCGACAATCCCGCAGGCGAGCATCAAGAATTGTGGTATCATGAGGCTGGCGACCGGTCGTGGCTGGTCGTTACCCGCGACACCACCACACATGAGATTTCCAAGGTAGAACTGGCCCGCGATGTGGCCCGCGCGCGGGGGCGATCCAAATGACCCAGAACAACAGGTTAAGCGGCGGTCAGATCGACCGCAATACCACTGTGAATTTCCGGTTCGACAACCACAACTATACCGCCCATCCCGGCGATACGCTGGCTTCGGCTTTGCTGGCCAATGACGTGCGGTTGGTCGGACGCTCGTTCAAGTATCACCGCCCGCGCGGCCTACTGACTGCCGGATCCGAGGAACCCAATGGCATCGTCGAGCTGCGCTCCGGCAACCGGCAGGAACCCAACACACGGGCCACAACGACCGAGATGTTTGACGGGCTTGAGGCGCAATCGCAGAACCGTTGGCCCAGCCTGAAATTCGATGCGCTTGGCGTGAACGACCTGTTCTCGAATTTCCTGTCCGCCGGGTTTTACTACAAGACCTTCATGTGGCCGGCTGCTTTTTGGGAAAAAGTCTATGAGCCGATCATCCGTCGCGCCGCGGGCCTTGGCTCTTTGTCGATGGAGGCTGACCCCGACGAATATGACAAAGGGTTCCGCCATTGCGATCTGCTGATCATCGGCGCGGGCCCATCGGGCTTGATGGCAGCTCTCACCGCGGGGCGCGCTGGAGCGGATGTTATTCTGGCAGACGAGGATTTTCGGTTCGGCGGACGTCTGAACAGCGAGACATTTTCGGTTGACGATCAAAGCGCCAGCGACTGGGCAGCGCAGGCCGTCGCGGAACTGTCATCCTTGCCCAACGTCCGGCTGATGGCCAGAACCACTGTCATCGGCGCCTTCGACCACGGCATCTACGGCGCTGTAGAACGGACCGGAGATCATGTGGCCACCCTGCCCGCCGGTAAGCCGCGCCAAATCCTCTGGCGCATTTACACCAAGAAGGCGTTGCTGTGTGCGGGGTCGACTGAACGGCCCATCGCGTTCGAAAACAACGACCGCCCCGGCATAATGATGGCCAGCGCCTTGCGAACCTATGCCAATCGGTTCGCGGCCACAGCCTCTCAGCGCGTGGCGATCTTCACCAACAACGACGACGGTCATCGCACCGCCGCCGACCTGCATGCCAAGGGCGTTCACATTTGCGCCATTGTCGACGTACGTGAGGATGCTCCGGTCAACTACGATTACGAAGTCCTGAGCGGCGCTCAGGTTGTGAATACCAAGGGGCGTCTTGGTCTCACCTTTGTCGAAGTTGCCCTGCCCGACGGCTCGACCCGTACGCTGGAATGCGGCGCGCTGGGCGTTTCGGGGGGGTGGAACCCGAATGTGCACCTGACCTGCCATCAGCGCGGGCGTCCAGTCTGGAACAACGATCTGGCCGCCTTTGTACCCGGCTCAAATCTGCCTGTCGGGCTATCGGTGGCGGGTGCGGCGAACGGGGTGATGTCCACCCATGGCGCATTGCAATCCGGTGCCGAAGCTGCTGTAGCAGCGCTGGAGCTAAGCGGTGCTCAGCCCGACCTGCCAGAGGCCGAGGACACACCAATCGCGCAGAAACCGTTCTGGTATGTCGAAGGCTGCAAACGCGCATGGCTGGACCAGCAAAACGACGTGACCGTCAAGGACGTCAAACTCAGCTATCAGGAAGGGTTCCGGTCAGTTGAACACCTGAAACGCTATACCACGCTTGGCATGGCGACCGATCAGGGCAAGACATCGAACATCAGCGCTTTGGCGATCATGGCCGAGGTGGCCGGAAAGACGATCCCCGAAACTGGGACAACAATTTTCCGCCCGCCTTACACGCCTGTTCCGATCAGCACCTTCGCCGGTCGGATGAAGGGACAAGAGTTTCACCCCACCCGCCTGACACCTTCACACTACTGGGCCAAGGAACGGGGCGCTGTATTTGTCGAGGTCGGCAACTGGCTGCGCGCGCAGTGGTTTCCCCTGCCCGGTGAGACCCATTGGCGTGAATCAGTGGACCGTGAAGTGCGCCAGACCCGCGCGTCCGTCGGGGTGTGCGACTGTACGACACTTGGAAAAATCGACGTGCAGGGCGCGGACGCGGCTGATTTCCTGAACCGCGTCTACGCGAACGGTTTCGCCAAGCTTCCCGTGGGAAAAACCCGCTATGGCCTGATGCTTCGCGAAGACGGCATGGTGATGGATGATGGCACAGCCGCGCGTCTGGCCGAGGATCATTTTGTCGTCACAACGACCACGGCCAACGCGGTAAATGTCTATCGTCACATGGAATTTGTGCGCCAATGCCTGTTCCCGGATATGGATGTGCAGCTGATCTCGACCACCGAATCCTGGGCGCAATATGCTGTCGCTGGTCCCAATTCGCGCAAGCTGCTGCAAAAGATTGTCGACCCTGAATTCGACATCTCGAACGAGGCATTTCCCTTCATGGGCTGTGGCAACATTACAGTCTGCGGCGGGTTGCGCGCGCGGCTGTTCCGGATCTCATTCTCGGGAGAGTTGGCGTTCGAAATCGCGGTACCTTCACGTTATGGCGACGCCCTGATGCGGCGTCTGATGACCGAGGGTGAGGAATTTGACGTGGTCCCTTACGGCACCGAAGCGCTGGGCGTCATGCGGATCGAAAAGGGCCACGCGGCCGGCAACGAGTTGAATGGCACCACAACGGCATTGAATCTTGGATTGGGTAAGATGGTGTCGAAAAAGAAAGACAGCATCGGATCAACCCTGTCCGAACGAGAGGCCTTGGTAGAACCGGATGTCCTGCGGCTGGTCGGGATCAAACCGGTATCGCCCGAAGAGAAAATCACCGCTGGTGGCCATTTGATGAATACGACCGGCCCGGTGGATGCCGCGCACGATCAGGGCTATGTCACTTCGGCTGCGTACTCGCCCATTCTGAACAGCAATATCGGGCTGGGTCTTTTGAAGGACGGTGCCAACCGAATGGGCGAGAAAATGCGCCTTGTGTCCCCATTGACCGACCTGACCGTCGAGGTCGAAATCGTATCGGCCCATTTCGTTGACCCCGAAGGAGAGCGTCTGCGTGCATGATCTAGTTGCAATAACCGCATTGGGCGGGTCCGAACCGCAGGTCGACACTGTTGGCGGGGTTACGTGCCGGGAAGTTCCGGGCGTCGCGCTGGCATCCGTCGCCGCGCGGATGGGACAGGAAACCAAAGCCAGCAAAGCCCTGGCGAAACTGATCGGTGCCCCTGCACCTGGTATCGGCCAACATGCCGGTGACACTGTCACTGCCTTTTGGGCCGGTCCGGATCAGTGGATGATCGAGGCGCCTTTTGACACGCACGAAGAGCTTACTGATCAGGTGAAGTCCGCTTTGGGCGATACCGCGTCGGTGACAGAACAGACCGACGGTTGGACACGGTTCGACCTGAACGGTGATCAGATTCCGGCTGTGTTGGAACTATTATCTATGCTGGACCTACGCAATATCGATGCGGGCAGCGTCGCCCGTTGCTCAATTCACCACATTGGGTGCTTTGTTCTCTGTCGGTCAGATGAAGCGTTCAGCATTTATGGCCCCCGTTCATCCGCCGGGTCGTTGCATCATGCCATCGTCTCTGCAATGCGGTCGGCGCTGTAAAACAACGTCAGACTGACGGCAATGGCGCGTTACCTTCGACACGGAAGCGGTTGATTCTGCGACGGTCTTCGCTGGGGCTTAGCCCAAAGGCCGACCGATAATGGGTCACAAGCGGCGCCACTGAACCATACCCGATCGCAGCCGCGATGTCTGCAATCGGGTCCTTGGTATAGACCACCATCTGCCGTGCCGCCTTCATGCGCATTGCGCGATAGTAATGGCTGGGGCTTTGGCCCGTCGCCTGTTTGAAAGCACGTTCCACCTGGCGCGGCGTGACCCCGATTTTCTGTGCGGCCTCTGCGATGGAAATCGGATCGCTCATATGACCGGCGAACAGGTCGACGCAGCGCGACACCAGCGGCGGCAGGCTGTCGCCAGTTTCCGGCGCGGTCGTGGTAGGAACTTGTTGCCGCACACCTGCCCCGCGCATCATCGGATGTTGAAACCAACAGGCAACCTCGTGCGCGACATCGCCACCGAGCCGATCCTCGATCAGATGCAGGGCCAGATCGAACCCGGCAGCGGCACCGGCCGCGGTGTAGCGTGTCGCCGTTTTCACGATCACCTCGCTACGCGAGTCGACTTCGGGAAACTCAGCCAGAAATGCGGCCTCATAGCACCAATGGACGGAAACAGGTTGCCCCCCCATCACCCCAGACCGGACCAATGGGAAAACCCCACCGCTAATCCCGCCCAAAACGGTGCCATGCCGTCCGAGACTGCGCAGAGCACCGTTGCCAACGGTTGTGTTGTCAAAGCCGGACGTTGGGCTGCTGAGAAGGAACAGAATGTCGATATCCTTGCAGTCGGTCAAAGACCTCTCGGCCTCGAACCGGACACCTGCGCTGGATTGTACTTTCTGTTGACGCTCGGACAGCAGCGACCAGCAGAACGCCTCCTGCCCGGCGATTTCATTGGCCGCCCGCAACGGCTCGATCACCGAGGTCAGGCAGGCCATGGGAAAGCCGTCAAACAGCAAAAAGCCGATTTTGATTCTGTCTTCATTTCGCATAAGGCTGTTCTAGCAAGATTTCCGCAACTGCCCTATGCGAAGTTCATGCCCACCGGATCAACCCGATGATCGCCGAGGCCGCATAGAACCCTTGCAACAACAGGAACGTCCAGCGGCGATCAATCACGGCCCAGGCCGCAAACAGGCCCGAGGACAATAACAACAGGGCGAAGCCGACCAACTCGGCCCCCGTATTCGAAGCGATCAACAAGGCATAGGCCATAGCCAGCACCGATCCGGTGATTTCGAATACCGTCGTCAGACCGCCCGGGTCACGGGTTTTGATTTGATCCGTCATGGTTCAGCCCTTTGTCGGCAAGAGGTTGATCAGCGGCGCGGGTGTCTGTTTGGGCTGATCTTTATTCGGGAAATGACTGCAGTTTTCCGGCAACTTGTGCACGACGGGAACCTGATCGATGACCGACCTGTCATGCACCGGATTCCAAGGTCGTTCAGACTGACCAAGACCCGCCAGACCGAACAAGTGTACCCTGTTGCCCGCCGCTGCCCGTACAGGCGGCACGTCGCGATGGATGTAAGATAATGTGCTGTGGATCAAATCCACCGGATCGCCTTCCCCATGGGTTCCGGGGACCATCCGCGGGGTTTTGATCACTGTGTGGTCCGGGACGAGATGCGGCATGCGAATACTCCTGAGCTTTGGATTTCCTGACCAGTAGTTCAACACTGGTATGTGACACAAATGAATGATATTCATACTTCAATCCAAAATTGTCATGGTGCTGCAAATGACCGACCGATTGGAAATTGACGCCCTGCGCGCCCTTCTAGCCATCGCATCCCATGGCGGCGTGACGCGCGCGGCCGAGCATCTGGCGCTGTCGCAATCGGCAGTCAGCCACAAAATCCGACGGTTAGAGCAAGCCCTGGACTGCGATCTGCTGGCGCGACGACCCGGTGGCCCTCTGTTCACGGATACTGGTCTGCGCCTGTGCGACTATGCCCGCCGAATATGTGCCCTGCACGATGAGGCGCTTGCCAGTTTGGGCAAGAAACCCTTGGCCGGCGCACTCCGGCTGGGCATGACCGAAGACACGGCAACCAGCGACATCGCCCGCATATTGGGTCGTTTCACACGGCTTTACCCGGACGTTCAGGTCCGAACACGCACCAGTCAAAGTCTGAACGTGCAAGAGTGGTTGAAGGCCGGAGAGTTGGATGTCGCCGTCATGCAAATCTTTCGGCACGATGCGCGGCCAGATGACCTGATCCTGTTCGAGGACACACTCCACTGGGTAAAATCACCGGATTTCCAACTGGATACGACAGCACTTGTTCCCTTTCTGTCCTTCGACAGCCAATGTTTCTATCGCAAATGGGGCTTCGGAGATGGGCAGCTGCAAGGGCACCACTTCGATAACGTATTAGAATGCCCAAGCGCCAATGGCATTCAGTCGGCTGTGCGGTCCGGTTTGGGCGTCGCCCTGTTGAATGGAATGCATGTCACACCGGACATAGAGGTGATCAAAGGCGTATTCCCCGATCCCCCGGCCATCGTTTTTGTCGCGCGTATGCATGTTAAGCGCCGAAACCCTGCCGCGATGGCACTGGTACAAGAGATTAGCCGCGAGGTTGAAGGCCCCAACCCTTTGAAAGTGGTCAGCTGAGTGTTTGTACCGGAAAAGCCTAAACAACGACCTCCACGATGGCCGGATTTTCCGTCGACTTCTGTGGATGGGAGGAGTGGTTTGGCGAAAGAGCCTAGGACCAAGAGGTAGGACGATCAACTCCTCAGATCAGGTCTGATCAATTGCGCGGTCCCGTTTCTGCAAAGCGCGGATACGCATCCGCTGGGCCGCATGAACATGGGCGCGCATCGCCAGCTCGGCTGCGTCGCCGTCACGAGCCTGCAAGGCTTCCATCACACGGCGATGCTCATCCGCGGCATCGTCTGCGCGCTGACCGTCCAGCATTTGGGACGGGCCCAATATCAACAACGCCTTTTGCAGCGATAGCATCGACTTTGTGAGAAAGCGGTTTTTGGCGGCATCCAATAGCGTGGCGTGGAAAATACGGTTCAACTGAGCGGCCACCGGACCGGTGCCAGCCTCGGCAAGGCGATTGTTCAGGACATTCAGTTCGTCCAGTTCCACATCCGAAGCCGCGCGTGCCGCCAAACGTGCCGCCGTGCCTTCAAGTACGGCGCGCATTTCGTACAGCTCCATGACTTCCGAATAGCTCAGGCTGCGAACCGTAGCGCCCAGCCTCGGGATATGCGTAACCAACCCATCCGCTTCGAGTTGCCGTATCGCTTCGCGCACAGGTGTTCGGCTGACGCCCAGTCTTTCGGACAGCTCGATCTCTCTGAGCCTGTCACCTGGCAACAAAACGCCCTCGCGAATTTCATCCAGCAAACGCTGATAAGCGGAATTCCCCTGCGGGCCGGTTTGATTAGGATCTTCTTGAGTTTTCATCATTCTCAATCTTGCATATTGTGTCTCTTTGTATACATTTGGATACATGCCTTAGTCAACGAAATCGGACACTATCCTTGACCGCCTCAAGCCTTCATTTGTCGCCGCTGATGCAACGGTCAGTCACGCTGATATTGGCTATGTTGGGAACTGCAGTTTTTTGGGCGTTGAACCTGCCGCTGCCCTTTCTGTTCGGGCCGATGTCAGCGTGTTTGATTGCAGCTTTGGCACACGCACCCATGCGGGATTTCGGGCAAATCTCGGTCGCGTCCAGAACCATTCTTGGCGTCGCGGTCGGGGCGTCGATCACACCCAGCCTGTTCGCCGAACTTCCAAAGATGGTGGCGTCCCTTTTGCTGATACCGGTATTTATCCTGCTGATTGCAATGGTTGGTGTGCCGTTCTTTCGTAAATTCTGGGGCTTTGACGACAAAACTGCGTTTTTTGCGGCCATGCCGGGCGGGTTTCAGGACATGGTTATCTTTGGGGCAGAGGCTGGTGCCAATCCGCGAACCCTGTCGTTGATCCACGGGACGCGCGTATTGATTATCGTCACCCTTGCCCCTTTGTTCCTGACTTTTTTTTACGGTGCCGAACTGACCAACCCGTTGGGCGAACCTGCCTCGGCCCTACCCTTGCATGAGCTGATACTCATGACGGTCGCAGCTTTTGTCGGCTGGAAAGGCGGAGAGAAGATCGGGCTTTTCGGTGCTTCGATTCTTGGTCCATTAATCCTGACGGCGGCCTTGTCGCTTGGGGATTTCATCCATACCCGCCCCCCGCGCGAGGCGATCCTGTTCGCCCAGTTCTTCATCGGCTGTGGGATCGGTGTCAAATTCGTCGGTGTCACCTGGTCTGAGCTTAAACGCGTCGTGGCGGCTGGCTTCACGTACGTGATCTTGCTGGCCGTTGTGGCCGCTGCTTTCACGGCAGTGGTCACCACGCTGGGGCTGGGCCGTCCGGTCGAAGCCTTTCTAGCTTTTGCACCGGGCGGTCAGGCAGAGATGACGGTGCTGGCCATCGTATCGGGGGCGGATCTGGGGTATGTGGTCACACACCACCTGGCGCGCATTGTCGTCGTGATCATCGGCGCGCCAATCGCGGCCAACCTACTTCTGCGCTCGTCGAAATCCAGGGATTGACGGATTCACCTGCAAACGCAGCTGGATGAATGTTGATAGGGGGTTGTGGCGGAGAGACAGGGATTCGAACCCTGGAGACGGTCTCCCGCCTACACACTTTCCAGGCGTGCGCCTTCGACCACTCGGCCACCTCTCCGTGCCGGCGTTATTTGAACTATCGCCGAGGGATTTGCAAGGCCCCATTGAGGTGAAATTTCACCTGAAATCGAAAGCCTTGCAAAGGCGTTTAAATCTCGTCGCTGTCACCATCAGCCAAATCTCCCTCGGTCATCTCGACGGGATTTGTGGATGGCTTTGCGGACGGTATTTCGTCGGTGTTCTTGCTGGGTTGGGCTTCGCTGCCCTGCAACACCTCGGGATTACGCAACCAGAGATCGCGCTGTGCAAACGGGATTTCGATCCCCTCGTCGACAAAGCGCCGGTTAATCTCGTGGTTCATATCGGATTTGACTGACAACACCCAGTTCACATCGCGCAGGATGGCCCGGATTTCAAAGTCCAGCGAATCTGCGCCAAACCCCTGGAACACCACACTGGGGGCTGGATTCGCCAAAACCATAGGGTGTGAATTCGCGATTTCGCCCAGAATCTTCTCTACCATTCGGGTATCAGTCCCATAGGCGACCCCGACCGGTACAATCACCCGCCCGATCGTATTGCCACGTGTATAGTTCGTGACAACGCCGCTGATCAGATCCGAGTTCGGAACGATCACATCCGTTCGGTCAAACGTCTCGATCCGCGTGGACCGGACGGAAATATCACGGACGTACCCCATCATCCCATTCACGTCGATCCAATCCCCTTTCGAGATTGGGCGTTCGACCAACAGGATAATGCCCGACACAAAGTTCGACACGATGGTTTGCAGACCAAAGCCGATCCCGACTGACAACGCACCGGCAACAATAGCCAGCGATGACAGGTTGAAACCGGCAATCGTTATCGCAACCAGCGCGGCCAGGAATATACCGACATACCCGGTGCCCGAAACAATCGCGTTTTGCCCGCCTGGATCAATGCTGGTCTTTGGCAACAGAGAATTGCGCAGCCCGCTTTGCAGCATCCGCGTCAGGCCATAGCCGATGGCAAATATGACAAGGAAGGTAAAGAAGTTGCTGGGCGAGATGGTTACCCCGCCAATGTCAAACCCCTGCAGCAGGCGCGACCAGACTTCCTGCAGGTCGGTTTGACGCGCACCCCAATACAGCGCGAGCACGGGCATAGCCACAATGGCCATTGCAAAGCCGATGAGAACCGAAAACAGCGAGTCCTTGGCCTTATCGCCCTGCCCGCCAAGCCAGCCGTAAACAGACGTCAGGAAGCGTTGGACGATGACCAGCGCTGCAATAAGAACCAATGAACGCACAGCCGGGAAAACGATTGCCTCAGCCGCATTCGTATACCCCAGCATCGCTAAAATCGGGCTGGCGATCCCCAGGAAGAACAAAGCGCGTCGAATGAACTCGATCAGTTGGCTGAACCCGGCAGCGCGGGCCGTTTCGGACGGCTCACCTGCATCGACAGGGACATCAACGCTGCGGACGCGACGGACGCGCAGTAGAATCAAAGCTGTTGCGACGATGACCGGAAAGGCGACGACGGCGCGCGTCGCATCCGAGATATTTTCGATCTGATCGAACAGGTTCACCAGTTCATGCAGGATCAGGAGCCCGGCAAGAAAATCGAGGTAGACGCGTAACTCAGTGACTTTCTGGCGGGACAGTTTTTTGAACCCCTGCGCCGCTTGCAGCACGTAAACCTGTCGGCCAATCCAGTCATAATACAGGATGATCGCCGCCCAATAGGGCACGTTTTCCATCAACAGCGTCCCGCGCAGCCCCAGAACGCCTGTCATCACAACAGCCTGAACCAGAAGCCAGACGCCGAACCAGGGGAGGACAATTCTCAGCAACGAGGTCAAGAACGTCCATACGCCACTTCCCTGCCCTCCCAGGGCTCGCAAACGCGCACCAGCGGCTTCCGACCACCGCTTGCCGTAAAACAACAGCACGCCGGCGACGAAAACCAACGCCAGAATACCCAGGCCACGGGAACGCAAACGTTCATGAACGACGTCAGTTCTCAGGTTCCGCCGCGCTTCGTTGAACAACGCTTGCGCAGCTTCGTTCACATCAACCCAAGCAGGCCGCCAATGGGTGGGGTTCAGGGGCGACGGTCCGCGCTCTAAAAGTTCTTTCGCCTGACGGTCCCGCAATAGTTTGTCTATCTCGAATATAAGGCCATTGGCCCGGCTGAATGCCTCTTCCGAGATGATCTGCGGGACGCGCAAACTGTTCAGCTGCTCGTCTAGGTGCTTTCGTAGTGTGGCAATGTCTTCCGGTTCGGTCGCGTCGCCTTCGGGTGCTGCACCAAGAGCCTTGATCTGATTTTCAAGCGTTTGGATACGTTCGGTGTTTGCACCGCGTGCCCGATTGAAATCGTCCCGGTATTCGTTGATCTCGGCGCGCAGGTTTTCGAGCGACGCGTTCGACGCGCGATCGGCCTCGATCACCGTCTCGGCACGGTCCGCCGTTTTGACCCAGCCTTGATAGTATTCGCTTTGACGATCTGTAAGCTGCGCGGCAGCGGGGCCGCAAACTATCGCAAAACATACCGCAAAAAGGGTCAGGAACAGGCGAACACGCCGCAGCATCACACGTCCTCAAAAACGCCGGGGATACTGCGTGGAGCTTCGGTCATCCAGTCCGGGACAGGCAATTCCTTTTCACGCAGAAAGTCCGGGTTGAACAGCTTGGACTGATAGCGAGTTCCATAGTCACACAGGATGGTCACGATGGTGTGGCCCGGTCCCAGATCTTTGGCCAGACGTACCGCACCAGCCATGTTAATGGCGGTTGAACCGCCCATGACCAGGCCTTCATCGCGCAGCAGATCAAAGATGTAAGGCAGCGCCTCGTTGTCCGTCATCTGATAAGCAAAGTCAGGTTTGAACCCCTCAAGGTTCTTGGTGATACGCACCTGACCGATGCCCTCAGCGATCGAGCCGCCCTCCATCGCGATTTCGCCGGTGGTGTAATACGAATACAGCCCAGCCCCCATCGGATCGACCAGACCGATCTTCACGCCTTTGGGCTGCAACGCATCGGCCACGCCTGCCAATGTACCGCCCGACCCCACGGCACAGACGAACCCGTCAACTTTGCCATCGGTCTGTTCCCAGATTTCGGGACCGGTCGTTTCCACATGCGCCTGACGGTTCGCAACATTGTCGAACTGGTTGGCCCAGATCGCGCCGTTGGGCTCGGTCTGCGCCAGTTCTTCGGCCAGACGACGGGAATAGTGTACGAAATTGTTGGGGTTGCGGTACGGTGCTGCCGGAACCTGAACCAGCTGAGCACCAGCTAGTCGCAGCATGTCCTTTTTCTCTTCGGACTGTGTTTCCGGGATGACGATGACGGTCTTGAACCCCATCGACGCACCAACAAGCGCCAGACCGATCCCGGTGTTACCCGCCGTACCTTCAACAATGGTGCCGCCCGGTTTCAGGTCGCCACGCGCAATGGCATCGCGGATGATGTAGAGCGCCGCACGATCCTTGACCGACTGGCCGGGGTTCATGAATTCGGCCTTGCCGAGAATCTCGCACCCGGTCTCTTCGCTGATGCGACGCAGGCGGATCAGCGGGGTTTTTCCGACTGCGTCGGCAAGGTCTCGTGCAATGCGCATGGCGCCCTCATTTCATTTCGGATCAACGCAGATTTACCTGTGGTGCGCGACGACCACAAGCGGCGAAAATCATCCGCGCAGGCGCTCACGGTGACGTGCAAGCCAATGGGCCACCGCCAAAAGCGGCAAATCCTTAAACCCATGACTGTCGACCCTATCCATGAAATCACTGAAAGGCAGAATCTGGGTTCGGATATCCTCACCCTCCGTTGCCAACCCACCATCTTCGATGGTCTTGGTCAGATCAGCCAGCCCGACATAAAGGTATAGATATTCAGTCGATGACCCGCTGGAGGAATACGCGCCGCCTGCATATTCCAGCCGGTTCAGCGCAATCTGGGCTTCTTCTTCGGCCTCGCGCAGGGCCGCCTGTTCCGGCGTTTCGCCTGGGTCGATCATCCCGGCGACCGGCTCCCACATCCAGGGTTCAGGATCCTCAGCCAGAAAGATCGGTGCCCTGAATTGTTCAACTAACAAAACCGTGTCGCGCACGGGATCATACGGCAGGACGATCACGGCGCTGCCCTGCATCAGGCTACTGCGGTTCAGCACTTTGCCCATCGAGCCATCGTATTGGCGATGCTGCAACGCGACTTCTTCCATCCCGAAATAATTGACATAGGCCGGTTTACGATCGTGCACGATGACGTCTTTGGCAGTGTCTTGTGCATCACCTGTCGCACGTTGACGGGCAGCCAGCTTTGCCCATGCTCGCGTCCGGATCGACGGAAAGCTTCGCGCAATTTGTTCCGCATCAACCTTGCCGTAAAAACCCATAACCTCTTGCGCGGCGAGCATCGTCATCGCGCCCCACTCATCCAACCAGCCCTGCAGCGACCAGAGACCGCCGCGGTTCCAAAGCCCCGGCTCAGGGTAGAACACAAGGGCTTGCGATATCGACCCGTCGGCCAGATCAACTGTCTGCTCCCGCAGGTCGTAATCAAAGCCACCCTCGTAGAAGACCAAACGGTTCTGATCTTCCTCACTCAATCCCCGGAGCAATAACCCTTTGGCCAGACTGCCTTCCTCATGAACAATCATGGGAAAGGCCTGATCCTGCACGCTATGGATTGCATGATCTTTCAGTGTGGCTTGGGCAAATTCAAGTTTGGACGCTGGACGTCCCAAGACAAGCTCCAGCAATGGCAAGTGCCGCAGCGTGCCATAAAAGAACAGATCTGACACTGTTGGGTTCTTTCGTACTTTAAGTTGTTAGCTCACCGCCACCGGCGAGCTGCTTCCTCGGTGACCAGCCCAGTGATCAGAGCCCCAATGATCAAAGTCCACAAGATTTCGGGCACCACAAGTTGCTGACCATATTCAACACCGATTTTAAAGATGGAGATCAGCGCCTCGAACGGGCCGTCATACCGATGGCGCATCGCCAAGCGGAGCATTTCGTTTACACCCTGAACAAACAGGCCCCAGAACACCAGCGCCGCCATTCCGGTCAAGCCGTTGTTGATTGCGGCAGTCCAGCCCCGGCCAGCACGCTTGCCCATGATCCACCAACCGCAAATCACGCCCAACGCCATGTTTACGTAGGTAAACATACCGTAGTTCTTACCTTCATCACCGTTTTCGATGACCATACTCGAAACCAAGAACGCCACGATCAAAAGGCATAAGCCAGAAACAAGCTTGGGTGCAGTGGGCATTTCTGAAGTCCGTTCCTTAACTCGGTTTCGCTATAGTGATCTGTGTCACATCGCAATTACCGGTGTCAAAGGCTGCTCCGCAGGCGGTCAAATAATAATTCCACATGCGGCGAAAACGCTCATCAAAGCCCATTTCCGAGATTTCGTCCCACTTGCCGTTGAACGTGTCATACCAGCGGCGCAGGGTCAGGTCATAGCTTTTACCGAATTCTTTCGATTTGACGACTTTCAAACCCGCCTGAGCAACTTGTTCCTTCAAAATGGAAGGCGCCGGAAGCATGCCGCCCGGGAAAATATATTTCTGAATGAAATCAATGCCGTTACGATAAACATCCCATCGATGATCCGCGACAGTGATAATTTGCAACGTCGCTTGCGCCCCGGGTTTTAATCGCTCACGCACAGTGTCGAAATACACAGGCCAGTACTTTTGACCTACCGCTTCGAACATCTCGATCGATGCGATTCCGTCGTACTGGCCACGCTCATCCCGGTAATCCTGCAATTTGAATTCAACCAAATTCGAAAGACCAGCATTTTCAATACGCTGCCTGGCAAACTTCAACTGTTCTTGACTGATCGTCAGACCTGTGACCCGCAGGCCACGCTCTTTTGCAGCGTATTCAGCAAAGCCGCCCCAGCCACAGCCAATCTCAAGAATGTGATCTCCGGGTTTTGCACCCATTTCATCGACCATGCTGGCGTATTTTGCGGTTTGCGCCTTTTCCAGACTTTCCTGCCCTGTTTCGAACAGTGCGCTGGAATAGGTCATCGTGTCATCAAGCCACAAACCATAGAAATCATTGCCCAGATCATAATGGTACGAGATGTTCTTTTTGGCCTGTGCCCGGTTATTGCGGTGCAACCAGAACCGCAGCCGCTCATACATCTGCACAAGGACTTTGCCCGTGAAATCGTCGTAGACCGTTTCATTACCCATATGCACTAGGTCCATAAAGGATCGCAGGTCCGGCGTGCTCCAGTCACCTTCCAGATATGCGTCGGAAAAACCAAGTTCACCTTCACGGACCAATCGGGCAAAAACGTCTGGATTGTGGATATCCACACGGGCAACCGGCCCGGGTTTGGTGCCCTCGGTTCGGAAGACACGACCATCCGGTAGTCCGATGTCCAATCGGCCGGACTGCATCCGGCTAACCATTTTGAATACTTGCGCAAAGTATCTGGGCAGGTCTTTCTGCCCCTCGGTGGTCATCAAAGTCATCCGCTCTCCCCTGTGCGGCCGCGCAAACAGGCTAGGCCGAGTTTGTGTTTGTGGCAAGTTTTCAATTCGTTACTGGTTTTTTCGGCCCTCATAGGCCGCCAATGCACGCGCCCGACCGGCTGCCAAAGTGACAACGGGTTGCGGGTATGGGTCCTGTGGACTGAGGTTCCATGACTTCGGAACCGCATCAAAATACGCCAGTGCTGTTGCCGGTGGATTGCTCTGCCCCTCGGCAATCCATTGCCGAACGAAGTCCGATTGCGGATCGAACTTTTCCTGCTGTGTTTGCGGATTGAAGATGCGAAAGAATGGCGAGGCATCGGGCCCCGACCCTGCAACCCATTGCCAGCCCATCGCGTTTGCCGCCGGGTCCCAGTCGACCAGACAATCCGCGAACCAATCCATGCCAATTCTCCAATGGGTCATCAGATGCTTGGTCAGGTAACTCGCTACGATCATCCGTGCCCGATTGTGCATTCGCCCGGTCACATACATTTGCCGTAACCCGGCATCGACTGCCGGGACGCCGGTTTTCGCCTGCTTCCAAGCGAGAACTTCGGGCTGGTCCGCATCAGTGTTCCACGGAAATCTTTCCCATTCCGGCTTCCAATTACCGCTGAGCAGGGATGGAGTGTGATACATCAGGTGATAAGCAAATTCGCGCCAGACCAATTGGCGCAAATAGGGTTCGCCCCCCTGAACTCCCGTCATCCCGGCCCGCTGAATTGCGTGCCAGACACTGCGTGGGCCAATTTCACCTAAAGACAGATACTCGGACAGGTTAGATGTCCCGTCCAAGTCCATACGATCCCGGTGATCTGAGTAGTCGGCGATGCGGTCCAGAAATTGATGCAACGCCTCAAAAGCTGCGGTTTCACCCGGTCGGACATGGGGTGTGACCACGGATGCTCCGCGGCGCATCTGCGTGCCCAGATGCCAATCTTGGAGATTTTCGGAAACAGGCCACGTCGCAGCCGATCTGAGATGGGCCACAGCATCGCTGGGCATCGGAACGTCGCGGCTGCGCACTGAACGCCACATCGGCGTGAACACGCGGAACGGCTGCCCTGTTTTCGTCGCCACGGTCCAAGGCTCGAACAAAAGATGGCCGGCGAAGGATTTAACGGTGACATTCTGGTCGGTCAGCGCTGTCTTGATTTTCGTATCTCTGGCAATGGCGTCAGGGTCATATGCGCGGGTCCAGTAAACGCTGCTTGCACCGGTTTCGACGACAAGCTGCCGCAGAACGGTCAGCGCATCCCCTTGACGCAAGATCAGGCGGCTGCCAGTCAGCTCTAGCGTCCGTGCAAAAGCCTTAAGGCCCAATTCAAGCCGCCATTTCGGTGCTGCGCCCAAAGGCAGGACCGAGTGGTCCAGAATAAAAACTGGTATGATCGGTCGCCCGCTCTCAACCGCGGCGCTCAGTGCAGGATGGTCCGACAGGCGCAAATCCCGTCGGAACCACATGATGATCGGTGACCGCTGCTGTTCCATGTCCGCCCTGCTCTTTTCTTCTTTCTTCGGTTACGAAGCAGAGGCGGAATTGGATCACAAAACGTCGTCTAGTGCATTCAAAAGCTGATCAATTTCCTGTTGAGATGTATAGTGCGTGAAACTGACCCGCAGCACGCCTTGATCCAGATCGACCCCCATCGCGGTTAACGGACGCACGGCATAGAAATCACCGCCGCCAGCCATGACACCATATCCAGCCAGATCGGCGGCAACGGCTTCTGCATTGCGGTTCAGCGCCAGGGCCACGGTCGGGGCGCGGCGGCTGGCATCGGATGTTCCGATCAGGCGGACGGCGTTGCGGTCTTTGACCGCATCCAGAACCGGTTGCAGCAATGCGACCTCGTGCGAGCGCATCAGATCATGGGCGAATGAACCACGCTCGGCCACTTCGCCGGTTGGCCCGCTATGATGATCGCACAGCAGATCAATGTAATCCGCCATGCCCGCGCTGGCCGCAATCTGGGCATGGTCCGGCCCCGCCGGAGTAAACCGTTGGTACAGCACGTCGCCGTTGAAATAGTGCCCCTGGTTCGGCAGCACTTCCCCAAGCGTACGTCGGATGACCATACACCCCTGATGCGGTCCGTATGTTTTGTAGGCCGAAAACAGATAAATATCCGGTCCCAGATCACCCACATTCGGAAACCCGTGTGGCGCGTAGGATACGCCGTCCACACATACAAATGCCCCCGCGGCATGGGCAATCGCGGTTATCTCGGTCACCGGGTTGATCTCTCCGATCACGTTCGAGCAATGGGGAAAGCACACCAGACGCACGTCTTCGTCCAGCAGGTTTTCCAGGTCCATCGGATTCAACGAGCCGGTTTCGGGATCAATCTGCCATTCGCGGATTTCGATCCCCTCGTCCGCTAGCCGCCGCCACGGACCTGAATTTGCCTCGTGATCCTGATTGGTGACCACGATGGCTTCGCCGGGTTGCATCCATTGGCGGAAAGCCTGCGCCAGGACATAGGTGTTCTGCGTGGTCGAAGGGCCAAAGCTCAACTCATCCGTCTCGACGCCCAATATGGCTGCCATGCGTGCGCGGGCCTCATCCATTTCCTCACCCGCCAGACGGCTGGCCTCATAGGGTGCATAGGGTTGAACTTTACGCTGGGTGTAGTACCGCGTCAGGCGATCGAGCACTGGCTTGCAAGTATATGATCCCCCAGCGTTTTCAAAGAATGCCTGCCCTTGCAGGCTGGGCTCGGAAAAGGCCGGAAACTGTGACCGGACAAAATTGATATCCAGAGTGCTCATGGCACGTCTCTCCTTGATCATGCGCGTTCATTCAAGAGGTGTCCGAGCATGATTTCGAAACCCTCAGAAATCATGGCAGGTCTTCCAGCCCAGTCCGCGCGATAGGCGCAGACAGCCCCCGCTACCGGTCCGGCGCGGGAACGCGGTCAAATTGCAAGGACTGAGATGGTTCGTCAAGCGTTCAGGTTTGCTAAACGCGCACAAAAAAGCCGGGCATCCAAACCCGGCTTTTAAGCAAACTGTAAAGCGGTTTAGCCCTGAACTTTGGTGTAGGTCCCCTCACCGGCCAAAATGCCCCGGAATCCGCCCGGTTCGTCCAGCCCGAAGACAATCAACGGCAGATTGTTGTCGCGCGCCAGTGCAATGGCCGACGCGTCCATGACCCGCAGGCGTTTGGCCAGAACATCATCATAGCTGACGGTGTCGTACCGCACGGCATCCGCGTGTTCCTTGGGGTCCTTATCATAAACACCATCGACGCCGTTCTTACCCATGAAGATCGCCTGACATGCCATTTCATTGGCGCGCAGGGTCGCGGCAGTGTCGGTGGTAAAATACGGGTTTCCGGTTCCGGCGGCAAAGATGCAGACCCGCTTTTTCTCAAGGTGGCGCACGGCACGGCGGCGAATATAGGGCTCGCACACCTCGTCCATGCGGATGGCTGAGATTACCCGGGTGAAAACGCCGATTTCTTCCAGCGCGGACTGCATCCCCAGCGCGTTCATGACCGTTGCCAGCATGCCCATGTAATCAGCCGTAGTCCGTTCCATACCCTGTGCCGATCCGCTGAGACCGCGGAAGATATTGCCGCCGCCAATCACCATGCAGATCTCGACACCCAAATCGTGCACCGATTTGATCTCTTGCGCGATGCGCTGAACTGTGGGCGGATGCAGGCCGAACCCCTGATCGCCCATAAGCGCCTCGCCCGAGATTTTCAGCATTACGCGATCATACCTTGCCTTCGTGATTTCGGCGGTGTCGGTGGTCGGGGAAATGGTCATGTTGCGCTCCGGGCTGGCACGGGTTTATTTTCAGGCGCAAAATGAAGCAAAACCGCCGCAGGTTCAATGCGATTGGTAAGGAATGAGGCAGTCCGAGATGACCGAACCCACAAGATCGCAGATATTGGACCGCCTGCCTCCAATTCCCGACGACAAACCTGTGTTGATCGCAGGCCCTACCGCCTCTGGAAAGTCCGCACTTGCCCTGTTGATCGCCGAGCAGTTCGGCGGTGTCATCGTGAACGCCGATGCCAGCCAGGTCTACGATTGCTGGCGCGTGATTTCCGCCCGCCCGTCGGCTGAAGAAGAAGCCCACGCACCGCATCTTCTGTATGGACATATCTCATATGATCAGGACTACTCCACCGGCCATTGGCTGCGCGAGGTGAAACCACTGCTGACCAGCGGCGCACGCCCCATTATTGTAGGGGGCACCGGCCTATATTTTTCTGCGCTGACCGAAGGTATGGCCGATATTCCACCTACACCGTCCGAAATCCGGGCCGAGGCGGACAGCCTGACCTTGCAGACTCTGATCGCGGGTGTGGATGCGCAGACACTGGCCCGGATCGACACACAAAACCGCGCCCGTGTTCAGCGGGCATGGGAAGTGTACAATGCCACCGGTCGAAACCTCAGTGACTGGCAAGACGCCACACCACCCCCGGTTTTGGACGTGAAGAACACAGTGCCCATCGTTTTCGACGTGGATAAACAATGGCTTTTGGATCGCATCACGCGCCGCTTTGACCTGATGTTGGACACTGGTGCATTGACCGAGGTTGAAAGGATGCGGGACCGCTATGATCCGTCGCTTCCGGCATTCAAAGCCATCGGAGTACCCGAGTTGATGGCCTATTTCGACGGCACCATGATGTTGGATGAGGCTCGCGAACAGGCCACGATCTCGACCCGCCAATTCGCCAAACGACAGCGCACCTGGTTTCGCGCCCGTATGAAAAGTTGGAATCGGGTCGACTTATCAAAGTGATACCTGATGCGGTTGAAGTTTCATTGATCGCGAACGCACATGCAGGAAATTCGTGGCGAATCCACTGTCGCGAAACTGAACCTGCCAAGGGATTCCCCTGGGGCTGAAAAAGCTGATAGCGTTAAACTCAGCCCGTCAATGTCGTTTTTGTACCTCGAATGACGATTTCGAACATTGACCTCACCAAAATTCTGGTGCCGAATGTCGGTCATGGGGATGTCCGAAATCCGAGATCAGAAGACCAATGAACCTGCCGGCCGGAGCATTCCGGCCTGAGCGGTTCGCCACTTCATCCAAAAAAATACTGTCTCACAGGGAGTAACGTTAATGAATAATCAGACAATGACCGGAGCACCGATGCACTGGGCGGCAGAAATGCACGCACAGGAATATCGGGACGGCAAACTGAACCGACGCGAGTTTTTGACCCGCACCACGGGCCTTGGGGTCACCGCCGCCGCAGCCTATGGCATGATCGGACTGGCTGCCCCGGCGCGAGCGGCCGGAGAAGATGCAAAGAAAGAAGGCGGCACCCTGCGCGTTCAGCAGGAAGTGCGCGCCCTGAAAGACCCACGCACCTATGACTGGTCGCAGATCGCGAACGTGACCCGTGGCACGCTCGAGTATCTGGTCGAGTACAACTCGGACGGTACGTTCCGCGGCATGTTGCTGGAGGGCTGGGAAGTCAACGACGACGCAACCGTTTACACTCTGAAAGTCCGTCCGGGCGTCAAATGGAACAACGGTGACGACTTCACCTCCGAAGACGTGGCCCGCAACATCGGGCGCTGGTGTGACAAGAGCTCGGAAACCAACTCGATGGCAGGTCGCTTTGCGACACTGATCGATCCGGAATCTGGTCAGGCCATTGACGGCGCAATCGAAGTCGTCGATGCCAACACCGTCAAACTGAACCTGCCAGCCTCTGACATCTCGCTGATTGCTGGCATGGCAGATTATCCGGCGGCTATTGTACACAGCTCGTTCAGTGAAACCGATCTGCTCAACAATGTGGGCACCGGCGCATATCTGGTGCAGGAATTAGAAGTCGGCGTGAAAGCCACCCTCGTTCGCAACGAGAACCACACCTGGTGGGGCGAAGAGATCTTTGGTCGCCCGGCGCTGGACAGCATTGTCTACATTGACTACGGCACCGACCCGTCCGCTTGGCTGGCCGCGCTGGAATCCGATGAAGTCGACATGTTGTATGAATCGGTTGGTGAATTCATCGACGTGATGGATAGCCTCGGCTATGTGAAGTCCGAAGTTGTGACCATGAACACCATCGTCGTCCGCCCGAACCAGTTGGCCGAGATTGACGGGAAGAAGCCTTACGAAGACAAGCGGGTGCGTCAGGCTCTGCAAATGGCGGTTGATAACTCGATCTGTCTGGAACTGGGTTACGGCGGTCGTGGTTCGCCTGCGGAAAACCACCATGTTGGTCCGATCCACCCGGACTATTACGAACTGCCGCCGCAGAAGGTCGACCCGGAAGGTGCACGTGCGCTGATGGAAGAAGCCGGAATGATCGATTTCGAGCACGAGCTGATCTCGATCGACGATGACTGGCGCCGGAACACCACCGACGCGGTTGCAGCGCAGCTGCGTGACGCGGGTATCAAGGTCAAGCGGACCGTTCTGCCGGGCAACACGTTCTGGAACGACTGGGCGAAATACCCCTACAGCTCGACCAACTGGAACCACCGTCCACTGGGCGTGCAAATCTGGGCTCTGGCCTATCGTACCGGTGAAGCCTGGAACGAATTCGGCTGGGCAAATGCCGAGTTTGACGCGCTTCTGACCGAAGCGCTGGCCATCGCAGATGCCGACAAGCGCCGCGAAGTGGTCGCCAAGGGTGAGGCGATGATCCAGGAAGAAGGCGTGACCATTCAGCCATACTGGCGTTCGCTGTATCGCCACATGAAGGACGGGCTTGTCGGCACCGACATGCACGTTTCCTTCGAGCATCACCACTATAAGTGGGGCTGGGCGGCCTAAAACCTGCCAGACGTTAATGGGGGCGCCTGAACAGGGCGCCCCTTTCCAGCCGCAGACAGGCCGACACGGGGTCGGATGTCCGAGGCCAGACAATGGTCCAATGATCTGCGGAACACCCGAACAACAGGGGCCATCATGGGACTATTCATCCTCCGACGGTTCGGCGTCATGCTTCTTACTGCATTGTGCCTGACTTTCGTGGTCTTCTTTCTGACCAACCTCTACCCGAACCTGGAAAAGCTTGCGAAAACGCAGGGCAACCAGCGGATGTCCGACGAACAGGTTGAGACCTGGTTGGACAATCGCGGCTATCTGCAACCGACGCTAGTCAAATACGGTCAATGGCTGGGGGTTTTGCCAGGCTATACCAAGACACTTGATGACGGCACGTTCCTTGGAACGTGTACCCGACCGGGGTCAACCGAGGAAACGACCTCCAGATATTGCGGTGTTTTGCAGGGCGACTGGGGCTATTCCAGCGTGTTCAAAGACGAGGTCGGCACCATTGTTGGCAAACGCCTGGGCAACACCGGCTATCTGATGTTTTGGGTTTTGGTCCTGATGGTGCCATCCGCGCTACTGGTCGGAGTATTGGCCGGGATGCGCGAAGGATCAGCACTGGACCGGTCCCTCTCTACCTTCTCAATCATCACGACGGCGACGCCAGAATACGTATCAGGCGTGATCTTCATCGCTATCTTCACCTCGTCCACCGTGGGCCTGAAATGGTTCAAGGGCACTGCGACGCAAGCGATGGACAATCCGACCTTTGAGAACTTCTTTCTGCCGGTTCTGACCATTGCGCTTTACGGGATGGGCTATATCGCCCGGATGACCCGCGCTTCGATGACCGAGGTGATGACCGCACAATATATCCGTACCGCGCGTCTCAAGGGTGTTTCCTTTGGCAACATCGTTATGAAGCACGCGCTGCGCAACGCTCTGATCGCCCCCTTTACCGTCATCATGCTGCAGTTCCCATGGCTGCTGAATGGCGTGGTGATTGTTGAAACCCTGTTTAACTACAAGGGTTTCGGCTGGGCGCTGGTGCAGGCGGCGGGCAACAACGACATTCAGCTCTTGCTGGCGATTTCGGTCGTGTCGGTCTTTGTGGTGCTGGTGACGCAGCTGATATCCGATATCGGCTATGTCTACCTCAACCCGCGCATCCGAATTTCGTAAGGGAGATAGATCATGGAACCTCTTAGCTGGACCGGCTCTATCGCCATTCTAAACCCAATCTTGATGATCGCGCTGGCTGCGTTGGTCGTATCAATCGTCGTCTGGATCATCGGCAGCATCGTCCTACCCGAAGCCCCGTTGAGCTTGAATGCGGACGGAACGCTCAGCTCAGGCACAGGACTGCGGGGATTGACCCAATCAGCCTTGAGATACAGCTTTTTCGCCTGTGTCGTCCTTGCGCTAGCGTATATCGTGCTTGGCATCCTCATGGGCACCAGTGCCGGGATCGTCGGCGCGATCTCACAGCAATTTCTGCCTGTGTGGTTGTCGCTGATCATCCTGTTTGCAATGTCGATCGCCTTCAAACGACGCCTCGGGCTATACGGCAAACTGTTTGACAGCCCCATCGGCATGATCGGCTTCGGCCTTGTGATGTTTTGGGTCTTCACCGGGATCTTCGGTGCGCTGGATCTGATCATCACACATGACCCGCTGAGTCAGGTCTCTGGTATGAAGAACAAAGTGCCCGGAACGCCCCTGCAAAACCCTGAAGACGGCGAGTATGCCTGGTACCTTCTGGGCGGCGACAACCTTGCCCGCGACGTCTTTAGTCGCATGGTCAAAGGCGCATGGATCGTGGTGCAGATCGCCCCGCTGGCGACCATGTTCGCGTTTATGGTCGGAATCACTCTGGGTCTGCCAGCAGGGTATTACGGCGGGCGTCTGGACACGTTCCTGTCCTTCCTTGCCAACCTGATCCTGGCTTTCCCAGTCATCCTGCTGTTCTACCTGCTGGTTACGCCGGAAATCGTGGCGACAGGCGTGCCTAACTATATGGCAGCCGTTTTGTTCATATTCCCGATCTTGTTCATCGGCGTTCTGTTGAACTCGCGGTATTACACCCGCCCGAATTTCCGCACTCCGCTGTTGATCGGGGTTCTGGGTATCGTGCTGTGGCTGTATCTGTCGCTGATTTCGACCGATGGCTACATCATCAACACCGATGATTACGGCATTTGGGGCTTGCCGACCTATCTGGACCTGTTCGATATCCCTGGCGGTATCCTCGTGGTGTTTGTTTCGGTTGTCTTCGTGAACTCACCCACCGTGTTCCGCATCGTGCGCGGTCTCGCGCTGGACATCAAAACACGGGATTACGTGGCTGCGGCACAGACCCGTGGCGAAGGCCCGTGGTACATCATGCTGTGGGAAATCCTGCCCAATGCACGAGGTCCGCTGATCGTCGATTTCTGTCTACGTATCGGCTATACCACGATCCTGTTGGGAACCTTGGGTTTCTTCGGATTGGGGCTGCCGCCGGAAAGCCCGGATTGGGGCTCTACGATCAACGAAGGGCGCAAGCTGTTGTCGATCTATCTGCACCCTGCCCTTCCGCCTGCCTTTGCCTTGCTGTCGCTGGTTCTTGGTCTGAACCTGCTGGCAGATGGCCTGCGCGAAGAAAGCCTGAAGGACTGATGTGAGAGCGACCGAGGGCTTTGCCCCCGGACCCCCAGGATATTTTTAGCCAGATGAAGGGGATCCCCGGACTCTCGCGAGGAGATACAAGATGAACAAATTGGCGGAATATGACGGCCCAATTCTTGAGATCGACAAACTTTCGATTTCTTTCTTCACCCGCCTTCGGGAAATTCCCGCCGTGATGGATTTTTCGGTCAGCGTACAGCCCGGCGAGGCTGTTGGACTGGTCGGAGAATCCGGTTGCGGCAAATCCACTGTGGCACTTGGAGTGATGCAGGACCTCGGCAAGAACGGGCGGGTTGTCGGCGGTTCGATCAAGTTCAAAGGGCGCGATCTGGCTGAGATGAGTGCGGATGAACTGCGCGATATTCGCGGCAATGAGATCGCGATGATCTATCAGGAACCGATGGCCTCGCTGAACCCGGCGATGAAGATCGGCAAGCAATTGATGGAAGTCCCGATGATCCACGAGGGAGTCGGCAAGGAAGAGGCCTATGCCCGCGCATTGGAAGTGGTAACGGACGTACGCCTGCCCGACCCCGAGCGGATGCTGAATTCGTTCCCCCATCAGCTGTCAGGGGGGCAGCAGCAGCGTATCGTGATCGCGATGGCGCTGATGTCGAAGCCGGCGCTGTTGATTCTGGATGAACCGACAACCGCACTGGATGTGACGGTTGAGGCCGCCGTAGTCGAGTTAGTCAGGGATTTGGGTAAGAAATACGGCACCTCGATGCTGTTCATCTCGCACAACCTTGGTCTGGTTCTGGAGACCTGTGACCGGCTTTGCGTGATGTATTCGGGTGAGGCGGTCGAGCGCGGCTCGATACACGATGTGTTCGACGAGATGCAGCACCCCTATACTCAAGCGCTGTTCCGCTCGATCCCGTTGCCGGGGGCAGACAAGAACGCCCGCCCACTGGTGGCTATTCCCGGGAACTTTCCCCTGCCCCACGAACGCCCGTCAGGCTGTAACTTTGGCCCGCGCTGCGACTATTTCGAAGAAGGCCGATGCGACGCGCAGAACATTCTGATGGAGCCTGTGCCTGGCAATGACCGCCACCACACACGCTGTTTGAAGTTCAAGGAGATTGACTGGAACGCCCCGATCACTTTGGCCGACAAGAAAGAAAAAGGCGAAATCGGCCGCGTTGTCCTGAAAATGGACAACCTCAAGAAATACTATGAGGTAGCCGCCAATGCGTTGTTCGGGGGCGGTGAGAAGAAGGTAGTCAAAGCCAACGAAACACTGAGCTTTGAGGCACATGAATCTGAGACGCTGGCGATTGTGGGCGAATCTGGGTGCGGTAAATCCACTTTTGCCAAGGTTTTGATGGGGCTTGAAACGGCCACAGATGGGCAAATCCTGCTGGACAACCGCAACATCGAAGACGTGCCGATCGAAGAGCGGGATGCCAAGACCGTGGGCGAAGTTCAAATGGTGTTCCAGAACCCGTTTGACACTCTGAACCCCTCGATGACCGTTGGGCGACAGATCATCCGTGCGCTGGAAATTTTTGGCATCGGCAATTCCGAGGCTGAACGAAAACAACGCATGCTGGAATTGTTGGACCTGGTGAAGCTACCGCGCGCCTTTGCCGATCGGATGCCGCGTCAGTTGTCCGGTGGACAGAAACAGCGCGTCGGTATCGCGCGCGCCTTTGCAGGCGATGCGCGGATCGTAGTTGCGGACGAACCTGTGTCGGCTTTGGATGTGTCTGTACAAGCGGCGGTGACCGACCTGTTGATGGAGATTCAGCGCGAACACAAGACCACCTTGCTGTTTATCAGCCACGACCTGTCGATTGTACGCTATCTCAGCGACCGGGTAATGGTGATGTATCTGGGCCATGTGGTCGAATTGGGGACCACCGACCAGGTGTTTTCGCCGCCCTATCACCCCTATACCGAGGCTCTGCTGAGTGCTGTTCCCATCGCGGATACGTCGGTTGAAAAAGCGCATATCGTTCTGGATGGTGATATCCCCTCGGCCATGAACCCGCCCCCGGGGTGCCCTTTCCAGACGCGCTGTCGCTGGAAATCCGAAGTGCCGGGCGGGCTGTGCGAGAAAGATGTGCCGCCGGTAAAAACCCTGGCGGACGGACATCAGGTCAAATGCCATCTGTCCGAAGAAGTTCTGGCCCGCATGGAGCCGGTCATCAAGATCGCGGCCGAGTAACGGCCCAAACGCAAAGAACCGGCCACAGCGCCGGTTCTTTTCTGACTTGGGTTGGTAGTTTATCAGCCGCCCCAGATCACTTTCACATAGTTCTGGGTTTCTTTGTAAGGTGGCACGCCGCCATGCTTTTCCACGGCTTTCGGACCGGCGTTATAAGCCGCCAGCGCCAGACGCCAGGATTTGAACTTGCGATACTGCCACGACAAATAACGAGCCCCGCCTTCCAGATTTTGTTTCGGATCATGCGGGTTCACACCCAAAAGACGCGCGGTTCCAGGCATCAGCTGCGCCAAACCCAGTGCCCCTTTGTGAGACACCGCGTGCGGGTTCCATCCGCTTTCCTGTTGCACCAGTCGCAAGAACAACTCTTCCGGGACACTGTGTTTCCGGGCTGCTTGCCGCGCCAGCGCCAGGTATTGGCCGCGATATTTACCATTATATCGCTTGATGACTTGAGTTGGCTGCGCTGTTTTTGGCTTCAGCCGTTCAGAGCCGCGGTATTGGGTGGCAGCGCGCGAGTCTAAGATCTTGGATTGTTTGAGGAAAATATCCTTACGGTTTTTGGTGGACAGGGTTTCTGCCGCAGCCGGACCCGAAACCAGCGCAAGGCACAGAACAGAAAAACAACCAACTTGAAAACGCATTTATGCCAATCCCGCTCGCTCTCGAACCCGAATGAGTATAGGTATTTCAGGCAAGAATAAAAGCTTGGTAAACAGAACCTGCATAGTTTCTTGCCAACCGTTGCACACATCAACTGTGTTTTAACCATGACGCAGGCCGTATAGGGTCGCGTAGAAACTTCGCGTCAGATTCGGGCGCGCTCGACACAGACAAGAACGGGGAAATATATGGCAGGTTCAGTCAACAAGGTCATTCTGGTCGGAAATCTTGGCCGCGATCCTGAAGTTAGGAATTTCCAAAACGGGGGCAAAGTATGCAACCTGCGCATCGCCACATCCGAAAACTGGAAAGACCGCAATACTGGCGAGCGTCGTGAGCGCACCGAGTGGCACTCGGTCGCGATCTTTAACGAAGGGCTGGTCCGCGTGGCGGAACAATATCTGCGCAAAGGCTCGAAGGTCTATCTCGAAGGGCAATTGCAGACCCGCAAATGGCAGGACCAATCTGGGCAGGATCGTTATTCGACTGAGGTTGTTCTTCAGGGCTTCGGCTCGACCCTTGTGATGCTGGATGCACGCGGCGAAGGCGGCGGCGGGGGCGGTTACGGCGGCGGACAGTCAGGCAGCTATGGCGGCGGTCAGGCGGGCGGCGGCTATGGCGACCCCTATGGCGGACAGTCCAGCGCCCCTGCCCCTGCACCTGCATCCGGCGGAATCGACGACGACGAGATTCCGTTCTAAGGCAAACGGAGACGAATCATGACATGGTCCTTCTCTCTCGGCCGGGTACTGGGGTCGGAACTGAGGGTCCATGTCACCTTTTTCCTACTACTGGGCTGGGTCGCCTTTGCGGCTTATTCCAAAGGCGGGGTGCCCGCCGCGATCGACAACCTGATCTTTGTTCTGGCGCTGTTTGCCTGCGTTGTCGCGCATGAGTTCGGCCACGCGCTGATGGCGCGGCGCTACGGCATCAAAACCCCTGACATCACCTTGCTGCCTATCGGCGGGCTTGCCCGGCTCGAACGGATGCCTGAGAAGCCCATGGAAGAAGTCTGGGTCGCTCTGGCCGGGCCGGCGGTAAATATTGTGATCTGGATCGTTTTGATGGCCATGGGGGCAGGAATGACGCTGGACTCGCTGGCCCGGATCGATTCGACCAGTGCCGGACTGTTGAACCGGCTTGCCTATGTGAATTTGTTGCTGGCCGTATTCAACATGATCCCGGCCTTCCCTATGGACGGCGGCCGGGTATTCCGCGCGCTTTTATGTCTGAAGATGGACCGGGTAAAAGCCACACGTATCGCCGCTCTGGCGGGTCAGGTCGTGGCGGTGGCGTTTGGTTTTCTCGGTCTGAGCACAGGTAACCCTCTGCTGGTTTTGATCGCCGTCTTTGTGTTCGTCGCGGCCAATGCGGAAAGCCACGATGTGGCCATGCGCTCAGTCGCGCGGCGGGTGCTGGCCCGCGACGCGATGATTACCGAGTTTCACGCCCTATCGCCCAGCGACACGCTTGCAACTGCCGCACAGGCCGTCATTCACACCACGCAACACGAATTCCCCGTGTTGGGTCCGAATGGAGACCTGCTGGGCTTTATAGCACGCGGCACGCTGTTCACTGCCATGGCGCAAGAGGCACCTCGGTCCGATCTGGCAACTTCGATCATGGAAACCGAGATCCCGCGCGTTGAATTGACCACCGGCCTGGAAACCGTGCTGGGGAAACTACACAAGGGTGCTCCCGCCGTCGCAGTTTGCACGCAGGCCGGGACAATGGTTGGCTACATCACCCGCGAAAACATCGGTGAATTGATGGTGATCCGCGGACGCTGATCAGACCGTTGCCAAGGCGTCTTCCAGCACTGTCAGCACAGCGTCGCGCGGGACATCCGAAGTGACAAAAGCCTGGCCGATCCCGCGGGCAAGAATAAACCGCAACTGCCCGTCGATGACCTTTTTATCCTGCGCCATCAGGTCAACCAGCGCTTCGGCACCCGGCAGATCTCCGGGAATGTCCGCCAGATCGGTTTTCATTCCCATCGCGCGCAAGTGTGCCCGAACACGGCTCGGTTCCTCCTGTGAGCACAGCCCAAGACGAGAGGACAGCTCAAACGCCAGTGCACAACCGATAGCGACACCCTCGCCGTGCAACAGGCGATCAGAATACCCGGTGGCCGCTTCCAGCGCATGACAGAAAGTGTGCCCAAGGTTCAGCAGCGCACGGTCGCCCTGCTCAGTCTCGTCGCGGGCTACGATATCGGCCTTCATCTGAACCGAGCGTGTGACCGCCCGTACACGCGCGGCCATGTCCCCGTCCGAGACGTTGGGGCCGTTGACCTCAAGCCACTCGAAGAATTCGGCGTCACCCAGCAGGCCGTATTTGACGACCTCGCCATAACCCGACAGGAAGTCTCGCTGGGTCATCGTGCCCAGAACAGAAGTGTCCGCCAGAACCAGCGACGGCTGATGGAATGCCCCAATCAGGTTCTTACCCTGTGGTGCGTTTATTCCGGTTTTTCCGCCGACAGAACTGTCCACTTGCGCCAGCAACGAGGTTGGTATCTGGACGAAACGGACACCGCGCCGCAAAACGGCCGCAGCAAATCCCGCAAGATCACCAATGACCCCGCCACCCAAGGCGATAACCACGTCGCGACGTTCTACCTTTTCCGACAACAGCCACTCAACCGCGCGTTCAAAATGCGGCCAGCTTTTGGTGGCTTCTCCTGCGGGCAAGGCCAGCGAGGTCATCTCGATACCAGCTGTTGCCAGGCCATCCCGCAACGCATCAAGGTGCAACCCGGCCACGTTCTCATCCGTCAGAACGGCGACCTTGGGCCGGTGTAGCAAGGGCGCAATTATTGTGCCGGATTGTTCCAGCAGGTCAGGCCCGATTTCCACGTCATAGGAGCGTTCGCCCAGCTCTACATGTACGGTTTGGTGCATTTACTTCCGTTCCAATACGTCAGGGCGCGTCAACATCGACTCCACCACCCGGTCCACCATATTTTCAATCGAGGTTTCGCCATCGGACTCAACTGTCAGCCCTGCCTGCGCATAAACCGGGACGCGGGCTTCATACAAGGCGCGCAAGGTCGCATAAGGGTCGGCCGTGCGTAGCAACGGTCGTGTGTCCTTATGTTTGACCCTGTTCCACAACACCTTCAAGTCAGCCCGCAGCCAGACCGAAACCCCGCGTTCAGTGATCATCTGGCGGTTCTGATCGGAAAGAAAAGCGCCGCCGCCAGTTGACAGGATGCCTTTTTCCTCGTCCAGCAGACGTCCGATGACCTGACTTTCCTTGGCGCGAAAGAACGGTTCACCATCACGCTCAAATATCTCGGGGATGGTCATATTGGCAGCCGATTCGATCTCGGCGTCGCTGTCGAGGAAGGGAACACCCAGCCTTGCGGCCAAAGCACGGCCCACAGCCGTCTTTCCGGCCCCCATCATGCCAACAAGAACGACGGTTTTGTGCAGTTCAAAGACCGCATCAGTACCTTCTGTGTGGGCGTTATGCTTAATTTCGCTCATTTCAACGTGAATGACGTGATCTTACGAAAAATGCCAGCTATAACTATGGCAAAAGACAAAATTGGGGCAGCGTTGAGCAATGGGCCGTCTGATCAAGTTCCTGATATATATTGTTTGCCTGTGTTTTGTCGGGCTGGTGGGGTATGCGTATCTGGGTCCGATATTCGGAGTGGATTTCTCGGCCCCGCAAGACGAGATCCGAGAGCCGGTAATCCTGAATGTTGAATAAAGCCGCACTGGCTGCCTTATTGCTGGCTGGATCAGCGCAGGCGCAGCAGGCTCCTCTTTCTGTCATCGATTGGCTGACGGACCCTCCGGAAAACCTGCCAGGGACTGTCCTGTTGGAACCACCGGTCACGGAAACGGGCATTCAGCCGGATATCCAAGTCTCTCCGCTTGAGGCGCTGTCACAGCCGTTGGGGCTTGTGTCGTCGTCGGTGACTGGCCTGCCGGTGCATCTTTGGCAGAATAGTGATGCCGACCGGCTGGCCGAGCTGATCACCGACGTGCCGGTTCGCTATAACCCCGCGATGCAGCGGTTGTTGTTTACGCTGATCCTGTCCGAGGCCCGCGCGCCAGCTGGTTCGGGTGCTGAAGAAACCCTGCTGCTCGCCCGCATAGACCGATTGATGCAGCTTGGCGCAGCCGACCCGGCGCAATCGCTGGTCCAACTGGCCGGTCCGACCGACACACGCGACAGGTTCCAGCGCTGGTTTGACGCCACTTTACTTACCGGAGACGAGGATCGCAGCTGTACGTCGCTGATCGCGAAGCCACACCTGTCGCAGGACTACGCCGCACAGATTTTCTGCAAGGCCCGACGCGGAGACTGGCCATCAGCCGCCCTCACGCTGGAAGCTGCACATGCATTGCAAATACTGCCACCAGAAGAACTGGATGTGCTGGATCGCTTTCTCAGCCCCGAGTTGTTTGAAGACGCTGAATACCTGCCGCAACCAGATGATCCCAGCCCACTGACTTTTCGCCTGTTTGAGGCCATCGGAGAGCGCCTGCCATCGGCCCCACTGCCCCGTGCCTTTGCGAATGCCGACCTGCGGGACGTAGCCGGGTGGAAAGCGCAGATCGAAGCGGCTGAGCGGCTGACCCGTATCGGCGCGCTTACCCCCAACCAGTTGCTGGGGCTGTATACCGAGCGCTCTCCGGCCGCGTCCGGCGCAGTTTGGGACAGGGTCTCGGCCGTGCAACGGTTCGAGTCTGCACTGGATTCGCACAATCCCGAGAAAATCGCACGGGCTTTAAATACCGTGTGGACGCAAATGCGCCTGATCGGATTAGAGGTGCCCTTTGCAGAATTGTTCGCAGAACGCCTGTCACAGATCGAACTGACCGACCCGTCAGCGGAACAGCTGCGCTGGCGTATCCTGCTGCTGTCCGAACTGTATGAAACAGCGGCCCTTTCTGTGCCTGATCAATCTGACGAAAGTCACTTTCTGGCGGCGTTAGCGCAAGGCGATCCGGGGCGAGCGCGCTCTCCTTCGCCTCTGGCGGATGCGGTTGCGCAAGGGTTTGCATGGGCTGCTCCGGTCCCGCCGAATATCGAAACGATGCTAAACAATGATCAGCTGGGGGAAGCGATCTTGGAGACCATGCAGCGGTTCGCGCACGGGTCGCGCGGCAACCTAGTCGATCTAACAGCAGCCATTGCGACTCTGCGCCGTGTGGGTCTTGAGGACACCGCCCGCCGCGCCGCACTGAACTTGCTGATCCTGCAGGACCGCTGATCGTGGCGGCCCCGGCGACGCAGGACTTGTGGATTTCCACCTTTTTGCAAGCTCAGGCCGCCGAATTGGGGGCCGCGACCAATACGCTGCTAGCCTATGGTCGCGATCTGAAAGAATTCTCGGCCTGGCTGGAACGTCGAAAGACGGGTTTTCCCGACACACAAAGAGAACAAATCGAACAATACCTGATTGACTGCGACGCACAGGGCCTGTCCCGTTCCACGCGCGCACGTCGGTTGTCCGCGATCAAGCAACTGTTCCGGTTCGCCTTCGAAGAAGGTTGGCTTGAAGCTAACCCCGCCATTCAGATCAAAGGCCCCGGTCGACAAAAACGCCTGCCCAAAACGTTGGATGTCGCTGAAGTCGATCGTTTGCTTGAGGCCGCGCGCCGCACCGGTCGCAAAGATGCAGACCGGGTCCGCAACACCTGCCTGATGGAGGTTCTTTACGCCACGGGAATGCGGGTGACCGAATTGGTTTCGCTGCCAGTCTCTTCGGCCAGAGGTTATCCCCGGATGCTGCTTGTGCTGGGCAAAGGTGGCAAGGAACGGATGGTGCCTCTGTCCCCTCCAGCACGCGATGCGTTGGCGGCGTGGTTGCTTATCAGGGACGAGACCGAGGACAAGCAGGTTGCAGGCGGTGCTCAGCGTTCCAAGTTCCTGTTTCCGTCTCGCGGCAAATCCGGCTATCTGACCCGGCACAGGTTTTTTCTGCTGGTCAAGGAACTGGCCGTAGAAGGTGGCGTTTCCCCGGAAAAAGTGACACCACATACCCTGCGCCATGCCTTTGCCACGCACCTTCTGGCCAATGGCGCTGATCTGAGGTCGATCCAGACCCTGCTGGGCCATGCCGACGTGGCGACCACGGAAATCTACACCCATGTCCTGGACGAACGCCTGTCAGAGCTTGTGTTGCAGCATCACCCGCTGGCGAAAGACGGCGATGACGACGGCTAACCCCTTGATCCACAGCATGCGCACCCCCATAACGGATGCAGTATCACGAACAACCAAGGACCGATGGAACCCTCTTCTGCTTCTCTGATCGACGGCGCATTCTGGTTTACCACAGGCGCCATCCTGTTTTTGCTTGTCCTGTCGGGCTTTTTTTCGGGTTCTGAAACGGCATTGACCGCATCATCGCGCGGAAAACTGCGTGCGCAGGCCGACAAGGGTTCACGCGGCGCGCAAAAGGCGCTGGAAATCACGGACGACAACGAACGGCTGATCGGCTCGGTCCTGTTGGGCAACAACCTTGTCAACATCCTTGCCGCGTCGCTGGCGACCGCGTTGTTCACCCGGCTGTTCGGTGAAAGCGGCGTTGCGCTGGCAACGCTTGTGATGACGTTGCTGGTCCTGATCTTTGCCGAGGTTCTTCCCAAGACCTACGCGATCACCAATTCGGAAAAGGCGGCCGCTGCCGTGGCGCCTATCATCGGTGTCGTCGTGACGGTGTTTTCTCCCATCGTTGCAGCCGTGCGCCTGCTGGTACGTGGTGTTCTGCGCCTGTTCGGCGTCCAGATCGACCCGGACAGCAACATTCTGGCCGTGCGCGAGGAAATCGCCGGAGCGTTGCAGCTTGGACATTCCGAAGGCGTGGTCGAAAAGGAAGACCGCGACCGTATCCTTGGCGCGCTGGATCTGGGCGATCGTACGGTTGAAGAGATCATGTTGCACCGCTCGAATATTGAGATGATCGATGCAGACGCTTCGCCCGAGGCCATCCTTCAGCAATGTCTGAAAAGCAGCCACACCCGCCTGCCCGTGTTTCGCGACGAACAGGAAAACATCGTTGGTGTCGTCCACGCCAAGGACCTGTTCCGCGCGATGTACGCCCATGCCGGCGGCAGTGAGAACGCTGATAACCGACTGAAAGAGTTCGATATCCTCAAAGTCGCGAACGACCCCTATTTTGTTCCGGAAACCACCACTCTGGACGATCAGATGCGCGAATTCCTGCGAATGCACAGCCACTTTGCGCTGGTGGTGGATGAATACGGTTCGCTGCGCGGGCTGATCACACTTGAGGATATCCTCGAGGAAATCGTGGGCGAGATCGCGGATGAGTTCGACATAGACGAAGACGTATCCGTGACCCGAACCGAAGATGGGCAGTTTCTGGTCGAAGGGGCCACCACGATCCGCGACGCCAACCGCGCGATGGATTGGTCCCTGCCCGACGTTGAGGCAAACACCATCGCCGGTCTGGTCATTCACGAAGCGCAAATGATCCCAACCGTCGGTCAGGTCTTTTCCTTTCACGGCTTCCGCTTTGAGGTGACAAAACGTCAAGGCAACCGGATCACCGAACTGAAAGTTCGACCTCTCTGAGAACAACCCAAAAAACTGCAAGAATCCACCGGCGCTCTGATCCGAGCGCCGGTTTTCTTTTGGACAACCACCGTATCCTTCCTGTTTGGGGTCGCCAGCAGGTGCTGAACCCGGATCGCCTTCCGCGACACTTTCTGTCGCTGAAGCTATTGCAAAGGCAGCTTTCCTATTGAGACTGACGGCATAGCCATCAGGAGACGTGCATGAAACTCACAACCCAAGTTGCAGTCATCGGCGGCGGAGTCGTTGGATGTTCCGTACTGTATCACCTGACCAAGCTGGGGTGGACGGACGTGATGCTGTTGGAACGCTCCGAACTGACCAGCGGGTCGACTTGGCACGCGGCGGGTGGGTTTCACACCCTGAACGGCGACACCAACATGGCGGCGCTGCAAGGATATACGATCCGGCTGTATAAAGAGCTGGAAGAGATTACCGGCATGTCCTGCGGTCTGCATCATGTGGGCGGAGTGACGCTGGCAGATAATCAGGATCGGTTCGACATGTTGCTGGCAGAACGCGCCAAGCATCGGTTCATGGGGTTGGAGACGGAAATCGTTGGTCCGGATGAGATTAAAAAGATCGCTCCGATCACCAACACCGACGGGATCATCGGCGCACTTTATGATCCGCTGGACGGTCATCTGGATCCGTCGGGGACCACCCATGCCTATGCCAAAGCGGCCCGGATGGGAGGCGCTACGATCGAAACGCACTGCATGGTACGCGAGACCACCCAACGCACCGATGGGACATGGGATGTGGTTACCGACAAGGGTACGATCCATGCCGAACACATCGTCAATGCCGGTGGCCTTTGGGCGCGCGAGGTTGGCGCGATGGCGGGCGTCTATTTCCCCCTGCACCCGATGGAACACCAGTATCTGGTGACAGACTCGATCCCTCAGATCGAAGCGATCATCGACGCTGGCGGCGAGCATCCGCATGTGATGGATCCCGCCGGAGAAAGCTATCTGCGGCAGGAAGGGCGCGGGCTGTGTATTGGATTCTATGAACAACCCTGCAAACCCTGGGCTGTCGATGGCACACCGTGGGAGTTCGGCCACGAACTGCTGCCCGACGATTATGACAAGATCACCGACAGCATCGAATTTGCCTACAAACGCTTCCCCGTTCTGGCCGAGGCTGGCGTCAAATCGGTGATCCATGGACCGTTTACCTTTGCGCCCGATGGCAACCCGCTCGTCGGGCCGGTGCCGGGCATGCGCAACTATTGGTCCGCCTGTGGCGTGATGGCGGGTTTCAGTCAGGGCGGCGGGGTTGGCCTAACGTTGGCGCAATGGATGATCGAAGGAGAGCCTGAGCGCGATGTGTTCGCCATGGATGTCGCCCGCTTGGGCGACTGGATCGGGCCTGGCTATACGCGCCCGAAGGTGATCGAGAACTATCAGAAACGCTTTAGTGTCGCCTACCCCAACGAAGAACTGCCTGCCGCGCGTCCGAACCGAACCACCCCGATGTACGATATCTTCAGCGATCTGGGCGCGGTTTGGGGTCAGCAATACGGGCTGGAGGTTGCGAACTATTTTGCGCAAGGCGATGAGCCGGGTTATGAAACGCCCTCATTCCGCCGCTCGGATGCCTTCGAGGCGACCGGGCGCGAGGTGCGCGCTGTGCGCAACGGTGTCGGCATCAACGAGGTCCACAATTTCGGCAAGTATCGCATCACCGGCCCGGGTGCGCGCGACTGGCTGGACAGGGTCATGGCCGGGCGCATCCCAAAGCCAGGGCGACTTTCGCTGACGCCCATGTTGTCGCCCAAGGGCAAGCTGATCGGGGATTTCACCGTTTCCTGTCTGGCCGAAACCGAATTCCAACTAACGGCGTCATATGGCAGTCAGGCCTTCCATATGCGGTGGTTCCTGCAGCATCAGGACGACGGCGTTACAATTGAAAACGTCAGCGATCGTCTAAACGGTTTTCAGATCGCAGGTCCCAAGGCAACTGAGGTTCTGGCCGCCTGTACCCGTACGGACATCTCGGACCTCAGGTTCCTTGATGTTCGCCGAATGACCATCGGTATGACCAACTGCACCGTTCAAAGGGTCAGCTACACGGGCGATCTGGGGTACGAAATCTACTGTGATCCGATGGCTCAACGGCAGCTGTGGTGGACCCTGTGGCAGGCTGGTCAGCCCCACGGCATAGTGCCCTTCGGCATGCGCGCGATGATGAGCCTGCGGCTGGATAAGTTCTTTGGATCGTGGATGCGCGAATTCTCCCCCGATTACACCGCAGCTGAAACCGGGCTGGATCGCTTTATTGCCTTCACGAAGAACACCGACTTTATCGGTCGCGCCACGGCCGAGCTTGAACGCTCCGAGGGGACCGCGCGCAAGCTGGTGTCGTTCGAAGTCGATGCCGATGATGCGGATGTAAACGCCTATGAGCCGATCTGGCTGGATGGTGCGGTCGTCGGATTCTGCACCTCGGGCGGGTATTCACACTATGCCGGGAAATCCATCGCCATGGGTTTCCTGCCCTCGGACCGCATACGTGACGGCTTGGAGGTCGAGATTGAGATACTGGGCCAGATGCGCAAGGCGCGCGTGATCTCAACCCCACTGTTCGACGCGGACGGTGCACGTATGCGGGGATGACAAAAGACGGCTATGGCGGCTATGTGGTGGTATGAATTACATTCCCATCATCCTTCTGGCAGCAGGGCAATCCCGCCGCATGGCTGGCTCGGACAAGCTGATGCATAGCGTCGATGGCATGCCCCTGCTACGGCGATCCGCACAAACAGCGTTGCAGGTAGGCCCGGTACTCGTTGCGCTTCCGCCTGCTCCACATCCTCGCCAGGACGCCTTGAAAGGTATGGATGTTGTTGCAGTTGAAATACCCGACGCTGATGAGGGCATGAACGCCAGTTTGCGCGGTGCTCTTTCGCATGTGCCAGCCGATTCCGCGGCCGTCATGGTTTTACTGGCAGATTTGCCGGAAATCACAGTTGGTGACCTGAAGCAGGTCGCAGAGTCCGTCCAAGAATATCCAAATTGCTTGATCTGGCGTGGGGCGACGGCCACAGGAAAGCCCGGCCATCCGGTTGTGTTTGCTCGTCCGCTGTTCAAAGAGCTCAGGCAACTTACAGGCGATGAGGGCGCGCAGTCCGTTGTGCAGGCGCATAAGAATGCAGTGCATCTTCAACCACTACCCGGTCAAAACGCCCTGTTGGATCTGGACACTCCCGAGGATTGGGCACGCTGGCGGGCCGGGAAGGCCACATAACCGGCCTACCAAAATAGAAACGGCCCGGTCGATACCGACCAGGCCGCTTGCCCAAAACAGGACTACCACTTTTCACCAATCCTGAAAACGCTGCCAAAAATGCCTATGGCACCCTGGCTATTCCGCCGCTGAACCTAAACAAGACCCCCTCGTTAACATGCCGCTCAGCGTTTCCAGTGACTATGACAAGCCGTTGGCACCCCCTAGTGCCTTCGGCTCCCCCTTCGCTTGGGCAAGTTCATCGTCACCCAAACGGTGCGCCCAAACAATGTAAAATTGGAAAGAACGGTTAATTTTTGGCGTCTCGGTTTGGTTTTTGCGCAACATCCCGCCGAGGCGAGATCAACCTATAGACGATCATAAGCTACACGCCTTAGGTCACATCGGAAATTATGTATACTCTTTATTAAGCATATTTAAACCTTATCGGGAATATATGCACTTGTTTTGTTCAGGTTGTAGAAACGCGTCACAACCAAGAGACGAGCGCTTTTTCGCCAAAGCCTTCCAGTGATCCTTTGTTACCAAAACTGAATCAATTCAGGATGATTCAGAATTTGACTCCAAAATTGGCGACAATGAATGATTCGCGACTAGCGATTCGCTGGACTTCTCTTCGGATCCCCCATATGAAACACCCTGTTTGTGGCTAAATTAAGATATCTTAATCCTCAGCACAGGAAACTCACAGACTGATGCCTCATTTCCTCGGTTAACGCGCGCCAGCAATCGCGCGATATAAACAGGAGACTAAAATGAGCATCCGTAAATCCTCGCTGCTTTTGCCACGCGCCACTGGCTTGGTTGGCGCATCTGCCCTTGGTGCAGCACTGCTAGCCACGACTGCCCTGCCCTCGCTGGCCGACGAAGCCCTGGCCGACCTGGTCGAAGGCGTGTCACCGTCGGTAGTGACCATCATCGCTGAACAGGACATCGTGCCCGTGCAAGCACCGGGACAGGGACAGAATTTTGGATTAGAAGACCACCCCTTTGGTGAGTTCTTCAAACGCTTCGGAGCGCCTGAGGGCTTTCAGGGACCGCAGCGTGGACCATCGCAAGGCTTGGGATCGGGGTTTGTACTCGACGAAGCCGGGTACATCATCACCAACCACCATGTTGTCGACAATGCCTCGACCGTGACCGTCCGTCTGAGCGACGACCGTAGTTTCGAAGCCGAGATTGTGGGCACCGACCCGCTGACCGATATCGCCGTCCTGAAGATTGACGCCGGCGAAGCGCTGCAAGCCGTTGAGATCGGGGACAGTGACGTTATCCGCGTGGGTGAGGACGTCGTGGCCATCGGCAACCCGTTTGGCCTGCATTCGACCGTGACCACGGGCATCGTTTCGGCCAAAGGCCGCAATATCTCGGCCGGGCCCTACGCTGAATTCATTCAGACCGATGCGGCCATCAACAAGGGCAACTCGGGCGGTCCACTGTTCAACATGGAAGGCGAAGTGATTGGCGTGAACTCGGCCATCTACTCGCCCACCGGCGGGTCGGTTGGTCTGGGCTTTGCCGTGACCTCGAACATCGTTGAACATATCGCCGCCGATCTGCGCGATGACGGCCAGGTCAGCCGCGGCTGGCTGGGTGTTTCGATCCAGAATGTCAGCCCCGAGATCGCAGCAGCGATGGGTATCGACGCCTCAACCGGCGCGCTGGTGTCGGATGTCGTCGCAGGCAGCCCGGCCGAGGGCGTGCTTGAGCAAGGTGATGTCATCCTGACCTTCAACGACGAATCCGTCGACTCCAGCAGTGAATTGCCGATCCTTGTGGGCACAACCAAAGTCGGTACCGACAGTGTCATGACCGTTCTGCGCGATGGCAAGGAACAGCAGATTGAACTGACAATCGGTCAGCATCAAAGCGCCTCGGCTGAGATCGACAAATCCGTGGACAAAGGTATCTCGGGCACTGCATTGGGCGTGACCGTCGCACCGCTGACCGACAGCAACCGCGCTCAGATGGGCGTTGCTGAGAATGTCGACGGCGTGGTCGTCACTGATCTGAAGCCCGACAGCCCTGCCGCCAAGGCCGGTCTGCAACGCGGCGACGTGATCGTAAAACTGGGCGGTCAAGAGACCGCCTCACCCGACGCGCTGAAGGCTGCGCTGGACAGCGAAAAGACTGACCCCGCACTGGTGCTGATCAACCGGGGCGGAAACCAGATCTTCGTGGCGGTGGAAATCGCCTGACCCGAAGTCCGCGTGCGCCATTTGATGGGGATTTCTGGCGTGCGCCTCCTCGGCGGATTGAATTGTCCGCATTCCGCCGGGACTGCCGGGTGCGCTGCAACGCACCCGGCACGTAATTTACGCAAATCATGTGCTTTTCAGGAAATTTGTGTTTAAATCCCGATAGAAAGGAACCCTAAACATGAGCCGCCGCCTGCTGATCGTCGAAGATGACGAGGACACTCGTGAGTTCATCGCCAAGGGCTTTGGCGAAGAAGGCTATGTGGTCGAGCAGGCCGCAGATGGCCGCGAGGGTCTGTACCACGCCACGGATGGTGGGTTTGACGCCATCGTGCTGGACCGGATGCTTCCCGGTCTTGATGGCCTTTCGCTGATCCGATCCTTAAGGGCGGCTGGGGTCAAGACCCCTACCCTGATGCTGACCGCAATGAGCGCGGTTGACGAAAGGGTTAAGGGGTTGCGGTCGGGTGCAGATGACTACCTGGTCAAACCGTTTTCGTTTCAGGAACTCCACGCGCGGATCGAAGCCCTGTTGCGACGCCCGCAGGAATCTGAGGAAACCGCGACGCTGACCTGCCGCGACCTGGAAATGGACTTACTGACACGCAAAGTCACCCGCGATGGACAAGAGATTTCCCTGACCCCGCGTGAGTTCCAGATCCTTGAATTCTTCCTGCGCCGCAAGAACCGCGTCGTATCGCGCACCATGCTGCTGGAAGGTGTCTGGGATTACCATTTTGACCCAAATACCAACGTGGTCGACGTCCATATCTCAAAACTGCGCCGCCAGTTGGATGAAGGCGACAGGCCGCCGTTGATTGAAACGGTTCGAGGTGCGGGTTACATGATATCCGATGGATAACCTGCGACTTTCGTTCAATAATTCTCGCACCCGCCTCGTTCTAGCCAGCATGGTTCTCAGCACATTGCTGACGGCCATCGTGCTGGGGCTTGTATACTTCACCGCCAATCGCAGTATTGAGGGCGAGACTCGATCGGTGGTATCCGCCGAATTAACCGGTCTGGCCGATGAATATGAACGGCGCGGCCTATTCGGGCTGTTGCAAGCCATTGAACGCAGGATTCCAACCGCGTCCGAACGGGATGCTTTGTATCTTTTGACTGACCGGTTCGGTGTAAAGCTGGCCGGAAACCTCAAGCACTGGCCTGCGGACGTCACAGCAGGCAGTGGCTGGGTTGATTTGGAACTTCGCCGGGCCGATAACGACCAGTTGGTCCCGATCTCGGCCGCCTCGGTCCGCTTGCCCGGTGGCGAACGCCTGCTGGTAGGTCGTGATGCCCTTGCACGGCAGCAATTCGACAGGGCGCTGTTGCGCGCGGTTGGCTTGGCGCTTGCAATCGCGTTGGCGCTGAGCCTTTTAACTGGTTGGCTTTTTACACGGCTGGTCTTCACTCGCCTGTCTGAATTTGCGGGCACGGCGGAAAACATCGTGTCAGGTGATCTGTCCCGCCGCATGCCCTTGCGCGGAACCGGGGATGAGCTGGATCAAGTGGCCGGAACCCTGAACAGCATGTTGGATCGGATTGAGGAACTGATCAGCAATCTGCGCACAACCTCAAATTCAATCGCGCATGACTTGCGATCCCCCCTGTCCCGTCTGCGCCAAAGGGTCGAGTCGCTGTCTGACCCGTCCAAAAGTGATCTGGACCGCGAGGTCGACGTGGCCCGCGCTGCGGCCGAAATCGACCACGTGCTGCGCGTTCTTGGGCAGCTGACTGAAATCTCACGCGCCGAGGCTGGTGTTGGGCGGGAACAGTTCGAACCTGTGGACCTGCAGCAACTGATTGGCGACGTCGTCGAACTTTATGATCCTGTTGCGGCCGATCAGGGAATTTCTTTGGAAGTTGTGGGCACCGCTCACACTGTTCAGGGACACCGCCCGCTTCTGTCTCAAGCACTGTCGAATCTTCTGGAAAATGCCATGCGTTATGCCCCGGAAAAGACGGCGATCACGATCACCCTGTCAGAAAGCGGCCCCTACACCTGCCTGAGCGTGCGAGACCGGGGCCCTGGTGTCCCTGAAGAGGATTTGCCACGCCTGCAGGTGCCCTTTGTGACGCTCGATCCCGCAAGGACCGAGCGCAACTCAGGCTTGGGTCTGGCGCTAGTGGCAGCGATTTCACACATGCATCAGGGCGCATTCGAGGCCCGCAATTGCGACCCGGGTCTTGAGGCAACAATCAAACTGGCGCGTAAGCCCTAGATTGGCACACCCTTGATCGCCATCATCTTGTTTTTATAGCGTTTATCTGCCGTCACATCTGTTCCGAACCAGTCGGGCGGCGTGAATGCCTGCGCCTCGGCCTCTGTGTCGAACTCCACCTCGACCAGCCGCAGCGGCGCGAGGTTTCCCAGAAAAATGTCCAGCTCAAACACCCGACCGTCTGGCATTTTTCCGGTATAGCGTTCTTTCTCAACCCGACGTCCTTCGGTTTCCGGCCAGAAGGTTTCGAATTGCTCGGCCGTGATCTCGGCCTCGCGTTCCACCCGCACCAAGGAGCCCGCCCCTTTGAGCGTCAAAAAGTACCCGTCATTCTTCTGCCGCAGACGCAGTTCCGTGGAATCGCTCGGTGCAGTCAGATAACCTTGGCGGACGACAGCCTTATCCGCGCCGCTCAGGTCGGGCAGTTCCGCCACCAGGAACTTGCGTTCAATTTCGGTGCTCATCGCTTTGAAATAACTCCGTTTTCCATCTCATCGTACAGCTTTTGATATGCCAAGCTGGCAGCGCTGCGCGGGGCGAATTCACTGACCGGCGCACGGTTCTGCCCCATCCGTTCGATATCCGCCGCAAACGGGATTGAGCTGCGCAGGAACCGTTTGCGATAGAGCTTTCGCATCGCATCCATAGTCTCAAGGTGCAGGGTCTTGCGCTGTTGCACCATGGAGAAGAATGCCGTCAGCTTTTTTTTCGACAACTTGTTGGCATCAAAAAACCCGACCAACTGATCGAAAGACCGTTCAGACAGGGTCGTCGGGATGACCGGAACCACGATCTGATCGGCCGCTTTGAAGATGTTTTCCGACAGGGTCGAAAAGTTGGGGGGGCAATCCAGAATGATCACCTCATAATCGCTGCCCGCCGAGATCAGCGCTTTTTTCAGCCTGGATCGTTTGTTCCGCATCCGCGACAGGAAGACGTCAAAATCCCGGAAGGTCATGTTTGCTGGCAGCACGTCCAGCCCTTCGAAATCGCTGGCTCGAATGGACTTGGTAAAGCGCGCGACATCGTCAAAAAACCGCGCATCTGTCAGCTTTTTGGACGGCTTGACGCGCAGATAAAACCCAGACGCCCCTTGCGGATCCAGGTCGCATAGCAAAACCTTGTGCCCTGCTGCTGCGTAGGCATGCGCCAGATTGACCGAGGTGGCGGTTTTACCCACACCGCCCTTGTTGCTGTAACAGGCAATGATCTTCACTCCTCAGCCCTCCTTTTGATGAAACAAACTGCGGAACAGGTGCCGGATGTCCGGGCTGTCGAAATGCTTGAAATTTGCGATGACTCGGTCGCGTTCTGCCTTTTGGAGTTGATCCAGAACAGAAATCAGCCCGCCCACGGACAAGGCCAACTGCGCATCAGCGCGGCCTTGCATATTGGTGTGCTGTTTAACAAAGCTCAGAAGCGCCTCTTGTTGGACCGAGAAATCATTGAATAGACCCAAATTATCCTGCAGCCTTTTCAATGGCTTTATGATCGTTTTAAATGCCTTTTCAACGAACAAAGGGGCAAAGAACTCCATAAGATAACGCAGTTTTTTGCAGTCGATCCGCAACTTATGAACATCTTCATCAGGCGTGTCCGAGGTGATACGTCGCGCCAGTTTGCAGGTTTTGCGATATCGCTTCCAGATTAGGGCGCGCGCGTATTCATACGCAGGCCGATCTGCATTTGGGCCAGACTGCAGGTTTGTCGGATCAGCGAATAGTTCGGTCAACTTTTTCATCTGATTGTCATAGTTTTGCGTCCGAAAACGCCGGGACAGACTGCCAAGTGCCTGACTGCGTTCCTTTTCGAATTGCGCAAACATGGTCACGGCACCTTTATGAAGGTTCGGCGGTATGAGATTGAAGTAACTGTCTTTTTCCAACAGATAGACATCCAAATCGCGTACGCGACCAGTGGGTTCCATCAAACCGGAAAACTCGCGCTTTAGTGCAGCGGTTTGTTCGGGTGAGAACACACCCTTGAACAGGCCGATTACAGATCGCACGCGGCGCAGAGAAACGCGATAGTCATGCAAAAATTCAGTATCGATATCATCGATCACCCCCGCCTCATTCTGGCGCGCAACCGCCAGATAGGTCCGAATGATGTCGGTGGCGACTTCAATTGATGGCTCTTGTTTACTAACGCGGATTTCGGGCTTGGCCTTGTATATGGTCGCGTCGGGAAACAACCAGTCGAACAATGGCTTAGCCTTGCTTTTGCCAGCCTCCAACTTAGTCAGCTTTTCACAAACAGTCTTATACGCCCGGTCATATCCACGCATGTGTTGAACGGCTACAACTGTTACCTGCCCCTGATCCGAGGACATCAACATCATCGTGCCACGCACTTGCGTCTTTTGCAGGTCACCCAGAATGGCAAACGATCGGTGCTTGGCCCTGCCCGCTCCGACGCTCATCAACGCGCGCAACTTGGGAAAGCCCGCTAGACCCGCCTTGACGGGTCCGTCAGGCAAATCCTGCACGAACTTGCCCTTACCCTTGCACCACTGGGTTACGGCTCGGGCACCGTGCAAAAGGATCAAGGACTCATCGGTTTCGATCAAAACTTTGGCAGATGCCCTGAGGGATTGGTCATGACAATCCAGAATATCAAAATTTCCAGCAGGTTCAGCGGCCTCGAACCGCAATGCCAGTTCTTTCAAAGATTTAGTAAAACCCGCCTCATCGAATGTGCCCGGAATAACAAAACAGTTTTTGACCCGAGCCATTAAAAGTGTCCCTTTCACCGAGGATCCAGTACATGATCATGAATTCATATTCCTGCGATCCGATCAACGACTAACTCCGATGATCAACAGCAATGACCAGAACATCAGATTTAACTCGAACAACCAAATGACTCTGTCCGGGCATTTGGCTAAGACGGGGGTATGTCTGATCCTGTTTCATCGATCCGCAATCTCGGCCCGGCTTTTGAGCAATCCTGCGCACGCGCAGGCATTCATTCTGCGCAGGAATTGCGCGAATTGGGTGCGGATGAGGCCTATGCAAGGCTGTTACAGGCGGGCACCCGGCCGCATTTCATCGGATACTACGTATTAGTGATGGGATTGCAGGGGCGCCCCTGGAACGACTGCAAGGGCGAGGAAAAGAAGGCACTGCGCGTAAAGTTCGACGCGATAAAATCCAGCGTCAGCACCGCCCCGGAAACCCAGATGATCTCTGATCTGGATGCGATTGGCATACGCGTTGCGCCGAGAGATCTTAAACAGGTCTGAAACGAAAAAGGCCGCACCCCCAATGGGATGCGGCCCTGAACTTCGTCCGACGGCGGATTAGCCGACCAGTTCGATGCCCGAGAAGAAGTACGCGATTTCAACGGCAGCAGTTTCAGGCGCGTCCGAACCGTGGACCGAGTTTTCGCCAACCGATTCAGCGAACTCGGCGCGGATGGTGCCGGGTGCTGCGTCCGCAGGGTTGGTTGCGCCCATGACTTCGCGGTTCTTTGCAATGGCGCCTTCGCCTTCCAGAACCTGAACGATAACCGGCTCGGAGGACATGAATTCGCACAGTTCGTCATAGAACGGACGCTCGGCATGCACGTCGTAGAACTTGCCAGCCTGAGCTTTGGTCATGTGGATGCGCTTTTGCGCAACGATGCGCAGGCCAGCGTCTTCGAACTTGGCGTTGATCTTGCCAGTCAGGTTGCGACGGGTTGCATCAGGTTTGATGATCGAGAATGTGCGTTCCAGTGCCATATCGGCCTCTCCTTACTATATGGCGCGAGGTACGCGCCGAAATCCATCGCGCGCCGCCTAACACGGTATGTGCCTCATGAAAAGTGGAATGATTGCGCCAGTGGGTCTTGGCGATCAGATTGTGTCCGGCAAGGGCTCTGACGCGTCGATCCGGCGAACGTAAAGCACCGCAAGCAATCCGACAAAGCTGCTGGCGAACATCATGCCCAACACCAGAAAGGGCCCATTTTCAGGGCTAACAAACGCGCCGGTCATCAAGGTCAGAACTGCGCCCAACGCCACGATTAGTGCCCCGGAAAGCCCCGCGGCGCTGCCTGCCAGATTGGGTCTCACGGACATTACCCCGGCCGAGGCGTTGGCATTCGTCAGCCCGTTACCAAAGCCTACGCAAATGGCCGAGCCGAAGAATACCCAGACTGAACCCAGACCTGCTGTAAACAACAGCAACCCGCAGAAAGGGCCAATAGAGGCAACGACCCGACCGATCAGGATCATCGTCGTCAGCTTCGTGTGTGCTGCGATACGCCCGGTGATGTAATTGCCCACCATGAAGCCGCCGGTAATAATTCCGATCCCTAGACCCAGCATGGCAGGGCTCAGGTCGAACCAGACCGCGGCGACCAGTGGCGCACCGGTGATAAAGCTGAAGAACCCGCCGATCGAGAATGCCGCACACAGCCCGTAACCCCAGAACCGACGCGCGCGAAACAGGTGCGGGTATTCCTTTAGCTGAGCCGAGAATGTTGCGGAACGGTTCGTATTCGTCTCACCCATATCCGCCCACAACAGCACTAGCATCCCCGCCCCCAGGACCGAGTACAAAATGAATCCTGCCCGCCAGCCGAACAGAATATCCAGTGCACCGCCCAGCATCGGGCCAAGCATCGGTGCCAAAGCCATTGCCATCGCAACATAACCCAGTTTGCTGGCGGCCTCGTTCGGGGCATAGAGATCCCGGATTGAGGCGCTGGACAGCACGGGTCCGGCCACCACCGCTGCTTGAAGCAGACGGAAACCGAGGAACATCCAGATCGACTCGGCCAATACGCAGCCAACCGATGCCACTGTGAAAACTGCCATGCAAATCAACAGGATCGGTCTGCGACCATATCGGTCGGACAACGGCCCCATGATCAATTGCAACACGGCGGATACCGCCAGATACCCGGCGACTGACAGGTTAATCAGTCCGTAGTCGACCTGAAACCCCTCGGCCATCCTCGCAAGCGACGGCAGGAACATGTTCAACGACAAAACCGACAACGCCGTGGCGAAGATCAAAGTGACCAAAGAAGGAGGCGTCTGAGCCGCGCGCATGATGAAAACCGTCGAGTAATGCCAACCGGATCAGCGCTAACACATTGCCTGGATATTGAACATATCAAGCTGCTGGCGGCGGCACCAAGGCTCTGCTAAGAGCGCGTCATGCTACGGATTCAAGACATAACCTACGCCGTTGAAGGCCGCCCACTGTTCGATGGGGCCAGTGCGACTATTCCCGACGGCCACAAGGTAGGCCTTGTGGGGCGGAACGGCACGGGGAAGACAACCCTGTTCCGACTGATCCGGGGCGAATTGGCTCTGGAATCAGGCAATATCAATGTCCCAAAGCGCGCCCGGATTGGCGGAGTGGCGCAAGAGGTGCCCTCCTCGGACGTGTCGCTGATCAACACGGTTCTGGCCGCCGATACCGAGCGCAGCTCGCTGATGGACGAGGCCGACACCGCGACCGATCCCACACGTATCGCCGAAATCCAGACCCGCCTGGTAGATATCGACGCCTGGTCCGCCGAAGCGCGCGCCGCCTCGATCCTCAAAGGTCTTGGGTTTGATGATGACGACCAGTTGCGCCCCTGCTCCGATTTCTCGGGCGGCTGGCGGATGCGCGTGGCATTGGCGGCGGTGCTGTTTTCTCAGCCCGATCTGCTGTTGCTGGACGAACCGACGAACTACCTGGACCTCGAAGGTGCGCTGTGGCTGGAGAGCTATTTAGCCAAATATCCGCACACCGTCATCATCATCAGTCACGACCGCGGGTTGCTAAACCGCGCGGTGGGGTCGATTCTGCATTTGGAAGACCGCAAACTGACCTATTACGCGGTTCCTTATGACAAATTCGCCGAACGCCGCGCTGAACGGCTGGCGCAGGCGGAATCCGAGAACGTGAAAGCCAAGGCCCGGATCGCCCATCTGCAGAGTTTCGTGGATCGCTTCCGCTACAAGGCATCCAAGGCGGTTCAGGCCCAGTCACGCCTGAAAATGATCGAGCGCATTCAACTGGTTTCAACCCCTCAAGAGGCCGCTCTGCGCGCATTCTCCTTCCCCGAACCAGAAGAGCTGTCCCCGCCGATCATTCAGGTTGAAGGCGGCGTGACGGGCTATGGTGAAACCGAGGTACTGCGCCGCTTGAACCTGCGTATTGACCAGGACGACCGGATCGCGCTGCTGGGCAAGAACGGTCAGGGCAAGTCGACCCTGTCCAAGCTGCTGTCCGACCGACTGCCTTTGATGGCCGGCAAGATGACCCGCAGCAACAAGCTGCGGATTGGTTATTTTGCGCAGCATCAGGTGGATGAGCTTTATGTGGACGAAACGCCGCTGGACCATTTGCGACGCCTGCGCCCGAACGAGGCGCCGGGCAAGTGGCGGTCGCGTCTGGCGGGGTTCGGGCTGAACGCGGATCAGGCTGAAACCAAGGTTGGTCGTCTATCGGGCGGCCAGAAGGCACGCCTTTCGCTGCTGATCGCCACCATTGACGCGCCGCATATGTTGATCCTGGACGAGCCGACCAACCACCTGGATATCGAAAGCCGTGAGGCGCTGGTCGAAGCGTTGACCGCCTATTCCGGTGCGGTGGTTCTGGTCAGCCACGATATGCACCTATTGTCGCTGGTCGCGGACCATCTGTGGCTGGTCTCGGACGGAATGGTCAAACCCTTCGAGGGAGATCTCGAGACCTATCGCACCATGCTGCTGGGACGCTACAAACCGGCCAAAGAGAAACCGCAAGTGATCAAGCCCAAGCGCCCCTCGCGCGAGGCAGTGCTGAACCTGCGGGCGGACCTTCGCAAATGCGAGGACCGGATCGAGAAGCTAACGGATATGCATGATAAACTGTCGGCCAAACTTGCAGATCCTGCGCTTTACGAGGACGACAGGAAAAACGATCTTGCAACGTGGAACCGGAAATTTGCCGAAGTGGTCGAAGCCATGCAAAAAGCCGAGGCGCTTTGGGTTGTCGCAGCCGAACGCCTGGAAAAGGCCGAAGCGACATGACGAAACCCGTAATCGAAACGACAGCCATGATCGCAGGCATGCGCCCTGAACTTCAGGACGCAGAATTTGCCTTTGTCGTTTGGCCGCATGACAAAGCTTGGCCCGAAGGAACGCGGGCCAGTTGTATGGAGGCCGAAGGTTTGTCCCTTATCGTGCCGATCGACGCAGCACCCGCTGGCGCCATCAGTATGAAGTGCATCACCTTGCGGGTTCATTCCTCACTGGAAGGCGTTGGCTTGACTGCCGCTGTGTCCGATGCTCTTGCACAAAGTGACATTCCGGCAAACATGGTCGCGGGGTATCACCACGACCACGTCTATGTTCCAAGCAATCTGGCGGAAAAAGCTGTGGCCGTTCTGTTAGACCTCCAACAAGGTGCCGGCAAATGATCGACCTCGCCTTTTTCATCACTGCCTTCACCACCCTGTTCGTGGTGATTGACCCCTTTGGCACCGCGCCGATTTTTGTGGCTTTAACTCAGGACATGGACGCCCGCGCCCGTCGCCGGACGGCCTATCGCACCTGTGCCGTTGCCTCTGGCATACTCATTGCCTTTGCCGCCTTTGGCGAAGCGGTGCTGGGCTTTGTCGGTATCTCGATGGAGGCCTTCAAGGTCGCCGGGGGCGCGTTGTTGTTTCTTACCGCATTGGACATGCTGTTCGAACGACGCACCAAACGCCGTGAAGACCGGGTCGAGGAAGAAGAGGAACACCACGACCCGTCCGTGTTCCCACTGGCCATTCCGCTGGTCGCCGGTCCCGGATCAATTGCGACGATTATCCTGCTGGCCGGACAGCACCCGGGCATTCTTGGCATTGTCGAGGCCTGTATCGTCATGCTGGCCGTCATGGCCGTGGTTTTGACCTTCTTCCTGTCCGGCGGCTTGATTGCGCGTTTGCTGGGCAAAACCGGCCTGAACGTATTGACGCGGCTGTTGGGGATGCTGCTGGCGGCGTTGTCGGTTCAATTCATCCTGGACGGCCTCAAGGCCTTTGGTTTTGCGTCGTAAAACCCCATATATCTTTCAGAGAATATGGTGAGGAGCGCTATGGACGGCGACAACATTGGACGTTTGGTATATCTGGCCGTGCTTGGTACGGCCGTTGTGGCGTGGTTTGTCGCACAAAACCGCCAATCTCTGAACAAAACGCTGCAGCAGGCTTTGGCGTGGGTCTTTATCTTTGTCGGTGTCATTGCCGTTGTCGGCCTGTGGGAAGACATCCGCACCACTGTTGGCCCTGCCCCGCAAATGACTGTCACCGGCCAGACCATAGAGGTTCCGCGCGCCTCCGACGGGCACTATTATCTGCCCATTTATGTGAACGGAGAACCGGTCACCTTTCTGGTGGACACCGGCGCAAGCCAGATTGTCTTAAGCTCGCGGGACGCCGAACGTGTTGGCATTGATCCCGATCAGTTGAATTATTTCGGCCGGGCAAACACGGCCAATGGCGTTGTGCGGACCGCGCCAGTGCGCCTGGATACGCTGGCATTGGGGCCAATCACGGACCAGAATATCTCGGCCTGGGTAAACGAAGGGGAATTGGACAAATCCTTGCTGGGTATGGATTACCTGCATCGGTTCTCGAATATCCAGTTCGCCAATGGCCGCCTGCTTTTGTCTCGCTAAGGCATCCGTTGCCGCAATTCCACAATTGAGAACAAAATAAGAACATGCTAGCCTGACAGCATGTCTACACATCTTCTTGGCCGCAAACCCGCGCGTGACGTGCCGGGGATAGATCTTCATCCGCAGATCAGACTGCAACTGGCCCGCGTGCACGAGGCCTGCGGCCCCGCCCGGCGCAGCTTTGCCATGTGGCTGGCGGGGCAGATGCAGGGGCCGGTGCTGTGGATCGCGCCCGCATGGGAGCCCGGCCAGCTTAACCCTGATGGCATGATGGCCTTCGCCGATCCCGCCCGGTTCATCTTTGTGCGCCCGACCCGGTCCGAAGATCTGCTGTGGTGCGTAGAAGAGGCCCTGCGCAGCGCGGCCATGCCTTTGGTTGTCGGTGATCTGCCGGGCGCGCCGGGGCTGACGCCAGTGCGGCGCATGCATCTGGCCGCAGAACAGGGTGGTGCGATGGGGCGTGCCCCGCTGGGGATGCTGCTGACCCCCGGTGACGGAGGTGCACAGGGGGTAGAGACGCGCTGGCACATGGCCGCAAACCATCAGGGGGAGGCCCGGCGCTGGACCCTGACCCGCCGCCGCGCCCGCGCCCTGCCCCCGGTCAGCTGGCATGCCACGCAGACCAAACCGCGCGCCGGTCTGCACCTGCAACAGATCGCCACAGAAGACACACCCGTGTGATCACGCGCCCCTCACGGGGTTTGTGACTGGCCAAAGCAAGGGCCGAGCCCTAGCGTTTCGGGATGAGCCACGCGATCCATGATAGCCGATACTCCTGGCTGCGACTTGCGATCACTTTGATCATCGCAACCGTGGCAAATGTGGGAATGTGGGCAGTCATCGTTGTGATGCCCGCCATCGAAACCCAATTCAACGCCGGACGTGCCGAGGCCGCGATGCCTTACACATTGGCCATGATCGGGTTCGCCTTTGGCAATTATTGGATGGGGCAATTGGTGGATCGGCTGGGCGTGACCAAAGCCCTGACCGGGGCCGCAATCCTCAGCGCGACCAGCTATCTGCTGGCGACACTGGCGCCCAATATTGTGATGTTGTCGGTCGCACATCTTCTGTTGGGCCTCGGGGCATCCATCGGCTTTGGACCATTGATCGCCGACATCTCGCACTGGTTTATGAAACGCCGCGGGATCGCTGTGGGTCTGGTGGCAAGCGGAAACTACCTGTCCGGGGCTATCTGGCCGACATTGCTGTCTGGAATACTTGCGCGCGACGGCTGGCAGCAGGTCTACCTGACGCTGGCCGTCATAACGCTGCTGGTCGTTATCCCCCTGTCTCTACTGTTGCGCCGACAGGTCCCGGCCGAGGCGCACAGCACCGCAGCGTCTGCCGCACAAATCAAGGCGCGCAGCGTTGGCATTTCCCCCCGGGCACTTCAATACATCCTCGGTCTGGCCGGTATTTCGTGCTGTGTCGCGATGTCGATGCCTCAGGTGCATATCGTGTCCTATTGCGTCGGGCTGGGTTACGGACCCACAGTCGGCGCCGAGATGTTGTCCCTGATGCTGTTCGGAGGTGTGATCAGCCGAGTAATATCAGGCATGGTCGCCGATCAACTGGGCGGCGTTCTGACGGTTCTGATCGGCTCGGTCCTGCAATGCCTCGCGCTGTTTCTGTTCCTGCCTTATGACGGGATGGTCTCACTCTACCTGATCAGCCTGCTTTTTGGCCTGTCACAAGGCGGCATCGTTCCCGGTTATGCCCTTATTGTGCGCGAATATATGCCCCCGCGAGAGGCCGGTGCGCGCGTGGGGTTTGTCATGATGATGACGATCATGGGCATGGCGCTGGGGGGATGGATGTCCGGCTGGATTTACGACGTGACCGGCAATTACCAACTGGCTTTCGTAAACGGCATTCTATGGAACGGCCTGAACATCGGAATTCTGCTGTTTCTGCTCAGCCGCTCGCGCGCCCACAGACAAGAGGTTTTGGCATGAGATCATTGACGCGGCGCTTTCTGATTGCGGGTCTGGCGAGCCTTCCGTTGGCACGGCCAACTCATGCTGCGTTGGTCCAATATGAATTGTCTCGAGCCGGGACGTCCGTCGGCTTTTCCTTCATGCTTTCGGGGGTTGCGCAGTCAGGCACGATGCCGATCCAATCGGCAGATATTCGGGTCGACACGGATCAGTTACAAAACAGCCGTGTCACCGTCGTGTTGAATGTAGCCGCGGCGCGCACCCGGTTGCCCTTTGCCCGCGGCCCGATGCTAAGCAAAAGCGTGCTAAACGCGCAGGAATTTCCGAGCATTGCGTTCAAATCTACCCGAATACAGCTTGGCCCCACTGGCCGCATTTCCGAAGGCGCAACCATCACCGGAAACCTGACGGTGCGCGGGGTCACACGCCCGGTGACCCTGCAAGCCAATCTGTACCGTCAACCCGGATCCGAGGCTGATGATCTGAACGCATTGTCAATTCGACTGTCGGGCGCGTTGAACCGTCACGAATTCGGCGCCTCTGGTTATCCCGATCTGGTCGCCGATACCGTGTCTTTGAACATCCGGGCCGAGTTGACCCGCAAGGCCTGACACCCAAAGGACAAAAAACGACGCGCAGAGGTCGAATTATCACGCGCAACGCTCGCTGATGGGGTAATGCTGGGCGCACTATGCGCACGATCATTTCTTTTGCCGCCCTGTTTCTTTCTGTCATTCTTCTGCAGCTCTCGACGGGCGGCGTTGGTCCTTTGGATGCGATCTCGGGCATCACGCTTGGGTTCACGACCGGACAAATCGGTATGTTGGGTTCGGCCCATTTTGTTGGCTTCTTCATTGGCTGCTGGTGGTCCCCCCGCCTGATGGGCAGTGTCGGACATTCGCGCGCTTTTGCGGTCTGCACGGCCTTGGGTGCAATGGGTCTTATTGGACATACGTTGACCGAAAACCCGTACATCTGGGCAGCCCTTCGGGTCGCATCCGGAACCTGTGTCGCCGGGGCCTATACGGTGATCGAGGCATGGCTGAACGCCAAAGTCACAAACGAAACGCGCGGCCGCGCCATGGGGACTTATCGCATCGCGGATATGGGCGCGTCTCTGTGCGCGCAGTTGATCATCGCGGTTCTGCCGCCTGCTTCATACGTGTCCTACAACTTGCTGGCGATTCTGTGTTGTGCATCCCTGTTGCCGCTGACGTTGACACGGGCCAGCCAGCCGAAAACACCCGACGCCCCTCGGTTAAAGCCCAAACTGGCCTGGCGCAGCTCGCCTCTGGCTGTTGCAGGGGTGATCGTTGCGGCGCTCAGCTCTGCGTCGTTTCGGATGGTTGGTCCGGTCTACGGTCAGGAAGTTGGGCTGGACGTGGACCAGATTGCATTCTTCCTGGCGTCATTCGTATTGGGTGGCGCACTGGCGCAGTACCCGGTTGGCTGGCTGGCCGACAAATATGACAGGCGCTGGGTGCTGATCTGGCTATCCGTTGCTGCGGTCGTCAGCAGCGGTGTCACAATGGCGGCCAGCGGAACAGGAACGGTAGGCGTCATGCTGGCTGCCGTATTCTTTGGCCTGACAACCTTCCCGATCTTCTCAGTCTCTTCCGCTCATGCGAACGACTTTGCAACGGCAGAAGAACGGGTCGAGCTTTCCGCGGCACTAATGTTCTGGTTCGCTTTGGGTGCGATAGCCTCACCTTATATTTCATCGACATTGATTCAGCAGTTCGGACCCGGAGCCCTGTTTGCATTTGTGGCGGTCGGCCATGTTTTCCTGATAATCTTTGGCCTGGCCCGAATGCGCTCACGCCCGACGCCCGAAGAGCGGACCAACTATGTCTACGCACCACGCACGTCGTTCACCATCGGTCGTTTGCTGAAACGGTCGCGTGAAAAGCAATAAAAAAGGGCCGGAAAAACCCCGGCCCCTTTCGATTAGTGTTCTGTTCGCGATCCTTCTTCGATCACGCCGCCTTCTTCGGCAGGTTCAACCGTCGATTCAAGCGCACCGTTAACGACACCCCCGACACCGTTTTCCATAGACAGGCCAAGCTCTTCGCCCAGCTTCTTGAGTGCGGGCATCTGCACCGCCATTCCCATGATCGAGTCCAGCGCCTGGTTGACGACCGGCTTGTCGCCGTTCGATGCGCCACCGCCATTCGTGCCACCGATTCCGCCAACCTGATGGATCTTGATCGAGTCGATCTTCTCAGCCGGTTTGACCATTTCCGCGATGATCGACGGCATGGTTTCGATCCGCGCCAGATCAACCTTCATGCGGATCTGATCCACTGACAGCACGTTGTCTGCTTCGACGATCGCACGCTTACCTTCGGCTTCGGCCAGCATGTCGTTCTTCTTGGCCTCAGCCCGAATGTTCAGAGCGTCCGCTTCGGCCTGCGCCTCTTCACGGCGGGCTTCGGCGCGGTCAGCAGCGGCTTCTTTGTCAGCCTGCGCAGCCAGTCGGATCGCCGTCGCCTGACGTTCAGCTTCACGCGTGGCTTCAATCAGGGCGATCTGCTTGATACGCTCAGCCTCGGCAACCTTCTGCGCGGTCGCCACGGCTTCGGTCGCTTTGGTCGCCTCGGCACGGGCCAAATCAGCAGATGCACGCGCGCGGCTTTCCTCTTCGGATTTCTGCGCGATGATGATCTGACGCTCTTGCTCGGCCACTTCCAGTTCACGCTCTTTCGAGATCTCGGCCTCGCGGATTTTTCGCTCACGCTCAATGTCCGCCGAACGGATCGCTTCTTCCCGCGCAATCCGGGCGCGTTCTGTTTCACGCACCGAGTCTTCGGTTCGCGCAGCGATCTCGGCCTCTTGCGCAACGCGCAGGGTTTCGACCTGTTGCGTCTGCTCGATGCGCGCCTGCTCTTCGTCCTTTTCGATCAACAGCTTCTGACGCTGAGCTTCCATCGCTGCACGACGTACCTCGACCTCGGCATCGGCATCAATCTGCGCGCGCTCTTTTTTCGAGGTCGCAATGACCTCGGCCAGCTTGCGCATACCCACAGCATTAAAGGCGTTGTTTTCGTCCAGAGCCTCAAACGGCGTCTGGTCCAACGCGGTCAGCGAGACGGATTCCAAAGACAGTCCGTTCTTCAACAGATCCTCGGACACCGCATTCTGCACCTCTTGCACAAAGTCGGCGCGGTTTTCGTGCAGACCGTCCATCGTCATCTGAGCCGCAACTGCGCGCAGACCGTCGATCAATTTGCCTTCGATCATTTCCCGTAGCTGTTCGACGTCGAACGTCCGGTCGCCAAGGGTTTGCGCAGCACGTGCGATGCCCTCTTCTGTCGCCATGACAGAAACGTAGAACTCGACGCCCACGTCGACACGCATCCGGTCCTTGGTGATCAAAGCGGCCTCACCGCTGCGCTGAACCTCAAGGCGCAGGGTTTTCATGTTGACGGGGCTGACTTCGTGCAGCAACGGCACGACGATGACGCCACCATCCATGATGACTTTCTTACCGCCAGCACCGGTTTTCACCAGGCTGATCTCTCGGGTCGCGCGGCGGTAAAGACGGCCAAGCACAAGGCCGATAAACAAAACTACTGCCAGAATGGTCACAACTGTGACGGCTAGGAATGTAAGTTCCATGCAAAATCCTCCGTGATGGGGTTAGAAATTTTGGCTATTCAGACATGCCGACCAGAACGAACCGGTCGCGCCGTCGGTCGCGCAGCACAAGCACATCGGTGCCCTGCTCAAGCGTGTCCTTGTCCTGCAACGGCTCGGCGCGCAGGTAGTGGGTATTGCCAAATCGATCCATGACGCGCACCTCGGCGGGGCGTCCGCGCGAAGCGGTGCCTTGTGTGATCACGCCACGGCGACGGGCAAGCAGGCGCTCCGACATCGCCTCGGTCTCGGTCTTGGGCAGCAGACGAGCAAAGATGCCGCCAAAGCCACGTGCAAACCACAGGCCAAAGGCACCGGCGGGAATCGCGGCCATCCAAGGCGGAAGGTCAAAGCCTAACAGGTCGCGCAGCGTCAGTTGCAGGCCCATACCGGACAAACCGAAGCCTGCCAGCAGAACCACCAGCCAGATCATGAACGGTACTTTGCCGATCCCCAGCCACGCTAAAGGTCCCGCAGAGACCGCGCCTGGCGCGTATGCCTCGATCTCGGCCAATTCGAAATCGCCCAGATCCATGTCGGCATCAATATCCAGACCGAAATCACCGACATCCAGATCGGGGGCATCCACAACATCCAGATCGACATCGCCCTCGCCCGCCATAAGGCTTCCACCCAGGACCAATGCGATCAGTTCCAGCACAAGCAGGCCGAACAGAAGCGCAAGCGCCAAAGTGAAGGGTACAAATGCACCCTCAAGCAGAAAGTCGAACATCAGTTGTTTGCCCTCGTTATTGTATACTGTGGTATACATGATGGATGGGAACTCATTGCGGAAATTCAAGGGTTTGTGATTCTAATTTACAACTTTGAGGTATTGCATGCGATGAAGGCGGTGCAATCCAAGGCTGCAAGCCAGGCCGATTTTCCCGGCGACCCGTGCCTAAAATGACGTCCGAACCAAAGCCGGGGTTTTGCTGGCCGGTTACTTAATGTAGACGGGCGCGCAGACAGTTACGCGGAAACGGAACATGGCTCGGATTCTCATCACCTCAGCGATCCCTTACATCAACGGGATCAAGCACCTCGGTAACCTGATCGGCTCGCAATTGCCGGCTGATCTGTACGCACGCTACCTGCGTGGCCGGGGGAACGAGGTCATGTTCCTGTGCGCCACCGACGAACACGGCACACCTGCCGAGCTGGCCGCAGCGAAAGCGGGCAAGCCGGTGGCTGAATACTGCGCAGATATGTACGAGGTCCAGGCGGACATCGCCAAGCGTTTTGGTATGAGTTTCGATCATTTTGGCCGCTCGTCCAGCGAGCAAAACAAGACGCTGACCCAGCATTTCGCCGGGAAGCTGGACGATGCAGGGCTGATCCGAGAAGTCAGCGAAAAACAGGTCTATTCGAACGCCGATGGCCGCTTTCTTCCTGACCGCTACATTGAAGGTACCTGCCCCAATTGCGGTTATGAACGTGCGCGGGGCGACCAGTGTGAAAACTGCACCAAACAGCTGGACCCGACCGATTTGATCGAGCCGCGCTCGGCCATATCCGGATCGACCGATCTGGAGGTGCGCGAGACCAAGCACCTGTACCTGCGTCAATCTGCGATGAAAGATCAGCTGGACGCGTGGATCGACAGCAAGAAAGATTGGCCGATCCTGACCACCTCGATTGCCAAGAAGTGGCTGCATGACGGTGACGGCCTGCAAGACCGCGGCATTACCCGCGATCTGGACTGGGGCGTTCCGGTCAAGAAGGGCGATCAGGACTGGCCCGGCATGGAGGGCAAAGTCTTCTACGTCTGGTTCGACGCGCCGATCGAATACATCGCCTGCGCAAAGGAATGGGCGGATGCCAACGGCAGGACCGACGCCGACTGGGAGCGCTGGTGGCGCACCGACAAAGGTGCGGATGATGTCCGTTATGTCCAGTTCATGGGCAAGGACAACGTGCCCTTCCACACCCTTTCCTTCCCGGCAACTATTTTGGGCACCAACACCTACAACGAAGAATCTGGGTCATCCGAACGTTGGAAGCTTGTCGACTACATTAAGTCGTTCAACTACCTGAACTACGATGGTGGTCAATTCTCGACCAGCCAGGGCCGTGGTGTGTTCATGGATCAGGCGTTGGAAATCCTGCCGGCCGACTACTGGCGTTGGTGGCTTTTGAGCCATGCGCCCGAAAGCAGCGACAGCGAATTCACGTGGGAGAACTTCCAGCAGTCGGTGAACAAGGACCTCGCGGATGTTCTGGGTAACTTTGTCAGCCGCATTACAAAGTTTTGCCGCTCTAAGTTTGGTGAGGCAGTTCCTGAAGGTGGCGCTTATGGCGACCGCGAGCAAGCGCTGATTGATGAGCTGTCCAAACGAGTCCGCGCGTATGAAGCGCATATGGAGGCGATGGAGGTTCGCAAATCCGCGCAGGAATTGCGAGCGATCTGGGTTGCGGGCAACGAATACCTGCAGGCTGCCGCCCCGTGGTCGACCTTCAAGGAAGACCCTGAACAGGCCGCCGCTCAGGTGCGTCTGGGCCTGAATCTGATCCGCCTCTACGCCGTACTCAGCGCACCGTTCATCCCTGAAGCCTCGGCCAAGATGCTAAGCGCAATGAACACTTTGGACACCAGTTGGCCCGACGATGTTGCGGCCGCGCTGGACGCCCTGCCCGCCGGTCACGCATTCACGGTGCCGGACGTTCTGTTCGCCAAGATCACGGACGAACAACGCGAAGACTGGCAATCCAGGTTCGCGGGGCAGCGCGACTGAGATTTTGGATCACAACACCATAGTTACGGAGGCCATTTGGCCTCCGTTTTCATTTGAAATGGGGCAAAAACCGGGTTTGGGCGCCAAAACTCCATAGGATCTTGGCGTAAGTCCGCTTGAAACCGGAATAATTTCCGGGCGCACCACCCGGCTGACGCATTCAAGAAGCTTGAGATAAAGTTCCAAAACGGCCATCCTGCCAAGAAATCAGCACGACTCGTCGAGGCAACAGAGTTGCCCCGGCGCAATATCCTTAGGTCTAACGAGGCGCCCGCCATGTCCCTTGCATTCAGTAATTCCTTTTTTCGACACAGAGGTCCGGTCTTGGCCATCGCGGCACTGACCAGTTTGGGCGTCTCGTTCACGGCGCTGGCGCAGGATCAAAGCGACGCGCCGCCGCCGAAAGTGTCTATTGCAGCGGCCTATACTGAAGAAATTACCGATGAGGCCGTGTTCATCGGGCGCGCCGAGGCCATTAACAAGGTGGATATTGTCGCCCGCGTGAACGGCTTTCTTGAAACTCAGGATGTGGAAGACGGTGCGCTTATCAAAAAAGACGACCTGTTGTTCACCATCGAACCCGATCTTTATGAGGCGACCCTGGAGGCCCGGAAAGCCGATCTGGACCGGGCGGAGGCCAATCTGGAACTTGCCAAGGTCGATCTGGCCCGAAAGGAAGAGCTGTACAAACGCGATGCCACCCCGGAGTCCGAGCGTGACATCGCCCGCGCCAATGAACTGGTCGCCGAGGCCGAGGTCAAGGCCGCTCACGCTGCCATCCAACAAGCAGAGTTGGACCTGAGTTACACCGAGATCCACGCGCCATTTGACGGGCGGATTGGGCGTGTGGAAACCAGCGTAGGCGACGTTGTAGGGCCGACAAATCCTCCGCTCGTCAACCTGGTAAGCGAAGCTCCGATTTATGTAAATTTCTCTTTAAACGAAAAACAATTTACCTCGGTCCTCGAACAGGTTGGAGAGAGCGCAGCTTCACTGGCTGAAAGCAACAAAAGCCCGAATGTACACCTGACCCTGCCCAACGGAACCAAGCTCGACGAAACAGGTGAGATTGTTTTTGTGGACAACCGCATCGACCCTCTGACAGGTGCGATCACCGTCCGCGCTGAGTTCCCTAACACCGATCGGTATATCATCGACGGCCAATTCCTGAGCGTTCAAATCGAAGCATTGGAACCGACCCTTCAGGTGCTGGTCCCTCAGGCCGCATTGCAGCGCGATCAGCGCGGTGAGTTCGTGCTGGTGGTGAATGACAAGCAGATGGTCGAACAGCGCTACATCACAACCGGCGACGTGGTTGGGACAGCGATTATTGTGACGGACGGTCTGCGCGAAGGTGAAAGCGTGATCGTTGAGGGCCTGCAGCGGGTTCGCCCGGGCGTTGCGGTGGATGCCGTCGTCGCCTCTGAACAGCCGGGAGAATAACGGATGTTCTCAGCCCTGTTCATTAGCCGGCCCAAGCTGGCCCTAGTTATTTCGCTTGTCCTTACGATCATGGGCGGCATCGGCTATTTGGTTCTGCCGGTCGCTCAGTTCCCGGACATTACGCCACCGGTGGTCAGCGTGACGACCACCTATACCGGCGCCAACGCCGAAACCGTGGAAAACACCGTCGCCGCACCGATCGAGGCGCAGGTCAACGGTGTGGACGACATGATCTACATGACGTCGACCTCGGCAGATAATGGATCCTATTCGCTCAACGTCACATTCGAAGTGGGCACCGACCCGGACATCGCCTCAGTCAACGTGCAGAACCGCGTGGCTCAGGCCATGTCGTCCCTGCCTGCCGAAGTGACCTCATCTGGCGTGGTCACTCAAAAAGCATCCACCAACATGCTGTTGCTGGTGACGCTGACCTCGCCGAATGAGACGTATGACAGTGTCTTTCTGTCCAACTATGCTTCGATCAACCTGAAAGACGCGCTGGCGCGTGTTCAGGGTGTGGGTAAAGCCGACGTTCTGACCAATCTGGAATACGCCATGCGGATCTGGATGGACCCGGATCAGATGGCTGCTTTGTCCATCACACCCGGTGACGTGATCAATGCAATTCAGGAACAAAACGTCGAAGTTTCGGCCGGTTCCATCGGCGCTCCTCCGGTCCCGGAAGGGCAGACCTTTCAATACACGATCAAAACCAAGGGCCGCCTGACCTCGGCCGCAGAGTTCGGCGATATTGTCATCCGAACCGGGGATGCCGGTTCAATCGTACGGGTCAAGGACATCGCGCGGGTCGAGCTGGGTGCAGAATATTATGCGGCTTCGGGCTATTTCGACAGTGTCCCGGCCACGGTAATCGGCATTTATCAGGCCCCTGGCGCGAATGCGCTGGCCGTGTCGGACCGTGTCGAGGCCGAGCTTGAGCGATTGTCCCGAACCTTCCCGACGGATGTGGAATACGCCGTACCTTTCAACACCACAGACTTTGTCAAACAGTCGCTGAATGACGTGGTCTCGACCCTGATCCTGACCTTCATCCTTGTGATCTCGGTGGTGTTTGTCTTCCTTGGAAGCTGGCGCGCGACGATCATTCCGGCGGTTGCGATCCCCGTGTCGTTGATCGGGACATTCGCGTTCTTGCTGCTTTTCGGTATGTCGCTGAACACGATCTCTTTGTTCGCGCTGGTGCTGGCCATCGGGATCGTTGTGGATGACGCAATCGTTGTGGTCGAAAACGTCGAACGGATCATCGCCGACGAAGGGCTTCCACCGGCTGAGGCGACGCGCAAGGCCATGGGGCAGATCACCGGTCCGGTTATTGCAACCACGCTGGTTCTGTTGGCGGTGTTCGTGCCCGTCACCTTTATGCCCGGCATCTCGGGACGGCTTTATTCTCAGTTCGCTGTGACAATCTCGACCGCTGTGGTGATTTCGTCGATCAACGCGTTGACGCTGTCGCCTGCGTTGTGCGGTCTGGTGTTGCAAGCACGGTCCGGCCCGCCCAAGGGGTTGTTGGCGGTGTTCGAAAACTTCATCGGCGGCGTTCGCAGTGGCTATGTCGCCATCGTACGCAAATTGCTGATCCTGCCGATCATCGGTCTGGGCATCATCGTTGCGCTGGCCATGGGCACAGGCACGATCATGTCCAACACTTCGAGTGGTTTCCTTCCGCTGGAAGACAACGGATATCTGTTCGTGGATGTGCAACTGCCAGACGCCGCAACGTTGGAACGGACCGAAACGGTCACTGCACGTGTCGACGCACAGATCCAACAGATCCCCGGCGTCGCAAGCACAGTTCTGATCAACGGCTTCTCGATCCTGAACGGCACAACGACAAACGGCGCCGCGATCTTTGTGAACCTCGACAACTGGGATGAACGGAAAGAGGATGACCTGAGCGCTGATGCAATCCTGCAGAAAGTTCTGGCGATTGCCTATGGTGAAACTGCCGCATCGATAATCGCGTTCAACCCCCCCCCCATTCAGGGTCTGGGCAACTCGGCAGGTGTGGAGATGGAGGTGCAGCAGACCGGAGGCGGCACGCCTCAGGACTTGGCGTCTGCAGTCGGCTCTTTCGTCTATTCGGCCAACCAACGACCGGAAATCGGGCAGGCCTACACCACATTCCGGGCCAACGTTCCTCAGTTGTTCGTGGATCTGGATCGAGAAAAGGCCAAGACGCTGCAAGTCTCGGTGGCTGAGGTGTTCCAGACGATGCAGGCGCAGTTGGGGTCCTACTATGTGAACGACTTCAACCTGTTCGGGCGCGTGTATCGCGTGATGATTCAGGCCGACGGTTCTTATCGCGATAATGTCGACGATATCTCGAACCTGTATGTGCGCTCGACCAAGGGTGAGATGGTGCCTCTGGGTACGCTCATTGATGTCGAAAACGTACTGGGTCCGGTCCTGCTGAAACGTCACAACCTGTTCCGTTCGGCGACAGTAACGGCGGTTCCGGCGCCTGGGTTATCCACTGGTGACGCGATCAATGTCATGACCGAGGAGTCCACGACTGCCCTGCCCCCGGGCTATGCCTTTGAATGGACCGGGACCGCGCAGCAGCAATTGGCGACCGGTGGTCTGGTAGTGATCATCCTCGGTCTGGCGATCCTGTTCGGATACCTCTTCCTTGTAGGGCAATACGAGAGTTGGACCTTGCCTGTGTCGATCCTGCTATCGGTGATCGTCGCCTTGTTCGGGGCGGTGGCGGCGGTGGCTATCGTGGGCAGCGACATCAACCTCTATACGCAGATCGGGATGATCATGCTTGTGGGTTTGGCCTCGAAGAACGGCATCCTGATCGTTGAATTCGCGATGGAGCAACGCGCCAAGGGATTGTCGGTCAAAGACGCCGCAGCCGAGGCCGCCTTTCAGCGTTTCCGTGCGGTGATGATGACGGCCCTGTCCTTCCTGTTGGGTGTTGTGCCGCTTCTGGCGGCCAGCGGCGCGGGTGCCGCCAGCCAGAAAGCCATCGGTGTCGCCGTGTTCGGCGGGATGCTGGCAGCTACTCTGGTCGGCGTGATCCTAGTGCCGGTCCTTTACGCCCTGCTGCAGGGGATGCGGGAATGGATCAAGGGAACCAAAGACGATCCGGGCCCATCAGAAGAGGCCGCGTGATCCAAAACAACAGCCCCGCCAAACTGGCGGGGCTTTTTACCTTTTTGATCAGGCGTTCACTGCGACGGGTTCGGTTTTGCGATCCATCCAGCCTTGAATGCCGGCGATCTGCTCGGCACTTAACCGCAGGCCCATCTTATTTCTGCGCCAGACTACATCTTCAGCCGTGCGCGCATATTCTTTGTCCATAAGCCACGCCAATTCCCGTGCGGTTAGCGTCGCGCCGAAGTCCTCGCCCAGATCCGATGCGGATTTGGCATCGCCCAAAATTGTCTTGGCCTCAGTGCCATAGGCGCGAACCAGACGTTGCGCCCAGACACGATCCAGAAACGGGTAGTCGGCCGACAGTGCCTCGACCAAATCCGGTACGCCACCAACTGGAAAATCGCCGCCCGGAAGCGAAACGCCTGCAGTCCAGGGGCCGGGAAGATCGGGGAAATGCTCGGACACTTTGTCCATCGCACTCTCGGCAAGACGCCGATAGGTGGTGATCTTGCCGCCAAAGACATTCAGCACTGGCGCCCCACCCTGCGCGTCAACTTTCAGCGTATAATCCCGCGTCGCCGCGGTGGCGCTGCTGGCCCCGTCGTCATACAGCGGACGCACACCGGAATAGGTCCACACGATGTCATCGCGCGTAACCGGTTTTTGGAAATACTTCGAGGCAAACGCGCACAGATAGTCCTGCTCTGTCTCCGTACAGGTCGGGGGCTCTGCTGGGTCTGGGTGATCCAGATCCGTTGTGCCGATCAGCGTAAAATCGCGCTCGTATGGAATGGCGAAAATGATGCGCCCGTCCTCACCTTGGAAGAAATAGCACTTGTCGTGATCATAAAGCTTGGGCGTCACGATATGACTGCCGCGCACCAGCCGCACACCTTCGCGAGAGTTGATGTGGATCTTGGTCTGGATGATGTCCCCAACCCAGGGACCACCCGCGTTGATCAGCATTTTGGCCTGCACCACATGCGTTTCGCCGCTCTGCTTCTCGCGCATGGTGATCTCCCACAGATCATCAACACGTTTGGCCGCCAGAACTTCGGTCCCTACCAGAATATTCGCCCCACGTGCCTCAGCATCGCGGGCATTCAGCACCACCAGCCGTGAATCCTCAATCCAGCAATCGGAATACTCGTAGGCTGTGTGAAACTTGTCCTGCAGCGGCCTGCCTTCCGGCGCGCTTTGCAAATCCAGTGAGCTTGTCCCCGGCAGGATTTTGCGCCCCCCCAAATGGTCATACATAAACAGGCCCAGACGGATCAACCACGCCGGGCGCCGTCCCTTCATCCAAGGCATTACTGTGCTGAGAAGTCGCGAGGTCGGCGTTTCAGAATCGAACCGCATATCCTTGTGATACGGCAACACGAACCGCATCGGCCAGCTGATATGCGGCATTGCCCGCAGCAGGGTTTCACGCTCGATCAACGCCTCGCGCACCAGACGGAATTCAAAGTACTCCAGATACCGCAGGCCGCCATGAAACAGCTTGGTCGAGGCCGAAGACGTCGCCGAGGCAAGATCGTTCATCTCGGCCAAGGTCACGGACAATCCGCGCCCGGCCGCATCGCGCGCAATTCCGCACCCGTTAATCCCACCACCAATGATGAAAAGGTCCGTGACCTTGTCCGTGTGCCGTTCCATGTCCGGATGATTCTCTTTGTTTGAAAAACCGGGCTCATTAACCCGATGAACGCGCGTTTCGTCAACGTTTACTTTCGTTTATTTTCGTTTTATCACCACAAATCGAAGTGTTTCAGAAGTGTGGTCAATCAGATCACTTGGAAACCCTTCGAAACTAGAACAAAAACGAACACACACCGTTTCGGAGCCGACCATGTCCCTTTCCTTTCGTCAGTCAGACATTCTGAACATCGCCAGACAGGATGGCCGTGTGATGGTGGATGACCTGGCCGCTCAGTTCGGGGTCACGGTTCAGACCATTCGCCGCGACCTGTCTGAGCTGGCGGATCTGGGAAAACTGGACCGGGTTCATGGCGGGGCCGTCATTCGCTCTGGCGTTTCCAATATTGGCTATGAGGATCGCCGGGCCCTGAACGATGAGGCCAAGGCGCACATTGCGTCGGCCTGCGCCCGAGACATCCCGGACGGCGCGTCGGTTTTCATGAATATCGGGACCTCGACCGAGGCGGTTGCGCGCCAATTGGTGAACCACAAGAACCTGATGGTCGTCACAAACAACATGAATGTCGCCAATATTCTGGCCGAGAACACCGATTGCGAAATCGTCGTCGCGGGTGGTGTCCTGCGCAGATCGGATGGCGGGTTGGTGGGTAATCTGACAGTCGCAACCATCCGGCACTTCAAATTCGATTATGCGGTCATCGGCTGCTCGGCACTAGATGCCGATGGCGACCTATTGGATTTCGATTTTCAAGAGGTCCAAGTGAGCCAGACGATCCTGGCCCAGACACGGCGCACCTTTCTTGTGGCCGATAATTCAAAGTTTCAGCGTGCAGCCCCCGCGCGTATCACCTCGTTGGCTGAGATCGACACCTTCTACACCGACCGGCCTCTGACGGACCGCCTAAGCAAGAGGTGTCAGGGGTGGAATACCGATCTGCGCGTGTGCCGATAACCCCCTAAGTAGTTCTCCTAAAAGGTGAACTGGGTAAGAGTTTTCTTGCCAGACCTCCCAGTGCCTGACAGTATCGCGATATTGCGGTCGTTGCACGGAAGGGGAGAACCGGGCCATGATAGCGCTTTTATTTGCGTTACTTACAGCCACCATGGGGCTGAATTATTTTCGACAAACAATGGCAGCCAATGCGCTGTTTTTCTTCACGCTGGCGTTGAGTATGTACTGGCTGAAATTTCACGCTACCAGCCAACTGACAATTCAGTTGTAGGGGGTGATGATGACACCAGAACTGTCCCGAACCCTGAACGCCATAGGCATGCTGGCCGTCAGCCTTGTGCTGCTGTTGGCCTTTATTTATCAACTGGCACTTTATGAATTACCCTGCCCGCTTTGCCTGCTTCAACGCGTTGGCTTTGTCGCCGTGGGCGTTGGGCTGGGCTTGAACCTGCTATACGGCGCGCGGCCGCAGCACTATGCGTTGATGTTAATCGCAGCGCTTTATGGCGGCAGCGTATCGGTGCGCCAGATCCTTCTGCATATCGTTCCGGGCACGGGTCATTACGGCTCGCCCGTGTTGGGGCTGCACTACTACACTTGGGCCGCCATTTGCTTTTTCCTGATCCTGTTGGGCACCGCGGTTATGCTGCTGTTTGATCGCCAATACGCTGACGACACTTCGAATCAGCCTCGTTTCGGTGGAAGCACCTTGGCCAAAACTGCCTTCTTCATCATGCTTGGTCTGGCTGTTCTGAATGCCGGTTCGACACTGCTTGAATGTGGTCCTGGCATTTGCGCCGACCCGCCAACCAGCTACAAAGTGATTGACGAACTGGGCTCCAACAACTGAGGATGGGATAACCTTCCCGAACAGAGGCACAAACATGGGGTTACTTGGGCAGCCACTGGGCTATTACGACTACCTGACATTTGTTGCGTTGATTTTGCTACTGGCCGCCGTCATGGCGCTGTTTCTATTCGTGATGGGACTACCGGGCCGCATCGCGATCAAACGCAATCACCCCCATGCCGAAGCTATCAAGATCATGGGCTGGATGGGGTTTCTCGCCATCGTGCCTTGGGTCCATGCTTTCATTTGGGCGTTCCACGATGGAACGGTGGTCGATATCCGCCGCATGCCCGATGAAGAACGAAAGGCAGTTCGCAAAGAAATCAAGCGCTTGGGTGGTGAGTTGACGGAAGAATACCGTGACCCGCTGGATCCGGAAGAGACGCAAAAGAGCTAACGCCAAAGGAAACTACAAAATATGTTTGTCGCCCTCGGCATTACGCTTTTCTACATCATTTTTGTCTGGCTTATCTTCTTCAAGTTCCAGTGGCTGAAGTTCAACATCATGTGGGGCATCGTATCCTTCTGGGTCGGTGCGCACCTGCTGTTGATCTTTCTTGTCGCCCTTCGGTTCTTTCAGCCGTTCTCTATCGACAGCCACGTGGTCCGCTCAACCATCCAGATCGTCCCACGGCTGACCGAACCGACGATATTGACTGAGGTACTGGTCAAGCCAAATACCGAAGTCACAAAGGGCGATCCCCTGTATCGGTTCGACGACACTGTGTTCGCGCTTGAGGTTGAGGAAGCCACAGCGCAACTGGTCGCGGCCGAGCAGAACGCCAAGATCCTTGAACAGGACGTCATTGCCGCAGGGGAAGCCATTGAGCGTGCCAACGCGCAACTTGCCTACGCACAGACGCAGCAAGCCCGATACGAAAATCTCGTACCCGCAGGTGGTGCGCGGCAGGACGAGCTAGATCGCTGGAACGAACAGGTGACTGAGGATCAGGCTCAGGTCAAAGAGGCCACGGCAAATCTGGAAAAGGCTCAGCTTGCGCTGGATTCCCAGATTGACGGCGTGAACACCGGCATCCTTCAGGCACAAGCGCAATTAGACAAGGCCCAGTATTTTCTGGACAACACAACAATCTACGCCCCCGAAGACGGGATGATCGTGTCCCAACAGGCGCGTCCCGGTCTGGTCGTCGGCGATATCCGTCTGGGCGCCATCGCCAGCTTTGTCACCAAGGACAATCCGTACATTCTGGCCACGTACCGACAGCAGAACCTGAAATTTGTCGAGGTTGGCCAACCCGTTGAAGTTGCTCTTGATCTGTATCCGGGTGAAATCCTGACCGGCAAAGTCGAGGCAATCTGGTGGGCAACCCGACAAGGTCAGTACTTGCCCTCTGGCCGCCTGCCGGGGTTTGAGCTGCCAAAACTGCCCGGACGCATTGCCGTGCAAATCTCGGTCGATATCCCGGACGGGCACACCTTCCCCGCCGGTGGTCACGCGGCCGTGGCGATTTACACCGGTCAGGGCAAGAGCTTTGAGTTTCTGCGACGGATCAACATTCGTCTCTATTCCTTCGCCAACTTCATTCGACCATTGGATATCTAAGGACGCATATGATGACCCGGGCCAGACTTTACCGCCGACTGATGGGTACAGCCCTATGTGCCGCCCTTCTGGTCGGTTGTGCGCCAGTTGGCCCGGACTTCGTGCGCCCGAACTCACCGGTCGTCAAACAATGGATCGAGGTCAACACCCCAAGCACTGGCCAAAGCGGCCTGACCTCGCGCAGTGCGCCTGTGGTGAAATGGTGGGAGACATTCAACGACCCCACTCTCAACAAACTGATCGCCGAAGCCTATGCCCAGAACCTTGATCTGCAGGTTGCCGGTGCGCGCGTTCTGCAGGCACGCGCGCAGTTGGGCATTGCGTTTGGCGAGCTGTATCCGCAATCACAGGCCATCGGCGCATCCATTGAACGCCGTCAGGTCAGCGACAACCTCGGACCGATTTCCGATATCCGCCGGATCATTCCGTTGGACACCGAGTTTTCGACTTCGCAGGTCGGCTTTGATGCCCAATGGGAACTGGACGTGTGGGGCCAACAACGTCGTGGCGTTCAGGCCGCGCGATCCAATCTGGCGCTGCAAGTGGCCAATTATGACGACGCGCTTGTCACGCTGACCGGCGATGTCGCGGCGCTTTATGTCAACATTCGTGCCTTGCAGGAGTCGCTGGCCGTGGCGCGTGACAACATCCAGTTGCAACAGGAATCTGCTGATCTGACCCAATTGCGGTTTGACAATGGCGTAACAACCGAGCTGGACGTGCAGGAATCCACGGCCCTGTTAAACAATACCAAGGCCTTGGTGCCAGAGATTGAAAGTGATCTTCAACAGGCCAAAAATGCTTTGGCCGTGCTGCTAGGAACCACCCCTTCCCGCATGACCAGCCTACTAGGCAATTCCGGGCGGATCCCCTCTGCACGTACAAATGTGTCTGTTGGCGTCCCGGCCGAATTGCTGCGCCGCCGTCCGGACGTTCGCGCGGCCGAGCTGGCAGCGGCCACGCAATCAGCGCAGGTCGGGATCGCTTTGGCCGACCTTTATCCGCAATTCATCTTGTCGGGTGCTATCGGCCTGCAGGCCTCGGGCGGGCAGGATTTGTTTTCAGCAGGCAGCAACACCGGGCTCGCGAATGCCGGAGTAGTCTGGAACGTGCTCAACTATGGCCGGATCAAAAACAACGTCCGCGCGCAGGATGCGGCCTATCAGGCGTTGATCGCCAATTACCAGAACACTGTCCTGACCGCCTATTCCGAGGTCGAAAGCGCGATGGTTGCCTATGCCCAGTCACGCAAGCAAGTTGGCTTCTATGAAAAAAGCGTCGCGGCGTCGCGCAAAGCGGCTGATATCGCCATCGACCAGTACCGGGACGGTATCGCCAGCTATTCGCGTATCCTGAACACCCAAACAGCCCTGCTGCGGTCTCAGGCTAATTTGATTCAGGCCCGCCAGCAGGTTTCCAGCAATCTGGTTGCGGTTTACAAGGGATTGGGTGGCGGTTGGCAGATCCGGCAGAACCAGGAATTCCTACCAGAAACCGTTCTGGCCGAAATGGCATATCGCACGGATTGGGGCGATCTACTGGAGAAAACCCCAACCCGCGCCAGTCTGAACTGAGTGTTACTTCGTCAGCCCGCGCAAACCGCCTGAAATCAGGATGTTCACCTCGTACAGAATACGTGGTGCTGCCAGACCACCGGGGCTGGCGAGGTAATTCGGGCTCCATTCCGGATCGAACTTCTGCTTGAAGGATCGCAGCCCTTCGAAGTGATAGAACTGCTCGCCGTGTTCATAAACGAACCCTCCGACGCGGTTCCAGAAAGACGCCAGTTGCCTATTCTCAATTCCCGAAAACGGTGCCGCCCCCAGCGAGAACCAATGGAACCCCTGCTCTGCCCCCCAGGTCATCATCTCGGCAAACAAGGCGTCCATGATAAAGTTCGCCCCGTCCGGCTCATACCGCATCAGGTCCAACGACAATTCGGACTTGTTCCCGCCTTGGAAGAGGTTGGCGAAGGCGACGATCTTTCCCGTATCTGCCTTCTTCAGCACCGCGAAATCGAAATAGGACAGGTATTCATCGTCAAACCCGCCCAAGGCGAACCCCTTCTCCTCACCAGCCTTATGCTCCAGCCAATCGTCTGAAATCTTGCGCAGTTCGGGCAATACAGGGCCCACTTTGTCCTTCGGTATGATCTCGAATACGTAACCTTCGCGTTCGGCCCGGTTCTTGGCCTGACGGAACCGCTTGCGAGATTTGCCGTCCAGCGAGAAATCTTTCAACGGCACGCGCGCGACCTCTCCGATCTTCAGAATAGACAAGCCCAGATCCAGAAACGTCGGCAGGTACTTAGTCGATACGCTGTAGAAGGCGCACAACTTGCCCTCACGGTCCGCCATTTCGCGCAATTGCCAGATCAGTTGCTTTCCGGCGGTTTCATCCCCAACCGGCTCCCCCTTAGTGATCAGTGCATTGCCTGTGTCGGCATAGGCCAGAAATGCGTCATCGTCCGGTGAAATCAGGAATTGCTTGTCGCCGGTCAGTGAAATCTGCGACTCGGTGTCTTCGCTTTCCATGACCAGACGTTCAACAACCTCGGGGATCTCCGTCCGGACCGGTTCCGGAACTTCGCGCCCGAACAAAGAATTCACGGCCACCACGCCAAGAATAACCGCCACCACAAGACTGGATCGCAAAAAGCGTGAGGCGTCACCGTTCCACGCGAACTCCCACCACAAAGCGTTCTGATATTCGACATGCGAATAGGAAAACAGCCCGACCCAAAAGACGACCAAAAGCAAGGCGACCACGCTGACCAGCCACGGGATGTTCAGGCGGAAAATCGATGCCCCGCTGACGCGGTAAAACGCCCCGCGAAACGTGGCCAGCAAGGCGATTGTGCCCAACATGCTGATCGCTTCGTGCGTATCGAGACCCTTGGTCAGCGATGCGACGAACCCGGCAACCATCAGCAGCATGGCCACTATCCATGCGCGGTACAGCTTGCGGAACAGGCCGCGTGAAACAAGGATCAGTAGAACTCCGACAGCGCTTCCGGCAAGATGCGAAGCTTCGACGAAGGACAAAGGCAGAAAGTCCCGCAATGCGCTAAGGTTCTCGCTGCCTGCAGGCAACGCCCCGGACACCAGCAGAATGACACCCGCCACAGCTGCGACACCGGCCGCGACCATCGGCACAATCGGACGGATCACGCGGTAAACCCACGTGGCGGCTCCGCTGATGTGATGTCGGTGCGTCAGGGCCGAAGCCACCGCGATGGACAGCGTCGCAATGGCGAACGGCAGGAAGGTATAGACCAATCGGTAAAGCAACAGCGCCGCGATCACGTCAGACCGACCCGAGGCCCCTAGCCCGGCGATCAAAGTCGCCTCAAACGCGCCAATCCCGCCCGGAGCGTGGCTGAGAATTCCCACCGCGATCGCGCCAATGTAAACGGTGAAGAAGAACGGAAACCCGACCCCCAGATCATCCGGCATCAACACATACAGCGTCATTGATGCGCCAAACAGGTCACCCACCGCGGCCAGCGTCAGTAATCCGGGCAACTTGCCGCCCGGCAGGTTAAACCCCAATCCACCGGTGGCCAGCCTGCGTCCGCCCTTGGACAGCCAAATGAACAAAGTTGCAAAACCTACAAGCAGGCACAGCCCAATAACGGTTTCGACGGTGTCACTTATCGGCAGAACCTTGGACACCCCGTCTGGGTGAAAGGTCAGCAACCCGCCAAGCAGCAGAATGAAACCCGACCAAAATGCTATCCACGATGTGGCGATCACTCCTGCCACACGCCCCAGATCAAGGCCCAGAGACGCATAGATCCGGTACCGGATTGCCGTGCCAGTGATGTATGAAAAACCCAGGCAATTGGACACGGCATAACCGCAGGCTCCCGCCATACCGGCAACAGGCAAAGGGACTTCGCCATCCGCCACGCTTTGAACGGCAAATACATCGTAAAGTGACAGGGACAAAAAGCTGACAGCCGTCCAGCACAGGGCGAAAAACATCAGCTTCCACGATGTGTTCGCGACGTCCGTTTTTACATCGGCCCATTTGACGTGCGAAGACAGTTCATGAAGGACAGTCAGGGCAATAAGGGTGACCAGAATCGGTATCGCGATTCGGACTACGGGCTTTTCAAGAAATCCCGATACCCGCTCGGCCAGGCGCACAGCCCAGAGTTCTTCGGCGTTTTCATGAGTTGCCATGCTTTGTCCCTGCTCTCAGGCGCGATCACACTCTGCACGATAAAAACGCGCAGGCCGACTTTCGCACAATTTCGTTCAAGCTCAAAGCGCTACGGGCGTCAGACCCGACCTTTGCGCGTGGACAGCAATAGGTTAGTCTCGGACTTGGTAATCCCTTCCATACGCCGGATCTGGAACAGAACCTCGTCCAGCTCGGCCAGGGTTTCTGTCCAGATTTCCGCAATCAGATCCCAACTTCCATTGGTGGAATGCACGGCGCGCACCTGACGCATGGCGGCAATTCGGGCCATCGTGCGCTCGGTCCCGCGGCCTTCGATTTCCAGCATCATCAAGCCGCGCACCGGGCTTTGCGCCACGTCCTGACGGGTGAGTACCGTGAACCCAACAATCTCTCCGGATTGTTTGAGGCGCTGCAGGCGGCTGCGAACCGTAGTGCGCGTCACACCCAGCGTTTCGGCGAGTTCGGACAGGGACGCCCGTGCATCCCGGTGCAAGGCGCTGAGCAGCCTGCTATCCAAATCGTCCATGACTGCTTCTCATTTCGTTTATCCGAATGCCATTTTGAACATTTTGCTGTCTTTTCGCAAGCCATCACGAGGGTCTAGATAGTCATATGGATACGCAAAATGTAATATTGGTTGGCGCACCAATGGACGCAGGTAAGCGTCGTCAGGGGTGCCGCATGGGCCCGGACGCCTACCGGGTGGCCGGTCTGGAACAAGCTCTGACTGACCTCGGGCACCAAGTGTCGGATATCGGTAATGTCAGCGCCGATCCGTCAGATGTACAGGAGCATCCACACCTTGTGGCCCTGCCCGAGTGCGTCGGCTGGACCAGCGCCCTTAGCCGCGCCGCACAGGAAACCGCGCCGAACGGCCTGCCGATTTTTATGGGCGGCGATCACGCTTTGTCCATGGGCACAGTTGCTGGGATGGCAGCACATGCCGACGGGATCGGGCGACCATTATTTGTGCTTTGGCTGGACGCGCACAGCGACTTTCATACACCAGACAGCACCGGCAGCGGCAACCTGCACGGCACACCGGTTGCCTATTTCACCGGGCAACCCGGGTTTGACGCCTTTCCTCCGCTGGCTGCGCCGATTCCAACGGATCGAGTAGGGATGATTGGTCTGCGTTCCGTGGACCCGGCTGAACGTGCACGATTGGAACAGGATCAGGCCATGCTGGCAGACATGCGCAGCATTGATGAGCACGGCATTAAGGCACCTTTGATCGCGTTCCTCGACCGAGTACGCGCAGCAAACGGTATCCTGCACGTCTCGCTGGACGTCGACTTTCTGGACCCTTCAATTGCGCCCGCCGTTGGCACCACTGTTCCTGGCGGCGCGACCGAACGCGAAGCCCATCTGGCGATGGAACTGCTGCACGAAAGCGGCCTAGTCTGCTCGCTGGATCTGGTGGAACTGAACCCGTTCCTGGATGAACGTGGACGAACCGCAAAACTGATGGTCGATTTGGCCGCATCCCTGTTGGGCCGCCGCATCTTCGACCGCCCGACCCGGAGTTTCTGATGAATTCCCTTCAATCTCCTTCCGCTGTCGTCATGGTTCGACCGCATGAGTTTGTGTCGAACCCAGAGACTCGCCATGACAATACGTTTCAGACACTGGCACACCGATCCGCCGAAGCGACTTCAGCAGCCGCGCGCGATGAACATGATCGCGCAGTCGAACAACTGCGCGATGCAGGCGTCACAGTTCATGTATTTGATGATCACGGCCAACAAAACACACCGGACAGTGTCTTTCCCAACAACTGGTTCTCAACACATCCCGGCGGACACATTGCAATCTATCTGATGTTTGTTCCGTCGCGTCGACGCGAACGCCGCACAGATGTTATCGAGTTGTTGAAACAAGAATACCGCGTTCAGGACGTGATCGATTATTCGGGGCTGGAACAGGACGATCTCGCACTGGAAGGTACCGGAGAAATGGTTCTCGATCACGTCGGCCGCATCGCTTACACGGTCAAGTCAAACCGCGCTGATCCCGTTTTGTTGGAGCGGTTCTGCACGAACTTTAACTACGAACCCATCGCGTTCGAAGCTAGGGACGACGCAGGCCGAGACGTTTATCACACCAATGTCCTGATGGGGATCGGCACACATTATGCACTGATCTGCCTCGACATGATTATCGATGCCGAACGCCGCGCGACCGTGCAGGCGCGATTGGAAGAATCCGGTCGCATCGTCATCGATCTGTCCCATGACCAGATCGCAAACTTTGCTGGAAACACCATCGAGCTTAGTGGTCGTGATGGGCTCGTGCTAGCTCTTTCCAGCCGCGCCAAAGAAGCGCTGACACCCGAACAGACCGACATTATCGAAGACAGCGCCACTCTGCTGCCGTTGTCGGTTCCAACCATAGAAACAGCCGGGGGGTCAGTACGCTGCATGATCGCCGGCATCCACCTTTCCCGCCGATAGGAGACCATGATGCAACCTTCTGACAAGGCGCTTGTGCCCTTTGTATCCGTCGACAACATGATGCGGCTGGTGCACCACATCGGGCTTGAAAAGATGATCACTCAGATCGCAGCTCAGATTGAATCCGACTTCAAACGCTGGGAGAGCTTTGACAAAACCCCCCGCATCCCGGCCCACTCACCCCATGGCGTGATTGAGCTGATGCCGACCTCAGATGGCGAGGCCTACGGGTTCAAGTACGTCAACGGTCACCCAAAGAACACGTCCGAGGGCCTGCAGACCGTCACCGCCTTCGGCCTTCTGGCTGACGTTTACACCGGCTACCCGACCCTGTTGACCGAGATGACGATGTTGACCGCGCTACGCACCGCCGCGACTTCAGCATTGGTGGGCAGTTATCTGGCCCCGAAAAACTCGCGCGTCATGGCGATGATCGGCAACGGCGCGCAGTCTGAATTCCAATGTTTGGCGTTCAAGGCCATGTGTGGAATTGACACGGTACGTCTGTATGACACCGATCACGCAGCGACCGAGAAGTGTGCAGCAAACCTCAAGAACACCGGACTGACGGTCGTGCTGTGCAAAACGCCCGAAGACGCCATCGAAGGCGCACAGATCATCACCACCTGCACAGCGGATAAGAAGTATGCCACTATCCTGACCGACAACATGGTTGGACCGGGCGTGCATATCAACGCGATCGGCGGCGATTGCCCCGGCAAGACCGAACTGCATCGCGACATCCTGTTGCGGTCCGAGATTTTCGTTGAGTACCCAGAACAAACGCGCATCGAGGGCGAGATTCAGGCGTTGGAAGATGACCACCCGGTGACCGAGATGTGGCAAGTTATGACCGGACAAGCCGAAGGTCGACGCGATGATCGCCAGATCACCTTGTTCGACAGCGTCGGCTTCGCGATCGAGGATTTCTCGGCCTTGTGCTACGCCCAGTCCGCCATCAAAGGCACTGATTTCTTTGAACCTTTGGACATGTTGGCAGATCCGGATGATCCGCGGGATCTGTATGGAATGCTGATGCGGGCGAGCTGAAGAACCCGCACTTCACGTCGACTGGCCCCCGGTTCACCACCGGGGGCTTTTTCTACCCGGCCAATGACGGCAGGTAGAGTACGATACCGGGAAACGCCACGAGCAGCGCGATCGTTACGCCGTCGGCGATGAAGAACGGCGTAACGCCTTTGAACACGTCCTGAACGCTCAGATCCGGACGCACGCCTGCCACCACGAAACAATTCAGACCAATAGGCGGCGTGATCAGGCAAAACTCGGCCATTTTCACGACCAGAATACCGAACCATATCGCACACATCGGACCTGACATGCCAAAGGCGCTTTCTGCGGCGCTGACCGTCTCGCCCCCGTTCAGGGCCATGACCGCCGGGTAGACCACTGGCAGCGTTAGCAACAGCATGCCGATAGCGTCCATGAACATGCCCAAGACGGCGTAGGCCAGCAGGATACAGATCAGGATCAGCATCGGCGACATTTCCAACGAAGTGATCCAGTCCGAAAACGCGCCTGGAAGATCCGCAAACCCCAGAAACCGTACGTAGATCAGCACCCCCCAGATGATCGTGAAGATCATGGCCGTCAGTTTGGCGGTTTCCAGCAGCGCCGATTTCAGCTCGGGCCACCGCATCCCGTGGAAAAGGGCGAAACAGAAGACGATGAAGGCACCGATAGCCCCGCCTTCGGTTGGAGTGCCCCAAGCCTTTTCTCCAAACGGGTTATAGACAAAGCAAATGATGATCAGGATTACGGCGACAATCGGAAACGCGCCCGGCAGCGACGCAAAACGCTGCTTCCAGGTGAAGCCAGTTACCGGTGGACCAACGTTTTTGAACACAACCGCGATGCCGACGATCAGCAGACCGTACACAACGGCCGAAAATGCACCGGGGATAAACCCGGCAAGCAGCAGTTTGCCCACATCCTGTTCCACGATGATCGCATAGATCACAAGGATCGCGGATGGCGGGATAAGGGATGCAAGTGTACCGCCCGCTGCGACCACTCCGGCTGCGAATTGCTTGTTGTAACCGACTTTCAGCATCTCGGGGATAGCGATCCGGGCGAACACAGCCGAGGTCGCCACCGACGCGCCAGAAACGGCCGCGAACCCGGCTGTGGCGAACACAGTCGAAACCGCGAGCCCTCCGGGCACCCACGCAACCCAACGTTTAGCGGCCTCGAACAACGCGCGAGTCAGCCCTGCGTAATAGGCCAGATAACCGATCAAGATAAAGGTGGGGATCAGGCTGAGTGTATGGGCCGCAACCTTGGAATGGGGCACCTGCCCCGCCGTCTTGACCGCGACGGTTAATGCTTTGCCGAAGCGATCAGGATCGTATCCAAACTTGGCCCAGAAAATCCAAACCAACCCGACCAGCCCCGCAAGAGCCGCCGCGAAGGCCACGCGCATTCCGGTCACAACCAGAACCAGTAGGCCACCCGTGACCCACAGGCCAATTTCAATCGAGTCCATGCGCTAGTCCTGCCCTTCGAATTGCTCGGCCTCGGCAGCGGCCTGAGCGGCCGCATCCTGTATCAGTGGAACGGCTACGGGGCTTTCGGCCCCTACGATCAGCGCGCGACCATATCCCCAGACCTGAAGCAGCAACCGCAAGCAGAGCACCGAGAACGCCACAGGTGCCAGCAATTTGGCCGGCCAAAGCGGGATGCCGATGTCGATCGAACTGTCGCGGCTCCACATAGGAGCGCCAAAGTCGAACGAGCGGTCAAAATGGGACCAGCTGCCCCACACTAAAGCCAACATCAGCAGAAGGATCAGAAGGACCGAGATTAGCTCGAACAACCAAAGTGCCCGCCCGTGCAGACGTGAGATGACAATATCCATCCGGATATGACCGCCATCGCGCTGTACATATGAAATGCCCAAAAACGCAATCAGCGGCATCGCCTGTTCGATCCAGTCGACATAACCGGGCAAAGGCGCGTTGATCGCATTGCGTCCGCTGACCGAGACAACCGCCAGAACCATAAGACTGAACACGGCGATACCGCTGATCAGAGCCAGAAACCGTTCCAGCCTCAACAACTTACGATCCAAAGAACTCAGGAGGCTGCTGTCCTCAAGCACCGTGGCCTGTCCTGCCATTGCGGTGTTCCCCTGTATTTATTGGTGTCCGGGCGCCCCGATGGGCACCCGGATTTTTGGCTTAGTTGCCGCTACGTTGCTGTTCCAGCGTGGACTGGACCAAGTCGTACAGGTCCTGCGCAGGCAGACCCTGAGCGGACATATCTGCGATCCACTGCTCGCGGATCGGGTCAGCGGCCTTCGTGCGGAACTCGGCGATCACGGCGTCGTCGATCTGTACTTTTGCGACGCCCTTTTCATCCAGAACGCTGTCCCACTGTTCCAGCAGCGATCCATAATTGGCCAGATAGTGATCAATCGCTTCGTCGATCGAACTGTCCAGCGCCTCGCGATGCTCAGCTGGCAGTGCCTCGTAGGCATCGATATTGACCACAACCGGGCAATTCACAGTGCCAGGGTTCAGGTTGGCCGTCCACCAATCCGCTTCGTTGATCGTGCCAAAGGACAGGTGCGCGTGCTGAGCAAAGGCAACCGTGTCAACGACACCGGACTCCATTGCGTTAAAGGCCTCGGTTGCAGGAACCGAAGTCGGCACACCACCTACCGCCTCGAATGCCTTGCCCAGACCACCTGTGGCGCGGACACGCATGCCTTCGAACTCGGCAAGTTCGTCACGCGGGTCGCCGGTTCCGACAATGTTGTACTGCGGCATGGGTGAGGTCATGATGATACGCGCGTTCCACTGCGCCATCTCATCCTTGACGGCTGGATGATCGTAAACCGCGTGGCTGACGGCAACTTCCTCGTCCAAGTTGTCAACGCCCAGAAACGGCAGTTCCAGAACGGTGATCGCGCGGTTTTTGTCACGATGATACCCGGCACAGAACTGCGCCATCTCAAATGCGCCGATTTCGATTCCATCCAAATTCTCGCGTGGTTTGGACAGGCCGCCATAGCTGACATTGATGGTGAAATCGCCGTTTGTCTTTTCGCTGACCAACTCAGACAGTTTCTCGACATGCTCGGTGAACGCACGACGTTTGCCCCAGACCGAAGCATTCCATTCAGTTGCGGCTGCCTCGGACACGAACGCAACACACAAGGCGGCCACAGCAGAGCCGCTCAAGATCTTTTTCATATTGATTTCTCCCTTTGCTGCACCCCCTTACCGAGGCGCTTGGCGTCAAAGCTAGCGCCAACATCGGAATGTGCCAACCCCCGGTCAACATTCCTGACCAGCTGCGAATGGCACCGTTGAGCGCTAACAACCGAAAGGTGAGTCTCAGATGTAATTTAGTTGTAGTCGGGCGGCTTATTTCCCCACAAATTTTCATTACAGCCAAAGCTTTGTAAAAAAATCACTATTTCCAAAGATGACCTCTTTCTTTACAAATTCACTCCAGGCTAAAAAAGTAATTTACAAACTAATCGTGAGAAATCGGTAATTTATTTCCTTGTTTTCAGCTCTCCGTATTATTGCGCACAAGGAGGAAACAGATCGACATCGCCAGTTCAGCAGGCAAAATCGGTCTGATTCAATATGATCCAGAGGGAGGAGCCTCAGAATGACAACCGCTGCCCAGGCAGAAGCCAATACCTTTCCGCCGTCCGCCGAAACCGTGGCCCGCACGCATGTTAACGCTGAAAAATACACTGAGATGTATGCGGCTTCGATCAACGATCCCGTCGCGTTCTGGGACGAACAAGGCAAGCGGATCGACTGGATCAAGCCCTACACACAGGTCAAAGACGTAAACTATGATTTCGGCTCGGTCGGAATCAACTGGTACACAGACGGCACGCTGAACGTTTCGGCCAACTGTTTGGACCGTCACCTGAAAACCCGCGGCGATCAGACGGCGATCATCTGGGAGCCGGATGATCCAAAAGACGAAGCGCAGCACATCACCTATGCTGAGTTGCACCGCCGGACCTGCCGGATGGCAAACATTCTGGAATCGCTGGGCGTGCGTAAGGGCGACCGCGTCGTGATCTATATGCCGATGATCCCCGAGGCCGCTTATGCCATGCTGGCCTGCGCGCGCATTGGCGCGATCCATTCGATCGTCTTTGCAGGCTTCTCACCAGACGCTTTGGCGGCGCGCGTCAATGGCTGCGACGCAAAGGTTGTCATCACCGCCGACGAGGCCCCGCGAGGCGGCCGCAAGACTGCGCTGAAATCCAATGCGGATGCTGCTCTTCTGCATTGCAAAGACACAGTGAAATGCCTGGTGGTCAAGCGCACCGGTGGTCAGACCACATGGATCGACGGCCGCGACTATGATTACAACGAAATGGCGCTTGAGGCCGATGACTACTGCGCCCCTGCTGAGATGAGCGCCGAAGACCCGCTGTTCATCCTCTACACCTCCGGCTCGACCGGACAACCCAAGGGTGTGGTACATACCACTGGCGGCTATCTGGTTTTCGCATCGCTGACCCATGAGATCACTTTCGACTACCACGAGGGCGATGTGTATTGGTGCACGGCTGACGTGGGCTGGGTCACAGGCCACAGCTATATCGTCTACGGCCCGCTGGCCAACGGCGCAACTACACTGATGTTCGAAGGCGTTCCGACCTACCCCGACGCAGGCCGTTTCTGGGAGGTGTGCGCCAAGCACAAGGTCAACCAGTTCTACACCGCACCAACCGCGATCCGCGCGTTGATGGGGCAAGGCAACGAGTGGGTCGAGAAGCATGATCTGAGCGACCTCAAACTACTGGGCACCGTGGGCGAACCGATCAACCCTGAAGCCTGGAACTGGTACAATGAGGTCGTTGGTAAAGGAAATTGCCCCATCGTTGACACGTGGTGGCAGACCGAGACCGGCGGTCACCTGATGACACCCCTGCCCGGTGCACACGCGATGAAGCCTGGTGCCGCGATGAAGCCTTTCTTTGGCATTCAGCCCGTGGTTCTGGACCCGCAATCAGGCATCGAGATCAACGGCAACGGCGTCGAAGGTGTTCTGTGTATCAAGGACAGCTGGCCCGGCCAGATGCGCACAGTCTGGGGTGATCATGAACGGTTCGAGAAGACCTATTTCTCGGACTACAAAGGTTACTACTTCACCGGTGATGGCTGCCGTCGTGATGAGGATGGCGACTATTGGATCACCGGCCGCGTTGACGACGTGATCAACGTCTCGGGCCACCGTATGGGGACCGCCGAAGTTGAAAGCGCGCTTGTAGCCCATGCCGCCGTGGCCGAGGCCGCCGTGGTTGGATATCCCCATGAGATCAAAGGGCAAGGCATCTATTGCTATGTCACTCTGATGAATGACCGCGAGCCGTCGGATGAGTTACTGAAAGAGCTGCGCACATGGGTCCGGACCGAGATCGGCCCGATTGCATCGCCTGACGTAATCCAGTGGGCGCCCGGCCTGCCAAAGACCCGTTCCGGCAAGATCATGCGCCGTATCCTGCGCAAGATCGCCGAGAACGACTTTGGCGCATTGGGCGACACTTCGACATTGGCTGATCCGTCGGTGGTCGAAGACCTGATCGAAAACCGTGCGAACAAGTGAGGAAGTGATGGACGCTGCCACGATCACCACACCCGCTGTTCTGATCCTTCTCGGCCCTCCGGGTGCCGGGAAGGGAACACAGGCTCGTATGCTCGAGGATAAGTTCGGGCTGGTTCAACTCAGCACCGGCGACCTGCTGCGCGCCGCTGTTGCGGCAGAAACCGATGCTGGCAAGGCCGCGAAGGCGGTGATGGAAGCCGGCGATCTGGTCAGCGACGACATCGTCATTGCCATTTTGCGCGACCGTCTTGCTGAACCGGATTGCGCCAAGGGCGTCATTCTGGACGGTTTTCCTCGCACCACGGTTCAGGCCGAGGCGTTGGATGGACTACTTTCGGAAACCGGACAGAAGATCAACGCCGCCGTCAGCTTTGAAGTCGAAGATGGCGAAATGGTTATCCGTATCTCGGGCCGCTACACCTGTGCCGGATGTGGCGAAGGGTTCCATGACACGTTCAAGATCCCTGCCGTTAAAGGCAAATGCGACAAATGCGGCAGCACCGAGTTCAAGCGCCGCGCTGATGATAATGCCGAAACCGTCGCCTTACGTCTGGCGGCCTATCATGCGCAAACCGCGCCGCTGATTACCTATTACCAAGACCACGGTGTTCTCAAAGGTCTGAACGCCATGGGCAATATCGACGACATCGCAGGCAATCTGGAAAGGATCGTCAGCGACGCGATGAACTAAGGGAAGACGGCCCGCCCTGAATAAGGGCCCAATTCCTAAAGGAAAACTTCAAAGGATCCGCCCTGGCGGACCGGAGGAGTCTTGCCCGATGCCACCCTGGCATTCGGCATTTCGAAAAGCGGCCCCGCGCATTGGAGGTTTAGGACAACGGGCCGCCTATGGAAGAAGCGAAGGAGGAACCCGCAATGGCGGATCAATCAACAAACTCCGCGCAGACTGCCGAGGCCGACAAAGGCTATTGGCAGGCGAACCTGCGTCTCATCTACATCAGCCTTGTGATCTGGGCGCTGGTGTCTTTTGGATTCGGCATTCTGCTGCGTCCGCTGCTGTCTGGCATCGCCGTTGGCGGCACCGATCTGGGCTTTTGGTTCGCTCAGCAGGGATCGATCCTGGTCTTTTTGGTGCTGATCTTCAACTACGCCTGGCGCATGAACAAGCTGGACGCCGAATACGGCGTGGATGAGGAGTAAGCGGAATGGACCAGTTTACCATTAACCTGCTCTTTGTCGGCGCGTCTTTTGCGCTGTACATCGGCATCGCGATCTGGGCCCGTGCGGGTTCCACATCGGAGTTCTACGCCGCCGGTCGCGGCATTCACCCTGTCACCAACGGCATGGCAACAGCGGCAGACTGGATGTCTGCGGCCTCGTTCATTTCGATGGCGGGCCTGATCGCCTTTACCGGCTATGACAATTCGACCTTCCTGATGGGTTGGACCGGCGGTTACGTGCTGCTGGCACTGCTGCTTGCGCCCTATCTGCGTAAGTTTGGTAAATACACTGTCTCGGAATTCATCGGCGACCGTTTCTACAGCCAGACTGCACGTATCGTTGCTGTGATCTGTCTAATCGTTGCTTCGGTGACTTATGTTATTGGTCAGATGACCGGTGTGGGCGTGGCCTTTGGTCGTTTCCTCGAGGTATCAAACACCTCTGGTCTGCTGATCGGTGCTTGTGTCGTGTTTGCTTACGCTGTGTTCGGTGGGATGAAAGGCGTGACCTACACTCAGGTCGCTCAGTACTGCGTACTGATCACTGCCTACACAATCCCGGCGATCTTCATCTCACTGCAGCTGACCGGTACGCCCGTTCCGGCGCTTGGTCTGTTCAGCGATACCGCCAGTGGTGAGCCGTTGCTGACCAAGCTGGATGCGATCGTGACCGAGCTGGGCTTTAACGAATACACTGCCCACCACTCGAACACACTGAACATGGTTCTGTTCACGCTGTCGCTGATGATCGGCACCGCCGGTCTGCCCCACGTGATCATGCGCTTCTTCACCGTGCCGAAAGTGTCGGATGCCCGCTGGTCCGCTGGCTGGACCCTGGTCTTCATCGCTCTGCTGTATCTGACCGCCCCTGCTGTTGGTGCTATGGCGCGCCTGAACATCACCGACATGATGTGGCCCAATGGTGGCATCGAAGGTGGCGCTGTCTCGGTCGAGGATATCGACAATGATCCCCGCTATGACTGGATGCAGACGTGGCAGAAAACCGGTCTGTTGGACTGGGAAGACAAGAACGGCGACGGCAAGATCCAGTACTACAACGACAAGAACGCCGACATGCAGGCACTTGCGGAAGAAAAAGGCTGGGTTGGAAACGAGCTGACCAAGTTCAACCGCGACATCCTGGTTCTGGCCAACCCCGAGATTGCCAACCTGCCGGGTTGGGTGATCGGTCTGGTCGCTGCTGGTGGTCTTGCGGCTGCTCTGTCGACCGCTGCGGGTCTGTTGCTGGCGATCTCGTCGGCGGTATCCCACGACCTTGTCAAAGGCGCGATCAACCCGCAAATCTCTGAAAAAGGAGAACTGCTGGCTGCTCGTATCGCCATGGCCGTGGCCATCGTTGTCGCAACCTATCTGGGTCTGAACCCACCGGGCTTTGCGGCGCAAACCGTGGCCCTGGCGTTTGGTCTGGCGGCTGCCTCGATCTTCCCGGCGCTGATGATGGGGATCTTCTCGACCCGTATCAACAACACCGGTGCTGTCGCAGGTATGCTGGCTGGTCTGACCGTAACCCTGGTCTACATCTTCCTGCACAAGGGCTGGCTGTTCATTCCGGACACCAACTCGTTCACCGATGCTGACCCGCTGCTGGGTCCGATCAAGTCGACCTCGTTCGGCGCCATCGGTGCAATGATCAACTTCGGCGTCGCTTACGTCGTCGCCGGAATGACCAAAGAGACTCCACCGGAGATCGTTGAATTGGTCGAAAGCGTCCGCATTCCCCGTGGCGCTGGCGCAGCTCAGAACAAATGAGCATGATGCGGCATATGGTTAACTTCCATGTGCCGCGTCTTTCGACTGACTGTTCCCGCCCGGCACTCCACCGGGCGGGATTTTTCAAAACCGGAATCACAGGACTGTACGATGCCCCTGTCTCATGACGAAATCACCCGGTTCCTGAAATCCGTCCACCCCTATGATGCCTTGCCCGCAGAAACACTGGATCAGATCGCCAATCAGATCGAGGTTTGGGAAGTCGAGGAAGACTTTCCCGTGTACGAACTTGGGCACACCCTGCCCGGTGTTTTCGTGATATATGAAGGGCACGTTGAAATCACCGATGAGAATGACGCCGTGGTATCTCATCTTGGTCTGCGTAATTCGTTTGGTGAGCGTGGGCTGCTGAAAGACGGGAAAGCCGCGACCAAGGCGCGCGCGCATACGCCATCCGTTTTGCTGGTCCTGCCGCCAGATCTGGTGCGCAAGTTGATCGATGGGCATGACGTCGTTTCGAAATTCTTCAACCGGACCCGTTCGAACCGGTCCGGCCCGCAAAGCCTGGCCACCAGCGCGATTGACGTTCTTATGGCGCATAACCCTGCAACCTGCCCACCGGACACATCAGTTCAAGAAGCCGCCCGGATCATGCGTGACAAGCACATTTCATCCTTGTGCGTCACCGAAACGGATAACCTGCTGGGCATCGCCACCTTGCGCGACATCTCGGGCAAATACGTAGCCAATGGCATGCCCGCAGAGACGCCGGTGTCAGCGATCATGACAGCGAACCCAATCACCCTGTCGCCATCTGACATTGGATCGGACGTTCTGCACGTGATGATGGAACGCGGGATCGGTCATATCCCGATCAGCGAAGGCGGGCGCCTTGTTGGAATTGTGACCCAGACGGACCTGACCCATTATCAGGCGGTGAATTCGGCAGAGCTTGTCCGCCGGATCGCTCAAGCGGACTCAGCGGATCAAATGGCGGTGGTGACGGCTGAAATCCCGCAGCTTCTGGTGCAACTTGTGGCTGCCGGAAACCGGCACGAGATCGTGACACGGCTGATAACGGATATTGCAGACACAGCAACCCGCCGATTGTTGGCTTTGGCCGAGGACAAGCTGGGCCCAGCACCCGTTCCCTATCTGTGGTTGGCCTGTGGGTCGCAAGGGCGGCAAGAACAAACCGGAGTATCCGATCAGGACAACTGTCTGATGCTGGACGACAGCGTGACCGATGCCGATATGAAGTACTTCGCCGAGCTTGCCAAATACGTCTCGGATGGCCTGGACACCTGCGGATATTTCTATTGCCCGGGCGACATGATGGCGACCAACCCACGGTGGTGTCAGCCTGTCCGAGTTTGGCGCGACTACTTCAACGGATGGATCGCCAAACCGAACCCCGAGGCGCAGATGCTGGCCTCAGTCATGTTCGACCTGCGCCCTATCGGAGGGGCCTTTCACCTGTTCGACGATCTGCAGGCCGAGACACTGACAGCGGCCAACGCAAACTCGATCTTTGTGGCGCACATGATTTCGAACTCGCTTAAGCACACGCCTCCGCTGGGGCTGCTGCGCGGGTTTGCGACCATCCGGTCTGGTGAACATCGCAACACGCTGGACCTCAAACATAACGGAGTGGTCCCAGTCGTTGACCTTGCGCGCATCTACAGCCTTCAGGGTCAATTGACCGAAGCCAATACTCGGGCGCGTCTGAAAGCAGCCGCATCTGGCGGTATCCTCAGCCCCTCGGGCGCGCGGGATTTGCTTGATGCCTATGATCTGATCGCAGAAACCCGGCTTGAACATCAGGTCCGGCTTGTGAAGAGCGGTCAAAAGCCGGACAATTTCCTGCCGCCCTCAGACCTGTCGGATTTTGAGCGAAGTCATCTTCGGGATGCGTTCGTTGTAGTAAAAACCATGCAATCGGCAGTAGGTCACGGCAAGGGAATGCTGGGCTAAGGCGGCGATAACTATTGGCGAATACGCCAGACATACGGAGAGTCACATGTTTCTGGAACTGATCGGCACAATATTTGCAGGCTTTGCTTTTGCGGGCATCGTAATGGTTCTGAACAAAGTGACGGGTGGCCGCCTGCCCCGTTGGATGACACCCGTTGCCGCTGGTCTGGGTATGATCGGCATGACGATTACCAGCGAATATTCCTGGTATGATCGCACATTAGATTCTCTTCCGGAAAGTATGGAAATTGTTAAAAAAGTTGAAAACAAGTCCTACTATCGACCGTGGACTTTTCTAGTACCGTTTGTCGAACGCTTCGCTGCAATCAACAAAGGATCAGTGCTACCCGACGCGAACAAACCAGAGCAACGTTTTGTCGACGTCCATTTTTACGGACGCTGGGCACCTGAATTTATAATGCCAGTGGTCGTGAATTGCGCCGAGAATAGCCGTGCCAATCTGGCGGATGGCGCCGAATTCGCAGATGACGGCCGGCTGCTGAACGCCGCCTGGATTGATGTCACTGCCAGTGACTCGATCGTCGAGGCTACCTGCGGAGTGTGACATGCTGAACCGGTTAAGCCTGCGTCTGCGCATTTTCCTGTTCTTCTGCCTGCTGGCCATTGGCGCTCTGACCGTCAGCTCTCTGGCACTGTGGATCAGCTATCGGCGCGTTGCTGATCCTGATCTGCTTGATTCATTCATCTTTGCCGAAATCCTGATGGGTTTTGGCTTTCTGGCTTTGACAGCGGCGGTTTGGTTATTGTTCGACGACAATGTTGCAAAGCCAATCGAACGGATATCCGCCCAACTTAGGGCCCGCGCGCATGCCGGGGTCAGCACCGAATTGGACACACAGGCCGCGCGATATCTGGGTGATCTGGCACCAGCCGCGGCCGGACTGGCCGACCAATTGTCCGGTAAAGCCATGGACGTAGCGCAGGCCGTGGCCGAAGAGACGGCACATCTGGCGGCAGAAAAGCAACGTCTGACGGCCTTATTGACCGAAATTCCAGTTGCGATGCTGTTGGCGAGCCCAACGCACAAGATCGTTTTGTACGATGGTCAGGCGGCCGAGGTTCTGGCACAGGTTGCGCATCCCCGGCTGAATGCCTCGTTGTTTGAATACCTGCAATCTAATCCGCTGGAGGAGGCTCATGCCAAACTGGTGAAAACCGGGCTGGAGGTCGCCTGCACGCTAACCAGCGTCGATGGTACGCAGAGTTACCGCGCGCGCATGAAGCCCCTTGGCGGCGCACCCGGATACATGCTGATCTTCGAGGACAGTGCCGCGAACATCGGACCCGAAGCCGCGCGGCCTTTGGTGTATGACTTCGACTTGCTGAACACCTCGACGGACGAAGCCTTCGAAAATCTTGCTCTGCAGGATTTGTGTTTCGTCGTGTTTGACACCGAAACCACCGGACTGCTGCCCCACAAGGATGAAATCGTTCAGATCGGAGCAGTACGGGTTGTCAACGGGCGCATCGTGGACGGAGAGCAGCTGGACATGCTGGTTGATCCTGGCATCCCGATCCCTCCGGCCTCGACCAAGGTGCACAAGATCAGCGATCGCATGGTTCAGGGCGCACCGGACATTGCCGAGGCCGGGCGCGCGCTGCATCAGTTTGCCCGAAATGCAGTGATCGTGGCCCATAACGCGCCATTCGACATCGCGTTTCTGCGGCGGCATGCAAACCGCATGGATGTCGATTGGGATCACCCCATTCTGGATACGGTTCTGTTGTCTGCCGTGCTGTTTGGGGCAAGTGATAAACACACGCTGGATGCTCTGTGCGAACGGTTGGAGATCACCATCCCCGAACAACTGCGCCATACCGCCCTAGGTGATGCGGTTGCTACCGCCGAAGCGCTGGTCAGAATGTTACCGATGCTTCAGGCGCGCGGCATGACAACCTTTGGTCTGGTCGTTGAGGCAACGCGCCGGCATGGTCGTGTGTTGAAAGACCTGAACTAGTTCGGAAAACACGCATACCGGACGCAGCTTTTCATGGACAAACCCCGCGCGTCGTGGCACCTGAGGCGCGGCCACAGGATAAACGCGTAATGACGGAAATACAATTCACTCCAACTCCGGATCAAAGCACCGCTTTCCGCGAAGCTTTGGGGTGTTTCGGAACTGGCGTGACGGTAATCACCACAAACACCGCACGGGGCCCTCGGGCCATTACGGTCAATTCTTTCGCTTCGGTATCGCTGGACCCGCCACTTGTTTTGTGGTGCTTGGCCAAAGACTCCAACCGGTTCGACGAATTCAACGCCAGCCGACACTATTCAATCCACGTGATGGGACAGGAGCAGCAGGAACAAGCCTTGCGTTTTGCTCGCGACGGCAAAGATTTTTCGCACGCAGAATGGGCCCACGATCCTGCGCGTCGGCCACAACTATCTGATTGTCTGGCGCGGTTTGACTGTCAGGTGCATGCCCAGCACGATGCGGGGGATCACCTGATCATTGTTGGTGAGGTTCAAAAGGTCATGTACCGCACCGGCAAAGGTTTGATCTTTAAGCGCGGTCAATTTGGCGGCTTTGCGGATCTGATCTGACGGTTATTCGTCCAATGACCCATGTGCGGCCAGAGCCTCTAGCTGAGTCTCTTGCGGCGTGATCACACGGAAAGCCTCACGCACTCCGGCGTCTGACAGCTCACGCGAGACGGTCAGCAGCGTGTTTGGGTTATGCTCATCACACAGCTCTGACATGTGGGCGATCTCGGCCTGTGCGACGTCGATAGCGGCTTCGACCGACGGTGCCCCGTAATGCTGCACAAAGTGTTCAGCAAGGCTCTGCGCGATCTGATCCAGCTCGGCCTGTTCCACCTGCGTGACCGCGACGAATGTCACCCGCCCAAAGGTTTCCACACCCAACCAGCCATTCGCAAAAGCCTGACGCGCTTTGCCTTCAAGATCGCCTTCGCCCCAATTTGAGAACTCGAATCCGCCGGAAATGCACCATTCCCCGGTTCGCGCCGGGGAGTGGAACACATTCATGTCGCTTTCGTCGAAATGGATTGCGCGCGCTAGTTTCATCATCCGTTCTCCAACAATTCCGTCAGCGGGCGAAGCTGTGTATCTGAACCATACCGGATTAGCATGCCGAACTGTTCATCCGTGCCAAGAAACACGCCCGCTTCACCAAAGGGCTCTCCCACTCCGCGCAGCAGGCCTATCCATTCTCCGTGCACAGGCGCGTTGCCGTCTTCTTGCCAGCGGTTCAGCCATGTCATCATGTGCCGCGACCAGCTTTCGACAAGCTGCGTTGCCGAGACATCCGCGCAGCCCTCGTCGTAAAGTGCGGTGACATCCGGGTTTTCGCCCGGTGCCTGACTGGTTTGCAGCAGCGCCAAATCCCAACCGACGATCAGCCAATCCGGTTCTGCTTCTGGATCTGCATCCGAAGCTGCCACACGGAACATTCCGCATTTGGCCCCATTCACACAGATCAGCCCGTCCCAGCCCAGATGGACCGCGACCTCAGGCGGGGCCAGCGCGCCCAGCGCGTTCTGAAACCCTACGGCACAGAGGGGCAGCATTGCCATCGCTTCGCTCAAGACAACCTCGGGGGCAAAAACGATGGCCACACGCAGACGATCGGCCTGAATGTTATAGACCACGGTACCGGCATCACAGCCCAGCGCGGCCATGGCCTGCGCGCGCTCGAACGGGTCTTCCCCACCCTGCACCGGGTGGCCCGTCAGCAATGGGGGAAAGACCGGCTCGCTCATGCGTTGCCCTTGGCAATCATGCCGCGCGCAATTTGGCGGAACGCTTCGGCTTGCGGACTGTCGGGCTTGCTGACCACGATCGGTGCACCGCCATCAGCGGCAACGCGGATATCCAGATGCAGCGGGATTTCACCCAGCAAGGGAACGCCCAGCGCCTCTGCCTCTGACTTTACGCCGCCATGGCCGAACACGTGCTCTTCATGGCCGCAGTTCGAGCAGATATGCGTCGACATATTCTCAATCATCCCAAGGATGGGCGTCTTGAGCTGGTTGAACATGTCGATCCCCTTGCGGGCATCGATCAGGGCCACGTCCTGTGGAGTCGAAACAACAATGGCGCCATCCACGTTGAACTTCTGGCTCAGCGTCAGCTGCACGTCACCGGTGCCGGGCGGCAGGTCGACGATTAGAACATCCAGCGCGCCCCATTGCACCTGACCCATCATCTGTTGCAGCGCGCCCATCAGCATCGGGCCACGCCAGACAACGGCCTGACCTTCATTGGTCATCAGACCCATCGACATCATGGTGACGCCGTGGTTGCGCAATGGCAGGATGGTTTTGCCGTCGGGGCTCGCCGGCCGGCCCGAGACACCCAGCATCCGGGGTTGCGAGGGTCCATAGACATCCGCATCCAGCAGACCAACGCGTCGCCCTTCGGCTGCCAATGCACAAGCGAGGTTGGCGGAAACGGTGGACTTGCCAACGCCACCCTTACCCGAAGCCACAGCAATAATTCTGTCCACACCCGGCACGGCCTGCGGTCCGGTCTGCGAAGGTTTCGGCTTGGGCTTCAGATCCGGCGGTGCTTTTTCGGAATGTGCGGTCAGCATCGCGGAAACTGTCGAAACACCATCGACCAGTTTCGCGGCCTGTTCAGCAGCGGCGCGGACGGGCTCCATACGCTCAGCCTGCTTGGGGTCGATCTCCAGCACAAAGCGCACTGTATCCCCTTCAACATTCAGCGCGCGGACGACACCGGCGCTGACGATGTCCTGTCCAGAAACCGGATCGGTGATCTTTCTCAGGTTTGCAAGAACTGCGTCACGAACACTCATGCGTCATTCTCCTTTTGGAACCCGGTGGTCAGGGCTCTGCGTATCGACAAGCTGTGGTTGCCGTTCATTGCACGTGTCTCCGTCTCATTCAGTTCATTTGACGCATTTGGTGCCGTGCCGTTAGGCTGAGGCATGCGCTTTGTCCTCTTGTGCCTGAGCCTGACGCTCTCTGCCACCCCCTCTTGGTCGCAAGAGGCGATTGGTCTTGCCGCGCCGGACGAGGTTGCTGACTCTGGTCTGCTGCAACATATCCTTCCTCGCTTTTCTCTCAAGACCGGGATCCGGGTTATTGCAGATGATGCCGGCGTTTTGGTGCTGGAAACCGCGCCTCCGGGTGATCCTGTGTTTGCGCGCAACGGCGTGATCTATCACCTTCGGATCGAAGAGGACGCCAAACATGAGCGGTTCCGCGACTGGCTGCTGTCCGATATCGGAAAACGGACGGTTGAAAGCTATGCGCCAGAGCAAGGCACGCCTTTCTCGGCCAGTTTCGATATCGCGGCCGTGGAAACCGAAACAGTGATCGACGGCGATACGCTGCGCGGCGAGGAATTGTCGATGACCCATTGCGGCCGGTGCCATGTGATAGGGCCCAAGAACCGGATGAATGGTCTGGGTTCGACCCCCTCTTTCGCGGTGCTGCGCGCCATGCCGGACTGGTCGGAAAGATTTGAGGCGTTCTTCGCCCTCAACCCGCACCCCTCGTTCACACAGATCGACGGGCTGACACCTCCGTTTGATCCACAGCGTCCATCGCCCATCTATCCCGTCGAGATGACGCTGGATGACCTGGAAGCCATCCTTGCCTTTGTCTCGGTCATAACTGCAGCGGACTTGGGTGCGCCCTTACAGCTTCAGTGATCCTTTCGTTTTGAGAAATAATCCTCGGTCGTAACGACACGAGGCTTCGGGTTAGACTGGAACGGGTTGTCCTCTTGCTGGAACTGTGCGTTTACGCGGCAATTGTCACACATCTGGATCATCCGCGCCTTGTCTGAGGAGGCAAACATCGGATGTGTACCCGCAAGCTTTTCCATGATCCGTTCCACGGTGGACTTAACTCCAAACAGTGCCCCGCATTCTACACAAGCGAACGGCTCCTCTTCATTCAACACCTGCTGAGACAGGGCTGCATCGCTCAGGTCAAGCTGCGGGACAAGAGCAATCGCATCCTCCGGGCAGATGCCTTTGCACAACCCGCATTGCAGACAAGCATCCTGCTGGAAGTTCAATTGCGGCTTGTCCGGGTTATCGATCAAAGCACCCGACGGGCACAGCGACACACAGCTGAGGCACAAGGTACAGGCATCCGTGTTGACAGCGATCGCCCCATAGGGCGCGTTTTCCGGCAAGGGCAGCGGCTCTTCGGCTTTAGGGTTCAGCGCCTGCGCGGCCAAACGGGCGATCTGGCGGCGGTTGCCCAATGGCAGCACCGGGTCGGCCAAAGGCTGAGGGACATCTTGCGCATAAAGGACATCAGACAGCGCATCCGGGTCGGCCTCATCCACCAACCCCAAGGCATTCGGCCCCGCAATTGCCAGCGCCAAGGCCAGTTCACTGTCCAACGCATCGCGCTCGGTCGTTGGGGATAGCAAAACGTCCACTCGCGCGAAACCATGCGCCAAAGCAGCCAGCATCTCGGCATGGCCAAATCCTGGAATCACACTCAGCTCCAGCGGAATCACATCGGCAGGCAACCCACGTCCAAAACGGGCGGCCAGTCGGATCATCTCGGCCCCGTGGGCATTATGCACCAACAAGCGCGGCGCGGTTCCACCGGCCCGCCGATAGGTGCGCGCCAGGATGTGCATCCGCGACAGCAACGCCGAAACCGGCGGATCTTCGTAGGTGATCGCAGTTGACGGACAAACCGCCGCGCATTCACCGCATCCGGCGCAGATCATTGGATCGATTTCAACATGCTCGCCCGCAGGTGTGATCGCCCCTGTCGGACAGATATCCAGACAGTTCGTGCAAGCAACCTGTTCAGCCCGTGAATGGGCACACAGCGTTTCTTCCATCCGTACATAAAGTGGCTTTTCGAAGGTGCCGACCAATTGGGCCGCCTCAAAGGCCAGCCGTTCGACGGACAATGGATCTTTGGGATCAGCCCGCAGATAGCCTTCGCGCTTGGCCGGAGCCTGAACCAAGGGTGTGTCGCCGGTCAGGTCCAGAACGATGTCACAGCCCGATTGTGCCCTATCGCGGGCCTCAGTCCACATAAAAGCTCCGCGACCGCCGGGCTCAAGCTGCTGAAACGCGTCAAGCTGCAGGGTAAACCCACCCAATGCACCGTTCAGCGATTTGATGCGACCGCGCACGACGTCGAACGCGCGCGACATAGGCTCAGCCTCATCCGTGACCAGTACCGTAACCGCCAGTGTGACGGCCAGTTTTTCAGCAAGTGCAAATGCAACGTCGCCGGGACCGATGATCAGGCATGTGCCTTCGCTATAGACGTCTACGCTGGGCGTTACCGGCTGCGGCAACAAGGCTTCGGCGGCCAGGGCGGCCATCTTGGGGGCCGCATCCGCGCCCTCATCAGACCACCCGGCCCTGTCACGAAGATCAACAAAGCCCGGGGCGTCCACATTCAGTTCTTCGGCCAGGGCCTGAAATACTTCCTGCTCTTGTCCGCAGGCAATGATGGTGTCCCCCTGTTGTATCTCCGCGGCCGCCGCTTCCAACTCTCGCGTGCAAAGCGCTGTGAATACCTTGGAACATTCCATCTCGCAGGCCGAACCGATCTTGTCGGAATTCAGAGGTTGAGACCCGGCGCAGTCGCATAAAAGTAGTTTGGTGCCCATGATCCTCCCCCGGATACTTCTCCACCTCTTCGCATCGCAGGCTGTATCCCCGTTGCTGGAATGTAAACCCTTTGGGACAGCGGGCCATTTGGCCACGGAAACCCCTTTCTTTACAATAAACAAAGGCGTCCGTTTGCGGGGATCACTATTTTGCTACCAGCCATTACGACTAAGGTCGTACGACGCGGGCTTGGCACCTGAGCGCTTTGTGTACCATAGTGGACCTATGGGAAGGCATGGGAGAGCCTTCCGGGGAGGAGCCAGTGGCCAAGGCCGCAAGCCAGATTGAAATGCCAATCGGCGTCGTCGTGCGCAAGACACCCGGTGTAACTCGCTGGGCGAAATGGAATTGGCGCGCCATTGCCGTGTTGCCCGGTGCCGGACCTGCGGACTGGCACGAAATGCGACGTGAAGGCGAGGCCATTGAGTACCACGCAGCGACCCTGCCCCTGACGCTTTGGGCGGACGAAACCGAGGCCTATATGGTGAACCTGTCGGACGGCCAGCCGTCGATCTACCTTGTCCTTCGTGATGCGCTGGACGGCGAAAGGCCGATGGATGCGGTGCTGGTAACGGCGTCGCCCTTCGAAGGTCAGGACTATGCCGATACCGGTGAAGAGATCGTTGAGAAAATTCCGATGACCGATGGGTTGATCGCCTGGGTGCGCGACTTCGCTCTGGAACATCATAACGACGAAGTCTTTGTGAAACGCCGTCGGGACAAAAAGCGTATCGATTTGGTCGAAGACGGCAAGGGCGACGCACGCATACGGCAAGAGTCAGACGTGTACCGCGCCCCGCGGAGGATCGTGCAGTGACCCAAGCCCGCGATTTCTGGTCCCGCCGCAAAGCGGCAGTACAGGCGGAAGCCGAGGCCGAGGTCATCGCGGTTGAAGAACAGGCCATTGCCGCACGACACGCCGAACTGCAGGAAAAATCCGATGCCGAGATACTGGCCGAGTTTGATCTGCCCGACCCTGACGAATTGCAGGCGGGTGATGACGTCTCGGGCTTTATGGCCAAGGCGGTGCCTGACCGTCTGCGCCGTCGTGCCTTGCGACGGCTGTGGCGGCTGAACCCGGTTCTGGCCAATGTCGATGGCCTTGTGGACTACGGCGAGGATTATACCGACGCCGCCTGCGTGATCGAAAACATTCAGACCGCATATCAGGTTGGCAAAGGTATGCTTGCACATGTCGAGGCACTGGCGGCTGAAGCCGAAGACAGCGAGACGGACGAAACAATTGAACCGGATGAACCGCAGGACGAACCTGCGTCACCCGAAACCGCGACACCAGAGCCCGTTTTGATGGTCGAGGTGGACATAGCGCCGGACCTGTCTGAAGAGGCAGAGATCACCCCTGCCCCACGCCGCATGAAATTTGAATTCGAAGGATGACCTGATGACCGCAAGTGAAGCGCAACAGATGAATGTCTCGGCAGAGGATCGTATGCGCGCGGATTTCTACAACTTTCTGGGGCTGCTTCTGTCTGCGCCGCCCGATCAGATGTTGCTGGATCAAGTATCCAGTCTGACCGGCGATGAGACCGATCTTGGACAGGCCATTCAGGCCATGGCCCGCGTCGCCAAAGTGACCAAGCCCGCCGCAGCGGAACGCGAATTCAACGCGCTGTTCATCGGGTTGGGGCGCGGCGAGCTGCTACCCTACGCCAGCTTCTACCTCACTGGATTCCTGAATGAGAAACCTCTGGCGCAGCTTCGCAACGACATGGCAATGCGTGGCATTACCCGAGCCCGGAATGTCTTTGAACCGGAAGACAACATCGCCTCATTGATGGAGATGATGGCGGGCATAATCGTTGGTCGCTTCGGCGCAGCTGCATCTTTGGAAGACCAAAGGGCATTCTGGAACAAACATATCGGCCCTTGGGCCATGCATTTTTTTTCGGATTTGGAAGGCGCCGAGAACTCGGTTCTCTATGCCTCGATCGGCACAGCCGGTCGGGTGTTCATGGAGATCGAGCGCGAAGCCTTCCGAATGACGGCAGCGTGAACCGCTGTCACTCGCCAGCGCCCCAACGGGTGCTAACTCGCAAATGGGAGAGGAGAAACCCATGAGCAAGACCAAGGAAGAAGGCGCAACGCGCCGCGACTTCCTCAAACTGGCTGGAACCGCAGCGCCCGCTGCCGTTGCCGCCGCCAGCCTGAGCGGAAAAGCCGAGGCAGCCGAGCTGCCTACGGATGAGAACCGCATTCAGGATACCGCGCACACGCGCGCATACTTGAAAAGCGCACGCTTCTAGCGCGACGACAGCGCCCGGTTCAAACCCGGACGAGGTCACACCCGACTGACGGTTGCGATTGGCCCTGACGTCGGCACCAGCAGTACCAAGCCAGCCGTGGCTCACACGGCGCGCAAGGGAGGAAAGAAATGCTTAGGAAAAAGACCAACGGGGTTGCGAGACGCCCCCAGCGGACAAGTATCCTGTCCCAGGTCGGCGAGAAAACCGTCGATCGCCGCGCATTCCTGCGTGGCTCGGGCCTGACGATCGGCGGCCTTGCCGCGATCAGCGCCACGGGTGGAACCGTGACGCCAGCCAGTGCCCAGACAGCGGCCAATCAGGCCGTGGAAAACATCAAGTCCATATGCACCCACTGCTCGGTCGGCTGTACCGTCGTTGCCGAAGTGCAGAATGGCGTCTGGATCGGGCAAGAGCCCGGTTGGGATAGCCCGTTCAATCTGGGTGGACATTGCGCCAAGGGGGCGGCAGTTCGCGAGCACGCCCATGGCGAGCGTCGCCTCAAGTATCCGATGAAAAAGGAAGGCGGAGAGTGGAAGCGCATCAGCTGGGAAGAGGCGATCAACGAGATCGGCGACGGCATGATGAGCATCCGCGAAGAATCCGGGCCGGACAGCGTGTACTGGCTGGGCTCGGCCAAGCATAACAACGAACAGGCCTATCTGTTCCGCAAGTTCGCCGCCTATTGGGGCACGAACAACGTGGACCATCAGGCGCGTATCTGCCACTCAACCACGGTTGCGGGTGTTGCGAACACATGGGGCTACGGCGCCATGACCAATTCGTACAACGACATCCATAACTCTCGGGCCATCTTCATCATCGGCGGCAACCCGGCCGAGGCGCACCCTGTCTCGCTGTTGCATGTTCTGCGCGCGAAAGAGCAGAACAACGCGCCACTGATCGTCTGCGATCCGCGCTTTACGCGCACCGCGGCCCATGCCGATGAGTATGTTCGCTTCCGCCCCGGCACAGACGTTGCTTTGGTCTGGGGTATTCTGTGGCACATCTTCGACAACGGCTGGGAAGACAAAGAGTTCATCCGCACCCGTGTCTGGGGCATGGATCAGATCCGTGAAGAGGTTGCCAAGTGGAACCCGGAAGAGGTTGAGCGCGTCACCGGCACCCCCGGTTCGCAGCTAAAGCGTGTTGCACGCACCATGGCCAACAACCGTCCCGGTACGGTGATCTGGTGTATGGGTGGTACGCAGCACACCAACGGCAATAACAACACCCGCGCCTATTGCGTGCTCCAGCTTGCTCTGGGCAACATGGGTACTTCGGGTGGTGGCACCAACATCTTCCGCGGCCATGACAACGTACAAGGCGCAACGGACCTTGGTGTTCTGTCCCACACCCTGCCCGGCTACTACGGCCTGTCAAAAGGCGCATGGGGTCACTGGGCACGTGTCTGGGGTGAAGAACCCGAATGGCTGGCAGGCCAGTTTGCCACGATCAAAGACAAGGAAGGCAAGGACAAACCGCTACAGAACGAACGCGGCATCCCGGTCTCCCGCTGGATCGATGGCGTTCTGGAAGATCCGGCAAACATGGATCAGGACAACAACGTCCGTGCCATGGTGCTGTGGGGCCACGCGCCCAACTCGCAGACCCGGATGACGGAAATGAAGACGGCGATGGAGAAGCTGGACATGCTGGTCGTGATCGACCCGTATCCCACCGTCTCGGCCGTTCTGCATGACCGCACCGATGGCGTCTACCTGTTGCCCGCCTGTACGCAGTTCGAAACCCGTGGCTCGGTCACGGCATCGAACCGGTCCTTGCAGTGGCGTGACAAGGTGGTGGAACCGCTGTTCGAAAGTCTGCCGGACGAGGTCATCATGGCCAAGTTCGCAAACAAGTTCGGATGGGCGGATCGGTTCTTCCGCAACATCGAAATGGACGACCCGGAAACCCCGAATGTTGAAAGCATCACACGTGAGTTCAACTCGGGCCTCTGGACCATCGGATATACCGGCCAGTCACCGGAACGTCTGAAAAGCCACATGGCCAACCAGCACACGTTCGACAGAACCACGCTGCAGGCTATTGGTGGACCCAACGACGGTGAGTATTACGGTCTACCTTGGCCTTGCTGGGGAACTGCTGAGATGGGTCATACGGGGACACCAAACCTCTATGACATGTCCAAACCGGTGGCCGAAGGCGGCCTGACCTTCCGCGCGCGCTTTGGTGTGGAACGTGATGGCGACAACCTGCTGGCCGAAGGGGTATATAGCGTTGGGTCGGAAATTCAGGATGGTTATCCCGAATTCACGATGCAGATGCTGATGGACCTTGGTTGGGACGGTGATCTAACGGCTGAAGAACGCGCGGCCATCGACGCCGTTGCAGGACCGGAGACCAACTGGAAAACCGACCTGTCCGGCGGTATCCAGCGGGTCGCGATCGAGCATGGCTGTGCGCCCTTCGGGAACGCAAAGGCACGCGCGGTTGTCTGGACCTTCCCGGATCCGATCCCAATCCATCGCGAGCCGCTATATACGCCGCGTCGCGATCTGGTAGAGGATTATCCGACCTACGAGGACCGTCAGGCCTATCGCCTGCCGACGCTTTATGCATCGATCCAAAAGAATGACTTTTCAAAGGATTATCCAATAATCCTGACGTCTGGTCGTCTGGTCGAGTATGAGGGCGGCGGTGATGAGTCACGGTCAAACCCGTGGCTGGCCGAGCTGCAACAGGACATGTTCGTCGAGATCAATCCGCGCGATGCCAACAATCTGGGCATTCGTGACGGGGCACAGGTCTGGGTCGAAGGTCCCGAGGGCGGCAAGGTCAAGGTGATGGCGATGCTGACCAACAGGGTCGGTGCCGGCGTGGCCTTCATGCCGTTCCACTTTGGCGGCCATTTTCAGGGCGAAGACCAGCGGAGTAAATACCCCGCCGGTGCAGACCCCTATGTCTTGGGTGAAAGTTCCAACACCGCCCAGACTTATGGCTATGATTCAGTGACCCAGATGCAAGAGACCAAGTGTACTCTCTGCAAGATCTCGGCAGCGTAAGGAGGACGAAAATGGCTAGAGCAAAGTTTCTCTGCGACGCTGAACGCTGCATCGAGTGCAACGCCTGCGTAACCGCGTGTAAGAACGAGCACGAAGTGCCGTGGGGCATCAACCGCCGCAGGGTGGTGACGATCAATGATGGCAACCCGGGCGAACGCTCGATTTCGGTGGCCTGTATGCATTGCTCGGATGCGCCTTGCATGGCGGTGTGCCCGGTCGACTGCTTCTATCAGAACGAAGAAGGCGTCGTCCTGCACTCCAAGGACCTGTGCATTGGCTGCGGTTATTGCTTCTATGCGTGCCCGTTCGGCGCGCCGCAATACCCGCAGGCGGGCAACTTCGGATCGCGCGGCAAGATGGACAAATGTACCTTCTGCGCTGGTGGTCCCGAGGAAAACAACTCGACCGCAGAGTTCGCAAAATATGGTCGCAACCGGATCGCCGAGGGCAAACTGCCCATCTGCGCCGAGATGTGTTCCACCAAGGCCCTGCTCGCCGGCGACGGTGATGTTGTGTCCGCCATCTACCGTGAGCGCGTCGTCGCGCGCGGGTTTGGCTCGGGCGCATGGGGTTGGGGCACAGCCTACGACCAGAAAGACGGATAAATCCGTCTGACAAGAAAAGACGGTCCCGTGTTCATCCACGGGGCCGTCACAGCGCGACCAAAGGGATTTGGTCGAGCTTAGGTTGCATGTCCAATCTGCGCGGAGCATTTCATGACCGAAGATGTTTACTGGCTGCTGAAACTTGAGTTGCAGGCCGATCAGGATGCTGCATTTGATGCGCTGATGGCGGAAATGGTGGATGCGACACTGAACGAACGTGGTGCGAAATCTTATGAGTGGCATCGTACAGGGTCGACCGTTCACATCTATGAACGCTACGCCAGTTCAGATGACGCGATGATCCATATGCAAAACTTCGGAGCGAATTTCGCCGACCGTTTTCTGGCAATTCTCACCCCCACCACGTTAGAGGTTTACGGACCAGCAAAAGATGACCTGCGCGATACCCTGACACCCGTAGGAGCAGTCTTTCACGAACAAGTCGGCGGCTTTGACCGATAACCCCGTACGACACAGGAGATTCGATAGATGCGCCTGATCCAAATGCTGCTGATACCACTTTTCCTTGCCAGTTTTGCTTGGGCACAGGAAAACACGGAAGTTCCTGCAGAATCCGACCGCAGCGCCACGGGCGGTGCAACCACTCTGCAAGATATCATGGCCCGTCAGCGTGGTGAAAAGGTCGACAACAGCTATCGGTCCGAAAACACCGGCCAAGGCAATGCCGAAGGCTTGCTTGGTCAGCTTGGAACACGCGGTGTGACCTCGGACAGCGATGTCTATCGTGCACTTCGCTACGGCTCGGCGGATGTGACCGTGTCATCTCATGGACCGGCCGCAACGGTACTGATCCAGGACGGCGGCATGTGGTGGCTGAATTTTCGCACCGGTCCTTTGCGTGAATACGGATCTTACATCATCGGCGGTATGCTTGTTCTGTTGCTGCTGTTTTTCCTGATCCGCGGAAAGATCAGGATTGATGGTGAAAAGACCGGGCGGAAGATTCTGCGTTTCAACGGGATCGAGCGGTTCGGGCACTGGTTGTTTGCCGGGTCCTTCTTGATACTAGGCGTCACCGGCCTGTTGACTTTGTACGGTCGTGATTTCCTGATCCCCGTTTTCGGCAAAGAGGGGTTTGCGACCATCGCTCAGGGCTGCAAATGGCTGCACAACAACCTGGCTTGGGCCTTTATGCTTGGGCTGATCATCGTGACCGTGAACTGGATTTCTCACAACATCCCGAACCGCACCGACCTGAAATGGCTGGCTGCTGGGGGTGGATTGTTCACCAAAGGCAGCCATCCCCCCGCCAAGAAATTCAACGCCGGACAAAAGATCATATTCTGGCTTTGCATTCTGCTGGGCGTCTCGATCAGCCTGTCCGGTCTGTCATTGCTGTTCCCATTCGAAATGCCACTGTTTGCCAAGACTTTCTCGATCGCGAATTCGACCGGTATTCCGCAGATGCTTGGGCTGAACCTGCCCGTGCAGATGTCCCCGCAGGAAGAGATGCAATACGCCCAGATCTGGCACGTCATGGTCGCCTATGCGTTCATCGCGATCATCCTGGCCCACATCTATCTGGGCTCGGTCGGCATGGAAGGTGCCTTTGACGCCATGGGAACCGGAGAGGTTGAAGAGCAATGGGCGCGCGAGCATCACTCGCTGTGGCTGGAAGAGGTGCAGGCAAAAGAGGCCAGCGAAGGGGCGGCCTCGCCCGCCGAATAAATGCGCAAGCTGGTTCTGGCTCTGGCACTGATGCCCCTGCCCGCAGTGGCCGAGTTCTTTACGCTCAAGGGCCATGGCGGACCCATCATGGGGATCGCCACAGCGCCAGATGGTCGGATCGCAACAGCAAGTTTTGACAACTCGGTCGGTGTTTGGACGGATCAATCCCCAAAATGGTTGGAAGGCCACGAAGCGGCTGTCAATTCAGTTGTTTTCAACGGCACCGCGATCTATTCGGCAGGAGATGACTTTACATTGCGCCGGTGGCCCGAAGGTCAGGTTGTGGGTCAGCACAAAGGCAAGATCGTGGGCGTGGCCGCATCCAAAACCCATGTGGCAACGGCCAGTTGGGACGGCACAATCGGCCTATGGCCAGTTGACGGTTCGGCGCCGTCGATCCTCGGCCCTGCTGGCAGTGGTATAAACGCTGTCGAATTCTCGAACGATGGTTCACAGCTCTATTCCGCGGGCATCGACGGGTCATTGCGTATATGGGACGTCGCCACCGGGCAGGAAACCAACCGGTTTGTTGAACATGGCTTTGGTATCAACGAGCTGGTGCTGAACGAGCAGGACAACTGGATTGCCTACGGTGCGGTTGATGGCGTCACCCGCGTCCTCGACCTGACAACTGGCGACGAGCGTGATTTCACTTTGGAACGTCGACCGATCCTTGCATTGGCGCTCAGCCCGGATCGCAGCATGTTGGCCGTCGGAGACGGCGAAGGCTATATCATGGTGATCGACACGGTCGAATGGCGCATCGCGCAGGATTTCAGGGCCACCTTACGCGGCCCGGTCTGGGCGCTGGCCTTTTCGCCTGATGGGCAGAACCTGCATGCGGGCGGCATTGACGAGGCCATGTATAGCTGGCCAGTTACCGCGCTTGGAGATCAGGAACAGATGGCCGCGACAGAACCCAGCTTTCTCAAAAACCCTGAGGAAATGGAAAACGGAGAACGCCAGTTTGCCCGCAAATGCTCGATCTGCCACAGCCTGACACCGGATGGTCAACGCCGGGCGGGTCCGTCGCTGCATGGTGTGTTCGGGCGCAAGGCCGGTACGCTTGCGGGATATTTTTATTCGGACACGCTGCAAGACTCTGATATCATTTGGAATGAAGAAACGATAAACGCTCTATTTGACGAAGGGCCGGACCACTACATTCCGGGGTCGAAGATGCCGATGCAGCGGATCACCGAACCCAGGGACAGGGACGACCTGATCGCATTTCTGCGCCGCGCTACGGCACCGGAAAACTGAGCTGGAGGAGACTATGAAAGCCTTTCTTGCCGCTGTCGCTGCCATGGTGGTGATCACAGTCGCCGCGCCCTTTGCACTGCAACAGATCGGTTTCAGTGCTGCGGATGCCGGCACCAGCTCGGCTGTGCGTCTCGACTGAATGTCCGAATACCTGACCACCAAGGAACTGGCCGATCTGCTGCGCATTGGCGAGCGTAAGGCCTATGATCTTGCCTCATCGGGTGAGGTGCCTTGCGTGCGCGCCATGGGCAAACTGCTGTTCCCGCGGGCCGAGGTGATCGCCTGGCTCAACGCATCACGATCCGGCCCGGAAGTGGCCGAACCGCCCCTGCCCCCGATTGTGGCTGGCAGTCACGATCCGCTGCTGGACTGGGCGCTGCGCGAAAGTGGTTCGGGGTTGGCGACCTATTATGATGGCTCATTCGATGGGCTGACCCGCCTGAAAGACCGGAACGCGCAGGCGGCAGCGCTGCACATTCATGAGGATGGCGGGTTCAACACCCAGACCCTGAAAGACGCTTTGGGTGAGGCCCCGGTCGTTCTGTTCGAAGTCGCGCAGCGGCAGCGTGGTTTGCTGCTGGCACCGGGCGCATCGGAAATTCAGGGTTTTGCGCAGCTAAAAGGCCGACGTGTCATCCTACGCCAGGATAGCGCGGCCAGCCAAAGGTTGTTCGATGCACAGCTTGAGGCCCACGATATGACCCGCGACGATCTGGAAACCCTGCCCACCTGCGCCCGCACAGAAGAAGAGTTGGCCATTGCCCTGCATGACAACAAGGCCGAAGTCGGGTTCGGACTAGGCGCATTGGCTGGGCTGTACGATCTGGGATTTGTTCCCACGCATACCGAACGCCTGGACCTGGCGATTTGGCGTCGGGCCTATTTCGATGACCCGATGCTGAAATTGCTCAGCTTTGTGCAGTCCGACCGGTTCCTGACCCGCGCCGATGAGTTTGGTGGGTATGACCTGTCCGGTCTGGGAACGATCCACCACAATGGCGCCAGCGGGTGATCCCCTATTTCGCGTTCGGAAAGAACAGCTGCTGACCATTCAACTCAAAGGCCTCGATGGCTGCCTGCCCGTCCGGGCCGATTAGCCAATCAACAAACCGCTGCCCTGCCGCCGCCCTTACACCCGCGTGTTTTTCGGGGTTCACCAGAATAACGCCGTACTGGTTGAACAAGCGCGGGTCACCTTCGACCAACACTTCAAGGTTTCCACGGTTGCCGAAGGACTCCCACGTCGCACGATCCGTCAGGGTATAAGCATCCATGCCACTGGCCACGTTCAACGTCGCGCCCATGCCTGAACCGGTTTCCCTGTACCACGTACCCGATTCCGCAGCCGGATCTACTCCGGCGTCGTTCCAGTGGCGCATTTCGGCCTTATGCGTTCCGCTGTCGTCCCCGCGTGATGCAAAGGGAACTTCGGCCTCAGATACCGCGGTCAAAGCGGCCACGATATCCGATCCGCCCTTCACCTTGGCCGGGTCTGATTTGGGACCGACAAGAACGAAGTCATTATACATCACGTCAAATCGTTCAACGCCCCAGCCGTCTTCGACAAACTGCTCTTCGTCGGCCTTTGCATGGACCAACAGAACGTCACCATCCCCATTGATTGCGTTACGGATCGCCTGCCCGGTGCCCACAGCAACAACGCGCACGTCGATCCCGGTTTCCGCTTCGAACCAAGGAAGGATGTAATCCAACAGTCCCGAATTTTGGGTCGAGGTCGTTGATTGCACCACGATAAATGGTTCTTCGGCCAGGGCCGGACCTGAAAACAAGCCAAGTGAAACCAATGCTGCCCGAATGAAATTCCGGATCATTCTAAACTCCAGATTTTTTGTTATGTCACCAATCCGCCTGCAAGATACCTGCGCGAGGCATCACTTTTGGGATCGTCCAATACCTGACGCGCATCGCCATGTTCAACCACATGACCGACCTGCATCATGACGACATCCGATGCCAGCCGGCGCGCCTGACCGATGTCATGGGTCACCATGACAATGCGCACCCCCCCTTCTGATGCGCGCAGGATCATCTGTTCAATCACCTGAGTGGCGCCGGGGTCCAGCGCGCTGGTCGGTTCGTCCAGAAACAAGGTATTCGGGTCCAGCGCCAGCGCGCGCAGGATGGCCAGCCGCTGCGCCTCACCTCCCGACAGCGATCTGGCCGCTTGCCGTGCTTTGCCTTCAAGCCCGCCTTGGGCCAGCAAATCAGCAATACGCGTCTTGCGAGCAACGCGCTGCAGGCCCTGCCGTTTCAGGACAAAATCCAGATTGGCTGCAACGGACCGGCGCAGCAAGACGGGTTGCTGAAACACCATCGCCTGCCGGGCCTTGTGATCAGCATTCAAAGGAACTCCATCTTGCTCCACGTACCCTTTGTCCGGCGCAATCAGCCCATGCAGGCACCGCAGCAACAGGCTTTTACCCGCGCCGTTCGGTCCAAGGATCAAGGTCGGCCCCGGCCCGTTCAATGACAGTTGCGGAACGTCCAGCAATGCGGTGCCATTACGCGCAATCTGCAATCCGTTAACGGTGATGCGCCGCGCCATTTCCGAGACCAGATCACGCATGACGCAACCCCTCTCTCTCAGCCCGCAGGCTGAGCGTGCTGACCATGGCGTTCACCGCTATGGCAATACCGATCAGGATCGCGCCGAGCGCCAGGGCCAGCGCAAGATTTCCCTTGGACGTTTCCAGCGCGATGGTCGTCGTCATCACCCGCGTCACGTGATTGATGTTTCCGCCAACGATTATGACCGCCCCAACCTCGGCAATGGCGCGGCCAAATCCGGCCAGCAAGGCCGTGACCAGCGCCAAACGCGCATCCCACAGAAGTACTGGCACAGACGCCAGCCGCGACACGCCCAAGGATCGGAGCTGTTCCGAGTATTCCTCGGCCAGCATCTCGACGACCTGCCGCGTCAACGCAGCGACGATGGGCGTCACCAAAACAACCTGCGCGATGATCATCGCGGTCGGTGTGTAGAGCAGTTCAAGCACACCTAAAGGCCCGGATCGCGACAACATCAGATAGACCAGCAAGCCTACGACCACCGGCGGGAACCCCATCAGCGCGTTCATAAGAATGATCAAAACCCGCCGCCCCGGAAAGCGTGCAACGGCCAGCGCAGCGCCAACAGGCATGCCAATCAGTGCAGAAATCAGTACGGCAAAAACGGAAACTTTCAGGGAAAGCAGCACAATCGCCCAAAGCTCCGGATCCCCATTCAGGATCAGAGTGAACGCTGTATTGAATTCCATTGCAAATCCCTGCATTTTTTTCGGATTATCGCCAGTTTCGTATGAAATGCTCTGTTATTCATAGAATTCTACGCCATTTCGATCTCAAGTACAGACACATTTCCGACATAAGAAACAGGAAACGCGGCCCCGTTTGGGACCGCGCCTTTTCAGTCAGTGCGAAGCGGATCAGTTCAGAGCCGCATCCGTGATCTGGTGCGTCCAAGCGCCGTCTGGCTGCTTGGTGATCACAGGATCGGAACCGCCCGCCAACAGGGTGGCAACGGTGCGCTCAAAATCGGCAGGGTCCAGCGAACCGTTCGAACCTGAGGTCAACTTGGCGATCTCGCCCATCATGCGTTTCTGATGCTCTTCGGTTTGGGCGCCGGTCTCATCGTTTTCCAGCACGATATCGGCTGCCTCATCCGGGTGTTCCTCGGCGTATTTCCAACCCTTCATCGAGGCGCGAACGAAGCGTTCCATCTTGTCGACAAACGCTGCGTCCCCAAGGTTCTCTTCCAGAACATACAGGCCGTCCTCCAATGTCGCGACACCCTGATCTTCGTACTTGAAGGTCACCAGCTCATCCGGGTTGACGCCGGAATCGATGACCTGCCAATATTCGTTATAGGTCATTGTGCTGATGCAATCGGCCTGACGCTGCAGCAGCGGGTCGACGTTGAAGCCTTGCTTCAGAACTTCCACACCGCTTTCGCTTTTGCCACCCGTATCGATGCCCAGTTGGCTCATCCAGCTCATGAACGGGAATTCGTTGCCAAAAAACCAAACGCCCAGCGTGCGGTTCTTAAGGTCTTCGGGTGCCTCGATCCCGGCATCTTTCCAGCAGGTCAGCATCATACCCGAGCTTTTGAACGGCTGCGCGATATTGACCAGAGGCAATCCCTTTTCGCGTGCAGCCAGCGCGGCGGGCATCCATTCGACGGTCACGTCAGCGCCGCCACCTGCGATCACCTGCGTCGGTGCAATGTCTGGTCCGCCGGGCAGAATAGTGACGTCCAGCCCCTCTTCCTCGTAGAACCCTTTGTCCTTGGCAACATAGTAGCCCGCGAACTGAGCCTGCGTGACCCACTTCAGTTGCAATGTCACCTCATCCGCAGCGAAAGCCGAACTGGCGGCCAGACTAAAGGCGGCTATCGCCCCGCTGAGTAGCTTATTCATCTTCATATCTCCTAGTTGCTGTTGGTGCCCCTTTTGGGGTCTGTTGAATTATTGTTTTATCCACGTTGCGACGGGTGCCAGAAGGTCACCGCCTTTTCGATCATTGCGACAAGACCATAAAATGCGGTCCCGGCCAAAGCGGCCACCACAATCTCGGCCCAGACCATATCCAGCGATAATTGCCCCACGCTGGTGGATATCCGAAAGCCCATGCCTAGCGTGGGCGAGCCAAAGAACTCTGCCACGATAGCGCCGATCAACGCCAGGGTGGTAGAAATCTTTAAGCCGTTGAAGATAAAGGGCATCGCGGCGGGCAATCGCAGCTTCAAGAAGCTCTGCCAATAGGTGGCCGCATAGGTCTCCATCAGGTCGCGCTGCATGGCCGTGGCCTCGCGCAGACCAGCCACGGTGTTGACCAGCATTGGGAAGAACACCATCACCACGACAACGGCAGCTTTGGAGTGCCAGTCGAACCCGAACCACATCACCAGGATGGGTGCGGTCCCGACGATTGGCAGCGCTGCGACAAAGTTCCCAACGGGCAGCAAACCAAGTCGGAGGAAATCCCAGCGATCCACCGCAATTGCCATCAGGAATGCAGCGAAGCACCCAATGATATACCCGCTGAACGCGCCTTTGATGATGGTTTGAACGAAATCCTCCCACAGGATCGGCAGGCTGTTGGCAAAGCGCACCGCAATTACGGATGGCGCGGGCAGTATGACCAAAGACACGTCTAGCCCTCTGACCAGCAGCTCCCAAATGACAATGATCGTTAGGCCAAATATGAACGGAGCCAGAAATCGCACCATGCGCGTGTCCGCATAAGGCCCGCTGGCCAGACGGCTGTTCAGCCACCAACCCAGGACCCAAACGACGATTGCAAACAGCACTAGTATCATTGCGCCATCCCCATTCTTTTCAGGACCTTCCGTTCTACAAGCCCCAGCAACCCGACCAGGCAAGCCGCCAGAATGGCCGCTGCAAACAAGGCAGACCAGATCTGCACGGTTTGTCCATAGTAGCTGCCTGCCAGTAGACGCGCACCCAAACCGGCCACCGCCCCTGTTGGCAATTCACCAACGATGGCACCGACCAGCGAAGCCGCAATGCCGATCTTCAGCGACGTAAACAGATATGGCATCGATGCGGGCAAGCGCAGCTTCCAGAACCCCTGAGACCGGCTGGCGCTGTAAGTGCGCAGCAGGTCCAGTTGCATTGCATCCGGGCTACGAAGCCCTTTGACCATACCGACAACCACAGGGAAGAAACTCAAATAGGCCGAGATTACCGCCTTGGGGATGATCCCCTGAATGCCCACCGAGTACAGCACCACGATAATCATTGGCGCCAAAGCGATGATGGGAATCGTCTGGCTGACGATGGCCCATGGCATCACCGACAGGTCCATGACGCGGCTGTGCACGATCCCGACAGCCAGCAGAATGCCCAATCCAGTACCGATCACAAAGCCCAGCATTGTTGCGCTTAGCGTGACCCAGCCATGATAGATAAGTGACCGTTTCGAGGTGATTTTTTTCTGTACAGTGGTCTCCCACATCTCGACGGCGACCTGATGCGGCGCCGGCAGGCGGGGCCGGTCCTGCTCCCACGTGGCGGGGATGGCAAAGCTGTTATTCAACACCAGTCCGAATTCGGACATATCCCGACGATCTTTAGCCGAAGGTGGCTGAACTTCGGCGCCTGCACGCTCCTGTTCCGTCAAAACACCTTTGATGTTCATTGGAATGCAGGCCGCATACCAAAAGACGACGATCACCGCGAGAACGGTCAGAACTGCCCAGAAAGCTTTGAACCCATCATTCATCGTCCGCATGCCCCGCCCGTAGACCCTCGCGCACACGATGAGCCACTTCGATGAACTCAGGCGTGTCGCGGATATCCAATGGACGTTCCTTCGGCAGCGGGCTGTCGATCACATCCGTTATCCGCCCCGGTCGCGGGCTCATCACCACGATTTTGGTGCTCAGATACACTGCCTCGGGGATCGAGTGCGTGACGAAACCGATGGTTTTTTCTGTGCGCGCCCATAGCGCCAAAAGCTGTTCGTTCAGGTGATCGCGCACGATCTCGTCCAGCGCCCCGAAGGGTTCGTCCATTAGCAGGATATCAGCGTCAAATGCCAGCGCACGCGCAATGCTGGCGCGTTGCTGCATACCGCCGGACAGTTGCCACGGAAATTTGCCGCCAAACCCTTCAAGATCAACAAGTTCAAGAACGTTTCTCACACGTTCATCTTGCTCAGTGGCCGAATACCCCATGATCTCAAGCGGTAGCTTGATGTTCTTAGCGATAGTGCGCCAAGGATACAGGCCCGCCGCCTGAAACACATAGCCATAGGCCCGGTTCCGCCGCGCCTCATCCGGGGTCATGCCATTGACCGTCAGGGTTCCTCCGGTCGGTGTTTCAAGCGCAGCGATACATCGCAAAAAGGTGGTTTTCCCGCAGCCTGAGGGGCCGATGAAGCTGACGAAGTCACCCTTGTCGACCGTCAGATTTACGTCTTTCAGCGCGTGGATTGGTCCGTCATTGGTTTGGAAGGTCAGATCCAGCTGCCTTGCCTCGATAACGGGCTGGGTAGTGCTTTCAGTATTCATTCCATAGCCTTGAAAAGATTTGATTTTGGGCCACCCAACAGGCGGCCCGCACGAATCATACGCCCGTCGCCGGGATGCCCGTCCGTTCAACCGGTCGCGGCGCGGTCAGCTCTTTCCAGGTGCTCAACGCCTTGTTCACAGTAGTATTGGCCTCCCGCGCCACAAAGTCACCGTGACCTTCCTGCGTGCGGATTTCCCCATCATGCACAGCCACGTGCCCACGAGTAAGGGTAAAGCGCGGCAGGCCTTTGACCTCTTTGCCCTCAAACACGTTGTAATCGATCGAGGATTGCTGCGAGTCCGCACTGATCGTCTTGGACTTTTCAGGATCCCAAACCACCAGATCCGCATCAGCGCCAACCAGAACGGCACCTTTTTTCGGATAACAATTCAGTATCTTAGCGATATTAGTTGAAGTCACCGCCACAAACTCGTTCGGCGTCAACCGTCCGGTGTTCACCCCATGGGTCCACAGCATAGGCATCCGATCTTCAAGTCCGCCGGTGCCGTTGGGGATTTTGGTAAAGTCGCCAACACCATAGCGCTTCTGCTCGGTGGTAAAGGCACAATGGTCTGTTGCCACAACGCTCAACGATCCCGATTGCAGACCGTTCCACAAGCTGTCCTGATGCTGCTTGTTCCGGAACGGAGGGCTCATAACCCGACGTGCCGCATGATCCCAATCCTGGTTGAAATACTCGCTCTCATCCAGTGTCAGGTGTTGGATCAGAGGTTCGCCCCAAACCCGTTTGCCCTGCAATTTGGCCCGCCGGATCGCCTCATGCGCATCCTCGCAGGACGTATGCACCACATAAAGCGGTACGCCCGCCATGTCTGCGATCATGATCGCCCGGTTGGTCGCCTCGCCTTCAACCTGCGGCGGGCGAGAATAGGCGTGCGCCTCGGGGCCGTTATTCCCTTCGGCCAGCAGTTTGGCACTGAGTTCAGCCACCACATCGCCATTCTCGGCATGCACCATCGCAATACCGCCCAGTTCGGACAGGCGCTTGAACGAGGCGAACAACTCATCGTCATTCACCATCAACGCGCCCTTGTAGGCCATGAAGTGCTTGAACGTGTTGATCCCCCGCGTCTCGATCACCGTCTTGATGTCATCGAACACCTGCTCCCCCCACCATGTCACGGCCATGTGGAAGGAATAGTCACAGTTTGCACGGGTGGATTTGTTGTCCCAGCGTTTCAACGCATCCAAAAGGCTTTCCCCGGGGTTTGGCAGCGCGAAATCAACCACCATCGTGGTGCCGCCTGCCAACGCAGCCCGCGTACCGCTTTCGAAATCGTCGCTGGAATAGGTGCCCATAAACGGCATCTCCAGATGGGTATGCGGATCAATCCCACCCGGCATAACGTAACATCCCGTGGCGTCCAATTCCTTGTCACCCTTCAGATCCGTCCCGATCTCTGTGATGACGCCATCTTCGACCATGACATCCGCCTTGTAAGACAAGTCGGCGGTCACAACGGTTCCGTTCTTGATAACAGTGCTCATTCTAATCTCCCTGACGCGGTCTGCGCCGCTTGCTTGATCTGGCCAATAAATCCCGTGGGAGTCGCCCATCAGGCGACGGGGGCAACGCCCCCTTATTCCACAATCTCAGCCGTTTCGACGACCGCATGAAACAGAACATCCGCCCCGGCTGCGGCCCAATCCTTGCTGATCTCTTCTGCCTCGTTGTGGCTCAACCCGTCAACGCAAGGGCACATGACCATGGCCGTCGGGGCCACCCGGTTGATCCAACAGGCATCGTGCCCCGCCCCTGAGATGATATCGGTGTGCGAATATCCCAGCCGCTCTGCTGCGTCCCGTACAGCCGCGACACAGCTGTCGTCGAACTTCACCGGATCAAACCCACCAACTTTCTCGAACTCAATCTGCAGGCCCATCTCTTCCACGATATCTTCGGCCGCAACGCGCAAACGGTTTTCCATATCTGTGATGACCGCCAAATCCGGCGAGCGGAAATCGACCGTGAACACCGCCTTGCCGGGAATCACGTTGCGAGAATTCGGGAACACGTCAATATGCCCTACAGCACCAACGGCATGGGGCGCATGGGACCACGCGATCTCATCCACTTTCTCAAGAATACGCCCCATCGCCAGACCCGCGTTTTTGCGCATCGGCATTGGCGTAGATCCAGTATGTGCGTCTTTGCCTGTCACGGTGATCTGCGTCCAGCTCAGCCCCTGCCCGTGCGTCACAACGCCGATATCCTTGCCCTCGGCCTCAAGGATCGGCCCCTGTTCGATGTGCAACTCAAAGAAGGCGTGCATTTTGCGGGCACCGACCTCTTCCTCGCCGCGCCAGCCAATGCGCTTTAGCTCATCGCCGAATGTCTTGCCCTCGGCATCTTCGCGATCATAGGCCCAGTCCTGCGTGTGCATCCCGGCAAACACGCCCGAAGACAGCATCGCCGGCGCATAGCGCGTGCCCTCTTCGTTGGTCCAGTTGGTCGCGACGATCGGATGTTTGGTCTTGATGCCCAAATCATTGAGCGTTCGGATAATCTCCAGCCCACCCAATACACCCAACACGCCGTCATACTTGCCGCCGGTTGGTTGGGTGTCCAGATGCGAGCCGACATAGACCGGCAACGCATCCGGATCAGTCCCTTCGCGACGGGCAAACATATTGCCCATCTGATCCAAACCCATGGTGCAACCGGCGTCTTCGCACCACTTTTGAAACAAAGCGCGCCCTTCTGCGTCTTCATCCGTCAGGGTTTGGCGGTTGTTGCCCCCCGCAACACCGGGGCCGATCTTGGCCATCTCCATCAGGCTATCCCAAAGTCTGTCGCCATTGATCCTGAGGTTTTGCGCCGGAGCTGCCATCTTGTTCTTCCCTGTTGCTTGCGATTTGGCTCGCTTTTGGTGTCTTGATTTGACCATCTGGTCAAACTCACGCTATCACGGGTTCGACATCAGTCAAGAAATTGCATGGTGCCGCCGGAAAATTCGGCATATTTGGTGCCCGCTTGGCGGAAAAAGAGACAGTCAGGAAACATGCCCAAAGACCGCGCCCCGACCCGAATTCAGAAAAAGAACCGCGCCGCGATTCTCGAAGCCGCACTGAACGTGTTTTCGGCGCATGGTTTCCGTGGGGCGACCGTAGATCAAATCGCCACCGAGGCCGGGCTGAGCAAACCGAACCTGTTGTATTATTTCCCGTCGAAAGAGGCGATCCACACAGCCTTGCTGTCCGGTCTGTTAGAGATCTGGCTGGCCCCTCTGCATGATCTGGACGCGGATGGCGACCCGATGGAAGAAATCCTCGCCTATATCCGCCGCAAGCTGGAAATGAGCCGAGACCTGCCGCGCGAAAGCCGTTTGTTTGCGAACGAGCTGGTTCAGGGCGCTCCGCGTATCCACGAATCTCTGTCGCATGACCTCAAATCTCTGGTGGATGAGAAAACGGCAATACTGACGCAGTGGATGGATCAGGGCAAAATCGCGCGCCTGCACCCCTATCACCTGATCTTTTCAATCTGGGCGCTGACACAGCACTACGCCGACTTCGACGTTCAGGTCCGCGCAATTCTGGGCGACGAAGACCCATTTGAAGGGGCCGAGCCGTTTATCGACACGCTCTACCGGAAACTTCTGACGCCGTAATCGGCGCGACTTTATCTGACGCGCCTTTGCTCAGGTGATGTCGGCGGAATGCCATACGTTTTTTACGATCATGTAGTTGTCCAGCCCCTCGGTGCCGCCTTCGCGACCATATCCGCTGGATTTCACGCCGCCAAAAGGCGTTTCAGGCATGGATGCCTCAAGCGTGTTGATAGACAGGTTGCCGACCTCGACCTCGTCAATCAATCGATCAATATAGTCCGCGCGATTTGTAAATGCATAACCGGCCAGCCCATAGGGCACCGAGTTTGCTTTGCCGATTGCGTCATCCAGTGAGGATACCGGATTGATCACAGCCACCGGACCAAAAGGTTCCTCCTGCATGATCCGGGCGTTGTCGGGCACGTTCAGCAGGACGGTGGGCTGAAAGAAGTACCCTTTGTCGCCATGTTTGGCGCCACCCGTGGCAACCGTCGCGCCCTTTTCACGGGCGTCTTCCACCAATTCTGTCAGTGCAGGCACCCGCCGGTCATTTGCCAAAGGCCCCATTTCCACATTTTGGTCCCAGCCGTTTCCGACAACGGTTGCCGCAGCGCGTTCAACGAAAGTTGTGGCGTAATCGTCAAAGATGCTCTCATGCGCAAAGAACCTTGTGGGCGATGTGCACACCTGCCCGGCATTGCGCATTTTTCGAACAGCACTTGAGATCCCGGCCGCTTTCACATCTGTGTCTTCGCAGACAATTACTGGCGCGTGGCCACCAAGTTCCATCAGCACCGAAGTCATATGTTCTGAGGCCAAGGTAGTCAGATGTCGCCCCACAGCGGTTGAGCCGGTGAAAGCCACAAGCCTGACCGGATCCTGCGGGATGAGGTGACCTGAGATTTTTGCCGGCTCTCCGAACACCAGGTTCAGGACGCCTGCAGGAAGACCGGCATCTTCAAAGGCTTTTGCAATATGTATTGCCCCGGCGGGTGTTTCTTCTGCCGCCTTCAGGATGATTGAGCAGCCCGAAGCCAGCGCGCCAGCGATTTTGCGTGCTGGTTGGCTCATCGGGAAGTTCCAGGGTGAAAAGGCCGCGACGACACCGATAGGCTGGTGATAAACGGAGAACTTGTGACCCGGAGCCGCAGGGATGACCCGCCCATAGGTCCGCATCGCCTCGCCCGCGTCCCATTCAAAGAACTCTGCCCCTCGGATAACCTCAAGCCTGGCCTGCTTCAGCGGCTTGCCGTGTTCCATGGTGATGGCATGGGCAATCTCTTCCTGACGTTCCCGCATCAGCGCGGCAGCGCGCAAGATTGTGTCGGAACGTTCGCGCGGTGAGGTGCGACTCCATACGCGAAAGCCACGGACTGCGGCCTCCAGGGCGTCATCCAGATCCTGCTTCGACGCGCAGGGAAGCCGCCCGATTTCGCCCTCTGTCGCGGGATTCACGACCGGTATGTCCCGGTTGGCTGTGCGCCACTTGCCCGCGATGAACAGCTTAAGCTCAGGATACATGAAACCGGTGCCTCCGACTTTGACTATTTCAAATCATGCAATGGCTGGCATTACTTCAAGTGAATTGGGTGAATACTGATATCAATTTGACGAATACCTGACCTCATTTCTGTTTCACCGCCTGATGCAGCGCCGATTTAAAGGCACGACCAGCGGGGGAAAGATCATCATCCGCACGGAAGGAGACACCAATCGGGCCCTGCCCAAATGGGACATCCCAATCCAATGGCGACAGGTAGCCGTGGGCGATGTCCTGCGACACGACCTCGGCCGGCATAAGCCCGATCAGGTCGCGTGACTGCAGCAAAGCACGATTGGTCAGGTAGGACACGGATTCGATCGTCACGGGCGGGACGTATTGCTGCTGGCCAACAAAGAAATGATCCAGCTGACGCCGCAATGTGGTTTCCAGCGGTGGGACGATCCAGCCAAAGGGTTTGGTCTGAGCGAAGGAAACGTCCGGGCGACCCGCAAGAGGATGCTGATTGCCGACAATCGCCAGAATGCGGTCTTCAAACAGCTTTTCTTGCCTGATCTTGTCACGGTGCCTATGAGAGGGAAGCCGCCCGACTACCATGTCGATTTCGCCCGAAAGCAACCTCGGCATCAGGACTTCGTTCGTGCCCTCGTTGATCTTGATCGCTACATTCGGACGGTCGGCCAGAAGGATTTCAATGGCTACCGGCAGCAGGCTGGTTGAGGCGGCCAACAAAGTGCCCACCACCACACGGCCTGCATTGCCTTCGTTCAAGTCATCCAGTTCCTGCGCAGCGTTCGAGACCTGTGCAAAGATCAGCTTGCCGTGACGTATCAAAGTTTCTCCGAACACGGTCGGAATCACACCCCGATTGGTCCGGCTAAACAGCTTGACCTCAAAATCCAGTTCCAGATCCTGAATCATCTTGGTTGCGGCCGGTTGCGAGATGCCCAGCTCGCGTGCGGCGTTCTGGATGTTACCGTGGGCTCCCACCGCTACCAGCAAACGCAGTTGGCGTAGCTTCAGCCGGGTCAGCGCGCGGTCGACGATACGTGAATGACGTCCCACCATGGTCATATCACAATTGGCTTTGAAAGCTGGTCGAGCTTGGCCACCACACTCATCGCGGCCAAGGCCGAGCTGCGTGGATTGTCCGGCAGGGAATTGCCGCTTATTCGGAAATGGAACTGCCCGAATTCCCCTTCGGCCTCGACCTCATGAATGTTTTGCGCAATCGACGGATCAGCGATGAGTTTTACCTGCGTCTCATCAAATCCAATCCCAGCCAAGGCTACGGCTGCCGCAACGTTTGCGTTTTTGGGATAGGCCAACGCCGCCTCTCGGGCGGTCCCAGCGAAGTGCGTTTCAACCTGTGTCAGCCCCTCAAGATCCAGCCTGTCCTCTGCGGCAGAGCCTTTCCAACCTAGCGGCGGCTTGCGCCCGACATAGATAACCTTGTCTAATTTGCCGGTCGCCGCAGCGCTCAGGCAATCAAGGGCACCGATTGCGCCGCTGGCCAGGTGCAGTTTCGCCTGCCCCACGCTGGCCGCGCTTTCCATCTCGTCTGCAATCGTTTGATCCGCCAATGCACCGACGGACACCGTGATCATGTCCGTACCCTGCCCCAGAACCTGAGGACCGTAGGCCGCCAGTGCCTGGTGGCCGGCGCATTCGATCACTAGGTCCGCCTCTGCGATGAGCTCTGGCACCGAACCCACAAACAGGTTCGGGTTTTGTGAAATGCTGCCTGGTCGCACCAGAACCGCATGTACCATATGGCCTCGCGCCTGAACCGCGCCCATGACATGCTGCGCAATCGCGCCTTTACCGATCAATCCTATTTTCATGTGGCAAACCTAAACCAGCGCCAATGAATTCTAAATTGGTATTCTTTGGGTATTCTAATTTCAGATACCCAGTTCCCGGCTTTCGCATTGGATCAAGTGGGGTGATCAGGCTTTGATGGCGACGCCAGAATTGCGCGTTAATCGGAAGGCCCGTTAAAATGAACTACTCCAAGCGCGACGCCAAAGCCTATGCGCGCGAGAACATGACCGGCATCTGGGCCGCAGCCCTGAACCCCTTCAACGATAATTTGTCACTGGATGAGGCCGGGCTGCGGTCAAACATTCGCCACTGGATTGACGATCTGGATATCCAGGGACTGTTCGTGGCAGGCAAGCAGGGCGAGTTCTTTTCGATGAGCCTTGATGAGCGCAAGCGCAACTTTGAGATTGCGGTTGACGAATGCGCGGGCAAAGCCGGTGTGATTGTCTCGGTCTCGGATCAGAACATGGACACGGCGCTGGAACTGGCCCGCCATGCGCAGAATTGTGGGGCCGATTACATCGTCTTGCATGCCCCTGTTCTAAGCTTTGTTCAGGATCGTGGAGAGGTTTTGTACCAGTACTACAAACGGTTCTGCGATGAGCTGGATATCGGGATCGCGATGTGGAGCCACCCGGACAGCGGATACCTGATGCAGCCTGAAGAATGCGCACGGATTGCTGATTTGCCTAACATCGTGGCCATCAAATACTCCGTCCCGCGTGAGATGTATGTGAAACTGACGCATATGGTGGGCGACAAAATTCATGTCTCGACATCGGCTGAACATGAATGGCTGGACAATATTCTGGAACTGGATTGGAAACTGTATCTGTGTTCGTCGCCGCCTTACCAATTACAGACCAAGAATGATCAGCGCATGAACGAATACACGCGGCTGGCGTTTGCCGGCAAAGCAGATGAGGCGCGCAAGGTGTTTGACAGCCTGAACCCGGTGCGGGACGCGATGAAGCGAACCAAACCTGCAGGCAAACCCACCGCTTTTGGAAAATACTGGCAAGAGCTGCTGGGACAGGTCGGAGGGCGTGTGCGACCCCCAATGCTGGAACTGACCGAGGCGGAAAAAGAGATCATCCGCAAAGGGTTCGCGGAATGCGGCCTGAAGCCATAGCCACATCGATATAAGCAAATCGGATATCTAGATGCGGATAATTTCTTTGCGGTTATGAAAAAACCGGCCAAACTTCTACTAACAGGGAGTGGGACATGTCGAAGTTAAGTGCATTCAACTTTCAGAAATGGATCGACGAACACCGTCACCTGCTGAAACCACCTGTCGGCAATCAACAGGTGTGGGAGGATGCCGACCTGATGGTCACCGTCGTCGGCGGGCCGAACAAGCGAACCGACTATCACGACGATCCAGTTGAAGAGTTCTTCTATCAGCTAGAAGGCGACATGGTGCTGAAGCTGTTTGACGGAGAGGAATTCTATGACGTTCCGATCCGCGAAGGTGAGATCTTCCTGCTGCCGCCGCATGTGCGCCATTCACCACAAAGACCGCAGGAAGGCTCAATCGGATTGGTGATCGAACCCAAACGGCAAACAGGCGAGCTGGACGCGATCGAATGGTATTGCTTTGAATGCGGCACCCGCGTTCATCGGGCCGAGATGCAATTGCAGTCTATCGTCAAGGACTTGCCGCCGGTCTACGAAAAATTCTATTCATCAGAAGAAGACCGAACATGCCCGAACTGCCAGACCGTGCATCCGGGAAAAGAGCCGCCAGAGGGCTGGGTCACACTCTGAGATGAACAAACAACAGGGAAGAACATGAAACATTTTGCTAAGATCGCCGCTTCGGCTGCAGCGCTTGCTGTGACATCGCTAGCTGCCCATGCAGATGAATTCCGTCTGGGCCTGATCACGCCACCTCCGCATATCTGGACCAAGGCGGCCGAGTCCTTTGGGGCCGAGCTGAACGAAGCCAGCGGAGGTGCCCATACCGTATCTGTATTCCCTGCCCGTCAGTTGGGCAACGAGGCAGAGATGCTGCAACAATTACAGACTGGCGCGCTGGACATGGCGTTCATGACAGTGGCCGAAGTATCAAACCGCGCGCCTGAGCTGGGTGCGTTTTATGCGCCATACCTCGCGGATGATATCGGCCACGCGGGGCGCATCCTGCGTTCGGATGCTGCCAAAACGATGCTGGACCCCCTGCCCGGTCAGGTTGGCGTTGTAGGCCTAGGTTACGGTATGGCCGGGCTGCGCCAGATCGTCAGCCGGGGCGACGTGTCTTCGGCCGAGGACCTATCTGGTCTGAAACTGCGGATCACGCCGTTCACGCCGATTTTGGATTTCTACAACGCGGTCGGAGCTGCACCAACACCGATGCCACTGCCTGCAGTCTATGACGCGCTGGCCAATGGGCAGGTCGATGCCATTGATATGGATGCTGAACTGATCTGGGTGCTGAAATACTATGATCACGCCGACACGATTGTTCAATCCGATCACATGATGTTCCCGATGGTCGGTCTGGTCTCGGCAAAGGTTTGGGCGGGACTGTCCGATGAAGACCGCGCGATGATCGGTGATCTGATGGCCAAGCATGTCGACAGCACCATCGATGCTTATGTTGCCAACGAAGCGAAGTGGCTGGAACAGATCGAGGGAACCGGCAAGGCCTACAAGAAAGTCGATGCCTCATTCTTTGGCGATGCGATTGAGGAATGGAACGGCATATGGTCTGAAAAAACCTCGTCCCTTGACGCGCTGCGCGAGACTGCGGCAGAAACCAAATAAAGTTGAACGTTTCAAGGAAAGGGCGCAGGTCAATCCTGCGCCCTTTTTCATAGGGGATCGGCGATGTTATACCGGCTGTCTGCAGCGTGGGCGTGGGTTGAGTTATGGTGTGCCGCAGCACTGGCCGTTTGCGTCACCCTATTGATCTTGTTGAATGTCGTGACTCGCACGGCGGGTAACGCCCTGTTCTGGGTGGATGAATTGGCGAACTACGCCATGGTTTGGATGACATTCTTTGGCGCGTCAGCCTCGTTGCACCACCGCAATTCGGTCTCGATCACGATCCTTGCCGATCTGGTTCCACCTCATGTCCGGGCAATAATCCGAAAAGCAGTCGACATCGTTGTCTTCGCGTTTGCAATCGCGATGCTGTGGTTCTGCTGGCGGTGGTTTTTGCCACTGGACATCGCTCGTACAGGGTTCGATGCCATGGCTTTTCAAGGCAATACTTTCAACTTCATCTATGCCGAGCCGACCTCAACCCTCGGGCTTCCGAAGTTTTTGTTTTGGCTCGTGATGTGGCTGTTTGCCTTGGGGGCAACGCTACATTCAACGATGCATCTTCTGACGCGTCCCGGACAAGGGTCACCGGTATGAGCCCGATTGTCTTTCTAGCTACCCTGCTGTTGTCGGTGCCCGTTGCCATCGTGTTGGCGATCACTGCAATCTGGTACATCTGGGAAAGCGGGAACACGGTTCTGTACGACAGTTTTGCGCAGAAAATGTTTGGCGGGTTGGAAAACTACGGCCTGCTGGCAATCCCGCTGTTCATGCTGACCGGAGAGCTGATGAATGAAGGCGGCATGACACGCCGCCTGGTCGCTTTGGCGCGTGTATTCGTGGGCGGATTCCGGGGCGGGCTCGCCTATATCAACCTGCTGGCCAATATGTTCATGGCCGCCATCATCGGCTCGGCAACCGCACAGATCGCTGTGATGTCCCGCGCCATGGTCCCCGCGATGGAGGAAGAGGGTTATAGCAAGGGCTTCGCCGCCGCCACGACAGCAGCCGGGGGCCTGTTGGCACCGGTCATCCCGCCATCAATGATGTTCGTTATCTTTGGCGTTTTGGCGCAGATTCCCATCGGCGAAATGTTCATCGCCGGGATCATACCCGGCTTTCTGCTGGCAGGAGCCTTTGCTTTGGTGATCACGCTTGTCGGTTGGGTTCAGCAATTCCCAAAGGGCGTCTGGATGTCCCGCCGCGATGCTCTGCAGGCCCTGATCGCCGCCCTTCCTGCGATGCTGATCCCGGTTTCGATCATCGGTGGTATTCTGTTTGGCATCGCTACGCCGACAGAATCCGCAGCCATCGCTTCGCTGATCGCATTTCTGGTCGGGTGGCTCATTTACGGAGAGCTAAAGCCGCAACATCTGGGCGAGATGTTCAAGCGAACAGCCGCAAACGCATCGATGATCCTGTTCATGATTGCGGCGGCCAGCGTTTTTGGGTGGGTGATCATTTACGAAGAAATACCGCAGCAGCTGGCGGGGCTGATCACGTCGATCACCTCAGATCCATTCATGTTTTTACTGATCGTAAATGCTGCACTGCTTTTGGTGGGAATGGTGATCGACGGGATCGCCGCCATCATCCTGATCACGCCCATTTTGTTGCCGATTGCCACTGGATCCTACGACATCAGCCCCTACCAGTTCGGCGTTGTCGTATGCCTGAACCTTGTTCTTGGCCTGATTACGCCACCCGTCGGAATTGGCCTCTATATCGCCTCATCCATGAGCGGCACGACCCCCGGAGCAATTCTGAAATCACTTTGGCCATTCCTGATTGCGGTGGCCGCCGTCTTGATCCTGCTAAGCTATGTCCCAAGCCTGTCGACCTACTTGATCTAGCATAACAGTTGCCGTCACGCGGCTTTGAATGCCCTGTATGGGCCGGTCTGCATCTGGTAAGAGGCCCGCGCTTTCGGGCCCCTTCATGTTTTCAGCACCCGATTTACTCGGCAGCTTTGGCCATCGGATTGTTTGGATGCGTCGTCCAGTTGGCATAATCACGCTGAACTTCCAGACCGGTCCGCGGATCGACCTCTCCGGCCGTCATTGGCACCATTGAGATGCAGCCGTCGACCGGGCAAACATCCACGCACAGATTACAGGCGACGCATTCGTCATCCATGACCTCGAACACCCGATCATCGGACATGGAAATTGCCTGGTGGCTGGTGTCTTCGCACGCGGCATAGCAGCGACCGCATTTGATGCACTCGTCCTGATCGATCTTGGCCTTGGCCACGTAGTTCAGGTTCAGGTATTGCCAATCGGTCACGTTTGGAACCGCACGACCGACAATCTCGGACACGTTTGTGTACCCTTTTTCGTCCATCCACTTGGACAGACCTGCGGTCAGTTCGTCGATGATCTTAAAGCCGTAAGTCATAGCTGCAGTACACACCTGGACGTTTCCACAGCCCAGAGACATGAACTCTGCCGCATCGCGCCATGTGGTCACGCCGCCAATGCCGGAAATCGGCAAGCCATGGGTGGCTTCGGCGCGGGCGATCTCGGATACCATCGACAGGGCAATTGGCTTGACCGCCGGGCCACAATACCCACCGTGGCTGCCCTTGCCATCAATCGATGGTTCCGGGCTGAACGTGTCCAAATCAACGCTGGTGATCGAATTGATCGTGTTGATCAGTGACACCGCATCCGCGCCACCGTTTTTCGCCGCCTCGGCAGGCTTGCGAACATCAGTGATGTTTGGCGTCAGCTTCACGATCACGGGCCGGTCATAGTATTTCTTGCACCAGCGGGTGACCATCTCGATATATTCCGGCACCTGCCCTACGGCTGCGCCCATGCCACGCTCGCTCATCCCGTGCGGGCAGCCAAAGTTCAGCTCGATCCCGTCCGCGCCGGTTTCTTCGACACGCGGCAGGATTGCTTTCCAGGCCTCTTCCTCGCAGGGCACCATGATCGACGCGATCAGCGCGCGATCCGGATAGTCCGCCTTAACCCGGGCCATTTCTTCAAGGTTCACCTCAAGCGGGCGGTCGGTGATCAGTTCGATGTTGTTGAGACCCAACAGGCGGCGATCCGCGCCATAGATCGCGCCGTAGCGCGGCCCGTTCACGTTTACGACCGGCGGCCCCTCGGACCCGAGCGTTTTCCAGACGACACCGCCCCACCCGGCCTCGAATGCGCGGCGCACATTGTATTCCTTGTCTGTCGGCGGCGCCGAGGCGAGCCAGTAAGGATTGGGGCTGGAAATGCCCAGAAAGTTTGTTGTCAGATCGGCCATGGCTTCTCCCTTCCCGGCTCAGCCGGTTTTCTTGAATATCATTTCGGTCGGACGAATGCGCCCGGCCTTGAGGTTCGTGACGTAGTTTTGAAACTTTTCAGGCGCCGTCTCGCCCATCATCAGGTGGATGCCCAAGGGCGGCGGGCCGCTTTCGGCGATGCGCGCAAACACCTCTTCGAAAAAGGTCAGCGCGAAGTCGGTCCGGTCCGTCTCGGTGACCAATTCGAAGCCCGCCGCTGCGGCGGCGTCTTTGTAAACCTCTGGCGCATCAACAAAAGATGTCTCGGCGACAGTCGACCATGGCAAAGGATAGGCCAGTGGCTCGGCAACTTCCCCACCCATCACATCAAACAGGGCAAAGGTCCCATCCCAGGCCAGCGCGCGCGAGACTTCCGTGAAAAGGCCAGCCTTGTTTTCGATGTTCATCCCGACATGCATCATGACAGCAAGATCGAAGCCTGCATCCGGCACAGGCATGTCCAGTGCGCTGCCCACCAGAAAACTCGTCTTTTCGGAATGACCGACAATCTGACTCAAAGCCGTGGCCGTTTCGACAAACTCCGGTGTCAGGTCGACCCCGGTCACCGTTGAGTCATAACGATCCACGATGTACCGCGACGTCCCACCGATGCCGCAGCCGACATCCAGCACACGGGTCGCGTGGGTCGGTGAAAGCTGGGCAAAAAGGTTGTCCGTCGCAAGAACACCGCCGGTGTGGAACTCATCACCCGCCTTTAGGTCGGCAACCGTGGCCGCATTGGGATCAATGCCACTGGCTTTAAGCGCTTCACGCATGCGTTCCGTAAGAGCACCAGTTGTATAGTGTTGCGCAACAGCTTGTTCGATCTGGGACATGAGAATACCTCAGCAGCGAATGGGATGGGGTGAATGCCCCATCCTATCACGAAACGAGCGTTGCGTGGATGTCCATCGCCGCATCCCGGCCTTCGGCCACGGCGGTCACGGTCAGGTCTTCACCCCCCGCCGCGCAATCGCCCCCGGCCCAGACACCGGTCATCGAGGTGCGCCCCGCGCCAGACACAGCGATCTTGTTGCCATCCAGCTTCAGCCCTTCGGGCGCGCCGTCTAGGTTTTGACCGATCGCTTTGAGGACCTGATCAGCGGGTATGCGGATCATCTCTCCGGTGCCCGAAAGCTGACCGTCGTGACTGGACGTATACTCCAATTCGATCTCCGCTGCTGCCCCGTTTCCGTGCACAGCCACGGGCTGCACGTTGGCCATGATCTTGACTCCGTGCGAGGACGCGAGGTCCTGCTCATACCGGCTGGCGCCCATTGCATCTCGCCCACGGCGGTATGCGATGGTGACATGTTCGGCGCCCAACAGTTTCGATTTCACCGCAGCGTCCACAGCGGTCATGCCACCGCCGATCACCACGACGTTGCGACCCACCGGCAGATGCGACAGGTTCGAGGCCTGACGAACGTCCGAGATGAAATCGACCGCGTGGCGGACACCGTCCAGGTCAGCACCCTGCGCACGCAGGGCATTCACCCCGGCAAGGCCGATAGACAGGAATACTGCATCGTAGTTCTCAACCAGCCCGTCCAGCGAGACGCCCTCTCCCAAAACAGAACCGGTTTCGATAGAAATACCGCCGATTTTAAGCAGCCAGTCTACTTCGGCCTGCGCAAAATCGTTCGTCGATTTGTACGCGGCGATCCCGTATTCATTCAGTCCACCCGGCTTGGGGCGGCTTTCGTGGATCACCACGTCATGCCCAAACATCGCCAGCCGGTGCGCACAGGCCAGACCCGCAGGTCCTGCCCCGATCACGGCAACCGTTTTGCCGGTGGGTTCGGCCCGTTGGAACGGGTGTTCCCCGCCGACCATCACGCTGTCCGTCGCGTAACGCTGCAGCCTTCCGATTTCGACCGGTGAACCTTCGGCGGTTTCGCGCACGCAGACTTCTTCGCACAGCGTTTCAGTCGGGCAAACGCGGGCGCACATGCCACCCAGAATGTTCTGCGCCAAAATGGTCTCACCCGCCGCTTCGGGCTGACCAGCCTGAATCTGGCGCATGAACAGCGGAATGTCGATGTCTGTCGGACAGGCTGTGACGCATGGTGCGTCGTAACAAAAATAGCACCGATCCGCTGCCACGGCGGCCTCATGGGGGGCCAGTGGCGGATGCAAATCCGTGAAATTCGAGGTCAGCTCATCGCTGGACAGCCGCCCGGAGACAATGCCGGGGGCAATCTGGCCCTGTGCCATCACTCTACTCCCTGTAGATATGTTTGTTGTGGCCTCAGCTTGCCACAAAGTAATTTTTTATCAAATGGTAAAATTTGCCAAATGGTCAAAAAATGAAAAAACCGGACCAATCGACCCGGTTTTCCTTTGTTTCTGCCTGTTTTTCTTGCAGCGAACGTATCAGACCATCTGAGCCAAATGCCCTGTTTTCGTCCAAACACGCGCTCCCGAAGCACCCGCCACGGCGGTAGATCGCGCGCCCGGAGGCAACCTCAGCCAGTCCCAGGTCGTGAAATCCTCGTCAGATTCCCTCAGCGAGCCTTCGATCACAAACAGCTCCATTCCGTGCGACGCGTCCAGATCCAACGCCTCGCCCGCCGCAAGATTGAACACTCGGACATCCTCATGCGCGTCTTTGAACAGTTGAGTATTCCCCTGACCATTGATCGAGCGGCGTACCTCTGTCCGATCATCCGGGTCAAACTGATGCAGCTTCACCAAGATCGTCGCCCCCTCTTTAGCCGAAGGTGTGTGCGACGAGGTCGGAGGGTTTCTCACATAACTGCCGACCGGGAAATCTCCGGTTTCGTCCTGAAAAACGCCGTCCAGAACCAAGTATTCTTCTCCCCCGTCATGGGTGTGGGCCGAAAATGCGCTGCCCGGAGCGAAACGGACGATTGTCGTTGCGCGGGCAACCTCCTCGCCGATGCGATCCAGCATCTTGCGTTCGACACCGGCGGCGGGTGACGCGATCCATTCATTCTGGTCGAAATGAACTGCAACACGTTTGGTGAAATCTGCGTTGATCCTCATGGGGGCACTCCTGAACGGGGACGTGTCCCTAACATGGGATTGCGCCGACATTTTTCAAATTGCACGCATCGCATCTGGTTTTGACGGGCGCGCCTGCATACTGTACGTCCGACAAGAAACCCGAGCAGCGCCGGACCACGGCACCCACAAGTACTGAAAGTCACCGGATGCAGGCCAGCGCCCCGAAATTCAACATCGTTATCATCGGGCAAAACAACCGTCTGCAATACGAAGCCCTTTTGTTTGCTGCCTCGCTGCGGCACAGCAGCCCTGATTTTTCCGGTCGACTGTTCGTGGCTGTTCCACAACCCGGTCCACGCTGGCCGCAGGACCCTACCATCCAGAACGAGGATCTGCTGAAAGCACTCCGTCAGCTGGATGCCGAGATCTTGCCGTTCGAAAACAAAGTATTTGGCGCCAGTTACCCTTATGGCAACAAGATCGAAGCTTTGCTGGCCATGCCCGAGGGTGAGCCCTTTGTGTTTTTCGACAGTGACACACTGATCACCGGCGATCTGACCAGCGTCCCCTTCGACTTTGACCGCCCCGGCGCATCGCTAAGGGTCGAAGGAACCTGGCCCAAACCAACCTTTTATGGTCCTGGACTGGATGGGATCTGGAAGGCGCTTTATCAAAGGTTCGGACTGGATTTCGACAGCTCGCTGGATACCAGCCAACCGGTGGATTACTGGCGGCGCTATCTGTACTTCAATGCCGGGTATTTCTTTCATTCCTGCCCTCACACCTTCGGAAAGCGCTTTCTGGACTATGCCTGCACGATCCGCGACGGCGAAATCCCCGAGATGGCAGGACAGAATTTTGACCCCTGGCTGGATCAGGCTGCACTGCCGCTGGTTATCCACTCGTTCGGCGGCGGTCGCGATGCCCTGCCCGCAGGTCTTCTGGACGGATCGGTCAGCTGTCATTACCGCCTGTTCCCCCTGCTCTACGCCCGCGAAAGCGATCACGCTGTCGAGGTGCTGGAAACCGTGGTTGCGCCAAACCGGGTCAAGAAGGTCCTCAAGGGATATGACCCGATCAAGAAGCTGGTTCTGCAGCGCAAAGGTCACAAGATCAGGGACATGTTCGACCGCGAGAACCTTCCCAAACGCGAGCAGGTTATTCGCAACACGATACGCAAGAATGGTCTTTGGATGCGCTGACAGGAATGTTGTCTGCGCGCGCCCAATCGCCTAGAGATTCAGCAACGCACTTTCCAACAGGAGATTTCCAAGATGTCTGACGGCCCCACCTACGGTTTTGATACGCTTCAAATTCACGCGGGCGCCCGACCCGATCCTGCAACTGGCGCGCGTCAGACACCGATTTATCAGACGACAGCCTATGTGTTCCGCGACGCGGATCACGCGGCCGCCCTGTTCAACCTGCAAGAAGTTGGTTTCATCTATTCCCGCCTGACCAACCCCACCGTGGCCGTTCTGCAGGAACGTGTCGCCACGCTGGAAGGCGGCGTCGGCGCGGTTTGCTGCTCGTCAGGTCACGCAGCACAGATAATGGCGCTGTTCCCGCTGATGGGTCCGGGCTGCAATGTGGTCGCCTCGACGCGCCTCTATGGCGGCACGGTTACGCAGTTCAGCCAGACCATCAAGCGCTTTGGCTGGTCCGCCAAATTTGTCGACACCGATGATCTGGACGCCGTGAAAGACGCAATCGACGAAAACACCCGTGCGGTGTTCTGCGAATCCATTGCCAACCCCGGCGGCTATGTCACCGACATCCGCGCGCTGGCGGATGTGTCTGACGCTGCGGGCATTCCGCTGATCGTCGACAACACCTCGGCCACGCCATACCTGTGCCGCCCGATCGAACACGGCGCGACTCTGGTCGTGCACTCGACCACCAAATACCTGACCGGCAACGGCACCGTCACCGGCGGCTGCATCGTGGATTCGGGCAAATTCGACTGGTCAGCAAATGATAAGTTCCCCTCTCTCAGTGAGCCAGAGCAGGCGTATCACGGCCTGAAGTTCCATGAGACCTTCGGCCCGCTGGCCTTCACTTTCCACGGCATCGCCATTGGCCTGCGTGATCTGGGCATGACCATGAACCCGCAGGCGGCACACTATACGCTGATGGGGATCGAGACCCTGTCTTTGCGGATGGAGCGTCACGTCGAAAACGCTCAAAAGATCGCCGCATGGCTCGAGGCAGATGACCGCGTGGAATACGTCACTTATGCCGGGCTGCCGTCTTCGCCCTACAGTGATCGGGTCAAAGCGCACTACAAGAAGGGTGCAGGTGCCCTATTCACCTTCGCGGTCAAAGGTGGCTATGACGCCTGTATCAAACTGGTCAACGCGCTTGAGATTTTCAGCCACGTAGCAAACCTGGGCGATGCACGCTCGCTGATCATTCACTCGGCTTCGACCACGCACCGGCAGCTGACCCCAGAACAGCAAGAGGCCGCAGGCGCTGGCCCCGGCGTTGTGCGGGTGTCCATTGGTATCGAAGACGCAGATGACCTGATCGCCGATCTTGATCAGGCGCTGGCCAAAGCGTCGGCCTGATCCATGAGCGGGCACAACACCAATGATCTGGGCCAACCCATCGGATTGCCGGTAACGGGCGATTTCCCTCGCCCGACACCACCTTACACGCCGATGGAGGGCCGATATTGTTCCGTTGTCCCGCTTGATGTGAATAGGCATGCGCCCGGGTTATTCCGGGCGTTTGCCAACGACACGGATGGCCACAACTGGACCTATCTTCCCTACGGGCCGTTCGACGGCGAGCGTGAGTTTGAGGATTGGACCCGTGAGACCTGCATGGATTCCGATCCGATGTTCCACACGGTACTGGACAACAACGAGACGCCGGTGGGTATGGCTTCATTTCTACGGATTGACCCGGCGGCGGGTGCGATCGAGGTGGGACACATCCACTTCTCACCCTTGTTGCAGCGTAGCCCGCAATCGACCGAGACTATGTTCCTGATGATGCAGCGCGTGTTCGATGAGTTGGGCTATCGCCGTTACGAATGGAAGTGCGACGCGCTGAACGCGCCGTCCTGTCGCGCGGCCGAGCGTTTGGGCTTTACCTTTGAAGGTATTTTCCGACAGGCCACCCACTACAAAGGCCGCAACCGGGATACGGCGTGGTATTCCATCCTCGACAGCGAATGGCCCCGCATCCGCAGCGCCTTTGAGGATTGGCTATCGCCGGACAATTTCGACCAGACGGGCCAACAAAGGCAACCTTTGAAGGCCCGCGCAAGAATCTGAGGTTACTCAGAGATTTCGAATTCCATGGTGACGGTGACCGAAACGGACACCTCGCCACCTGCGACCGGTACACCACCTGCATCCGCAGCGCTGAATTCTCGCATCATGGCAACGGGGCGCGCGCCACCGACCTGTTCGCTGATCTCTTGAACTGGTCCGAGTGTCACATTAGCCGCCTGTGCCAACTGCTCGGCCTTGGCGGTCGCTTCGGCCACAGCGTTGGCACGCGCCTGCGCTTGCAGCGGTTTTGGGTCCTGCACGCCAAAGCTCAACCCACCAAAATCATTGGCTCCGTCCTGGATAACCGCGTCCATGATCGTGCCAAGCTGCGACAGATCACGCACACGTACCACGACACGGTTCGAGGCGACAAAGCCAGAAATCTCGGGTCGATCTCCGCTGGCGCTGTTCCGGTTGTTCCATACCGGCGACAAAGACACATCGCGGGTCTGCACATCACGCGTTTCGATGCCAAGCTCCTGCAACCGGCTCAGGACCTGAGACACCGATTCCGAAGTGGCCTTCATCGCGTTCGAGGCCTGCGCGTCTTCATTGGTCACGCCCAGAGTAATAGTCGCCATATCAGGCGCGGCCTGCACGGTTCCCGCCGCGTCAACGGTGATGCGACGTTCTTCCGCATGGGTCATACCCGCAACTGACATCGTCAGAACTGCGGCTAGAAAAGCGATTTTATTCAAGGTCTTCCCTCCAATTTTCTTTCTCCCAACATGGGATGGCGAGGGTCTGCCGAACAAGGGGAAAGACCGGCTTTTTCTTTCCCTCGGCGGGATCCTGCTTTAATGTCACTCTGCGGACGAATGATCGTTTGCACAGATGCTGACAACTATGGTTTTTCCGGATTATGAAACCCGCCTTTGCGCTGTCTTTTTCTTCGACCGGAATATCCTTGCACCACCATTCGGATGGTGACTGGTTCTGCATTGGCGAGGTTGCTCTGGATGCGCCCGACCTGAATACGCAGATCATCGCATTGCGGGATCAGGGCTTTGCCCTTGAAAACGACCTGAACTGCAAGCTGGTGATACCAGCGGATCAGGTGCGGATTTTGTCCGTATCAACAGAGGGCCTAAGCCCCGAGGAAAGCGCTGAAAAAGTGCGGGCGGAACTGACCGAGGCAACTCCCTATGCGCTGGATGAGCTCGCCTTTGATACCGCAACCGTCGGTCCGACAACCCATATTGCCGCTGTCGCCAGGCAAACCCTGGATGAGGCCCGGACATTTGCCGCCGAGCACGGGTTTGTTCCGGTGCAGTATTCAACCCCGATCGAGGGTCAGGAATACCCGTCTGAACCTCGGTTCGAGATCGATACCCCAGACACGGTCATTGCTGCGGAACCGTTCGAGGTTGGGGATTCTGCCAAAACTGATGAAGAACCTATCGCAAATACGATTGCAGATTCCGAGACCCCGACAGAGTTTCATTCAGCCCCCGACACGACCGGCGCAGTAGAAACGGTTGAGGTAGAAGAACCCGCAAAAGAAAATGAGGCTGCTGCCGATCGGACGATCGCTGAAACCGAGGACCAAACGGAGTTTCCTTCCGCGCCCGATGCGACCGCAGCAGAGGAACCCGCTGAGGGTGAAGAACCTGCCAACGAAGATGATGGCCCTACCATTCACGCGATCGCTGATACTGAGACCCCGACGGAATTTCGTTCAGCGCCCCACGCGAATATTGCTGGCAAAACGAAAGCCACACCCCCGATCAACCGCTACGCCGTTCCAGCCGCGGCGGCCGCTCTTGTTGCCGGTATTGCCCTGACCGTGTGGTCGTTGACTGGATCTGACGACACCGAATCCTCAGTGGCTGAGGCGGTTTCGATTGAAGAAACTGTGCCAAACCTCGCATCTGACGAGCAGATCGCCGAGACACGGGAGGTTGACGGCGATCCGGAGCTTGAATTCGAACCCGAGGCGGTCGCAACCGCGCCAGAGGAAGAGCCGCAAACCGAACCTGTTGAAGAAACCGCCGCTGATCTCAGCGCGACCGATGCTGCAATCCTCGAAGCGCTGAACGTGGCACCGACCCAGGTCGAACCAGTGGGACAAGAGCCTGCACCAGCGGAAATCTCGTCACAAGCAGGTATCGAGATCTTCGCCCCCGAACCTTTGCCCGATCCGGTTCTGGAATCGCCAGAGGACCTGTATCTGGCATCCCTGGACAGCACTGATTTGTCGCAGGACGCGGTGGCGCTTCCGCCCGTCAGCAGCTTTGAAACTGACCTGCCGTTTGAACAAAACGCCCTGCCCGCTCAGGCCGGAGTCCAGTTTGAACTGGACGAACGCGGCCTCGTCACGCCTTCAGCCGAAGGGACCCTGAACCCCGACGGAGTAGTCGTTTACCTTGGCCGGCCCGCCAAGGTTCCCCCGGCAGTTCCGGTTCGGTTCGAACAAGAGCCGATTGAGGAAGATCCTACAGCCCGCTTGGCGCAGAAACGCCCGAATCCCCGCCCCGCTAATTTGCTGGAAAGCTTTGAACGGCAACAACTTGGCGGACGCACACGCCAAGAACTGGCGGTTCTGCGTCCAAAACTGCGCCCCAAGTCCCTGCAAAGCAGCCCTCAAATCGACGAAACGCCGACGGCTTTGGCAGTCGTTCGCGTTCCGCGCCCCAAAACACGACCAGCCGGACTTGCCCGCCCGACCAGTACAAACACAAGCACCGCCAATCTCGGGTCAACTGCTGCGGTCGATCAAAGCTCGGACGAAGCTGGCTCTTTCCAACCAAGGGCCGTGGCACCGAAAATCCCGTCGACCGCCTCGGTGGCGCGGCAGGCGACTATCGACAATGCGCTCAACCTGCGCAAGCTGAACCTGATTGGGGTTTACGGGACCCCGGCCAATCGGCGCGCGCTGGTCCGATTGCCCAGTGGTCGGTACAAAAAACTGAAAGTCGGAGACAGGCTGGACGGCGGCAGTGTCATCGCCATTGGCGATAGCGAGTTGCGGTACCAAAAGCGCGGCAGAAACGTAACGCTGAAAATGCCACGGAGCTAAGTATGAAAATGGCGGCCAAGGGATAGCCCTGACCGCCTTTTTCAGCTTAACTTATATCATTAAGCAGCTGAAATTTCACCGCTTTCGATCTGTTCGCGTTCGATGGATTCGAACAGGGCCTGAAAGTTCCCTTCGCCAAACCCGTCATCGCCTTTGCGTTGAATGAACTCGAAAAAGATCGGGCCGATCACGGTTTTCGAGAAGATTTGCAGCAAGATCCGGGTCTCGCCACCGTCCAGCACGCCCTCGCCATCGATCAGGATCCCGTGTTTGATCATCCGGTCCAGAGGTTCATCATGATCCACGACACGTTCCTTGGACATGTCGTAATAGGCCTGGTTCGGACCCGGCATGAACTTCAGGCCCTTTTCCGCAATCGCATCGGTCGAGGCGTAAATATCTTCACTACCCACCGCGATATGCTGAATACCTTCACCCTTGTACTTCTTGAGGTATGATACGATCTGCCCGGTTTCGCCCCGGTCTTCGTTGATCGGAATACGGATACGACCACAGGGCGATGTCAGCGCGCGGCTAAACAGGCCAGTGAATTTACCCTGAATGTCAAAAAAGCGGATTTCGCGGAAGTTAAACAGGCTCTCGTAGAATTTGAACCACTTATCCATGTTGCCCTTGTAGACGTTGTGCGTCAGGTGATCGAGGTAATAGAACCCATCGCCGCGCGGTTTGGACTGTTTGTTCCAGGTGAATTCCTGATTGTAAGGCGATGTTTCATAATACTGATCGATGAAATAGATCAGCGAACCGCCAATACCCTTGATCGCTGGGGCCTCCATGGTCTTGTCCGCCGCGTCATAAGGTTCAGCGCCTTTTGACACCGCGTGTTCATAGGCTTTCTGCGCGTCCACGACACGCCATCCCATCGCAGGGGCACAGGGGCCGTGTTCTGCCACGAACTTAGCGGCAAAGCTTTCTGGATCAGCATTCAGGATGTAGGTCACGTCCCCCTGCTGCCACAGCTCAACCATAGGCTTGTCCGTGTGGTGTCCGACCAGTTCAAACCCCATTTTGGCAAAAAGGTCGCGCAGTTCCTGTGGTTCAGGATGGGCGAATTCGACAAATTCAAATCCGTCGGTTCCGGCTGGATTTTCAGGGCTGATGACAGATTTCGGGGCGTTATGCGGGAAAGGACCCATGGCGCGTCTCCGTAAAAACAGGAATTTCTTTGCTGATTCCAAAATACGCCTTACCAAGCGCTGTTTCTGCGCATAGTTTTCGTGTAAACTATGATCACATGCGCAATTTGCGCATATTTTTTAAAGAATATGGAGAAAATCCGCATATGCTGGATTCCACCGATACGCGTCTGCTGTCTGCCTTGCAAAAGGACGCACATCTGACCGCGCATCAATTGGGTGAAATGCTGAACCTGTCACCAAGCCAGGCCGGGCGACGCCGTCAGCGGCTTGAGGCCGAAGGCTATATCACCGGATATGCGGCACGGCTGGATCCCCTAAAACTTGGCCTGCAGGTCCAAGGGTTCATTCAGGTGCATTTGGGCACACATGGCCCGGAACAATCCGCAAGTTTTGCCCGCATGGTCGACACCCGCGCCGAAATCACCAGCGCCTGGACGATGACCGGAGAGGCAGATTACCTGCTGCACGTCTATTGCGACGATCTTTCCGCGCTCAACCGCTTGCTTCACCAGGTGATACTGCCGCATCCTGCAGTGGCACGGGTGCACAGCCAGATCGTGATGGACCAACTTAAACGCGACGCGCCATTGCCCACCTGACCGGACCGAGAGGACAAACATGGACGATTTCCTTTACCAGGCTTCAATCTATCTGGCCGCCGCCGTGATAGCAGTGCCCTTGTCGGCACGTCTGGGGTTGGGTTCAGTTCTGGGATATCTGGCCGCCGGCATCGTCATCGGCCCAATCTTTGGCCTGGTGGGGGCCGAGACCGAAAGTCTGCAGCATGTCGCCGAATTTGGTGTGGTCATGATGCTGTTCCTTATCGGGTTAGAGCTTGAGCCACGCGCTTTGTGGGATATGCGAGACCGGCTTCTTGGATTAGGCGGCCTGCAGGTGGTTCTGTCCACCGCAGTAATCGCGGCAGTGGCCATTTATGCAAATCACCCTTGGTCGGTCGCGCTGGCTGTCGGACTGACTTTGTCGCTGTCTTCAACCGCGATTGTGCTGCAGACCCTCTCGGAAAAGGGGCTGATGCAGACAAATGGCGGCCGGGCGACGTTTTCGGTCCTTCTGACGCAGGACATCGCGGTCATTCCCATTTTGGCGATGCTGCCGCTTTTGGCGTTGCCTGCAATGCCTCATATCGAAAGCGACGGCTCAATCGACCGTGGCGCGGATGCGCTGCATGAGGCCGGACATCATAGCTTGTCACTTGTCGAGGGCCTGCCCGGCTGGGCCGTTACGCTGGTCACCATCGGCGCAGTTGCCTTCGTCATTCTGGCTGGCTTCTACCTGACGCGTCCATTGTTCAGGTTCATCCACGCCACTAGGCTGCGCGAAATGTATACGGCGCTAGCGCTGATGATCGTCGTGGGCATTTCCTTCCTGATGACACTAGTCGGACTCTCCCCTGCTCTGGGCGCGTTTCTGGCGGGTGTTGTTCTGGCAAGCTCAGAATTCCGCCACGAAATGGAAAGCGACCTTGAACCGTTCAAGGGACTTTTCCTGGGGCTGTTCTTTATCACGGTCGGCGCTGGAATTGACGTCGGCTATTTCTTCAACGACCCACTGGACCTGATCGGTTTGGCACTGCTGGTCATACTGGCTAAAGGGATCATCCTGTATTTGGTCGGTCGTGCGTTCCGGCTGCGCGGTCGGGATCACTGGTTGTTCACATTGGGTTTGGCGCAGGCAGGCGAATTCGGCTTTGTGCTGTTGGCCTTTTCAACGCAACAAAACGTCATCCCACCGGATTTGTCGCAAAAACTGCTGATGATCATCGCCCTGACAATGCTGATCACCCCGCTGCTGTTCATCATCTTCGATCTGCTGTCGCGCCGTATGGGTGATGGAGTCCCCGAGGCCGAGCCCGATGAGATCGACGAAAAAGGCCCAGTCATCATCGCTGGAATTGGGCGTTTTGGTCAGATCGTGAACCGGCTGGTCCGCGCGAGCGGGTTCAAGACCGTCGTACTGGACCACGATATTGAGACAATCCAGTTGATGCGACGGTTCGGCGTCAAGGGGTTTTTGGGTGATCCCACGCGGCCAGAATTGCTGCGCGCTGCGGGACTTGAAAAGGCAACCGTGCTGGTGGCTGCGATGGATGACCCCAAGCAAGTCACTCGTTTGGTCGGCTTTGCCCGGCGTCAGCGACCGGATTTGCACATTGTGGCCCGCGCACGTGATCGTACCCATGTCTACCAATTGTATCAGGCCGGAGCGAATGACATTGTCCGCGAGATGTTCGACGGATCACTACGGGCAGGTCGCTATGTCCTGGAAAACGTAGGTCTGAGCGAATACGAGGCAGCTCAGGCCGAGCAGACATTCTATCACCACGACCGCGCCTCTGTGCGTGATCTGGCAGAATTGTGGATCCCCGGTATGCCGACCGGTGAAAACAAGAAATACATCGAACGGGCGCGGCAGCTTGAAAAAGACCTGGAAACTGAGCTGCTGGAACTGGCCGAGAAACACGCAAAGAAATCAGCCTGACCCGGCCCTGCCGGGTTAGGCGGTTTGATCAGCCGTCCGAAACACCCGCTTCGGCAAATGTCGCCATGCCGGAATGGCATGCGACCGCGCTTTTAAGTATGTTGATCGCCAGCGCCCCGCCCGAGCCTTCGCCCAAACGCAATCCAAGGCTCAACAATGGCTCTTTGCCCAGCTTGGCCAACACCGCGGCGTGCGCGCCTTCGGCACTTTGGTGGCCTGCAACCGTGTGATCCAATGCGCCCTCGGACATGTTTGCCAGACAGGCCGCAGCCGCCGAGCAGATAAAGCCGTCAAGAATAACCGGGATACGCAAGGCACGCGCAGCGGCGATGGCCCCGGCCATGGCCGCGATTTCACGCCCGCCCAGACGGCGCAGGATTTCCAACCCGTCACCCGACCCGCCATGCAAGGCGATGCCTTCGGCCACGACGCGTGTTTTGTTGGCCAAACCGGCATCGTCTACCCCAGTGCCACGCCCAGTCCAGTCTGCGGCGTCGCCGCCGAACAAAGCGCATGCGATGGCAGCCGCCGGGGTCGTGTTGCCGATACCCATCTCTCCAACCACAAGCAAATCGGCATTGTGGTCCACGGCGGTCCAGCCCACGCGCAGGGCCTCAAGCAATTCTTCTTCGGACATCGCGGGACCAGCGGTGAAATCCGCGGTCGGTCGATCCAGATCCAGCGCGTGCACATTCATCGTCGCGCCCGCCGCTTTGGCTAGCTGATTGATCGCTGCGCCGCCATGTTCAAAGTTCATGACCATCTGAACGGTCACCTCGGGCGGAAAGGCCGACACGCCTTGCGCTGTGACGCCATGATTGCCCGCAAATACGATGACCTGAGGGGCAGAGATCTGCGGCCGGGCATCCCCACGCCAGCTCGCATACCAAATTGCCAAATACTCAAGCCGGCCCAATGCGCCGGGAGGTTTAGTCAGTTGTCCGTTACGCTCAGCAGCACCTTGCAGCGCATTGCCATCCGGTCCCGGAGCGTTACTCAGGGCCTCGCGAAGGGTATTCAGGTCTTTTAATTCCGGCAGCATCCAAAGCCTCGTTGCATCAGAGTGGTCCTGTGTGTTTAACCGAAGCGTCCGATCCAACAAGACCCCGAAAGGCGCGGCAGTGAACAAAAACGACACCAAACTGTTTTCCGCGTGGGATTTTCCGCTGTCGCTGGTTCTGTTGACGCGTCTGCCGATGCCGCGCCTGCCGGAATACTTGTTTGCGCGGCAGGCCAATGCGGCCTGGGCTTTTCCCTTGGTGGGGCTGGTCGTCGGGGCGTTGGCCTGTGCCGTCGGTTGGACGGCCGGTGCATTCGGCCTACCTGCATTCGCCAGCGCCGTAATACTTGCGACGGTGCTAGTGATCGCCACAGGCGCGATGCACGAAGACGGGCTTGCGGATACGGTCGACGGGTTCTGGGGCGGGTTCACCACCGAACGCCGCCTGGAAATCATGAAGGACAGCCATATTGGTGCTTACGGCGTTCTAACTCTGATCTTTACCCAACTGCTGCGCGTCGCGCTGATCGCGGCGCTTCTGTCGGCCAACGCATTTGCGGGTATTCTGGCGGCCTGCATCGTCTCACGCGCAGTCATGCCTATCCTCATGGCAGCCTTACCCAACGCCAGAAACAGCGGGTTGAGCCATTCGGTCGGCGGCCCAAAGGCCGAGACTGCGGCGACAGGCTTTGGCCTTGCAGTCATCTTATCGCTGCTGCTGATTGGACCAAGCACACTGATGGCAACGGTATTTTCCGCGCTGATCGTTGGAATCTTGGCACTCGTCGCCAAGACCAAAATCAAAGGGCAAACGGGCGATGTTCTGGGCGCCTCGCAGCAACTGGCAGAGCTTGCGTTCCTTTTGGCATTGGTTGCAACGCTCTAAGTCGTCCCGCCTGTTTCGATCCTCAGGGTTTCGCCGCAGTGCTTGCAGTGAACTGCGTCTGGATCGTGACGATACAGGCCACAGTTTGAGCATTTGTGACGCACTTTCTGCGGCATGAAAATCGCCTGCGCCAACCGGACGAACAACGCCACGCCGACGATCATGATGAAGACCGAAAACAATTTGCCCCCCGGCGTCGCCAGCGTGATGTCTCCGAACCCGGTGGTCGTCAGGGTTGCCATGGTGAAGTAAAGCGCATCGATATAGGCGTGCGGGCTGTTTTCCGGGATGAAGAACACCAGAACGGCGGTGGACGTGGCGAACACGAACACCAACAGGTTGATCGCCGCGATCACCGCGTCCTCATGCGTCCGGAAAAAATCGCTGTCCCGTCGCAGATCCCTGAGCAGGTGATAGGAATGGATCAGGCGTAGCGCTCGTAAGATACGCAGGAACGCCAGATTCCAAGGAAGAAACAGATCAAGAAACAGCGAGACGATCACAACAATGTCGGCCATCGTGTAGACTTGGCGCAGCAGCTTCCAGCGATCTTTCGAAATCCACATCCGCGCCGAAAAATCCAGCACGATGAAGAACCCGATGATCAGGCTGGCAACGGTGAATCCCGTGCCGTGTTCGCCATTTGCCGTGGCGACAAAGAAAACGATGGTGATCGCGTCAAAAAGGATCAAGCCATAGCGAAACCAGACGGAAATGGGGTCGTGGCCGATATATAGATATTTAACTGTCTGTTTTAGGTTCACTGTCTACGCGCCTCTTCTTGCTGGAAAATTAGCCGTAAACTGAGCTTTCACCAAGCCATCAACACGAAAAAGCCGCCCCCTTTCGGGAGCGGCCAGAAAATTGACTGGAGAAGCGATCAGGCAGCCGCGGCCGCGCGCGAGGTCAGAACCTCATCAATCTGCTTGGCCGCCGATACTTCACCTGCGCCGGACACAGCCGCGACTTCGCGGGTCAGGCGTTCCAGCGCGGCTTCGTACAGCTGACGTTCCGAATAGCTCTGTTCGCGCTGGTCGTCAGTGCGGTGCAGATCGCGCACAACTTCAGCGATCGAGATCAGATCACCGGAATTGATCTTTTGTTCATATTCTTGCGCCCGGCGCGACCACATTGCGCGTTTCACCTTGGCCTTACCCTTCAGCGTTCTCATCGCCTGGCTTATAACGTCAGGAGAGCTAAGGGACCGAAGGCCGGATTCGGTAACCTTGTTGGTCGGCACCCGCAGGGTCATCTTGTCTTTTTCAAAAGAAATGACAAACAGCTCGAGCGAGTATCCCGCGACTTCCTGCTCTTCGATCGAGATGATCTGGCCCACACCATGGGCGGGGTAGACAACATAATCGTTCGGGCGGAACTCAAGCTTTTTCGACTTAGACATACAGGTTCATCCTTGGTTACAAGAGAGAGGCAGAGACAACAAAAGACCCCAAACCGCGCCACTATCTGGCCCAGTCAGGCGGTAAGTTTGTCAAAAAATCAGAACTCCAAAGCGTACATACTTACGGAGTCATCCCCATCTCATTCTTCATTCAGTTTCTGAGTATATCACAAAATTGCGACGCCCGAAAGTCCGGCCCCCACATTGGTGAAGAAACCCCAGACTTTTCAAAGCGATACAACAGAAGACCGCTATTCAAACTACCCGGTTCAGTTACCGAATCGCTTAACCGCCTTCGCCGGGTGCTTCGGAGAAATACTTCTCCATTTTGCCCTCTTCGCCGTCACGCTCTTCCGCTTCAGGCAAGGGGTCTTTCTTGGTCACGATAACCGGCCACTGTTCCGAGAATTTTCGGTTGAACTCGACCCACTGTTCCATTCCAGGCTCAGTGTCGGGACGAATGGCGTCCGCAGGGCATTCGGGTTCACACACACCACAGTCGATGCATTCGTCGGGGTGAATGACCAATGTGTTCTCACCTTCGTAAAAACAATCCACCGGACACACTTCGACGCAGTCGGTGTATTTGCAGCCAATGCAGTTTTCGGTGACGACATAGGTCATTGTGGGATTCCCATTCTCGGTTTGGGCGTCTAGCTAATTCAGTCTGGCCTTCTCTTCAAGGTAGGATCAACCATCCCGGGGGCGAGAAAGATCAAGCGCGCGCCTATCTTTCTTTGTTGGACGACCCCTTCCCTCAAATCCCGGATTCTTAGGAGGCACGTCCTTCTTTTCCGTTATATCGAAGTATAACGTTTGTGCCTCGGTCGCCGGGCCACGCCTTTCCCCCAGTGCTTCGACGCGTACTACGCGCACGATACGGCCTTGGGGGAAGGTCAGAACGTCACCGGGCCCGACGGCCTGTGCCGGTTTCAGAACCCGGTTTCCGTTCAATCGGACATGGCCGCCGCTGACCTGTTTGGCGGCCAGGCTGCGGGTCTTGAAGAACCGCGCCTGCCACAACCATTTGTCGATCCGCAGCTTGGCCTCGGCCATCGCAGATCAGTTGCCGTCCTTCAAACCCATAAGCGCTGCTGCAAACGGGTTATCGGGGTCGATCGCCTTTTCCTTCCGGGGCGGACGGGATGAGAAGGTCTTGCCACCTTGCGGTTTTCCACCCTTCTTACCCTGCGGTTTGCCGCGGCCGTCCTGAGGTTTGCCGCGCGGCTTGCCTTTTCCTGGCCCCTGCCCTTGCCGCTGTTCGCGGCGCGGAGCGCGGTTGGCTGGACGCTGGCGACCCCAGGTGAAAGTGTAGAACACCTCAACTTCGGTCTCATCTGAGGCGGGTTCGGTTGCCGGAGCCTCGACTACCGCCTCGGTGCTTTCGGTGGCCTCGGCTGGCGCCTCGGCGGTCGCGACGACCTCTTCGACTTCTGCCTCGGGTGCCGGGGTTTCTTCGGCGGCAGGTTGTTCCGTCACATCGGTCGCAGGCTTTTCGGCCTCGACCGGTGCAGCTTTCACCTTTTCACGCTCACCGCGCTCGGCCTTATAGCCCAGCCCTTGCATCAGATCCGCGAACTGCTCAAGCGTCATGCCGGTGATCGACAGCATATCGGGCTTGGCCTCGAAACCACCCCGGCTGTCTTCGGCACGCAGCATGTCTGCCAGACGTTCCAGCATGTCGATACGGATCGAACGCTCGCCCGCATCGCGGTAACCGCACATAGTATCGTAGCCATCGGGCGCGCCTTTGGCGACCGGAACCGTGACCAGACCCGGAGGCGGCGCGTCAGGGAATTCCTGCAACCCACCGGCCAGAGCCCAAAGAACCAGACGCAGACGCGTAGGCGCGGGTTTCAGCAGAAGCGGCATGAAGATTGTGAACTGACCAAACCGGATGCCGTGCTTGCGCAAGGCTCCGCGGGCGTCCTGATCCAGATCTTTGACCTCTTGCGCAACACCTGCGCGGGGCAGAACGCCCAGCCCTTCAACCATGCGGAAGGCGAACCCTTTGGCCAGACCTGACAACTCTTCGTCGCGCGACAGGTTCAGCAGCGGCTCGAACAACGCCGCAACCTTGCGGTCGATGAAGTGCTGCAAACGGCGCTGCACTTTCTGTTCGACATCCGGGCCTGCGGCCTCATCCACAAAAACCTCGACCATCGGCTTGAGAGGTTCTGCCCCGGCAACCAACTTGCCAACAGCATACTCACCCCACATCAGGCCACCCTGATCGGTAAAATCAATTTCGGTATCGGGCGCGTTATAGAAGCGGTCTGCACGCAGATGGAATTGCGGTGCGAGTGCTTGCAGAGAGGCCGATTTGAGAGCTTTCGCCTCGGTTCCCTGTGCGCTTTTGTCCGGGGTAAACCGGAACCCTTCCAGACGACCGACGAATTCTCCTTCGACGGTCACTTCACCCTTGTCATTTACTTCGGCCAAAAGGGCCTCCTTCTGTTTGAGCCGGCGCAACAACACTGACGTGCGCCGGTCCACAAATCTCTGAGTCAAACGATCATGCAGAGCGTCCGACAGCCTGTCTTCTACAATGCGCGTTTCCGCGCGCCAATGTGATTCGTCACGCACCCATCCGTTTCGTTGCGCAACATATGTCCAGGTGCGAATATATGCCAACCTTTTGGACAGTGCATCAATATCCCCATCTGTTTTGTCGATGCGGCGGATTTGCCGCGCCATGAACTCGTCAGGGATAGCGCCGCGTTCATGCAGATGACCATAGATCACCTCAAGCAGGCTGGCGTGTTCTGCGTGGCTGATACCGCGAAAATCGGGGATTCGACACACATCCCACAGCAATCGGACGGACGGCCCATCGCTGGCGCGGGCGATGACCTCGGCCTCCTGAGACAGCGATTTCAGAGCGCTCATGTCGTCTGCGGGTCGGGCCTTGATCAGATGTTCACTGTCCGGGCTGACTTCCAATGAGTCGATGAGGGCCTCAACCGAACCAAACCGCAAAGCGGCATTCCGCCAATTCAGCTTTTTCATCGGCGTGAACCGGCTGTCCATGATCGCCTGCGCGACCCCGTCGTCCAGCGGAGGGGCTTCACCAGTCACCCCAAAGGTGCCATCAGACATCCCGCGCCCTGCCCGGCCTGCGATCTGGGCCAGTTCATTGGGGGCCAGGTGGCGCATCCTACGACCGTCGAATTTGGTCAGCGACGAAAACGCCACGTGGTTCACATCAAGATTCAAACCCATCCCAATGGCGTCAGTTGCAACGAGGTAGTCCACCTCACCGTTCTGATACAGCTCGACCTGCGCATTCCGGGTGCGCGGGCTGAGCGCGCCCATAACGACGGCCGCCCCGCCCTTTTGGCGGCGCAGCAGCTCGGCAATGGCGTAGACGTTATCGATCGAAAACCCGACAATGGCACTACGTGCGGGCATGCGGCTTATCTTTTTCGAGCCGGAATAAACCAGCTGAGACATTCGTTCACGGCGAATGAACTGCACTTCGGGCACCAGCGCCGCAATCGGACCGCGCAAAGTGTCAGAGCCCAGAAACAGCGTCTCGTTCGTTCCGCGCGAACGCAGCAGACGGTCGGTGAAAACATGTCCACGCTCGGGATCTGCACACAGCTGGATTTCGTCGATGGCTACGAAATCTGCGCCCATGCCTTCCGGCATCGCCTCAACAGTGCAGACCCAATACTTAGCACGCGGCGGAACGATCCGCTCTTCACCCGTTACAAGGGCAACGACCGACGGTCCGCGGATCGCGACGATCTTGTCATAGACCTCGCGCGCCAGCAGACGCAGCGGCAGGCCGATCACACCTGTCCGGTGCCCCAGCATCCGCTCAATCGCGTAATGGGTTTTGCCTGTGTTGGTCGGGCCCAGTACGGCCACGATTCGGGATGACCCGCTCACCTTTGCCCCCTGCCCCAGCTTGTTAGAGGGCCGAGCCCTCGACCCGGGGCTTCAGTCGATTCACGGCATTGGTTACTTCTTCGTGATGGGGATGTATAGCTAAAGCACGCTCGTAAGCGTCCAGCGCTTTGTCGGGTCGATCGATGATCTCAAAAATCAGTCCCAATCCGTAGATAGCCTCGTAGTTGTTGGGGTTCAGCGTCAGGGCGTATTCCAGATCAGCCGCAGCCATACCGAAACGTTCGATCCCAAAAAAGGCCGATGCCCGCACGTGCCAGGCTTCGGCGAATTGTGGCGCGTGATCAGTCAGCGCAGTCAGATGCTGGATCGCGGCCAGCGAGTCGCCGTCCTCCAGCGCCTCTCGCCCGCGCTCAAGCAACAGATCTGCCGAGGCCGAGCCAGACTGTGCCCACAGCGCCTTAAGCTGACGATCTATGTTCATCGCCTGTTCGGGGGTTGCCTGCGACAGTTGCAACAATAGCTGTTCTTCATCCTTGGAATCCGCCGTTTGGGCGAAACAAGGAATGGAAAACGTGACTAGAAGCGCTGTTGCCGCGACGATACCTTTGAGATTGGTGCTTGCAATGCTCATAACAACGTTCAGTGTAGCGCTGCGCCCGCGGATGTCCATTCCCGGCGCACAAACATAGTGAGGAGAATCATGAGCGACACTCTGGAAAAAGCGGCAGCCGCATTGAACGAAAAACTGTCGGGCGGCGATTTTACCGCGTCGGCAAAATTTGCCATCGCAGATCTGGGCTCAATCGTTCTGGACGCAAGCGGCGCGCGCGTCAGTGACGAAGAAACAGACGTCACCATGAACGCCGATGCGGACACGTTCGAACAAATACTCAGCGGTGAATTGAACCCCACCGGCGCGTTCATGTCAGGCAAGCTGACCGTGGATGGTGACATGGGCGTTGCCATGCAACTGGCATCGGCACTGGCCTGATGGACCTGTCGCCGGCCCCTTTCTTTGCAGACATGGCCGGCGTCCCCGCCGGTGGTCAGGCTCATTGGCTGAACACAGCGGACAACACACGCATTCGGGTGGGCCACTGGTCGCCCGAACGCGATGCCTGCGGCACGGTGATGATGTTCCCCGGCCGCACCGAATACATCGAGAAGTACGGCAATTGCGCGGCCGAATTCACTGGCCGCGGCTTTGCCTTCCTGGCTGTCGACTGGCGCGGTCAGGGTCTGGCCGACAGGCTACTGGATGACCCGCGCGTCGGGCATGTCGAGCAGTTCACGGATTATCAACAAGATGTTCAAGCCACACTGAACCTGGCAACCGAGCTGAATCTGCCGAAGCCTTGGTTTGTGATCGGACATTCCATGGGCGGGGCCATCGGTATGCGCGCGGCTTTGGAAAAGAACTGCTTTGCCGCCTGCGCCTTTACCGGACCGATGTGGGGCATTTTCTTTACGCCGATCATGAAACCGCTCAGCCGTCTGACAGCCTATTGGGGGCCTAGGATCGGGTTGGGGGAAAAAACACCACCGACCACATCCTTGGAAAGCTATGTGGCCTCCCAACCGTTCGAGGGGAATGTACTGACCCGCGATCCGGACATGTTCCAGATGATGAAGGATCAACTGGCTTCACAGCCCGAACTGGCGCTTGGTGCGCCTTCGACCATCTGGCTGCGCGAAGCCTTGGATGAATGCGCCTGGTTGATGGACCAGGCCGCTCCGGATACGCCATGCCTGACCTTTCTGGGCAGCCATGAACAGATTGTCGACCGCAAGGCTATCCGCGCCCGCATGGCGAACTGGCCCAGTGGCACTCTGGTCGAAATCCCAGATGGCGAACACGAAGTTCTGATGGAGGCACCCGACGTGCGCGGGCCGGTCTTTGACCAATTGGCCGCTCATTTCAAAGCCACGCAAACTGACGCGGTGCCGGAACCGGTTCTGTCTTCCTAAGTCCGATCACGCACCGCTTGTGATCCCTGCCTCGCGCGCCTAGATGTTGGCGAAAGCTATTATCGAGGTGATCCATGCGCGACCTTCCTTTTCCTGTCCGAGACGCAAATGCTGCCGGAGGTGCCGGCAATCTGGGCAACCTGCCGGAATGGGATCTAACCGATCTCTACACCTCAGAGGACGCCCCCGAACTGTCCCGCGATCTGGACTGGTTGGAAAAGGAATGTGCCTCGTTTGCCGAAAACTACGAGGGTAAGCTGGCTGATCTGGATGCTGCGGGTCTGCTGAACTGCGTCGAGCGCAATGAGAAGATCAATTCAATCGCCGGGCGCATCATGTCGTTTGCTGGTCTGCGGTACTATCAGCTGACCACAGATGCCGAGCGTGCCAAATTTCTGTCCGACATGCAGGAAAAGATCACCATCTTCACCACCCCCTTGGTGTTTTTCACGCTCGAAATCAACCGCATCGACGATGATGTCCTGAAGGCACATTTCGATGTGAATGCCGATCTGGCGCGGTACGAGCCGGTGTTCCGCCGCATCCGCGCGATGAAACCCTACCAACTGTCCGACGAGCTTGAGAAATTCCTGCACGACCTCGGCGTTGTTGGCGACGCGTGGGAGCGTCTTTTTGACGAAACCATTGCCGGGTTGACCTTCACTGTTGATGGCGAAGAACTGAACATTGAAGGCACCCTGAACTTTCTGACAGAGCAGGACCGTGCCAAACGCGAAGCAGCCGCGCGCGAGTTGGCCGCAGTGTTTCAGGACAACGTCAAAACCTTCGCCCGTGTCCACAACACACAGGCCAAGGAAAAGGAAATTGTCGACCGCTGGCGCAACATGCCGACCGCGCAAACCGGTCGCCACCTGTCCAACGACGTGGAACCCGAAGTCGTTGAGGCCCTGCGCGAGGCGGTCGTGGCCGCCTACCCCAAGCTCAGCCATCGCTATTATGAGCTGAAACGCAAATGGCTGGGTCTGGATGTCATGCAGGTCTGGGATCGTAACGCTCCGCTGCCGATGGAAGACACCCGCATCGTTGATTGGGATGAAGCCGAAAAGACAGTGATGGACGCCTATACTGCCTTCGATCCCCGCATGGGTGAAATCGCGGCTCCGTTTTTCTCGAAGGGTTGGATCGACGCTGCGGTTAAACCCGGGAAGGCTCCGGGCGCGTTTGCGCATCCGACCGTCACCGAGGTTCATCCGTACGTGATGCTCAATTATCTGGGCAAACCGCGCGACGTGATGACACTGGCGCATGAGTTGGGGCACGGCGTCCATCAGGTACTGGCGGCCGATCAGGGCGAGATGCTGTCTTCTACCCCACTGACGTTGGCAGAAACGGCTTCGGTCTTTGGTGAAATGCTGACCTTCCGCAAGATGTTGGACAAGGCCGAAACTCCGGAACAGCGCAAGGTGCTGCTGGCCGGCAAGGTCGAGGATATGATTAACACGGTCGTACGTCAGATCGCCTTTTACGACTTTGAATGCAAACTGCACGCCGCCCGTCGCGAAGGCGAGCTGACCCCGGATGACATCAACGCTTTGTGGATGAGCGTTCAGGCCGAAAGCCTTGGGCCCGCATTTGAATTCATGGATGGGTACGAGACCTTCTGGGCTTATATCCCGCACTTCGTCCATTCACCGTTCTACGTCTACGCCTATGCGTTCGGTGACGGTTTGGTGAACGCGCTATACTCGGTCTACGAAAGCGGTGCGGACGGGTTCGAAGACAAGTATTTCGAAATGTTGCGCGCTGGTGGGTCCAAACACCACAAGGAACTGCTGGCACCGTTCGGATTGGATGCAAGCGATCCCAAATTCTGGGACAAGGGTCTGTCGATGATTTCCGGCTTTATCGACGAGCTGGAAGCGATGGAAAACTAGTCACTTCTGGCTTTTGGTCGTCAGGAAAATGGCGACCACAATCAACACAGCCCCTAGGGCCGCGACCGGCGTGATTGCGGCCCCCAGAAACAGGGCTGAGTTGATGAACGTGAACACCACAGATGCGGCGAACATCAAGGTCGCGGTCAACGTCGAGACCCGCGCGGCGGCCTCGTACCAGAGGTAGTAGGCCAAAGCGGTCGGCAGCACCCCCAACAAAATCAGGAACACGGCATCGTTGGCTGTTGGTATTTGCAGTGAAAATGCGGCCAGCGGGACCAATAGCACACCCGAGCACAAGAATATCCCAAATAGGAAGTTCAGACGTTCTCCGGTCGTTTCAGAATTTCGCATCGCCCGGCTGCTCGAGATTAGGAAAACCGCCCAGCTTAGCCCTGCGCCAATTTCAAGCAAGTCCCCGAACAGGGGCTCTCCACCGCCTTGGAAATCCTGATAAACCGTTAGGAATACGCCGAAAATCGCCAACCCCGTGGCAAGTATGTCTGTGCGTGTAACGGGCGTGTCGGCAAAGAAATACAAGAAGATCAGCACAAAGAATGGCGCCGTGTTCTCAAGAACCATGGCATTGGCTGCACCGGTATGTTCAAGCCCGATATGGAACAGGATGTAGTTGACCACGGTGGACAGAACGGCCAGCCGAAAATTCCAGTCATTCAACCGGATCGAAACAGCGACCTGCATCACGCGCAGCATGCAATAGATGGCGATGGCTGCGATGAACAGGCGCGTTACCGCGATTTGCAGCCCTCCCAGATCGCTGGTCAGGTAGCGGACTATGACGCTGTGCGTGCCCCACAGGAAAGCCGCAAGAAACCCAAGAACCAGCCCGTTTTGCAAGAGTGGCTGCTTCTCTTTTGCGTCGGGCATCCCTATGCCCCGCTTACTTCAACTGACTGTCTTTTGAACCACGGCGATTGATGCCAGAACGGGCCTTGAAGGCCCCGTCCCGATCCTGCTGGCAATCCAGGCAGAGTTTAACACCAGGAATGGCGGCCCGTCGCTTTTCTGGAATTGGCTCTTCGCATTCAGCGCAATGGGTCAGGCTTTCCCCGCCAGGCCGCTTTTGCGCCTGCATCCGGGCCAGTTCGTCCGTAATGGACGCCTCAATCTGTTCACTCACCGCGCCGTCACGCGCCCAGCCGCCTGCCATGGTCTCCCTCCTGATCAGGTGACGACCAGAATAGTCCAGCCGAGTGCTGCGTGGCAAGTCAGAGGGCGACCGCGCCCTCAAACACCCTGTCAATCATTGCTTGCGTTCCACGCGAGAATTCCAGCGGGCATGGGTAGTTGGCCCCGTCGCGGACTGACTTGCAGAATGCCTCGACCTGAAGCTTGTAGTGATCGTCGCCCGGGAACCGCGTGACCTGAACCTCAAGTCCCGGACGATGCAGTTCCACCCGTGCCTCACCAAAAACACGCGCATTGAAAGGCGCGGTCATGCGGATCACGCCACCCTCGCCATGGAACACCATTTCCTGATGCGGGTGCATCCGGATCGAGACGTAGCTGGAATAGGTAAAATCGGGGAATTGCGCGCGTATCTCGGTGAAGGCATCAATGCCATCTTCCCAGCGGATCGCGGATTGCACCGAAACTGGTTCTTGCCCAGTGGCGAACCGGGCGCTGCCAATCACGTAGACGCCGATATCGCGCAGCCCACCGCCGCCGGTTTCGGCCCGGTTTCGGATGTTGCCGGTGTCCGCCCGATTGTCAAAGCTGAACGCGCCGGTCACATGCACAAGCTTTCCGATCGCCCCATCCGCGATCAGTTGCCGTACGAATTGCCACTGCGGGTGGTGCACGATCATGTACGCTTCGGCCGCCAGTAAACCGGTCTGATCCCTTTTTTCGATCAGCGCATCAAACTCGGGCGCGGACATGGCCATGGGCTTTTCACACAGAACATGCTTACCCGCGTCCAGTGCCTTGAGGCTCCATTCGACATGCAGATGGTTGGGCAGCGGGATATAGACCGCGTCGATCTTGGGATCGGCCAAAAGGGCGTCATAGCTGCCATAAACCGTCAGATCAGGGCAGTACTGCTGGAACGGCTCAGCCTTGGCTGCGTCCGACGTGGCAAGACCTGCCAACCGGGCCCCGTCCGCCGCGTGAATTGCCGGCGCCATGAACTGTCGTGCGAATTTCGCGGCGCCAAGAACGCCCCATTGAACAGGTTGCTGCATACCGCCGCCTCATCCTTTGTTAGCTTGTGCCGTCTCTATCAGGGAATCGCTTTAAAGTCAGGGGTTTCGTGGTGTTTTCCGCCCATTAACGCACGCAAACCTGAGAATTTCTTGATCCGTTTCATTGTCTGCGCCGTAGCAACTATGTCACCGGGATGTCGGCATTGTCCGCTTTTGCACCCGGGATTGATGTTGTGACCAACTGGGTGGGAGATTACCGGACATGCCAACACCGACAGAGACAATTACCGGAACCGTGTTGATGAGCGGAGCCGTTGGCTCGTTCGATGACAACAACGGAGATTTGGACATCCTGCGCGAGGCCGTTGTTGCCGCTGGCCTTGCTGGTGCACTGGATGACCCCGAGGCCAGCCTTACGGTATTCGCCCCAACCGACGCCGCCTTTATCGGACTTGCCCAGGCTCTGGGCTATGCGGGTTCGGACGAAGCAGGCGCGTTGGGGCACATCGTCAAGGCGCTGACCCTGTTGGGCGGAGGGGATCCCATCCCCCTGCTGACAGAGGTGCTGAAATACCACGTGGTGAACGGGGAATTCGACCTGGCTGCCGTTGCCGGCTTGGGCGACGGCGCGCAGATCGAAACGTTGCAGGGTTCGTCAGTTGAATTGAACCTTCAAAGCGCCCCACCAAGTCTGGGCGATGCGGATGACGGCATCGCCGATCCGGGTATCATCCAAACCGATATTGAAGCCACAAACGGGATCATTCACGCCCTAAACGGAGTCCTTCTGCCTGTATCGGTTACGGACATTCTGGGTCAGAAGAACACCGATTTCATCCTCGGCGACGACTCGGACGAGTTCTACTTTACCGGGCGCGGTCAGGACTTCGTTCATGGTGGTGGCGGAAATGATGTCATCAATACTGGCCGAGGCAATGATGTCGCGCTTGGAGGCGCTGGACACGACGTGATCTTTGGCGGTCGTGGCAAAGACATTCTGCGCGGTGATGAAGGCGAAGATACGATATTCGGCGGCAGAGGGGCCGATGTGATCGACGGTGGAGCCGATGATGACATCATGTTCGGCGGACGTGGCAAAGACATGTTTGTCATTGAAAACGGGGATGGCGATGATTGGATCGTCGACTTCCGGGTCGGAAAGGACAAGATTGACTTGTCCGGCTACGAAGGCATCGCCGGATTTGAAGATATCGAGGATGATATCTCCGGTGGCTTCTTCCAGACCACCATCGAACTAGGGGACGGGGACAGTATTGTCCTTACGGGCGTTGGAGCCGGACATCTGACCGAAGACAGCTTTATTTTCGCCTAAAGAAAATCAGCCCGCCGTTGTGGCGGGCTGAACCAATGGGGTCAGACAGTACCCAGCATGCCCTTTTCACGGGCCAACTCGCGCATCTTTTTCTGCAGCTTCTCGAAGGCACGAACCTCGATCTGACGAATACGCTCGCGGCTGACATTATACTGCGTGCTGAGCTCTTCCAGCGTGACGGGCTGATCCATCAGACGGCGCTGAGTCAGGATGTCCTTTTCCCGGTCATTCAGGACATCCAGCGCAGCCGCAAGAAGCTCGCGGCGGGCGTCAAGCTCGTCGCGAGCTTCGTAATCGCCGGCCTGATCTGCATCTTCGTCCTCAAGCCAGTCCTGCCATTGCATGGTGCCTTCGCCTTCGGACCCGACGGTCGCGTTCAGCGAGGCATCACCACCAGACATCCGGCGGTTCATGCTGATGACTTCAGCTTCGGTCACGCCCAGATCAGTAGCGATCCGCTTGACGTTTTCAGGACGCAGGTCGCCTTCTTCCAGTGCACCGATACGGGCTTTGGCTTTGCGAAGGTTAAAGAACAGCTTTTTCTGTGCCGATGTCGTGCCCAGCTTGACCATCGACCACGACCGCAGAACGTATTCCTGGATCGAGGCACGAATCCACCACATTGCATAGGTCGCCAGACGGAAACCTTTTTCCGGATCAAACTTTTTGACTGCCTGCATCAGGCCCACATTGGCCTCGGAAATCACCTCGGCCTGTGGCAGGCCATAGCCGCGATAGCCCATAGCGATCTTGGCCGCCAATCGCAGGTGCGACGTGACCATCTTATGTGCAGCTTCAGTGTCTTGCTCTTCGACCCAACGCTTGGCGAGCATGTACTCTTCTTCCGGCTCAAGCAGCGGAAATTTGCGAATTTCCTGCATATAGCGGTTCAGGCCGCCCTCGGGCGTCGGCGCGGGGAGATTTGCGTAATTTGCCATGATTCATGTCCCTCCGACAAATGTTTACTTCGTTAACATGGGATATGGGAATAAGTCCCGATCCATTCAAGAGGTACCGTTAACAGTTTGAAATTAACGATTGATAAAGGAAAGCTAAGAACGCGTTACTCACGTATGTTTGCGTATTATGTCAGCGGCGCGCGCAGTTGTTCAATCAGAAATTCCATATCATTTGGCAAATCGGCCTCAAACCGAAGGTTTTCGCCTGTCACAGGGTGCTCAAAGCCTAAAACTGCGGCATGCAGCGCCTGTCGCGAAAAACCGCGCACGGCCTCGGCAGCGGCCGGGTTGAAGGCTTTCGCCGCAAGCTTGCGTTTACCCCCATACACCGGATCGCCAACCAGCCCATGCCCGGCATGGGCCATATGGACACGGATCTGGTGCGTTCGGCCGGTTTCCAGCCAACATTCAATCAGCGCGATGCCTGCCGGGTTGCCAAATGTCTCGACCAACCGCGCCCGAGTTACCGCATGCCGACCACCGTGGAACAGAACCGCTTGTTTCTGCCGGTCGTTTTTGTGGCGCGCCAATTGCGTGGTCAGGCGCATGATATTGCCCGGTTCAAAGCTGACACCCTTGATGCCGCGCAAACGTGGGTCATTCGCATCCGGTACGCCGTAGCAAATCGCGCGGTAATAGCGTTCGACGCTATGCGCCTCGAACTGCGCCGCCAGACCGTGATGGGCCGCGTCAGACTTGGCGACCACCAGCAAGCCGCTGGTCTCTTTGTCGATGCGGTGCACGATGCCAGGGCGTTTGACGCCCCCCACACCTGACAGGTCCTCGCCACAATGATGCAGCAACGCATTGACCAGCGTTCCGTTGGGCGAGCCCGGCGCAGGGTGAACGACCATGCCTGCCGGTTTGTTGATGACGATCAGGTCCGCGTCCTCATAGACGACGTTCAGTGGGATATCTTCTGGACCGATGTGGCTTTCTTCGGCTTCGGCGACGGAGATTGACACGGAGGCACCTTCGGCCACCTTGGCCTTTGGGTCCCGAACTTCGACCCCGTCGATGGTCACCTCGCCGTTTTCGATCAGACGGGTCAGGCGGGTGCGCGACAGGTTTTCATCCGCTGGTACATCCCGTGAAAGCGCCTTATCAAGGCGTGGCGGCGGATCGGCCGCGATCTGAAATTCAATCTGGCGGGTGCCCATGACTGTCCCTTCCGAACCCCAAGAACCGCAGGAAACACCGCAGCTTCGCTTGCTGCGGCGCATGGTCATGCTGCTGACCGCGGTGATGATTGGCGGGGTTCTAGTGACATTCGCACTGATTGTCATCCGGCTATCGGACAGAACCCCTACCCTGCCCGATCAAATCGAACTGCCGGACGGGGCCAAAGCTCAGGCCGTGACCATCGGCAGCAACTGGTACGCGGTCGTGACCGACGACAACCGCATCCTAATTTTTGACAAGACGACCGGAAAACAGCGTCAGGAAATCGCCGTTCAGGAATAACGATCAGGCGTCCAAAGCCAACCGAAACACAATCTCAGAGGCTTTACGCAAAGCCTCATACTCTTCGGGCGTATCCCGGCGAAACATCTTGTCCTCATCGCTTAGTTTTGTCGGGGTGAACAGTTCGGGCCGGTCGGGAAAGAACTCTTGCTGAAAGGCGGTATCCTGCTTGGCCACGAATTCGTCTAGCCAAGCGCGCTCATCGGGTTCCAGCACATCATTCCGGCGCACCATGACAGGATCATCGACAAATATCCGGCGTAACTGGCGGCTCTTCTTACGCCCCAGCGCACGGGAGATGACACCAAAAGCTTCGCTCGCCGCGCGGGATTGCGACGGGTTGGACACGGCTCCTGCTGAAACTTCCTCAGCCAATGGCGTACCGATCCGAGACAGGAAGTCATCGACGACATTCCCCCGCACCATGCCCGCGCGTTCGTATAAAAGCGGAGCAACGGTGACGCCGGGAAAGGCACTGCGGATTTCGGCCAGCTTGGCAGAAAAGCTCAACCGTTCCGGGTGATTGCGGATAAGATCAAGTTGCTGGCGGATGTATTCTGTCCCGCCGTTGGACAGCCGCCCTGCCTTGGCCCGCTGTTTGTAATCAGCCTCGAAGAAATCGGAATACCGGCGGCAATAGTAAGTGATCGTCAATCCACGCGAGGGGATATCAGCAAAAACCTCGGCCAGCCGTTTCAGATTGCAGCCATAGAACATCTCGGAAGAGACAACACAGGTCTGATCCGCATGCGCGTCGTATTCAGTCGTCATGGCAGACCGAAACGGATCCATCGGATCAGCGCTCTGGTTGATGTGAAAGGCGACGATGTTGTGACTTATCGCCAGACGTGTGCCGCCATCCAGCCGGCGTCGGCCGGTTTCCATATAATGCAGGCCGATCTCGTTCATTACCGAATGTTTCCGGCGCAGAAATCCCTGCAAGGCAGTCGTGCCGGTTTTGGGCATCCCCATGTGCAGCCAAAGCATTACCTAGCTCCTGTCCCCGAACTGTGCTACGTCATGCCTGCTGGCTGGCCGTGAAACCTGCGGTCATCTGCTGCATGAGGTCCTGCATCTCGGGCAGGTCACGCAATTGCGCGATCTGTTGGCGGTGCAGATCGCAAGACGCATGATGAAGACGCGCAACCTCGGGGTCAGAGAGCATTTCGTAATAGAAACCACGTTTGCGATCCAAAACCACGTCTATCGAGGTATTCGTCTCGGCGTTCTGGTTCATCATGTTCCAGTATTCCAGACCAAGGCTTTCCCCCAAATGGTGGGCCCGACCGCGCATCTTTTTGACCAGATAGCTTTCACAGGACTTCAGTGCGTAATGGTTGACCTGCACGAACTTATACCCGACCGAGTCACGGGCCGATCGCCAGCTTTTTTCATAGTATCGTTCAGGCATCAGTTGGCCTGATCCGTTGTACCAACGACATTCTTCGATGGTTTCAACGGTCGGCTTTTTGGGGCGGTGAACACCCAACCCATCCCAAATCTCCCGCTGAAACATGGTCTTGAAGCCCCATGCCTGCGGCGGCCGGTAAGTCTGTTCACGGGCAGCCTGTCGGAACTGATCCGACAAAAACCGGTCTTCATACCGCACAACGCCTGCGTTTCCGAACAACCGCCACGTCATTGAGATCGTCTTGGCGTCCGGAATGGCATCGGACAAAGCCCGCAGCGTATGATCACCGGTCTTGACGTTGATATGTTCGTCGGCGTCGATCACCACGACCCAGTCCTGCGGGCGTGCGACTTCCATCTTCAGAAAAGTCCTATAGGCCCGTTTTTGAGGACTGGTCTTGCGACGCGAGTTGTTGTCGACGTGGATCAGAATGCCCTTTTCATCCAACCGTTGCAGCAAGGCATCGGTACCATCGGTGCAGTCATTGGTCATCACGACCATCTGGTCGATACCAATCGCACGGTTATGGGCCACCCACTCTAGCACGAACGGGCCTTCGTTCTTCATCGGAGTGACACTGATATATCGAGGGTCCTGATCGGTCATGATTGACTGCCCTGTTCGTTGTTTTTGCCCGGAACTAATCGGGATCATTCTGAATTTGCCGGTAAATTACGTTGAATTGGTGGAACTACCAAGGGGAAATCCACGCAATTCACCCGCCCGTCCGTTTAAGCTGGTTTGAGAACCGCTTGTACGTCGGGCACAAATCTCGGGCTTTTTGAAGAAACGCACGAGCAGCTTCCTTTTTGCCCTGTTGCAACAATATTCGCCCGGCCTCGCCCTGAATAGCGGCGGTGTCGTCGTCGATCTCTGCGGCCTGAATGATCTGCCTCTGGCCCTGTTCAACGGCACCGTTCATTTCCAGCATCTGTCCCATAGCAAAGATCAAAAAGGCGTTACCCGGATCGCAAGCCAAGGCATCCGCCATGGTTATCCGCGATGTTGTTCCCTCGCCTTCTGCTTGGTACAGTTCGGCCAATCGTTTGTGATAGAGTGGATTGTCGGGCACATCCGACAGAACCTTACGTGTGATATCAATAGCCTCAGCATTGGAAATACTCCCAATATGTGCTCCCAGCTTGGCGCTAAAACTCCGTACGCGCGGATCCTCGTCAGGCATATCGGTCATCCGAATAAGACCGTCATGCAGCTGCTTCAAACGGGGTTTGTTTTCCAAAAGTCTGCGGGCTTTTTGATCCAGAGAAAGGATCGACCAATCCAACAGAAGAAAGTCGAAATTGCACGGCAATCTCACCAGCACTTTGCGCTGTGCGACATGGGAGTTGAAATTGAACCAGGGCCTGCGGATAACCTTTTGCAGCGACCAGTCGGTAGGTGGAAACAGCCGCAATGATATCTGATCCCGGTAGACAACACGCGACCCAAACACCAACACGTCAGGTCGGATCGGTTTGGCCCAAAATGCACGGCTGAATGCCTGGGCTGCTTGCCAGCGCTTTCGCTTTTCCCCCAACGCTGCTGCCTTCAAGGCCCCACAAACCGCGTAGTCTTCGGGCCATGTATGGGGGTCCAACAAAGCCGTCTCGACCATCTCTGCAGATTCATCCCACTTGTTTGCGTAAAACAAGTTGAGCGCTTGAAGAAGTGGCAGAAACGCGTTGTCCGCCCCCTCATCCAGCAACCTTGAAGCGATATCGCTGGCCTCTTCGGTTCGATCGTCTGAATGCAGCCGGTTCATGTGGAACAGAACCTTGCCATAAATATGCGCGGCCTCGGACGTGTTCAAAAAGCCATCAAACCCAGCCTGTAGGCGCCGAATTGCGCTCTCATTCGCCTGAGAAATCTCTTCTTCTGTCAGAACATCCCGAAACACTTTTCGCTGCTGTCCCGATATTCGGGCTGCTGCCATGGAAAAGGCTGAGATGACCGGTGCAATCACCTGATCAGCACGCGACATCGTATAGAGTTCCAGAAAATCGCGTTTCGCCCGTGTCATCCCGGACACATCGGCAATGTCTGGCATCTGCAGCAGGTGCGGAAACTTTGACTGAAACCGGGCAATCAGTTCCGGCTGGTCCGAGAACATAATGGCCGCTTTATCGGCGTTCTTCGCCAGATGTGCCTCATATAGTTCTTCGGGTTCGATCTTTGCGGGCCAGGTCGTGTGCTTCCACGGCAACCCATTCAGAATATCACCGCGGCGGATGTGATAGGCAGATACGCCCTGCCCTGACAGTCTGGCATCCGCGCAACCCATGATTTCACGTATTTCTTCGGTGAACCCGACCCGGTGAATGAAGTCGCGATACCTTGGCCGGATGGTCTCGACGTCCTCCCATGGGAAGGCCAGCACCTCGAAACCTTCCTCGACCAACACCGACCGTCCGGCGTTGAGATGCGCAGTCAGGCGGTCGGGCGACGTGTCGCTTTGAAACGACCAGATCGGCAAGGCATTCTGCGAAAGAGCTCCGAACTTCTTAGGAGTAAGGAAATGTTCATCCATCCAATCCTGCGCGAACAACTCTTGTGGGTGGTCAAGCTCGGGCGCGTCCGCGCCCTGCGGGAACCAATTCACCCGGTAGGTCGTGCCGAAATCTTCGGCCAGCCGGATGCAGGTCAGCATCATCAGCAACCGCGCGCCCATGCGGTCCTTGCGCTGACCGACAAACACACCTTTGGCGGCGCTCACGAGGCGTCCCTTTCCTTCTCGGCCATGGCCTGCCGGCGCAGTCGGCGGAACCGCTGCCGGGCTTTTGCCGCCAAGTCAGGGTGCCGCTCGGCGCCGATGGCCTCAATCCCCCGAATATACATAGGCAGGCGACGTCGGGCGCGCATCATCTTGTAATACTCGACCGTATCCAGTGAGCCGTCCATCGCCCCCAGCATTACGGGCTTGAGGATATCCAGCTTGCGCAGCATGGGCGCCGCGAAATGGTTTGAAAACCAGGTCTTGAGCAACATCACGTTGTCGCCCTGCAGACGCTGGACCTGCTGCCGGTCCAGATCAAAGAACGGGTCGTAAAAGACGTAAGCCTTACCAGCTGTCTGAACGGTTTGGGCCGCATCGCTCATCGGCAGGTCCCAGTCCTGCACGCGGCCAAACCGATAGCGGGTTTCCCAAGGCACCAGCCGTTCATCCAGGGTTGTTTGGGGATTGAACGCGATCACATGCGCACCAGGTACATGCGCCGAAAAGGTCAGTGCCCCAAAGCCGCCCATCGATGCGCCCGCAAAAACCACCTGATCGAACCGGTCAAAGAATCCCTCGGCGACCTTGTTTTCAAAATAGGAAATGATCTCGGGGTCGCGATACCATGCCTTGGTGCGTGCGAAGACGCCCATGTGGGACCACCCTTCGTCGCGAAAGAATTTCCAGCCCCACGGCTCGCGCGCAAAGGACAGGTCATTGGCGTTCGCGATATTGTCGAAGCTGACTACCAGACGCTTTGGGTAGCGCTGATGGAACAGGATCGAGTGGCGTTCCAGCTTTTGAAAGAAGCCAGTGCCGTCGCCGCCGGGGTACAGCTCGACAAACCAGGGCGGAGCGGGATCCGTCAGGATACGCTCATACCCTGTCTTGCGATCAGGGTGTTCCGGTTTTAGCTGCTCTTTCGATAGGTCTTCGGCCATGATGATCAGATCAGGTTATCGGCGAGCCAGACGCGAAACTCTACCCATTCCGGGCGCATCTTGATTTCGGATACTTTGGCTCGGTGCCAGTCGCAGGCCTGCGCGTGCAATTCGTTCAACTCTTCATCCGCCTTCAGTTCGGCCAGCAAAGGTGCGGCGCGGCGTGCGGCAGGCAAGATGGATTGGTCGGCCTCTTTGTTGGCATTCATGTCCTGCCAGTAGGCTTGTCCCTGATCCACCTTGATGTGGTTTGTGCGTCCCCGGTCGCGCTTGACAAGAAACCCGTCCATGGACCGGACTGAATAGTGGTGGATGCGTCCCAAGGAATGGTCGAACCCGCGCCACGCCCGCCAACCGACTTTATCGGCTGGAAACAGCTTTCCGCCAGCATCTGACCAAGCGATGTCAGGCGCTACCTCCTCGTCAAAGCCCTTTGGGCGATGCGGACCAAACCGGGTGAACTTGCCATTGTTTCGGAACAGCGTTTTCAGCCCAAAAGCGCGGCTTGAATGATAGGGGAACTCTTGATCCCCCATCGAGAATACCTCTGTCACCGGTCTGTCTTCGAAACTGATGTTTCCAGAACTTCCAAACAACTTCCACGCAAGAGATATCGCATCGACCGGTTGACCTGCCTTTTGTTCGACCTCGGAAATCAGGTCATGAAATCCGTTGTCGCCGCAGCGGATATTCCAGAATTCATCTACATCCAGACACAGCAGCCAGTCGGCCTCCTTGACCTTGGGCTGGCGGCGCGCGCGGCGCAGCATCTGGTGCTGGGGATTGCCCCCTTCTTTCACTTCATTGCTGACATGAGTGGCCAAGCCAAGCTCTTGCAACCTTGCAGCAATCTTGTCCGTTCCGTCATCACAGTCGTTGGTGAAAATCACAAAATGGTCGACGCCCAGTGTTTTGTGGAACGCAACCCATTCCAACATATAAGGGCCTTCGTTCTTCATCGTTGTGAACACGGTGATGGACTGAGACATATTACCCTTCCCAAATAGTCTTGCCCACTCATACACATCCCGATCCGCGTGGGCGAGACAGGAAATTACGGTGCGGGCATTCCAACGCGAACTGGTGCAACTCTACACGGCAGATGCACTGAAATACGTTTGTTTCGGGAGTACAATGGTGTGGTCGAGATGCATTGAAAACTTGAACACGCCTCTTTCCGGACGTTTCCGGCATCTCAAGAAACTAGGAAATTCATTTAAAACAATACAATGAGGTTCCCAGTCACCTCTAGATGGATCACTGTGTCTCGCAGTAAAAGATGGACCATGGGGTGGACCATTTCTAGCAGTCAACAAGCTATCATTTTTGCAAGCGAAGGAAGCTCAACCTGGTCAGTATTAGGATAGCGAGGACCTCAGGTTGCCATAAAAAGACGGCGATGCTGGCAAGTGGTTGCTGCATCGGGTTCATGCCCCGGGCATCGCAGAGAGTTGGTTTTGGCGTTCCGTCAGCCGTAGCTCTGAAGGATGCACGCCAAGAAGCCGAGAAATGGCGAACCGTAGCCCGTCAAGGAAAAGACCCGATTAAAGAACGAGAACGGATACGCCGGGAAGCTGCTAAAGCCGATCACACTTTGACCGTGGTCGCGAAAGAAACCTTCAGGAAATGAAGGAAAGGCGAAGATGACAGATCTCGCATCAGATGAGAATTCGAGAAGAGGCTGACGGGTTCTTTCTGCGAATTGTTGCCGCCGGGCGGGCACTGAGATCGGGCAAAGTAGGCCAAAAGCACAAAGGTTGACCGCCTGATGGATGAGGGCGCGGCTTTGCTTCAACCCGCAAAATGAAGAATTCTGGGCGTTTTAACGTGCCCTTTTCACCATTAGCCTAGTCTTGAACATCATCGATATTTGCAGTTCTTCAACCGATACTCGCCGCTCGACCTTCCGACATTTCAGCCATTTCGACGGCCTTGTCTATCAAGAACAACGCCTCCATTTTGGTTTTGGCTTTAAGAATAACTTCTTGGCTCACCTGGAAGCCAATTGGCCGACCTGAAGTGGCATCACCGGAAATATCTTTCAATGCTTCCGGAAGCGGAGCACCCAACTGGTCCACTCTCAAGTTAATTTGATTGTCGTAGATCACCAAGAACACGCCATTTCCCCAATAGGTCGCCACTTTACGCCCTTCCTGATTAGATGACAGAACCGCTGTGCCAGCTAAAGTCATGGCACTACGGAATTCACTGACCGTGCTCGTCTTATAGATTTGTTCGGCGCCTGTGCATTTAACCGCCACAAGTTTTGCAGCCATAGAGTGCATCGTTGAAAGCTGAATTACGTAGTTCTCAAATTCAGCTAACCCAATGAATCCGGGCAATTCTCCGAAACATTGCGGGTCACTTAAGCGAACGTCCGGACTATTGTCAAAACACAACTCAAAATCCGCTTCAGCTTCGAGCACCTCGATTGCGGCTCTGCGTTCCGCTGCCATCCTATACGCGTCGGACAACCTCTGCTTCAGATCAGAGAACTCAAAAGGCTTTGTAACGTAGTCTGTGGCCCCAACTCCGAATGCCTCGTCGATGTACTCTTTTTGTACCATGGCGGTCACCATGATAATGGGCGTGTACGTGTGTTCTGGTAGTTTTCGCACTTCTTCGCAAAGAGTAATGCCGTTCATTTGCGGCATCTGCACATCCAGTAGCAAGCAGTCGAACGCTTCGTTTGGTCTCGACAATATTTCAATGGCCTCCCGCCCACTTCTGGCGGTGACGACATCTTTATAGCCGAACGCGTCCAGAACTTTATCTAGCAACTCCAGGATGCTCGGGTCGTCGTCTACAGCAAGTATACGCATAACTTTTCACCAACCTTTTGCACCTCACCAAACGTTGGGCATTGCAGACTTAGGGCAACGTTTGGCTGGCGCATAAAACACTCAGGGTTCATTCATCCTCTCTTACGAAGGCGGCAAAACCGTGACATAAGGCGGGCTTCCTTATGTCTGTGCATTTTTTTAATTTGCACAATTTTTTCCGCGCGGGTGCACAAGTTGAAAAGTAATTCCCTCCAGTTCTTGATGCCATTTTGACTTTGCTCCTATCAGCCGTCACGGCTGCCTCGAAACGTTATCGGACAGCGACACGACGCCTGATCCATCGTGAATTCGAAAGGAAAACGCAAAAGAAGCTGTCTTTTTTCAAAATGTTGCCGGACACAGGGAAATAAATGAAGCCCGCGGCAGAAAATAACAGCCAAGAACTTTCTAAAGTTATTGGTCAGTCAGCAAACTCGGCCAAAGAGAGGGAGGAGATTTAGACACACCTATCCATCTATTCGGGCAACTACCGCATAGGGTTGTGGACTTGCTGGGCTGAATCTTGCCATAAGTGTGTCAAAAATATGAGTAAAATATGGACCGACCACTCAGGTATAAGCAGACATACCAGGTCCCGGAGGGGATTCCGGAACTGACACCTGCTAACGGCACTTCAGGCGCACCAAATACTTTGGCGCGACTAGAAATTTTTGCTGTCAAAAGCAGTCCGCCAACGTCACATGGTGACATTGGCAATATTCGCGCTGCTACACTAAATTTTCGCAATATTTACGAGTATGGTACCCTGCTGGCAAAATACCTTGAAACCAGAAAGTCAATTTTCATTGACCAGTTAAAGTGGCAAGTTGGTGAAGCTGACGGGATGGAATTCGACCAATACGACACGCCAGCCTGTCGATGGGTTGTGTTGCATGAATTCGGTGAAGTTTTAGGAGGTGTGCGACTTCTGCCCACGACGGCAGAATGCGGAGTATATAGTTATATGCTGCGCGACGCGCAAAGAGGTATCCTTAAAGGAATACCATCTGACGTTCTATTCATTGACGCCCCGGTAAAGCACTCTGTTTGGGAAGCATCTCGTTTCTTCGTGGCAAAGGATGTTGCATCGTCACGCAGGCTGCTGGTTCAACAGGAGTTGTTTCACCAGATGACTACTGTCGCGATGGAAGGTGGTGCAACCAGCATACTGGGCATCGTCCCCTCAGTCTGGGCACGGTGGTCACGGCGACTGGGCGTCAATGCCTCGCCTGTCGGCGCAAAGTTTTCCATCGATGGCACCGTCAGTCAGTCGGTTTTGTTCAACATCCATAAGTAAATGGAACAACTCAGCCACTAGAGCATCTTTTGTAGTCCTGATCGCGCGACGCAGATTTCATAGCAACTATGAATGTTTTCCAGGCTATTGGGAAACCGCGGCTGTTGTGCATGTTAGTGGGGCTTCCAGAATTGATGCTTGGACTTCCAACCGTTGTTCCATTCCGTAGTTTTGCGGTCGAAGACTGCTCTTAGGCACGAAAAATTTGCCGAAGAAATAACGTTAAGAGAATGCGACGGTAGTTCACAACAATAACAGGCAACTCTTCGCTGACGCCGTTGTCGCCAAATAAAGGTCAAGAAAAAACCCCTTTCTACGACGATTTTCTCCGATTTTGCCGCTGTTTCGACCCACTTGCCTCATAAGTTTAACCCGTTATGAGGATATCGGCGGTTCACAAGTTATGAGACATTCCACATTCGAAAGTGATCGGTTTCAAAAAAAGTTGGAGCTTAGAGCACAAAGAAAGACCGCGCTTACAGTACTGGCGGTTGATGATGATCCTGACATTCTGAAATTGCTCCAATCAGCACTTCCTGAACTCGAAAACTGCAAAGTGGTTGCAGCCAGTTCAGCTGATGAAGCACTTCGGCTGATAGAAGCAGCGGAATCCCCGTTCGACTGTCTGCTTGTTGACATTCAGATGCCCGGAACCACTGGGATTGAGTTGCTTTCACAAATCCGAAACTTGCCGGACAATCTGGAAACCCCTGTCATAATGTTAACTGCTCTAGATGACAGGCAGAACATAGAGAGGGCATTTTTAGAAGGCGCGTTTGACTATATAACTAAGCCCTTCGACTTCTTTGAATTGCGTAGCCGTATGAACGCCGCCCATCTTCTTATGATGGAGAGAAAGAAAACCCAATCCTCTTCAGCGTCGATAGAAAATCTTCGTTGTGAACTGGATTTTAATCAGAAATTCAGTTTCGAAGACCCCCTGTCCATCGACGAGCAGGAGCAATGCTTGGGGTATGTCGAGTTCGACAACTATGTGGAGCAGCTTTCACGGGGGCGCCGATTTGACTCCTGGGTAACAGCAATCAAATTCCGCGATGCGGAGTACCATTTTGATCTGAGGGAATTTGGTGATTTTCGGCGCGCTGTTTCCGACATTGGATTTTGCATTCAAAATACAACACAGGCAGCCGGAGGAATCTATTCCTATCGAGGGAGCGGCGTTTTTCTCGTTATTACACATGGACGGGAACGTACCCAGAATATTCCAACCGAAGCTTTTCTAAACCAAGAACTAAGGACCGTTCTCAGAAACCGTTGCGCCTCTGCCCATCTTAACGCGGTGAAGAGTACACCGATATCGCTTCGTTCATTTACAAAGGTTGGAGCATTCGCATCTTTGGACATGGCTGTTAAAATGGTGAACCTTCGTGAGACCAATCTCAGAAAGGGCCTTGTTGCGACCTGCCCCTCGATTTCGAAGCACACGCCGCATCGCAAAGAAATGGTCAACAATAGATTGTTTGATACCGTCCTGCGTGAAATGTACGGCGATGACACTTACCTCACTCGCCGGTAGCAAGCTTTGTCTTTGGCAAAGGCCGACCTCGAACAGAAGTCGAGCACTAGGGTTTAGATATTAACTTTAGTCGCGAACCCGTTCGGCATTGAGGATGAGTGGGCCACTAGTACGCATGGTGAACGTCAAAACTGGTTCCGGTATTTCTGACTCAGTAGTCGAAAAATTTATTCTACGGAGCACCGAAGCCATAAGCACCATGATCTCAGTTTCAGCGTACTGAGCGCCAATGCAGATTCTGGGCCCTTCTCCGAACGGAATGTACTGACCTCGAGGCAGTGTAAATCCCAGGAACCGTTCCGGCCGGTAGTCGTTGGGAGCATCCCATAATTTTTCATTTCTGTGCAAAGAGTAAACTGGGAAAAACAACGCATCGCCATTTTCGATCTTTACCCCTTTAATTTCAAGGTCCGCAGCTGCGTCTCTGGCAAAAAACGCGGCGGAGGGATAAAGCCGCAGCGTCTCTTTAACATGCGCGCGCAAGAGTGGCATTGCCTCCAAGTCCGAAAATTCCACTAAGCCTTCTGGGCGAACAGATCGAATTTCTTGTCTAACCCTTGCTTGCATATCTTGGTGCAAGGCCAGCAGATAATACCCCCAGGCCAATGCGTTAGCGGAAGTTTCATGACCAGCGACGACAAAGGTCAAAAGGTTGTCAACAGTTGTAGCTTCATCTTCGAAATCGGTTTTCAACGCCTCAATCATGAAATCGAGGAAGTCCAATGGCTCGCTACGGCCTTCGGCCCGACGCTGATCTATGACCCGTCTGGCGAGGTCTCGCATATTAGTAACCGGGGCCAAGCTGCGTAGCCAATTTTTCCGCGGCAACCACTTTGGCAAACCCATTAAATCGAAAAGGGACAGATCAGAAATGTACTCAAAATACTTGATCAGCCCCACTCGTACCTGCTCTGAACTGACTTCCTTATTACCTGAAAAAATCACTCTAGAAATATTCGTCAATGTTGAAGCAGGCGCAATTTGTGCAATATCCACGGGGCCTTCGTGTTCCGCCAATGAGTCTGCAATCTCGACACCAGTCTCTGCAAAATGCCGAGCCAGAACCGGAAGGTTTCTGGCGGCGAACAATGGAGAATACCTTCGCCTCTGCTGACGCCATTTTTCCCCTTCTGAGAGTATTAGACCGTTGCCTACAGCCGATCCAATAATGTCTTTGGTGAACTTGGCTTTGGGAAACGAACGGCCCTGGCCGACGAGTAATTCGGTTACCATTTCAGGATCGCAGATATAGTGTATGTTCAAAGGACCACGAACATAAGTTTCACGCAGAGTTTCTGCCGGGATGACTTCGAACATGTTGCGGCCAGCTGACCTTGCAAACTGAAGCAGTGTCACCGGCTTTGTCGCAAGCCTAGCGGTAACAGGAGCGACAGTACCCTGCCTCAACTTCGTAATTTCAACTGCAGTCAAACCCCAACCCTTTTAGAATTATCCCTTCTTTCGGACACATTAAGGTGAAAAAATTCCCACTTAGCAACGAGATCCTCGATTTTGGGTACCTTTCTCTGCAATTGTGCAAAAAATTTGCGGTCTCCTATACCAAAAACTTGCGTGAAGCGCCCAACAATCGCGATGGGCTTCAAAGGATTGGTGCCAAACTGTGAACCCAATTTGGACCAACTAAGTCCTCATTATGTCGGTATTGGTACTTTCCAAGCGCGAAAAACGAAGACATTTGGATGACAGCCATCGACGCCAATCTGCCGGACCGGGATTCCGGTGAAACGGAAAACCGGCTTCTGCAAAACATCATAGATTATACTGCCATGAGCTTTGCGCTTCTGTGGCAGCGGCAGGCTATTTATCTGGCCACGACCATTTTGACTGCATTCTTCTTCGACCCCTTTAACGCCATGCTGTTCTATGGGACAATCCTCGTTTGCGAAGTGCAAGATTTATTGCTGGCCAAACGCGTACCGCGCTTAAAGCCAAACCAGCACAAAGCAATAGGTATGATGGTTGTTTGGATTCTGTTAAACACGATCCTGAGCTCAGCCGCAATCTGCCTATATGCTGTTTCAGTTGCTTTCGCACAACCCGCCGGTGGTCACTTTACGCCAATGTTCTTCTTGTTTGCTGCGGCGTTGTTTGCAGCAATGAACAACCATCAGTTTCTGTGGGCGATGATTGTCCGATTGGCCATGTATGGCGTTTCGTTCATGTTGATTGTCGTCAAGGACATCTGGATCGAACGCCCCGAGCTTTCATCTGAACTCTGGCTGCACTTCTTCACCGTTATCTTTGTAATGTATTTTCTGATCGACTGTTCGATAGTGTTTCTGAAGCTCTACCGCAGGAATTTGGAACAACTCGAAAAACTCAAAGCAGAGCACGAAAGAACAAAAGCGGCTTACATTGCGAAAACTCAGTTCATATCGACAGTCAGCCATGAGCTGCGTACGCCTCTTACATCGATCAAGGGGTCACTTGACCTAATCAACACAGGTGCTTTGGGTGAAGTTCCAGAATCAATGCAAAGCCTCATACATTTAGCATGCAAAAACAGCGAACGGCTCGCGTCACTTATCAATGATGTGCTGGACATACAAAAAATGGAGGCCGGTGAAATGAACTATCGTGAAGGAACTATTGAAATAAATACGCTAGTTCAGGAAGCGATTTCCGTTAACACTGGGTACACCAGTGCTCACAACGTAGAAATTGTGGAGGACATAAGGGGAAACGAAGATCTGTTCGTTAAAGGTGATGCGTCCCGCCTTCTTCAGGTGTTGGCCAACATGATATCCAACGCAGCCAAATTTTCCCTTGATGGAGGCGAGATTACCGTCGGATGCGAAAAAGTCGATGGGAAGATTCGCCTCTTCGTCAAAGACCACGGCATCGGGATACCCGAGGGGTGTCAGGACAAAGTCTTCGATCGCTTTTCCCAGATCGACTCTTCCGATGAACGTCATGCAGGCGGTACAGGGCTCGGGATGCACATTTCAAAGGAAATTGTGGAGCATTTTGGAGGAGAAATAGACTATAGAAGCAAACTTGGTGAAGGCACAGAGTTTTTTATTATGCTTCCCGCGATAAACGGGCATGAAGTAGGTTCCGCCGGAGACGAGCACACCTCACTACCCTGCGCCATGCAATCCAAGCAACTTTAGCCGAATCCCACTGGGCAAGTTCGATGGCATATCACCATACTTTTTCGAAGGGATCCCACGGTTTCAGAGCGGGTCTTCCGCAGTAAAGCTAGCCTCAAAATTACATGACTTCATGGCAAACTCGAAACCGCCTGTGGTAAAAAGAGGGAGCCTGCATATTGCCAATGCAACTCCAAAAATAGAAAATGCTGTCCCGATCATACGATCAGAACAGCACACTCGTTACCCAAAACACTTCCGAAGATGCAGTAGATTTACAACTTTCGGCAAAAAGGCCTCCTACTTGCAGGCCGCGATATCACAACACCCATTCTAAAGGATGAACTATCCAAGCACCGAGAATATCCTGTATTTTGCTCGTTTCAATTGCTCTAAATGATGGAAATCGGAAACAAAGAAGCCAATCACCACCAAACTGTCAACAGTTTCGGCTTCTTCATCGATTCGGCACACTCTATTTGAACTAATTCACGCAAACTTTGCCGCCCAACTCATATTGCATGGACGTGACAGCTCTTAAGCCCGTCTTGCATGCAATCTCAATTTTCGCGGCAAATCAGCCCCACAATTGCGGCAGAGCGCGAACCGGAAATTCGGTATGTCGGTGAAACAAGAATCGTAGGAAACGGTCAACAAAAAATGTTTGATTGGCCAACTTTGGCTTACAAACATGCATTCAGGCGGCAACAGGGTAAGTTGTGCAAAAAATGCCTATGCCACCCGCCTTCCAACGCACATGGGCCAACTGACAAGCGGATACGTGACCCTCTTGGAGCTTGGGATGGCAGCAGACCGGAAGGTGAAAGTGGTTAGGCGGAAAGCCATGTTGTCGAAATTTAACAAAAAACGCGTACAAGCAATGTATATTGCGGTTGCTTCGTGAAAAAATTCTGTTGACTTATTGTATACTTCAAGTGCTTTTGCGATTTGGGTACTTCGAACAACCGAAAAACTTGCTGGCCGATTTGCGGTTTGTGCGCGTCACCATCTGTGATCCACCTTTCTAGAATTTTGCCAATAGTGAACCTGTTGCCCGGATAGTGACTTTACATGCTTCACGTGATTTCAACGGGTCTTGCAGCCAGTTTCGTTGGCGCGCTCATACAGTCTCTTGATCAACAGTGGAACTTCATCCTCGACAAACAGTAATTGGTGAAAGCCATTTATGTACTTGAACAGTTGTCGGGCACTCATATTGACGATCGGAGGCATCAGCGTTCGCGCGTGCAGAAGCAACGAAAGCGACTACGTTGCGCTGATGACCAAAACACAAGCCATAAGGTGGACCAAGATCGTTCACGTCAACATAATAAATTGAAATTACACAACTAGATGAATTATGTGGTGCGGTCGAGACGCATCCACCTACTGCCACGCTGTAACACACCATTGCACAAAAACCCTTGCAACACATAGCACCTATCTCCAACTGTGCCTCACAGGACCACACGATACCACAGTGCATAGAGGTTCAAGATGGCGGGTAAAGCGGCGGGTAAGTTGAAAGCAGCGCAAGTGATGAGATTGCCGGATGGTCGTCACTCTGATGGGCGCGGATTGTACTTGTATGTCACAGGTTCGAGCCGTTCGTGGTTCTACCGCTACACCGACGAGAACAAAAAACGCCGTGAGATGTCCCTCGGAACCGTCGAGGTGCTGTCGCTCAAAGAGGCACGAGACCGGCGCGACGAATTGGCAATCAACAAACACCGTGGCCACGATCCGATGAAGGAACGCGCCAAGGGTGGCCGCACAGTCGAGGAATTGGTCGAGGAGGCGTTCGAGGCGATCAAGGGCGATCTAAAAAACGAAGGCAAGGCTGGTCGCTGGATGTCGCCTGTGAAAGTCCACATCATCCCCAAACTCGGCAAGAAGGATGTCACCAAGTTGACCGCCGTCGAGGTGCGGGACGCTCTGGCTCCGATCTGGCGTGCAAAGACAAGTGCAGCAGCCAAAGCCATGGATCGCCTCGGCATCACCATGCGCCACGCGGCGGCCAAGTTTCCCGGCGAGGTGGACGCTACCGTGGTGCCAAATGCTCGCATTCTCCTCGGATCTCAGGGCCACAAGGTGAAGCATATCCCGGCAATGCCATGGGCCGACGTCCCGGCCTTCTACGCCTCGCTTGGGGAACAGACAGCAGAGCTTGCGCTGCGGCTGTTGATCCTGACCGCCAGCCGCTCGTCGCCGGTACGCCTCGCGCACGTCGATCAGTTCGACGATGACACTTGGACCGTGCCAGCCGAGAACATGAAGGGTGGCCAAGAGTTTCGCATTCCACTCTCCGAAGAGGCGCAGCGCGTTGTGGAGAAGGCCAAACCGCTCGCCAGAGAGGGTTTTTTGTTCTGCGCACGCAGAGGCAAGCCGATCAGCGACATGGCCATGACTAAGCTCCTGCATCGTCGTGAGCTTGTGTATCGACCTCACGGGTTCCGTTCATCGTTCCGAGATTGGGCCGCTGAGACTGGACAAGATTGGACCTTGGCAGAGACGTCGCTTGACCACCGCATCGGCGGTGCCGTGCAGCGTGCCTATCAGCGCTCAGACCTTCTCGAGCAGCGCAGACCGCTGCTCAATAAATGGTCAAGTCTAATACTAACTTTAGAAAAACCACGATCAGAACACTAGCACTGGTCCTGGGCAGCGTTCTATCTGCTGATAGTGCACACGCACACTTACGCGCGAGCGCAACCTCTGTGTGTGCCCCAAAAACCTTACTGTTACCAGGATAACTAAAACTGTACTACGGAAGTCGCTCACCGACTGCCTCAACCTGCGCAGCCCAATCAAAGCTGTACCACATCAATTGGTCGGTAGCCGATTGAAGCTTCAGGAGGTGATCGGTTCAATTGGTGGCCAGAGGACAAGTGGACTTGCTGAACGATAGCATAGCGCTCAGAGCGGAGCCTCGGCGCGTTGGCAAACCCCTATCCCGAAGCGCCTGGCCCTTTGATGTGACTGGCCAGCTTTCATCGCCGAAGTTCAAGCTGGATGTGGGCGGGTCGAGAAACAAGGCCCCGGAAGGCGCTGATGCCATGCCTGTCGACAAGCGACCCTGTGTGCCAGACATCAATCAATTGCGATAATACCTAATTCTTCAGTGGTTCTGGCTGTTCGGCCTGGCACTCCAGAACGGCCTCAATGGCTTTGGCAGACCCGCTGAGGTCAAGTTCCACCTCGGCCCCGCTTTCGCCAATAATCGTAACACTCTGGCGTTTTCCAAACTCGGTCACGAACGCCGGGTTGTCGAAAAAGGCGTAGCCACCGGGTACGCCATTCTTGAAGACCCCAACCGCTTCGCCTTCGAATTTCGCATCACCAAAATCGAACTGTACGATCCCGGTCGCCCCGTCCTCGATTTGCACCCAGGCCGGATTAGAGGCTGCAAAAAAGCCACCCGCCTGATTGGGTGCCGCGCCAATTTCAACGGTCATTTCATTTTCAAAGGGTTTCCAAGCTATACAGCCGTTGCCCTTTTCGGGGTCAATCAGGATTGTCCAGTCCCCGGATTAGTTTTGAAGGATTACTCATCCTACCGATCAAGGAAGATCAATCAAACGATACAAAAGAAGCTTCATCAGGACACAAGTTGTCGGGGCGCAACCGTGAAGTCTGCTTCCTGTTCACGCCGCATACGCTGCTATTGGAAGGAATGCCCGCTTTGAGCAGTCTGCTGCACTTTGCAAAGTCCGCTTTCTGCGCGTTGCTGTAATTGGGGCATCGAGCAGCATCGGTCAAAGTGGGCTCGATGCGGCCGTTCAGCAGAATTCATTCAACGTCTGCTCTGCGGACAAACCGGACCCTGGACGCAAGAAGCTCAATGGCCGCTTTCAACTGGCCGTAACGGAGCCAAACGCTGAAAGGGCGGAGGCGTGAATTCGCTGCGGGTGCAAGCCAGCGACGCCGGGACGGTCAAAACTGACATTCAATTTGCTGAGAACCGGAAACTATCGCCGCTCTGCCGCAAGTCGGTTGAGAGCCCATTCTGACTGCTGCTACGCTATGCACGAGCTGGCGCGTGGCGCTCATTGGTGCCAGTGGCAGAAGAAAAGCTGGCTCATTGCCTATGTTCGGCGTGGTGATCCGATGCTGCATTGCAGCCTACCGAATCTGCCATTCTTGCGCTGTGCAGCGTTTCCAACGTCGCGATGGTTAATTTTGCGGGATGATGTCATCCTTCCCTCGTTGATTGCGGACTGGTGTTTTCGCCGTTTTTACCGTCTCACGGTGGCTTGATCAGCGATTCAATCAGTGTCTTAAGACCCGAACCCGATGCCAAAACGGTCGAGTGTTTTGAGGAACAATGAGCGCCGCCCTGTTCTGTCTTCTCGGGCCAAATCGATTTGTGCCCATTTCACCGCCAATGCCCTGATCGGTTCCGGGGGAAACGGGACAGTTCTGCTCCGCGTCATGCGTAATTCTGTGCGCTCGGTTTGCACATCCTGTAACAGATCCAGCATAGTCAGGGCCGCAAATCGGGTCGCCGAAACACCTTGGCCGGTAAAGCCAAGCGCATAGGCAAGCCGACCCTGCATGGTTGTACCCGCAAAGAAAGTAAGGCGTGCCGACGTATCGATGATGCCGCCCCACGCATGAGAGAACCCTACATCCGACAAGGCCGGAAAGGTTTCCCGGAAATTAGCTTCAAGACGGGCATAGCTTTCCGGGCGATGATGCAAGGCCTCGTCGCGCTTGCTGCCAAAATGGTAAATCGCGTCATAGCCACCCCAAAGAATTCTGTTGTCAGCAGTCTTTCGCGAATAGTGGAACTGATTGCCGCTGTCGGCAATACCGTGACGCCCCAACCACCCGATCTCGCGAAGCTGCTGCTGGCTCAGTGGGTCTGTCATCAGGGTGTAGTCGAAAATCGGGATAATCCGCGATCGCAAATGCCTGACCAATGGCACCGCAGCATTTGTGGCCATGATCGCCTGTTTGGCCACCACTACACCATTGGTCGTACGAAGAACCAGCCCATCGCGGTGCAGAGACAGATTGGTGACTGCGCTCTCCTGGAATATCTCGACACCTTGGCTGGCGCAGGCCTTGGCAAGACCGCTGACCACTTTGCCCGGGTTCAGCAAGGCGTAGTTGGGCTCAAACAGACCTGCATTGTATTTTGGGCTGATCATGCGGGTTTTGAGTGCGTCGCCCTCGAGGAAATCGGTCTGGATTCCGAACCGGGCATAGGCGGCCTGCATGGATCTGAGCCCGTCGACTTCCCAAGGTGCAGCCGCAACATTCAGCTTGCCTTCGCGTTCGAACTCACCGTCGATGCCATACCGCGCAAGGTCATCTTCCAACTCATCCAGATTCTGGCGCCCCAGACGAACAAGGGTTTCGGCTTCGTCCGGCCACCGGGCAACCGCATTGGTGACCCCGTGCGAAATGCTTGGCGCACAAAAGCCACCATTGCGCCCGCTGGCAGCGTTGCCAAGCTGACCCGCCTCCAGCAACACAATCCGTGCATCCGGAAAACGTTCGCGTGCTTTTAGCGCCGACCAAAGCCCAGTAAACCCTCCACCGATGATCGCAAGATCGCAAGAAATCTCCGAATCCAGTGGCTGGCTTACGATCTGCGCGACGACCGTTTCCGCCCAAAACGGCGACGGCTTTGCCGACGCGAAATCGGTGTGCCGCGTCACGTTAATCGACCTTGCTGACATCAGACATGCTTGCGCCCACCAGCATCAAGAAACCAATCATCCGGGTACGGGTACCACCAGTCTGCTTCTTTGGCGGTCGGGTCCAGAATAACCATCTTGGGTTGGCGAAAGGCGTCAATGCCATTGCGCCCCAAAGCCCGACCCATGCCAGAGCTTTTTACGCCCCCGAATGGCAGGGCATCATTGTCGACCAACGGATTGTTGACCCAGACCATTCCAGCCTCGAGCTGATCAATCGCCTGATGGGCTTCGGCCAGATCGTTGGTAAAAATACAGGCGCCAAGACCAAAGTCAGAGTCATTGGCCAGTTTGATCGCCTCGTCAAAAGACGTCGTTCGGACGATTGACACGGCCGGGCCGAAAATCTCTTCGTTCAGAATGCCCATGTCCGGTGTCACATCAGTCATCACCGTCGGCTCAAGATACCACCCCTTTGGAAGGTCGGCTGGGATGCTCCCCCCCAAAGCAAGCGTTGCCCCCTTGGCCCTGGCGCGCTCAATCCAGTTCAAAACCTTGTCCCGGGCGGCTTTAGACACAAGTGGACCAATCTCGGCAACCCCCAGACCATTGCCGATGCGCAACTGCTGTGCTCGGGCAATAAAGGCTTCGACAAAATCATCATGCACTGCGTCATCAACGTAAATCCGCTCGGTCGATGTGCAAACCTGACCGGTTTGCAAGTAAACACCGGTGACTGCGGCAGCAGCGGCAACGGCGACATCGGCATTGCGGGTCACGATCATCGGGTCGTTGCCACCACCTTCAATGACAAATGGTTTCATTCGACCCGCTGCTTCGGCAGCAACCAGGCGTCCGACCTCGGCAGACCCGGTAAAGGCAACGGCATGGGTTTTCCGGCTGGCCACCAGCTTTTTGCCAATTTCCGGCCCACCAGCCACGCAGGCCACCAAGTCGGCGGGCAGACCATCAAAGAATTTCATGAAGGCAAGCGTGCACAACGATCCGGCAGGCGCGGCCTTTAACACGATACCATTCCCGGCGGCTAACGAAGCCGCAATCGTCCAACACCCCAGGATCAATGGAAAATTATAGGGAACGATATGGACAGATACGCCATAGGGCGCATAGGTCTGGAACTGAAACGAGCCGGGCTGCATGGTTCCGGCGATCTTTCCGGCGTCATCCCGGGCAAGCTCGGCGAAATAGCGAAACACCGGTGGGATATTGGCAATCTCTCCAATCGCCTCGGGATAGGGCTTGCCAATTTCACGCGTCATGGTGACGGCGATGTCTTTCATATCCGCCTTTTCCATGGCATCGGCTATGCCGTGCATCAGGCCCGCACGGGTCTTGCAGTCCATTTTTGACCAGACCTTCTGGGCGGCATTGACCCGGTCAAGGATGTGATCAAGCTGTGCGTCGGACGGGGTGCCAACAGCACCGATGTCCTCCAGTGTGGCTGGATCAACGGCCATGTGCTCGGTGCCTTCGGTCGGCACGAAACCAGGCGCAAGATAAAAACAGGGGGCGAGAACATCAGACATCAGACACTCCTAGATTGGATTGGCATTTCACGCCCAATATCAAGCGCCTTATGTGCCCAACCGGGCAATTCTCTGTCGAGAAACGATGCGATTTCAGATAATTGGGCACTCGCAAGTGCGGTTTGGAACTGAGCCAGAACACGGGGGATGAATTCCAGATACCGTGGTTTGCCATCCCGCTGGAAGAGGCGGACGAATACGCCAAGGATTCGGGCGTGGCGCTGCGCACCCAGCAGGGCATAGCGCTTGCGAATGTTATCTGCCGGACCCAAATGGCCCGGCGCGTTGGCCACGTAGTGCTCGAGAAGCTGCGTCTCCAGCCCGGGGCCAAGGTCACGTCGCGCGTCCTGAAGCAACGACACCAGATCATATTCGCATGGCCCCAGAATACCATGCTGAAAATCCAGCAAACCACAGCGCGCGACCCCGGTGCGATCCTCAAGATGCATCAGGTTGTCGACGTGGAAATCCCGTAGCACGAGCGTGTCAAAGCAAGTAGCCACAGGGACAAGCGCATCGCGCCAAAGCCCGAGAAAAGACCGCGCAAACGGCACAGGATCGACTTGCGGAGCAACCGCCGGTACGAACCAGTTCGCGAATATCTTCAACTCGTCCAAATGCACCGTCAGATAATAGCTCAGCTGATCAACTTTGGCGGCGTTGCTGTCATGGTGAAGGTGGAGCAATGCATCGACTGCAAGCTGGTACAACGCCGCTTCGTCATGACCCTGTTCCAGACAGGCAGCATAGGTTCCTTCGCCAAAATCCTCGACCAGAGCCAGCCCATGGGAAGGATCCGCGCCAAACACCTTTGGTGCCGACAAACCGCGATTGTTCAAGTGGTGCGATAAACGCAGATAGGCGGCAAAACCGACAGGATCCTGCCGCTCTTCCATCAGCGACAGCCCTTCGCCCTTCACACGGTAGTACCGCCGCGGCGATGAATCCGCCTCGAACTTCTCTAGCGCGAACCTCTCCAACCCGTGACGGGTTAGAAAGGCTCTTGCCGGTGCCGACAACTGGGCCGCAGTCAGGTGTTTGTTTCCGGGCGGTGGGCGGTTCATCGGATCATATAGACCTTCTTGACCGTTTCATGGACGGTACAGACACCCTTCCAATCTTGCTGAAAGAACGCCGCTGTGTCGGGTGTCACTTCGATCACATCGCCGCTTTCGTGAACGTAAGTACAGCGCCCTTCAAGAAAGTGGCAAAACTCATCTTTGGTGACATGGCACTCCCACTTTCCGGGGGTGCAAATCCACAGGCCACATTCACTTTCGCCATTCGGGCCTTTGTGAAGAACCCGGCCCGAGGTGTGGCTTTCACCCTCGATCATGGTCGGGATGATGCCCCAGTCCACCGTGTCGGTGACCTGAAGCGGGTTGCGCATAACGGGTGCTTTCATGATCCCAATTCCTGTTCAGACAAGCATGTAAATGTTGCGGAGCGTTTCGGTGATCTCGGCCGTGCCTTCCCAGCCTGCGGGAAACAGCACGCAGGTACCGGCAGAGGCTTCAATGACTTCGTCCGACCCATCGCGCCGGTAAATCACGTGACCTTCGACAAAGTGGCAGAACTCGTCTCGTGGCACGCTGATGCGCCATGTTCCCGGTGTGCACACCCAGACGCCGGTTTCCGGCGAATTGTCCGGACCTTTGTGCAAAAGGCGGCCCGTGGAATGAGACTGCCCTTCGATCATGTCCGGCTGTGGCCCCCAATCGAACAAGTCGTCATAGCGGGTCGCCTCATGGATATGGGGCGCCGATGATACCAGGTTGGTCACGCGTTGTTCTCCACCAATTGAACCAGAAGACTTGCTGCTTTTTCCTGGCCATTTTGCGATTGCATATGCGCCGATGTCGCCTTGAGTTTCGCGGCCATCGTCTCGTCATTCAGGCAGGCCTCGATCTTTTCGATCATCTCGTCGTCGGTCCACTCGTAACGATCCGAGCGGAACCCGTGACCGGTTTCCTGAACCCGCATGGCATTGTCGTGACCGTCCCAGACATAAGACATGATAATCGCCGGTTTACCGAAGTAGAGGCATTCCGTGAACGAGTTGTTGCCACCATGGTGGATAACGGCGTCCATCTGCGGGATCACCGAGGGTTGCGGGAACCAGCCGTCGATAATCACGTTGTCAGGAATGTCCTTGTACTCGTCTTTGTAGTCGCCCACATTCACCAACGCCCGGTACCGGCTGTTTCCAATGAGTTTGATCAGCCGCTTGAGAAGATCGGTATCTCCCGCCCCAAGCGAGCCAAACGATACGTAAAGAAGCGGGCCGTCATTGTTCATTTTGAAGGTCGGCACGACGTAGGGATCATCCTGGCGCACACAGCCTTCAAGATACTGGAATTGCGCCGGATCCAACGGCACAGGGCGATCATATTTCGCCTGCTCGGGATAGAGCAGCAGATTCATATGAGGCGAGGCCTCGAAAAACTGTGGGATCGGATAAGGGTCTTCGTTGCAGTCGGCCAGGAAGGCGTTGAAATCATCGTGGATCGGCTTGATCACCTCGTTGAACTTTGCCCGAAACGCGGCGTGACCTTCGGTGTCGTTTACAGACATGCCCGACAGATGCGGCGGAATCGCATCGTCCTCGATCTCGTTTTCCGAGCATGAAATGATCCGCACCCACGGAACCCCATGCTGTTTGATGGCTGGAAACAGGATGACGTTGTCGACGGAAATAACATCCGGTTTGATCTTGGCAAGAATACCCGGCAGGTCTTTTTGCGCCCATTTGGCACTATCAACGATCGCCTCCCAACACTCCTTTACGTAGTTATCAATCTGGTCGATCGGGGCTTTGCGAAAATTCGGGATATGACCGTTAATAAAGTCTTCCCAGAATTTGGCCATCTGCTCAGCTGGCATCGGCTCGGACAGGTTCACAGGGTGGGCTTCAAATCCATAGCCCTTGTAAACATCGACAAATCCCGGGTCGGACAGGAACACAGCTTTGTGCCCCATGCGCTCGACGGCCTGCGCAATACCAACCGAGTTTAGCGCTGGCCCAAAGGCCGCCTCGGGAAAGAAGGCAAAGGTTTTCTGTTCCATGGTGTTCTCCTCTGTTGTGTCTGGCCACTTTGCGGCAGCCTGTTATTTGTGCGCCGCTTCAGGCGGCAAAAACCCGTGTGTCTTTGGCTGACCATCCCACAGTGATGTCGTCGCCAACCGATAATGGGTGCCCTTCGGCGGCGTCGGCCGTTACGCGAACCATGATCGGGTTGGCAGAAAGCGGCGTGTCCAGATGCAATTGCAAATCAAGCCCGTGATAGGCCAAGGCACTGACCTTGCCAGTCATGCTGTTTTCTTCACCTTGCCCTCCCAGACGCAGGCGTTCCGGGCGCACGGCCGCAACCGCCTCGCTGCGATCTGCAAATCTGTCATCCAGTTCCGCGATGATCTTGCTGCCGTCCAGCGCGATCAGATCGCTGCCAACACATCGCACCGGCACAAAATTCATCACACCGATGAAATCCGCCGCGAACCGGCTTTGCGGATGCTCGTAAATTTCGTGCGGACTGCCGCATTGCAAAAGCTTGCCGTCTTGCAAAATGGCGATCCTGTCCGCCATCACTAGGGCCTCTTCCTGATCATGGGTGACGATGATGAAGGTGATGCCAAATTCGTGCTGGATCCGCTTTAGTTCGAGCTGCATTTCGCCGCGCAGTTTCTTATCCAGCGCGCCCAGCGGTTCATCCAGCAATAAAAGTCGGGGGCGTTTGATCAGGGCGCGCGCCAAGGCAACCCGCTGACGTTGACCACCGGACAATTGATCCGGCTTGCGATTCGCCAGATCCGACAGTTGGATCACGTCCAGAATCTCGACCACACGCGTCTTGATCTCTGCCCGCGGCAGCTTCTCCATTTCAAGCCCATAGGAAATGTTTTGTGCGACGCTCATATGCGGAAACAACGCATAGGACTGGAACATCAGGTTCACGGGGCGATGGTTGGGCAAGGTGTTTGAAATGTCCTGCCCGTCAAGCTCGATTGTCCCTGATGTCGGCATCTCAAACCCTGCCAGCATCCGCAGCAACGTGGTCTTGCCGCTGCCCGACGCGCCAAGTAGGGCAAAGAATTCGTTTTCATGGATATCAAGGTCGATACCTGCGACAGCATGCACCGAACCGAAGTGTTTCTTGATGTTCCGCAGCGAAAGCAAGGTTTGGGTCATTGTCCCGGAAGCCCTCCGCGATTGAGGCGCTGTGACACGGCCAGCGCGATGACGGATAGCGTCATCACGATTGTGGCCAGTGCGTTGATTTCAGGCGTGACACCAAAGCGGATCATGGCAAAGATCTGCATTGGCAATGTGATTGAATCCCGCCCGGCCCCCGCCGTGAAGAACGCGATGATGAATTCATCCACCGACAGTGTGAAGGCAAGCAGAGCCCCCGCGATTACCGCAGGCAGCATCACAGGCAGCACCACGCGCAGCAGGGTGATCGGTGTTGACGCCCCCAAATCGGCAGAGGCCTCAACGATTGACCAATCAAACGTTTTGAGCCGTGCACGGACAACCGAACAGACAAAGGCCAGATTGAACACCACGTGGCTCACGATCACCGTATGCAGCCCCATCGTGACGTTTAGCATGGAGAAAAAGCTGAGAAGCGCGATGGCCAGAACGATGTCAGGAATGATCATCGGAGCGAAAATGATGGTTTCGAGAAACCGCCCCTTGCGGCGGCGAATTTCGACTCCGATGGCCAGAAGCGTGCCCAGAACCGTAGCCAACAACGTCGAGATCAAAGCAACGATCAGAGTATTGAGCGCAGCCCCGATGATATCTTCGTTGGCGAACAACTCACCATACCATTTGACCGAAAACCCGGTCCAAGCGGTCGGCAGGCCGCCTTCATTGAAGGACAGCGCGAACAGAACCGAAATCGGAATGTACAGGAAGGCAAAAACTGCTGACAGGATCATTAGCATCAGACGGGGATTGGCCTGAATTCGCATCTCAGGTGTCCTCGTGTCGGGCACCGGACGCGCGTTCGGTGGCAAAGGTTTGAAGTGTCAGCAAGCCCATCATGATCGCGATAAGGAACATCGACAACGCGGCCCCAAAGGGCCAGTCGTTGGCCGTGAGGAACTGGGCATAAACCAGATTGCCGATCATCTGGAACTGGCCACCACCCAACAGGGCCGGGGTTACAAAGTTGCCAATCGACAGGACAAAGACAAATACAAACCCGGTTGCAATTCCTGGGGCGGTCATCGGCAATGTTACACGGCGAAATGTCGTCCAGCCTGATCCGCCCAGGTCACGCGAGGCTTCGGTGATTTCCGGATTCAGCCGGGACAGCGGCGCATAGCAGGCCAGGATCACGAAAGGCAGGTAATTGTAGACCAGCCCAACCACCACCGCAGTTTCGGTATAAAGCAACTTCGGCAATTCCCCGTCATACCCAAGCGAATGCACCACCGACGCAATCAGACCTTCGCGGTTCAGCAACACAATCCAGGCATAGGTGCGCACCAGATAGTTCGACCAAAAGGGTAGGACAGCAAAGAACAGCAGGGTCGGCTGTCGGCGGGCGGGTGCCGCAGCGATGGCATAAGCCGCCGCATAGCCCACGATCACTGCAATTAGAGCTGACAGCCCGGCAATGATCGCGGATTTCAGGAAAATACCGGCGTAAAGCGGATCAAAGACCAGCCAGATGTTTTCCAAAGTAAAAGTGTATTCAATGCCTCCGTAGATACCCCGGCGAAAGAAGGCGAGCGCCAGGATCAGCAGGCAAGGGATCACCATCAGACCCGTCAACCAGGCCAGCGCCGGTGTCATCAGATAAAGTGATTTCCGATCCGTCATCTGTATCTCATGGCTGGGGTGTGCAGAAGGGTCTAGCGATAGGCGACCCGGCACCAACCGGTGCCGGGTGCAGTGTTCAATCGATTCAGGCGTTAGTTCGCGGCCTTGATCTCTGAGACGGTGCGGGCGTATGCGCGCGTTGCCTCGCCGACGTCACGCAGTTGCTCATAACCAACCAATGCGTCCGGAGTTATGCCCATATTCGGGAACGAGGTTATCAGGTCAGCCGACAGCGCAGTCATGGCCGGTTCATTGGGCACCTTGTAAAGGATGTTTTCCGCAGCCCAGCCATGGTTTTTCGAATCCAGGATGAAATCCACAAACGCATAAGCCGCGTCTTTGTTTTCGGAGTTTTTCAGAATCACCATGGTGTCGACCCAAAGATCGGAACCTTCGCTTGGGATCACGTATTTGATGTCCGCATTCTCGGCAATGCCATAGTTGCACCAGCCGTCCCAGGCGTGCACCAGTTCGGCTTCGCCGGAAACCAGCTTGGCATAGAAGGTAGCGTCGTCATAGGCCAGCAGGGTTTTCTTGGCCTCGATCAGCAGATCGCGGACCTCTCCAAGCTTGCCTGCGTCGGTTTCATTCACGGAATACCCTTTGGCCAGGAACCCGGCCCCAAGCAACCAGCGATCAGTGGCCAGCATGGTCGTCTTGCCCCGAATACTGTCGTCAGGTGCCAGCAGGTCCATCCAGCTATCCGGCGCATCAGTCACAATGTCAGAACGATAGCAAAGGCCGGTGGTCCCCCAGGCATAAGGAACCGAGAACGTGTTTCCCGGATCATGCTCAAGCTTGGTCGCTTGTTCATAAAGGTTGGCCATGTTCGGGATTTTTGCGTGGTCCAGATCCTCGGCCAGCCCGAGATTGTGCAAAACTTCGGCAAACGGCGAGGATACGAAAACAACGTCATACCCTTTGCCCTTGGAGGCGATCAGCTTGCCCATAATTTCTTCGTTGGTGCCGTGCAAAACGAGTTCTGCACTGTTGCCGCTGGCAGCATTGTACTTGTCGACTGCATCGGGCGCCATGTAGCCATCCCAATTCGATATCACCAACCCTTCAGCCGACAGAGCTGTCGCACCGAAAGCAAGGCCGAGTCCGATTGCAGTGAGTGTCTTCGGGAAATGTCGAAACATTCCAATCCTCCTTGTTTGCCATTGATCATCGCCCGCCTTGAAAACGAGCCACGTCTTGGGTTGTTACAAGCGGTTGTTGTCTACCGCCTTGCCTTCCAGTATTAATAAAAGAAAAAATACGTCAAACTGTATTCGCTGTTCTTTTTCGCAATGGGCGAAAGGTCAACACGAAGCTTCAGCAGGGAACGCAAGAAATGCCGGAAGTTAGGCGCAACACCAGACAGAGTCATTTGGCGCTGGCAAAACAGATCCTGAGCGTTGCGCTGGAGCGAGGCTTGAAGCCTGGTGACCACCTTCCCGAATTAGCGTTTTCAGAAGCGTGCGGCGTATCGCGAACACCAATTCGATCAGCATTTAAGATGCTGGAAGGTAATGATATTTTAGAGCACAGGCAGGAGGAGGGCTACTTCTTGTCGGTGGATGCCGCCAACCAGGCCACGAAGGCCCTTCAGGCCCTGGAAGAGGCTGAGGATTCTCTGGCGCGCCGCATTCTGTCAGACAGGGCGGAGCGCCGCATCGATGAGGTGCAATCAGTAAGCGCGCTTTCTCGCCGTTATGGCGTATCTCGAAATACGGTACTACTTGCTCTAAAAATACTATCACAAGACGGAATCGTAACTCAACTGCCTGGACGAGCCTGGGCCTTTCAGCCGATGATTGATTCGCCCAAGTCGGTCGACGAGAGCTTCGATTTCCGCCTAACAATGGAACCACAGGCGGTTCTCGCGCCCGGTTTCTCACTGGATATCAAGCGCGCAGGTCTGCTGCGTGCGCAGATCGAGGAGTTTCTGGGCGCGAGCGAAGAGCGCGTCACGACCGGTAGTTTCCGCCGGATCGACAATGAATTTCATATCCTCATTGCACAGTGTTCCGGTAATCGGTTTATCCGCGGCAGCCTTTTAGCGCATCACCGATTGCGCAAGGTGTCGCGACGCGGTAGCTCGATGACAGATTTCCGTTTAAGGCAAGCCATGGTGGAACATCTGGAAATCCTGGACAGTCTTGAGCGCAACCAGTTCGATTTGGCTGCCGACCAGATAACCGTCCATCTGCGGCGATCTCGCATCCGCCGGCCCGAAGCCGCGAACCGCGGCATTCCACCGCTTATGAGAGGGCCTCGCGCGTGACTGGTAGACCGACAATCGCCTTGTTCCCGGAAGCCGGGTTTGGCGCTGGCCTTAATTGCGTCGGTATCGCCCAGAAACTGCACCAGCGTGGCGCCAACCCGGTGTTTATCTGCCACCCTGGCTTTACCGGAGTATTCGCGGAGTACGGCTTCAAAGAATACCACCTGCCGCAATCTCCTAAAAGCAGCAGAGAAGATGTTGAGGACTATTGGCAAAGCTTCATCACCACTCACCTTCCGCACTTCAATCTCAATTCAAAGGAGCAGTTATCCACATATGTCTCGCCGACTTGGGAGGCCATTGTGGACACCGCAATTGCGGTCGAGCATGATCTTGAAGTGCTTCTTGATCGGATTAAGCCGGACGCAATTCTTCTGGACAACGTCATTATGTTTCCGGCCATTGCAAAAGCCGGATGCCCTTGGGTGCGCGTCGTGTCTTGTGCGGAAACCGAGATTTCCGACCCTCTGGTGCCACCTTACCTTTCCGGGCTTAAGGCCGAAGACAACGATGAATGCGCTGGTTTCAAAAAGGCATATGACAAGAGCACGCGCGCCGCGCACACCCGATACAATGCTTTTCGAAAACAACGCGGGCTTCCCCCGCTTGCAGCAGGCACCTTTCTAGAGCCTTCGCCAACGCTGAACTTGCTCTTGGCACCAAGCGTTGTTCGCTACGAGCGCGAGGCACCGCTGCCAGAAGACAGGTTCGTTTTTCTTGAGGGCTGCGTCCGGCAGGAAACCCATTTCGAATTGCCTGACTTTCCTGTCACCAATGGTCCCCTGATCTACACCAGCTTTGGATCGCTCGGTGCCATCGATACCGATCTAATCCGAAGAATGATCGACGTGTTTGCAACCATTCCTGCCCGGTTTCTTGTCAATGTCGGCGGCTTTGAGGAGTCCTATGATCACATCCCCGACAATGTTTATTTGGGCAATTGGTTCCCACAGCCTTCAGTCGTTGCGGACTCCGCGTTGTTCATCCACCACGGTGGCAATAACAGCTTCTGCGAGGCGCTGTATCATGGTGTACCTTCACTGGTCATACCTTACTGCTGGGATGGCCATGATAACGCCCAAAGGGCGGAGGCGACCGGTGTCGGGCGTCGCGTCAACCGCGCCAACTGGTCCGCTAAAACGCTGAGATCTGAGATCATGGCACTGCTGGAAGACCACGATATGCAGGGGCGGTTGAAAGAATTTTCCGGGCAAATGCAAGCTAACTCGGGTACAGACCAAGCCGCTCAAGCAATCTTGGCTGCGATTTCAGATACCCGGTAGCCAGGTTAACTGCCCCATACCTTTGCTTGAAAGTTGGCAAACCTTTGTTCAGGGCCCGGAACGAATTGCAGGCAATTGCAACGAAAGGCCACACTAAGTCGGCTGAATGTCCGCTTCCAGCTTTTGCACTGGAGCGCCATGCCCATGCAACGAATGACGGCATGCCGCCCGACCTCGATTTCGATGCAAAAGCTACGCGCTGACTTCCGCCATTCGGAACTGGCTAAGAAATTTCACACGTTTTCCGCGCTGCCGCCGTTCGCCGAGAAGAACGCTGCGTGATAGTTGAATGGCCACTTCGGTGAAGCTGCGGTGCGGCGGCGGGCGAGTTGGTGGATGTCTCCTTTGGACCGTAATCTCAGGGGCAATTTCGCCTGTTCCCGGAAAGCGGACTTTAGCTGCAGTACAGATATTCGGCAAAGTGGGCTCAGATCCGCCATTCGCCGCATGGTGCATCAATGACTGCAGCGCGGACATTTCGGATATTTGAATACGCTATCTCAGCCTGGCTCCAATCTAAACTTTGGAGGCCCATTCGGATACGACGGCCCACCCCAACGCGTTGGTGCCGCAACAGCTAACTGCCGAGACTTGTCCCGCAGCAGATGTCGTGCACGACTGAGCTACTGGTGAAGCGCAACACGAGCATCCAGCAAGCATGCCTTTCGTTGCGATGCCTGATACGTCAGCAAGCGCGTACAGCGGCTTTTTTGGCGGATTTATTGTATCCCGTGGCGGCGATAATGAAGCGCGGTCGAGATCGAAGTCATCTGACACGGGAAATAATTCACCTTCAAGGATAGTCCCCCAGACACCAATGTCTTTTATCTTGTCAGCTTCCACTTCGAATGGGTCTTCTTCAAGGATGGTGAAGTTCGCCAACTTGCCGGGAGCGATGGAGCCAACTTCATCCTCCAATCGAAGGGATTGGGCAGCGTCAATGGTCACAGCCCGCAGAGCGTCTTCGACCACCAAGCGGTGTTCCGGGCCAGCGACGCGGCCTGAGAGTGTTGTTCGGTTTACCCCTGCCCAAACAAGGAATAGCGGTTCACCGGGAGCCATTGGTACGTCGGAATGAAATGAGATCGGAATGCCGTTAGCCTTTATTGGCCCGAGGGGCACGATGTCATCTGCACGTTCTGGACCAAGTCCAAGCTCGCTATATCGATCTGACAGCGCCGTTACGTAATATGGATTTCCGCTGACGATGCAGCCCAGCTCAGCAATCCGCTTTGCTTGATCTTCTCTCGCATAACCAAAGTGAACCAATGTCGTGCGGTGATCGGCTCGAGGCATCCGGCGCATGTTTCGCTCAACAGCGTCCAAGATCAAGTCCACGGCAAGGTCGCCGGTCTGGTGAACATGTATTTGGTAACCTGCATCCCAGTATGCATCGAATACGGGATTGAACTCGTCCGGTTGCATGATCCACTCGCCGTGAAAATCGCCGCCCACATAAGGCTCCGAGACCTGCATGGCCAAACTGTAAACAGCGCCATCGGCGAAGAGTTTAACCTGTTTCGGCATGAAAGCCGTCTTGCCTTCACCCCAATCCAGCAGCTTTTCGGTCTCCTCAATCATCGAACCACTTTGAAAGTGCATCGCAGCCAGTGATTTGCCGTCGGCTATGAAGTATGTCCTAAGCGGCGCGTCTGGCCCGGAAAAGACGGCGTTCGTCGCTTCTTGAAGAGGTCGAGACAATACGCCTCCCGGTTCAGCGGCAACAGTAACACCGGCACGGTGCATGTACTCGCGCGCCAGCCTAAGACCGGCGCCCAAACGTTCCGGTGTTGAAAACACTGGAGCGACTGCGGGAAGAACGGCGAACATTCCTGCCTCGAAGAAGTAACCGTCTTCGAAACTCGACTGCTCGCGGGCGAGGCCATCAAAACCATCGACGTACTCTTGTGTGACGCCCAGCATCTCCAACGCGGGCGTGTTCAAGATAAGCTCGTGCGCCGACCGGTGAACAATAATGATTGGACGCGTCCTGCTAATCTTGTCGAGTTGTGTACGCCTGATTTCTCCATGAAAGAAGTGGTGGTACCCCCATGTGAGCAGCAAGGCGTCAGGATCGTCCATAGCCGCTTCGGCAGCTTCTAACCGCGATCGATAGTCCTCCGCGTCCTTTGCCGCCTCCGAAAAGCCAGTCGGAATGTTCCAATCCTCGATCGATATGATCTCGGAGGTCAGGGTCAATCCGGCGAGGAAAGGATGCACATGCTGATCGATCAAACCAGCAATAATAACTTTCTCGGAGAACCGATCGTCCAACCGAAAGGGCTGCGAGCCGATGCGATCAACGAGTTCGTCGCGCGAACCGGCGGCCAGAATACGGTCTCCGACCACGGCAACAGCGTTTATTGCCGGGTCGTTGTCCTCCATGGTGATTACGCGCTGCGCTGAGTAGACAGTGATCTCGGGCAGTGTTTGGAGCTGGCTTCCAAAATCCTGCAATGACGAGGCCGCTTGAGTAGACGCGGCATTGGAAATCGCGATTATCGACGCGCTGCCAAGGATAGTCATTGCAGTGCGGCGAGTAACATTCAGTTTGGTCATAGCTTTTCAATGCTCTGTTAGGCGAAATTTATCTGAGTCTAGCATCGCGATGATCTCAGGTGGAAAAGAAAATTGGTGCCGGCCTTGGATTGAGCGCCAAGTTTTCCAAACAATATGAGTCACCGATTTGACGACTGAATCCGACCGCTTTGGGCTCGAAGCGGTTATTCGCGGCACTCGGCGTGTACGACTGCGATGCGGACGAAGCTGACATTTCGGAAAACTGCGTGTACCCTAGCTGCATCGATTAGAGAGGCTGCGTAATGACTAATCCCAATGAAGTCGCGCACCATTACCATTCCGGTCACCTGCTACAGCAGATTTCTGCTGGTTGCGCAGCGCTGAACCTAACCCCACCATTTTCTCAAGACGCCTTGGCTCCAGTTGACGAGTTTCACATTGGTGGGCGCCTCGCAACCGAACCGTTTGTGAAGGCTCTTGGCCTTACGCCCGAAAGCCGGGTTATCGATTTTGGATGCGGTCTCGGCGGTCCGGCACGCTATGTCGCGGCAGCTACCGGAGCGCACGTAACTGGCGTTGATTTGACCGCTGAGTTTGTGGAAACCGGAAGGACACTTACAGAATGGACCGGGTTATCGGATCGGGTTCAACTTATCGAAGGCAGCGTGCTCGATTTGCCGCTAGATGCTGGTTGCATGGACGCCGCTTACATGATCCACGTTGGAATGAACATCGCGGACAAAGTAGGCATAGCGCGCGAGGCAAAACGGGTCCTCAAGCCAGGAGGAATCTTTGCAATTTACGATGTGATGCAAGTCGGAGAGGGACAAATGGACTATCCGGCGCCTTGGGCTTCTTCCTCAGATCAAAGTGCACTTGCACCACCGGAGACGTATGAGGCTGCTTTGAAGTCCGTTGGTTTCGAGGTGCGTGACCGGATCGACCGCACTGAATTTGCCAAACAGTTTTTCGCCGATCTGGCTGCCGCGCAAAGCCGGGCAGATGGCCCTCCACCGCTGGGTCTTCATCTTATCATGGGCGATGATACGGCGCTTAAGGTTCAACACATGGTTCGGAACATCGCCGGCGGATTGATTGCTCCGATTGAACTCCACGCTTGCCTCACAGAGTAACAAACCACTCTATACGATCGGCGAATACCAGAAAGGTACGGTGATGGCTGCAGACAATTTCCGACTGACCAAAGAAGCTGCTCTCAAATACGACAGCCATAGTGTACCCGCCATGTTTGGACCACTGGCGCAAGCGACGATGGAGAAGGTTAACCTCCGCAATGGCGCGCACATCGTAGATATAGCCTGCGGCACTGGCGCTTTGACACGTGAGATCGCCAAGACTTTGTCTGGCAAAGGACGCATTGTCGGCGTGGACCTAAACGAAACGATGATAGAGGTTGCGCGGGCTAACCAACCAGAATCTGATCATACTTTTGAATGGCACGCCGCGGATGTATGCAACCTGCCCTGTAAAGACGGCTCGTTTGACTATGCTTTCATTCAACAGGGCCTGCAGTTCTTCCCCGACAAACCGGCAGCCTTGACAGAAGTTCACCGCATACTGCGTGATCAAGGGCAGCTCTTTCTGACGTGTTGGCGCGCTGTGTCACCATTTAATGGGGCGCTTGCAGACGCCCTCGAAAGACATGTTGGCCCCGACGCAGCGACCAAGGCGAAGGCGCCGTTTTCGTTCCGCGATGGAGACTTAATTTCGAACCTTCTGACCGACGCAGGCTTCCAAATCAGCCGTCATGACGCCTTGGTGCTTGAACGCCGTTTTGAAGACCTGCGGGCACAAATCATGGCTCTGCCGATTGAGGTGGACCTCAGAAAGGCGGGAGACAGTATTGCTGAAGCGGTTGTGGCAGAAGTGGCCGCTAAGCTGGCCCAGTACGATAGATCCGGCGTATTGCACGTTCCACAAGAAGCGCATCTTTTCGTCGCGGAAGCGTGAGCGGACGTTCGTTGCGGGCTGAACCAAAGACAGCAGTGCGGACAATGCAAACCTCCGGTTTTTACCTGATTATGACAATCCTTGCATGACGCACGTTGCGCTCAACTAAAGAGATCATTGACCGATAGGCCAATCGAACTTCAATATGATCATGCGCTGGCTCCGTCGCGAACCACATTGAAAACACGGCGGAGTATTGGCCAGAGAACGACTGGGAGGGGCGCATGACTGCCAATGTGGAGACCCTTTTCACCGAAAGCGACGGGCTATCCATCGCCTATCAAGTTTGGGGCGATGGGCCGCGCAATCTTGTGTTGGTCCCCGGAATGATTTCGCATCTGGAAGCGTCCATGGAAAATCCGGGCTACCTGCAGTGGATGACAGCTCTCAGCTCGGTGGGAAGATTGGTGACCTTCGACAAACGCGGCAACGGCATGTCAGACCGCATTCAGGGGACACCAACCCTTGAAGAGCGCGTCATGGATATAGAGGCTGTGATGGATGTCACTGAAATGACCTCAGCCACGGTCATTGCTTTCTCCGAGGGGGCTTCACTTGCCTGTGTCTATGCCGCAATGCGCCCCGAGCGCGTCGAACGTCTGGCTTTGTGCGGCGGGTACGCTCAAGGTCGTCTTACTCGCGGTTACCTGACCCCTGAAAGCCTAAAAATCGCGTTGAAGCAGTTCCGCGAGAATTGGGGGAAGCTCTATAAACCTCACCCATTCTCGGCTTTTGGCCCAAGTGAGGACGATGCTGAAGCTCAGGAAGCATGGGCGCATTTCCAAAGGATGAGCGCGACCCCTATTACAGTCGCTAACCTGTTCGAATTGGCTGCCCGGATAGATATCCGGGAATTGCTGCCTTCTATTTCACAACCCACTTTGGTCATACATCGCGAATTTGAAGAACCCAACGGGGCTGATTGCGCCCAGGATTTTCTGCGTTTGATGCCATCCACTAAATACAAAACCATACCCGGCCACGAGCATGTGCCATGGGAAGGCGACGTGGACAGCTACGCGGCCGCAATCGTCGAGTTTGTTACCGGCGAAGCACCGGCGACGATCCAACCCAAGCGCACCCTTGCTACCGTTCTGTTCTCAGATCTCGTCGCGTCCACCTCACAACAAGCACGTATCGGTGATGAGAATTGGCGCGACCTTATGAACCGCCACGATGACGTCTGCGCAAACCAGATCTCTCGACACGGTGGTCATCTGGTGAAATTCACCGGCGACGGCGTGCTGGCGACGTTCAGCTCTCCTACAAGTGCGCTGGCCTGCGCTGGTTCTTTACGTGAAGCATTGTTTGCAATCGACCTTAACGCCCGCTTCGGCGCTCACACAGGTGAGATTGAAATTCGCGGCGAGGATATCAGCGGCCTTGGCGTGGTCATAGCCGCTCGGGTGATGGGCCAAGCCCAGGAAGGACAGGTTTTGGCCTCCGATCTCACGCGGCAACTGATGCTTGGTGCGCCGTTCGAGTTTCAAGACTGCGGAGAGCACGAGTTGAAGGGCGTTCCAAATTCTTGGAGACTGCACGCGGTCAGCCCTACGAACTAAACAACTCGGAACGCTGGCATTGCCTACTGGTCTTTACCACGCGATCCGATTGTCGGCTTTGGGCTCGGTTCGGTCATTCGTGAAATGACTGCGCAGCGGACAAAGCAGACTTTGTCATCCGCAACAACTATCGCCATTCTGGATCGGCGGACAAGGCAGCGTGGCATAGGAGCAGTAGACACAACAGTCCCCTTCCAACGGCTTCAAGACCGCTGCGCAAGACTTGCATTCATAGAACCACTGGCAAGCATCCGTCGGCATTATTTCGGTTTCGCTGTGACCACATTTCGGGCACGTCAGGGTGCTTTCAAGCACTACAGTTTGCTCTGTCATTGTTTCACATCTGCATTATCAGGTAATCGTTGATCCGGGCCTCGTTAAAGGCGACGACCCAAGCTAACGCGGTGATTGCGGTCGTCCCCGAAAGCCACCATTTCAACTTTGTTAGGGAACCGCGCTGATAAGATACCAGCCACGACATAGCGACAAGCGCCGTCGAAATCGCCAATACGTAGTAGCTTGCGGCCGCGATCTTTCCGAAAATGGCCAACCAACTGCCTCCTAGTCCCAGCAACATCATTGTCATGGGCAATACACAGCAAGTCGCGACGCCGAGTGCTGACAGTGATCCCAGATAACTAACGCTAAGGTACTTTTGCATTTCATTCCCCTGACTAGTTGGAGTTGTCGAAGTGTCAGCCTCTCGTATAACTTCTGTAGTCGCTACAGGATCAAGACGGGAAAACTCACATGTTTGCGATTGGGGAAGCATCCCGGCAAAGCGGTGTCGGCATTGAAACGATCCGCTACTATGAACGCGAAGGGATCGTGCCCAAACCAGAACGGGCACCGAATAACCGGCGGATGTACTCCGCGCACGATGTTGGAAGGCTTCGTTTCCTGAAAAAATGCCGTAATTTGGGCTTTCCACTAGCCGATACAAAGACGCTTCTCAGCCTGTCCGAAGGCGACGGAGAGGATTGCCGATCTGTAAAAGAGCTGGCTGAGCTTCATATCTTCAATGTGCGTGAAAAGATAAACGAGCTGAAGCGATTGGAAGCGGCGCTGAACGAACTCACAGCCAACTGCGACAGCGGGAATGTCTCTTGCCCTATGCTCTCAAAACTGCGTACCGACTAATGAAACTTTGGGCTCGGTGCGGTCATTCGTCGAATTGTCGTGAGTAACCGTACTGCGGACATGGTTGACGTTCACCCTCGACCAATAACTCTCTTTTCGTCGCGGTCTCGCGTCTGACGTGCGCTTGACGACGCAACTCATATCAAACGATCATCGGCGAACCATTTTGCGGCGCCCAAAGGATAACCCATGGAAGTATTTGGAAGTGATGCACAGCGACGCATGTCGACCATGGGTGAGCACCTTATCCAGCTATTGGGTGATGACCCTCGATTTTGTAGCCATGGGCGCGGTATTCAAATTGTCAACGAGTACAACGGGGCTTTGGATGATGCCGTTGCAATGGCCCAAGTACTTGGCATCACGGCGATAGAAAGCATACCGCGTCAGGAGGTGGCAAAGACGCGAGAAGTCATTGAAAGTCAGGGATTAAAAACCGACACAATAGCTTGTTATCTTGGCGGCCTAAACTGTGTTGACATTGCTCGGAAAATAATTGCCACACGGGCGTTGCCCGAGGATTTGACCGTACGTGTGATTGATCGAGACTCTCCGCCAGAATGGCTTGAAGCTTTCGCAGAAGTCGCGATGAGCCACGGTGTTCTGCCGCCAATAGGGCCGGTTATGCGAGGATTGTCTCGCCCTGGATTTGCGATGGTCGTCTTTGACAGCTCAGGTGCTCCCGTTGCAACCGCAGGCTCAGTTCTGTGCCATCCGCCCAGCAGTAGGCTGCATCGTCGCGCTCAATGGGGGCAACTTTCGACCAAGCCTGAACGCATGGGTGAAGGTGTAGCAAAAGTCTTGGGGGCCAAAGCTATGATACACTCTCATGAAAAGCTTGGCGCAACTGGGTTCAAGACAGGCATTGCCCCGGGCAACGTTGCATCAGCACGGTTGTGCGAAAGACTTGGCTTGGAGGATAGCGGCAGCGACATAGTCGCGATCATCGACCCGAATGTATACTCGGAAGATCGGTTGACCAAGTGAGCCATTCGGAAGTTTGTTGTCGCGTTATATCAACGAAACTCGCGCGAACCTGACTGAAACTTCTTAAAAAACTAAGATTAGGACGAGTTCTAGCCTGCATTGGGCTAGTTGTAGCCGCTTGCCGGAGGTTACTGGCCAATTGCTTTGCCGAACCCAAGGCCGCGTCCATGATTTCATCGAATAATCTCCAAGGATCGCTATGTGGGCACAATTGCTATACGGAGCTGGATCTCGCGGTATGGCAGCCGTTAACAGGAAACGATAAAGTGGTATGCGGCGCAGGGCTGGTGTAAAACGATCTTCCCATCAAGGGTTTCGACCGACCGGTTGAATGCGTCTTCCACGTCGGAAGAAACCTTTTCATAAGCTCTAGAACGATCTGGATCCGGCCAAACAGTCTTTTCCAGGAACGCTTCGAAAGTCGGATATTCACGAGTAAGGACGTACTCTTTTTTGTTTTCCAACAGAAATCCGTCTACTCCGTCCAAGTGGTTAAGTGTTTCGTGAGAATGCGTTCGAACTAGGGTTTCGTCTTCCACCAATCGTACAACGTCAAACATTGTCCCATAAGGATAGGGCTCCACTATGTGCAACCGCCCACTGTTTCCAAGAACGCGGTGAATTTCAGTGAAAGCGTTGTGCTGAACCTCCACTGGAATGTGATGAAGAGAGAAGAACAAACACGCTAGGTCCTGCGAACCCGATTCGAGAGGTAGGTCTTCAGCAGCCCCAAGCCTGACGTCGATGTTTTTTGGTAGATTTTCTTTGGCTTTAGCAACTTTGCCCGGATCGATTTCTATTGCGATGACTTTGGCTCCTGCAGCGTACAAGTCTCGCGAATAGACGCCGTCACCCGCACCAACATCGACGACCTGAAGCCCTTCAAGTTCGCATATCGATTTTAGGTGATCGATGTGAGTCATTGCCAACTCCAGAAAATCTGAATGGTCTTGCAACAGTTTAGCACACCAGTTCCCCTATTTCCGCTTAGGGTTCGGAGCGGAACTTAAACTCCCGCAGAAATTGCTTGCCCGGTGACGTGTTGAAGATCGCTCTACGGTGGCATTTATCCAGCCTGTGAATGCACCAACGTTTCCTCAGGCGAGCATGATCAGCCACCCGCCCCAGACAATCAAAACCACGCCCAATCCGCGGCTCAGAAACCGCCCGAATGGCAACGTCTTTTCTGCCAACACTACGATTGTAAGTACGGCAATCCACGGCAGGTTCATGACGCCCAACACAAACAACAGCACCATCAGCATCCAGCAGCAGCCAAGACAGTAGGCCCCATGGTGAAGCCCCATCTTCGCGGCACCCAGGGTTCCCTCGTGCCAATGAGCTATCAAAAAACTCACGGGCGAGCGGCAATGCTCTAGGCAAGCGTTCTTGAGCGGCGTCCATTGGAACAACCCGGCAAGTATCAACATCACGCCGCCCACGGTCGGCGCAACCCTCCCCATCATTGAGGAAAGCGCGCCACCAGTGTGCAGCCACCAATTCAATACAGTCGCCGCCAGCGAGAACCCCAGCCAAACCAACAGATACCCCGCCACGAAGCTGCCCGTTGGCACGAAGGGTCGCCCTGCCTCCTCCCGCTTCGCGCGGACCCGCTCGTAGATCATTACGGCGGGTGTAACTGAAGGCAGCATCATCGCGAACATCATTACCGCCCACATGACAAGCATGAAGACAAAATCCGCGACGGACCACTGCATCATCATCGGCATGGCCATGTCGCCAACCATCGTCATCGAGGACGAACCAAGCCCGAGGTAAATTGTATAGGCCCACGCCAGCGCCGTGAGCGCGGCTAGCGCTGCCAGCACCAGCGCCCGATCTCGTCGTGCAACTCCTACAGCATTCATTATGACGGCCTGACGATCCGGCCCGGCCTCAGCCGGCCCAAGCGACTTGTCCGACCACACCCGACCGGCCCGTCCAGGTCACGGGCATATCCGCGTCATTCCAGGTGGTTCCTTCACTGGGGGCCAGATCACCTTCATGCCCTTCATGCCCGAAGGCCAGGCTGAACGCGGCGTTCTGCAGTTTCATCTTGTTGCCGAGGTCATTGACCAGACGACGGGATTTCATCTCGCCCACACCTGCCACGCTTGCAGTTATTTCGCCATCGGCCTCGGTCACGCTGATCCCGGCGCGTTTGGTCGGAAGCCAGGTCGACAACAGGCTTGCCGGCACCTCCATGCCGCCACCAGACGCACCCTGCAAGATAGTCTCCAATGCCGCCGCCTGCGCATCGCTGGCGTTTTCGTCAATGTACACTCGCCCGGTGCCGTTGGCGTCGAACAGTGTCGGCCCGGGGAAATGCAATGAGACAATCGCGTTTTGGCCAGAAAGGTCCACGCCTTCATGAGAGCCCTCGCTAATGCGTATCAACAGGGACGTCGCGCAATACCTTTGGTCCAAGAGCATAAGGTCAGCTTGTCCGAACCAGCATGGGCATAGCATGTTGCAATTGCAGGTTTCGACGAGTTCCCCTGAAACATTCCAAGACATGATTTCTCCTCCCATCCCATATTTTCCACGGAGGCATTTTAGCAGAAAGGCTGCTTTTCACCAATCAACCAGAAGGTTAACCATGTCTCCTCAGGGCTCAGAGCTGCCTATCCCTACAGCTTGCATGATTAGCTGGTTGGCAGCCCATGCCGGTCCTTCTCAACAAAGTCGCCATTCGTCACCAAGCGATCCAAATCGAAGTTCAAGGCCGATATCTCGTTGGGCGTCGAAGCCCCACTGATCTTATCAAGCTGGCTTAATTAATGTTTCCAAGTATGCCCGAGTGTCGGCATCCCATGAACTGGGGTTCTCTCCATGAGCGACCACCGCGTGGAGCTCCATGAGTTTCCATACTTCATCTTTGGTCGCTGCGATCACTTTGCCTGGGCAGGCCTCCATGCCCTCGCAATCCTTGCAGGCATATGAATAAACAGTGTTCATCGCTTTCTCCTCCGTTCGCTCGGAAAGTTGATTAGAACTCAGGAAACGTCGGCAGCCCGTCGTCGAGTTTTATCCATGGCTGCTGATGTGAGACGAAGACGTGGGCCTTGGGCTGCGCAATCGATGGGTCGTCCAACGTTACAGCAGAAAACCACGCATCAGCGCTCCAGTCTTGGCCATCAACTTCATTTAGGGCGGCATAGGTCAACGTCGTTCCACAGTCCCGACAAAACCCGCGACGAATACCCGGAGTTTTCTCCATGTGTTGGATTTCGCCTTTGATAACGGCGAAGTCTTCGGTGGCTACCTTAGCCCAAGTTGCAAAGGCGCCACCAAGAGCCATTTGACATGAACGACAATGGCAATGTCCCGACCAGACAGGTGGTGTCGCGATCTGGTATCGAACAGCACCACAGTAACATCCACCTTGAATTTTTTCCATCGTATCAAGATCTCCCGGCATGCGGCTAGGCTGACATCCGTGATGAAGCCTATACCTACTTTTCTTGGAGCTTATAAACAGATTTCGATATGAATATTGTCAAGAATGCCGATATCATACGACTCAAATAGTCTAACCAAACATTAGAAAATCTACAGTATGGATTGGTTGCACCTTCCCCCGATGAACGCTTTGCGCGCTTTCTCAGCAGTTGCGGAAGCAGGGAGTTACACCGTGGCGGCTGAACGCTTGAACGTGACCCAAGCGGCTGTCAGCCAGCAGGTGAAATCGTTGGAAAGACATTTGGGTGTAGCTCTCGTTGCCAGACGTGGGCGCAGCATTGAATTGACAGAGCCAGGCATCATTCTTTCACGTGAACTGGGTATCGGCTTTGAAATTATCGGAAGGGGTGTCGAACGACTGGCGGAACATGCAGCACACCGTCCCGTTCAAGTGACCATGTCACCAGCATTCGCGGTGGAGTGGCTATTGCCGAGAATGGCAGAGTTTCAACAACAACATCCAGAGATCACTTTGATGCTGAACCCAACTTCTGAACTGGTTCAGATAAAGCCAGGTGGTATCGATGTCGCCATTCGGTATCACGATAGACGCATGCCAAGAAAAAAAGAGGATACTGTCCTTGTTTCCGACATGGTCGTGATCGGAGCACCTTCACTGGTGGAAGGCCAAGATCTGCGTGACCCGGCCTCATTAACGAAGCTGCCCTGGTTGCAGGAACTAGGCACCAACGAGGCGGCCGACTGGTTCACCTATCATGGGGTCGTACCTCCCGAGCCATTGACCATAAATCACATGCCTGGGAACCTGATCATGACTGCGGTTCGCCGGGGTGACGGTATCACGTATTCTGCCAGAGCTTTTTTCGAGGACGATCTGTCATCTGGTCGGATGATTGAGTTGTTCTCTCAGCCACTCTTCGGCGTCTATTACATCCAGACTCAAGCAGAATTTCAGCGTCCCGAAGCTGAGGTGTTCGTCAACTGGCTTATATCTCAGTCGCAAGTCGTCTCGGCAAACACGTCCGAAAACTGATCCAGTTGCAGTTGGAAACCTTCGAACCAAGCTAGGCTCGAGGCTGTCGCGCACCTCATTTGTTCGAAGTGGAAACCAAGTGATCAACTACGTACGCCGCGTCCTCGCCCACGCCATAAAACAGGCCAGACCCTTGTGTATGCATCCAATGCAGTCCGCAGAAGTACAGGCCTGCTATATCCGTAGTACCTCGCTCATATAGCGGATAGCCAGTCTCATCGAAGACTGGCAAGTCGATCCATCCAAAATCGCGGTGAAACCCAGTTGCGTATATGACGGTTGAAACATTTGCTGCAGCCAAGTCGAAGAACGGTGGTTCAGGTTTCGGCTGCCAGTTGATCGGGACAACAATTTCCTTGGGATCATCGAGTCCATTCTCTGCAACAAACGTGTCGATGCTCTCCATTTCCGCGCGACACACATCGTCCACTGCCTTGAGCGTCTCTTCAAGTCCGCCCGCCAAAATCAGACACCCGTCTTGAACACCCTCAATCTTGCTGTGTAGTTTGACCCCGTCGAGCGCCATCTGGCGCAGATCAATAATACGACCACCCTCTCGCCCAGAGAGATGTGGATGGGCTTTGAACCGGATAGCTGTCCCTTTGGGATGGTCCTTTACCGCCATATTCATGTACCCAGTCGCCAAGTCCCATTCAAAAATGTCGCGACCCCTATAGCGACGTGGGATGCGGCCAGCACTGCCCACTGCAAGATGTACGTCGCGCCCGGATAAGTGCAGATCCTCAGCAACCTGACACCCTGACTGACCACTTCCAATAATGAATACCGCACCATCCGGTAGGCTCGCTGAGTTGCGATAGTCACACGTATGTATGCCAGTAACCCTTTCGGGCAGATCGTAATGCCAACTTGGTATATTTGGGTGTTGATGCGTGCCGACGGTGACGATCAAGTTCTGCGCTCTGATTTCGCCATCTGATGTGGTTAGTTTGAACCGACCCGGTCCTGCACTTGCCTCGATTCTAGCCACCTCGACGCCCCCTCGATAGGGCGGACCAAAACTTCTCGCATAGTCTTCGATGTATTTGACGATCTCATCGCGGAGCATGAAACCATCGGGATCATCCCCATCGTAATGGAAACCTGGAAGTCGGCAGAGTTTGTTAGGAGAGACCAGGCAGAACGAGTCCCAACGGTTACGCCATGTATCGCCAATCTGCCCGCGGTCCAAAACAACGTGGTCATGACCAGCCTGCTTTAAGTGCCAGCTAACGGAAAGACCAGCTTGACCTCCGCCCACAACCACAGTGTCAATCAGGGTGTACATAGCAGCAAACCTCTCTATGAAACTCTATCGGCGACAGTTAGTTGCTTCAACGTATCAATGTCCGCTCAGGGCTCGAAGCCGCCGTTCGCTGCACACCGGTCCAACGTCCGCTTCGACACGACCCTTAGGGCTAGTCAGCAATTCTGAATGTCTCTTCGGTTCCGGAAGTTCACCGATACTTTTGGATACCCAACATATCCCGATGAGTGACTGCACAAACGCCTTTTTGCGTGATTAGGTTCTAAGGCATGTCCCTAACGTGCAAACCAAGCGACTGGCCAAACACTGACGGACCGCTTTAGTCAGCTTCGCAACAGAGAGGAAGAGTTGTTGCGAAGCTGTCGGGTTCCTTTCGCAATCGAGCTGCGGATGCATTACAGCCTCAATTGGGTTTTTAGAGAAAAAATTTTTGCGAGGAGCTCTTCCAAGCAGGCACCCGGCGATTTAGTCGACCGGGGGGGGTACCCGCCATGGTGCTTTTCTACCTTTGGTTTCTCAAAAACCCCTCCAAGAAGGTATCACGAAAAGCACACCTAATAAGTAAAACATGACTGCTTTACAATGCTTTACGGTAATACAAGCATGAGATTACGAGGGGATGGGGGAAGTCAAAAACTAGTCGATAAATCTATGAACCAATCAAACCAATGAATATCGCCCAACTCCTTTCACGCGAGTGCACACCCCCCTTTTTTAGAGAGGGGGAAACCACTAACAAGGAGTTTGGCCAAAATCAGTGCTTTTATCGGTTTAAGGCGCGTTTCAAACCAATCAATCCAATGAAAAAGGGCCAATATCTAAGTTGGCCCTCCTAATTTCTTTATGACAGGTACTTGGTCAAATCTGCCTCGGCGTCTTCCCAATCAGGAATTTTCACCTGCCTCGGCTTGCCCTTCGGTTTTTGAAATTCCATCCCTTCGCACATAGCTCGCATGTCGCGCCAGAAAACTTTGTCGTTGGGGATGTCGTAGCGGTCGTTCTTTTCCGCCCATTTCACGAACCAGCCGTAGAACGTCGACTTGTCGATCCACTCCTTAGTCGCCACGCCGGGAGGCGCGCTGATGATCTTGCGCTGCGCGATGCACCGAGACCACCATTGACCGGTCGATTGCATCGACTGCCGTTTGTTCGTCAGGTACAGTTCCGAGATCGGCCTGTCGCGCACGATGTTGAAGCCGTCGAGATCGAGGTCCAGCAGATACTCCAGCACCACCTCGAAACCTCCATCCTCCAGCCACGAGTTCAGCCCATCCCAATACTCAGTGTTTCCCTTGTTGGTGGGCAGCGCACGCACCATCGCATAACGGCGATCTGAACTGCCGATGTGGGCCGCATGCTCGTGGTTGGACGTCATCAGGAACGACATACGATTTTCCGTCTCGAAGCTCGGCACACCCTTCGGCTCGACGCGCATGGTGTCGTCGGTCGCGAGGGTCTTCAACGCATCTGCACCTGCCTTGTTGCCTGCGAACATGATCTCATCGCCGTGGACGAACAGAGCACCTGCCAGATGGTCTGTGAAGCGCCCTGTCACGTCCGAAGCTTTGGTCGCCTTTCGAGCATGGTGGCCGAACAGCTTGCGCATGATGCGGCCCAGCGTTGACTTGCCGGTGCCTTCCTCCTGACTGATCAAGAACAAGATCACGTTGGCGCGCTCGCAGGGGTTTTGGAGGGTGTAAGCGCACCAATCCTGAACATATTCCCAATCTTCGCCGAAGGTGGCTTGCAGATACTCGACGAAGGGGGTCTCGTCGCCGGTGCACTTCTCGACGCCATAGCCGCGCCAGAGGTTAACCTTGTCGCCGAACACCTCACCTGCCTTGTTGTCGATGGTAATGCCGCTATACAGGCGTCGATCATCGCAACGCAGATACACAACGTCAGGTGCCTGCCCCATCGCTCGCGGCGTCAGAGGTGCGACCAAACCTGCAAAGTCCTGCCGCTTGTAGAACCGAAGCTCTTTGCCTTCCCATCGTGCAAACCGCAGACTGCCTTCCCCACCGATCAGAAACCACTCTTGATTGATCTCCGCGACGACGTCGTTTGCTTGATCTGCGTTAACCTGCCGCTCGCGCTGCTGCACTGACTGTTTCAGCGTGCGCTTGGTCATGGTGAGGCCGCGCGAGCGGCACTCCTCCAGCAGCACGTCGATAGCGGTGTCGCGCATCAGCGGGTCTAGTTCGATGATGTCGATCACGCGGCCCTGTAGCCATTCAAATTGCTCAGTCATTTGCGCTCACCTGTTTTCAGCATCTCACGAAGGCGCGCGGCCTTGGCGATATGTGCCTCTGCTAGTTTCTTGCCTTGTTGTCTGGCCTTGGTCGCCCGTGCCTTGCGCATCCATTCCATGCGGTCGAAGCCGTTCTCGCAGGCATGATGGAGAAGCGTGAAGAACGTCGCGCCGCCCTTCGTCTTGTACGTTCCCCACTGGATGTCGTTCTCGCGGTCGTTGAAATGGTTACTGAGACGCGACCAGCGCTGCCAGTGATCCGCCACGTTCCACGAGACGTACATCTGCAGTTGGTGCAAGCACATGCCGATCAGCGTCCACTCGTCCCGGTTCTCGACAAAGGAGCGAGGCAACTTCGACAGCATGCCGCGCAGGCAGCGCTCTTGATCGGCTTGCGACAGGTCCTTGAACCAATGGCCATCCCATTTGCGTTCAAATTCCAGCGCGTGCCGCTCGTGGTCGAGCACCTTACCAGCGTCGGCCACACCCCGGCGCGCGATCAGTCGATCTATCACCTCGTCGTCGCGCGGGATGCCGCCGTGTGACATGAGTTCCGCCAGTGGCGTCGGCACGGTGAAGGCTCGACCGGAGTAAGCGTAGAAGCCGACATTGTTGATGTCAGATATCTTGCAGCGCTTGTTGTCGCCGTCCTTGCGAGGCATGACGATCCGCAGGCCCATCCCTGACGGTGTCACCTCCGCCGGTCCTACATAGTCGCCGATGATGTCCGCGCACCAGTCAAGCTCGTAGCCGTCCTCGTCGAGGCAGTTATCGAGATCGATGCCGACGTACAGGCTGTGCGCCCTCGGCAGGTAGCCAAGCAGCACGTCCTCGCCGTATTCGATCATCATATCGTACTGACGACGAGCCTCCTCGTATGTCGACTTGAAGGTCTGAGCAGGGACCGGCGCGTGACCGGTCTTGACGTCCATCGGCTGCTTGTCGTGCTTGCCCTTCTCCTCGTTTCAGATAAGAGCAAACAAACCCCAATTGCGCTCTGTAGACATCACAGGTTCGCGATTGCGGCCATTATTATTATGAGATAACATTATAAATCTCCTTTCCGGAGTTTAAATTCACAAGTCAAGGACAGGCCCATCACTCTCTGAGCGGTGGGCCTTTTCTTTGATAGTGCGAGGTCTTTTTCGAGAGTGAGGCGAGCTTTCACTGCGTCGTCAAACTCGGTTAAATATCCCGCGTGAATTTGCTTACCTTCGTGGAGGACGAATGCGCGCCACTTATTGAGGCGCGGGAAAACCGATACGCTTGGGCAACCTGACGTGCTATTCTTGTAGAGCTTAGTCATTGCCGCCCCCACTGATCGTGTCGATCACAGGGTGGCCAATGGGGTAATAGCGGACGAGGCCGCATATCTCGACATGTTCCGGCCCTTTCTTGTCGCGTCTCCAGCGTCGCAGCGTTTCGCGCGACACATTCAACTCAGTGGCCTTTTCGTCGATGGTTAATAATTGTAGAGGGGTAGCCATAGGGCGTCTCCAATAAGGAGACCTGTGTCTGACTGACTACCTCACGCCTCTGGAGGCGCTTCCGTCCCGTAACCCTTCTACCTTCTGCCTTCCATGGATGGCACGCGAACCAGACGCGCCCATCCCCTGCAACCTTCCGCTGTCTGCAGGGCAAATCACCCTGTTTGCACAATTCGGATAAGATCATGACTGCCATGCCCTCCCCATGCAAGCAGAAATTTCACAAAGAGTTTCATGGCGGGAAAAGTGGCGGTAAGCCTGTATATTTTTCCTACAAATATCTGATTTTATAGGATTTATTTAATAATTATGGTGCGGTCGAGAAGACTCGAACTTCCACGGGTGTTACCCCACAGCGACCTCAACGCTGCGCGTCTACCAATTCCGCCACGACCGCACTGCCAATGACTTGGTTGAGGGGCGTATAGACGGTGGCGAACAGGATGTGAAGAGGCAAAAAACAAGCCGATTTGAATTCCGCGGTGCCATCCTTATCTGTACTGCAGACAGAGTTTATTTCCCCCTTCCCCGGAGCCCGCCCATGACCGCGCAAGATCCCCGCCCAATTGTCCAGATTGATATCGTCTCAGACATTGTGTGCCCCTGGTGCATCGTGGGGTTTCGCCAGCTGGACCTGGCTTTGAAAGAACAAAACGTGCTGGCTAATCTCAGATGGCATCCTTTTGAGCTGAACCCCAATATGCCGCCAGAGGGCCAGAACCTGCGCGAACATATTATGGAGAAGTATGGCTCTACGGTTGAGCAGAGCCAGCAGGCCCGCGATCGGCTGACCCAGATCGGCGCCGAGCTTGGCTTTGCGTTCAACTTCAATGACGACAGCCGGATGGTGAATACTTTTGCAGCACATCAACTGTTGGACTGGGCCGAAACGCAAGGCCGCCAGCATCCGTTGAAGATGGCCCTGTTCGAAGCTTACTTTACCAATCAACAGGACGTATCCCAATCGGAGGTCCTGCTTGATGCGGCCCAAGTGGCGGGTCTGGACCGGGACGCTGCCCATGCGGCTCTGACTTCGGGCGATCACATTGCGCCGGTTCGCCAAAAGCAGCAGTTCTGGACCAGCCGTGGTGTTTCAGGTGTCCCGTCAATGGTGTTTGTTGGCAAGTACCTGGTGACCGGTGCGCAGGGGGCCGAAACCTATTCGGACCTGTTGCAGCGGTGCCTGACCGAGGCTGCGTGACCTCTTTTCTTCGCACTGCCCCGGCGGTATGGAGCACTTATGGAATGGAAGATCACTGACGGGCTGACCGATTACAATGACGCCGTCGCCTTCATGGAGGCGCGCGTGGCTGCAATTGCGGCCGGAGAAGCGGATGAGTGTGTGTGGCTGCTGGAGCATCCGCCGCTATACACCGCTGGCACGTCAGCCCGGATCGAGGATCTGACCGACCCGGATCGCTTTCCGGTCTTTGAGGCCAAGCGCGGCGGTGAATACACCTATCACGGCCCCGGCCAGCGCGTGGCCTATGTGATGCTGGATCTGAACAAACGCGGCAAGGATGTGCGTCGTTTCGTCAAGCAACTGGAAGAATGGGTGATCGCAGCGCTGGCCGAGTTCAACGTGCATGGTGAAATCCGTGACGGTCGCGTCGGTGTTTGGGTGCGGCGCAACGACAAACCACTGACCGCTTCGGACCAACCTGCCGAGGATAAGGTAGCGGCGATCGGATTGCGCCTGCGCAAATGGGTCAGCTTCCATGGCATCTCGATCAATGTCGAACCTGACCTCGAGCATTTTTCAGGTATTGTCCCCTGCGGCATCACCGAACATGGGGTTACGTCGCTTGTCGATCTGGGGTTGCCGGTCACCCTGGTGGACGTGGACACGGCCCTGCGGAAAACTTTTTCAGAGGTTTTTGACCTCGATAGGGCCTGAATCGATACCCGCGAATCGTTCAGAGTCCATATGCTGTTAACAATATCGCGATTTTTGGCAGCTCTGTTTCCACATTGGGCCGAAATTTCCAAATATTTACAGTTCAAAATGAGCAAATTAGCCAAAAGCTCACTCAAATAGATACATCCTGCGTGTTTGGGGGTAGTATAGACTTACCGTTCTTAGAGTGAGTGGTGTGTTAACCGGTGATCTTGGGTCATCCCGAGTAATCGGAAAGGTATTAGTTAACGAGTCTGCCGTTCCGACCCCAAATCGGAGCGGCAATTCACATTCAACTCTATGGATTCTCTTCTGTACGCCCGAAACGTGACGACCCGACACACGCGCGGTCGATCTGCTCAAGCTCAAGCGTGGTGTGACCAATGGCAAATCGGTCGCGGAGCGAATGTCTGACGCTGGCTCTCACCCCTTCCGCATCAGCCCAGACCGCCGCGTCCACGACCAGATGGGCCGTTAACGCAGGCTCTCTCTCCTGCATGCTCCACAAGTGGATATGGTGAACCTCGGACACTCCGGGTATGTCCTCGATGGCCGAGGCAACTTCTTCCGGGTCCAGATCGGGGGGCGCTGCCATCATCAGAACGCGGATCGTTTCGCCAATTTCACTTTTGACATGCCACAGTATGTAGACCGAAATCAGGATCGTGACGGCGGGGTCTACCCATGTCCAGTTGAACAGGATCACCGCGGTGCCGGCAATAATCACAGCCACCGATCCCAAGGCGTCCGCAACATTGTGCAGAAACGCCGCCCGGATATTCATGCTGTCCTTGGCCATCGAGTAAGTTAGCGCAGCCGTGACAAGGTCCACAATTAAAGCCAGCGCCGCGATCCAGACGACCATCCAGCCGTTGACCGGCTCAGGCTCAAAAAACCGCATCACACCCTCGTAGAACAAGTACACCGACAGCACGACCAGAGTGGTGTAGTTGACAAGCGCGGCTACGACCTCGGCCCGGCCATAGCCGAAACTCATGCGTGGGTCGGCAGGTCGGCGGGCGATTTTGCGGGCAAAAAAGGCGATGACCAACGCGATGGCGTCAGAGAAATTATGCAGGGCGTCAGCGATCAACGCCAGCGACCCTGAAAAAATGCCCCCAATGACCTGTGCCAGCGTCAGGAACATGTTGACGGCAATGGCCCAAGCAACGCGCGCGTCTCCTGCCTCCGGGTCTATGTGATGGTGCGCGTGGCTGTGCCCCTTATGAGAGTGATCATGTGCCATCTGAAATGTGTGTCCCTTGTTACGGCTGCACATTGCATGTAATTCCTCTAGTAACTAGAGGTTCAAGAGCCCTGAGGAAAAAAGATGTATTCAATTGGGTTTCTGTCGCGTCATACGGGGGTCAAGGTTCCGACCATCCGGTTTTATGAAGACAAGGGGCTGTTGCCGCGTCCGGACCGAACAGCGGGTAATCAGCGCCGGTACAACGACACTGCATTGAAACGGCTGCTTTTTATTCGCCATTGCCGCGATCTGGGTTTACCGCTGACCGATGTCGTAGGTTTGCTGTCTCTGGAAGGCGCGTCTGGCCGCGACCTTAACCAAGCGCATGAAATTGCCGAAAGGCAGCTGGCCGACCTGCGGGACCGTATTTCCCGCTTGCGCAGCCTTGAGGCCGAACTGACCCGAATTTCCAAAGCCTGCGATGGCAAGCACGACCATGTCTGCGCCGTGCTTCACGCATTTGGAGATCACAGTGAGTGCGCGGGGCCACACGCGCACTCGAAGTAACTGCTTGCCGGTCAGCTCAGCGCGGCTTTGATCTTTTCGGCATGCTGCGCGATCAGGTCGAAATCGCCCATCGTTCCGGGTGCCCGCACGGCAACACCATCATGGCGTGGCAGGATATGGAAATGCAGATGGAACACCTCCTGCCCTCCGGCGGCCTCGTTGAATTGCTGGACCGTGACCCCATCCGCATCGAACGCTGCAACGACGGCCTTGGCCATTTTCTGGACCGTTGCGGTCACAGCAGCCAGTTGTGCAGGCGTTGCATCCAGAATGTTGCGGCAGGGGGTTTTAGGGATCACCAGCAGATGCCCGTCCGCGCGCGGCATGATATCCATGAAAGCCACCGTATCGTCATCTTCGTATACTCGGCTCGAAGGGATTTCTGCGCGCAAAATCTTGGCAAAAATATTCTCGGGATCATAGGCGGTCATTTCAATTCTCCGATTGACGCGTTGCCGACAGTTCTGCGGCGCACCCCGGCCCGGGTCAAGCGGGGAACGCAATTCCCAGCCGCCCCCTTGAATTCGGGGCGCTGATACCCAGATGAATGCGGAATTTGATGAAAATTTCGTGGGTCGCCCTCCTGCCCGCGACAATTAATCTTGATCCAGATCAAACTCGACCATTGAAGGTCGTCCCCCCGCAATCTAAAACCAGCAGGAATCCCGCGCGTTGGAGAGGTCCAACTGCGCGGTGCAGTTGCAACAGGAGGCACCTATAATGGCAGACGCAGCCATTCATGGTCACGACCATGAAGACCAGCGCACATTTTTCCAGCGCTGGTTCATGTCGACCAACCACAAGGACATCGGGATTCTATACCTGGTCGTCTCGGCACTTGCCGGTCTGATTTCAGTTCTGATGACTGTTGTCATGCGGATCGAATTGATGGAACCCGGGGTGCAGCATATGTGCATGGAAGGCTTCCGACTGTTCGGTAGCGGAGCCGAGCTCTGCACCCCTAACGGACACCTGTGGAACGTGATGATCACCTATCACGGTGTTCTGATGATGTTCTTCGTGGTCATCCCCGCGCTTTTCGGCGGATTTGGCAACTATTTCATGCCGTTGCAGATCGGTGCACCGGACATGGCTTTCCCGCGGATGAACAACCTGTCTTTCTGGCTTTATGTCGCTGGTACGTCGCTGGGTGTGGCCTCGTTGCTGAGCCCCGGTGGTAACGATCAGCTCGGTTCGGGTGTAGGCTGGGTTCTGTACCCGCCGCTGTCGACGACCGAAGGCGGCATGTCCATGGACCTTGCGATCTTTGCCGTGCACGTATCGGGCGCCTCCTCGATCCTCGGCGCGATCAACATGATCACCACCTTCCTGAACATGCGTGCCCCGGGCATGACCCTGTTCAAGGTGCCGCTGTTCAGCTGGTCGATCTTTGTCACCTCGTGGCTGATTCTGTTGTCCCTACCGGTTCTGGCGGGTGCGATCACCATGTTGCTGATGGATCGCAACTTTGGCTTCACCTTCTTTGATCCCGCCGGTGGCGGCGATCCGATCCTGTATCAGCACATCCTGTGGTTCTTTGGCCACCCGGAAGTGTACATCGTGATCCTGCCTGGGTTCGGCATCATCAGCCACGTCATCGCAACCTTCTCGCGCAAGCCGGTCTTCGGTTACCTGCCGATGGTTTGGGCGATCATCGCGATTGGTGTGCTGGGCTTTGTCGTGTGGGCGCACCACATGTACACCGTTGGCCTGTCACTGCGTCAGCAGGCGTACTTCATGCTGGCCACGATGGTCATCGCGGTGCCGACCGGGGTTAAAGTCTTCTCATGGATCGCGACCATGTGGGGCGGTTCGATCGAGTTCAAGACACCGATGCTGTTCGCCTTCGGCTTCCTGTTCCTGTTCACTGTTGGCGGTGTGACCGGTGTGGTTCTGTCGCAGGCCGGTGTGGACCGTGCGTATCACGACACCTATTACGTGGTTGCGCACTTCCACTACGTGATGAGCTTGGGTGCCGTGTTTGCGATCTTCGCGGGCGTGTACTTCTACTTCTCGAAAATGACTGGTCGTCAGTACTCGGAATTCTGGGGCAAGGTTCACTTCTGGCTGTTCTTCATCGGCGCTAACCTGACCTTCTTCCCGCAGCACTTCCTGGGCCGTCAGGGCATGCCGCGCCGCTACATCGACTACCCTGAGGCATTCGCCCAGTGGAACTATGTATCGTCGATTGGCGCGTTCATCTCGTTTGCCTCGTTCCTGCTGTTCTTCGGCATCGTGATCTACGCCCTGCTGCGCGGCGCGAAAGAAACACGTCCGAACCCGTGGAACGAATACGCGGACACGCTGGAATGGACCCTGCCTACCCCGCCGCCCGAACACACGTTCGAACAGCTGCCAAAGCAGGAAGACTGGGATAAAGGCCACGCCCACTAATCCCGGCAATATAGACTGACAAAGCCCCGCAGATGCGGGGCTTTTCATTTTTCACGCCTCAAGAATTAAACAACGCTGGCATAGACTTGCCCGAGAATAAGCCGCTAGACTGATCTGCAATCGCTAATTGCGCAGGACCCGGTCGGTCATGATCCTTCACGACGGAATTACTGTACGACAGATGGTCAAGGGCTCCTTTGGCTTTATCTGCATCGTGCTGACATGGACGCTGCTGGTTGTTCTGGCGGACGAGCTCACGACAATCGAGCTGATCTCGAACCCCAGCCCGCCCGTCACCATGCTCGGGCTCGCAGTGGCATTCTTTCTGGGCTTCAAAAACACATCTGCCTTTGCGCGCTGGTCCGAAGCGCGCAGCATCTGGGGCGAGATCGTCAATGCCAGCCGGGACTGGGGCAACACTATTAGCAATCTGGTGCTGCCCGACGGCACACCGATTGATCCTGCGCTGCGCGACGAACTGATCGAACGTCACATCGCGTGGCTCAATATGCTTGCCTTTCAGCTGCGCCAGCCCTCGCCGACAGGACGCAGCCGACGCCCATGGATGTTTGGGCACAAACCTATTTCTGACCGAACCGAGTTGCATCAAATGCCCGAATGCTGGCGCGAACGCCAGTTGCCAATCGACTTGGCAAGGCTTGAGGGCAAGAGCAATCGCGCCGCCTATCTGTTGTTTCTTCAGGGCGAAAAGCTAGCAGAATTGGCACGCAGCCGCGGCATTGACCCCTATTGGCACGTCGCCCTGATGGACCGCCTCGCCCGGTTTACGACGACACAGGGGCAATGTGAGCGCATCAAGAACACACCGTTCCCCAGACAGGTTGCCGAGGTCGGTCGCGTCTTCAGTTGGATCTTCATCTTCATGCTGCCGCTGGCGTTCAACGACGAGCGATCAATCATCCCCGGGGCAGATATCTCCGTATTGCAGCTTGTTATCTTCGACTGGCTGACATTCGCGCCGGTTGGGGCGCTGGTCTGCTGGATCTTCTTTGTCACCGAGCGCGTCAGCGCTTCGATGGAGGATCCATTCGAAGGGGATGTGACTGATGTTCCAATCTCGGCCCTGTGTCGCAGCATCGAGATCGACTTGCGGCAGATGACCGATTGCGGGGTTGCGCCGCAACCCGCGCAACCCATCGAAAAAGTTCTGTTTTAGAGCGACCCGATTTGGCGCATCCGCAACGCCATTTCAGGGTGCGTTCGATAATCTGCCCATTTTAGGGTATCATGTATCCAGAAACCCTGGGATCGGAGCCATCAGATGCCCGAAATAGATTTTTGGTTTTCCATCGGTAGCACATACAGCTTCCTGACGATCATGCGCCTTGATGATTGGTGTGATGAGCATGACGCAACCGTCAATTGGCGACCGTTTAACGTGCGCACCGTGATGTCCGAACAACAGAACATTCCCTTTGCAGGCAAACCGGCCAAATCCGCATATATGTGGCGTGATATCGAGCGGCGCGCCGCCAAGTACCACCTGCACGCAACGCTTCCTGCACCCTACCCGATATCGGATCTTGCGCTGGCCAATCAGGTTGCCGTGCTGGGTATGGCGGATGGTTGGGGCAAGTCCTTTACCCAAAACCTGTACCGCATCTGGTTTGAAGAAGGGATTGAGGCGGGCAGCGAAACAGCGCTGTCAGAAGCACTGCACCGGTGTCAGCAGGACCCGCGCCTGACCCTTGCACGCGCCCGCAGCCCGGACACGATCTCGGCCCTTGAAACCGAAACAGAACAGGCCACAAAGCTGGGCGTTTTTGGCGCCCCCAGCTTGGTCGTCCGCGGCGAGGTTTTCTGGGGCGATGACCGGCTGGATGACGCGTTGTCGTGGGCCAGAGTTGGGCACGTCATCTGATCTTTCCTGTTAGACACCGGCAGGTGCTGCGCTATTTTTGCACCATGCCGTATCGATGGAATCAAACCTCAAGTTCCGAGCAAGAGTTGCGCCTGTGGCCGCATAACTCTCTGCCCCCACGCTGGGCGATGCGTGTGGTGTTGGCGGTCTTCCTGTTTGGCTTAATTCCCCTGATGGCTGTTCTTGGGTCGGTTTTGCTTTGGGGTTTGCTGCCATTCATGCTGTTGACCGTTCTGGGACTGTGGTTCGCGATCCAATCCAATTACCGTGCACGCAGCGTTTTCGAGGTGTTGACCTTGACCGGCTCGCAGGCCCGTCTGGTGCAGCATCACCCACAACGGGGGCAGCAGGAATGGTCCTGCAACCGCTATTGGGCGCGTCCCGAAATGCATGAGCGCGGCGGCCCGGTCCCAAACTATGTCACACTGACCGGTGACGGCCGCGAAGTTGAAATCGGCGCGTTTCTGTCTGAGGAAGAGCGCATTTCGCTGTTTGATGAGCTCACAAAAAAACTGCGCGAACCTGTCGCGCAGCCTTAGCATCTTAGCAAACAATAATGCCTAGCAGCTGCCGCCTGGTGCAGCGCAGAGCTGATCTTTGACCATCGGGCCAACCTTGCCGAAATCCATCTGGCCGGTGTAACGGGTTTTCAGCTCACCCATCACTTTGCCCATGTCGCGGATCGAACCGGCGCCGGTGGCCGTGATTGCGGTCTGAATGGCCTTGCTCACCTCGTCATCGTCCAATTGCTTGGGCAGGAATTCCTCGATGACCTCGACCTCGCGCAGTTCCCGTTCGGCAAGATCCAATCGGCTGCCCTCTTCATAAGCGCGGGCGCTTTCCTTGCGCTGCTTGGTCATTTTACCAAGAATTTCAAGCACCTCTGTATCGCCGCAGCCTTTGGCTTCTTCGTTGTCAGACGCGCGCGAGGCGATGTCACGGTCCTTGATCGCAGCATTAATCAGGCGCAGCGTCGACAGACGCTCGGCATCCTTGTCTTTCATTGCTTGCTTCAGGGCAGTGTTCACCCTTGATCGCATATCCATATGTTCTGTCCATCCCCATGGCAAAGGAACCCCGACCATATCGAAACAAAAAGCGCGATACAACAGGGGGTGCATGTGGTTAACTTATTGATTTTAAACAATAGCCTAAAAATTGAACAGACTTGACCCGAGCGTACAACCCCCTTAGGTATGCGCCGGTTTACCTTGCAGGAGAGTCGCGCCATGGCCCAGAACGCCCCGTCCAAGCCCACCGCATGTCTGGCATTGGCCGACGGTACATTGTTCTACGGTATGGGCTTCGGCGCCACCGGCCAAACCGTGGCTGAACTGTGCTTTAACACCGCCATGACCGGATACCAGGAAATCATGACCGACCCCTCTTATGCGGGACAGATCGTGACCTTCACCTTCCCTCATATCGGCAATGTCGGCGTGAACCCCGAAGATGATGAGACTGGCGATCCGGTTGCCGCCGGGATGGTGGTCAAATGGGATCCGACCGAGCCATCGAACTGGCGCTCGGCCGAGGAATTGAAAACCTGGCTCGCCCGCCGCGGCCGCATCGCCATCGGCGGTGTGGACACCCGCCGCCTGACCCGCGCCATCCGCCAGCAAGGCGCACCTCATGTCGCGTTGGCGCATGATCCCGACGGTAACTTTGATATCGAGGCACTGGTCGCCGCCGCGCGCGGCTTTGCCGGTCTGGAAGGTATGGATCTAGCCAAAGAGGTCACCTGCGCCCAAAGCTATCGCTGGGACGAAATGCGGTGGGCCTGGCCGGACGGGTACAAACGTCAGGAATCTCCGGTTCATAAAGTTGTCGCCGTAGACTTTGGCGCAAAGCGCAATATCCTGCGCTGCCTCGCCTCGGCCGGATGCGACGTCACGGTTCTGCCTGCAACGGCAACGGCCGCCGAGGTGCTGGCCCATAATCCCGATGGCGTGTTCCTGTCGAACGGCCCCGGAGACCCGGCAGCCACCGGTGAATACGCCGTGCCTATGATCAAAGAGGTTCTGGACGCCACCGACCTGCCCGTCTTTGGCATCTGTCTGGGACACCAGATGCTGGCACTGGCTTTGGGCGGCCATACCGTGAAGATGAACCACGGCCACCACGGGGCCAACCATCCGGTCAAAGACCTGGATACCGGCAAGGTCGAGATCACCTCGATGAACCATGGCTTCGCTGTGGATGGCCAGTCCCTGCCCGACGGAGTTGTGGAAACCCACCGCTCGTTGTTTGACGGGTCCAACTGCGGCATCCGCATGACCGATCGCCCTGTCTATTCAGTGCAGCACCACCCCGAAGCCTCGCCCGGCCCACAGGACAGCTACTATCTGTTCGAACGCTTTGCCGAAGCAATGGCAGACAAGAAAGCGCAGGCTTAACCACTTCATCGTATAGTGTTAACGCGCTGTTAACCTTGATTGAGCCACCCTGACGCGGGTCACCGTGTCAGGGTTTTTTTATGGTTGAACATAACCTTCAGCAATTCGCGCGCGCCGCGCCGATTTCTGTTGGGGCGCGGAAACCCCTTGGCGCCTGTTTACTCGAACGTGGATGCATCACCTCCGCGCAGCTCGAAAAGGCGCTGCATCTGCAATCCAGACAACAGGCCCCGCTGGGCGAGATCCTTGTCGGAGAGGGCTGGATCAGCCGTCAGGAAGTCATGGATGCTTTGTCCCAGCAGACCAACCTGCAAATTGCCGATCTGAAAGACACGCCCCCCTCCCCGACCTTATGTGACATCAAACCGGTCGAGTTCTGGCTAAAGCACAATGTGATCCCGTGGTTGCGCATCGGCCCGATCCTGCTGATCGCGACCGCAGATCCAAACCGCTTTGCTGCGGTCCGCGCCGCCCTGTCCGACACTGAACACACGATTGCCCCGGTACTTGCATCGGCCAGTCAGATTGATCACGCGATTGCCAGCGCGTTTTCCGACACTTTGGCAAAAGGTGCGGAAACCCGGGTCGACAAGGATCAGAGCTGTCGATCGTGGACGCCGACAAAGCGCGCGGGTCCCATCGCTGTCCTTGCGGGACTTCTTTTCTTTTTTACAGCCTTTCCTCTGGTTGGTCTGGCTGCTCTTTTGACCACGGCCACCGTTTCACTGCTCTTGTTCATGGTTTTGCGCATTGTGGGCTTGGTCTCATACCTTATGAGATGCCGCCAAGTGTGCCCAAACCCCAAGCCTGTTCCACTGCGATTGCCGCGTGTATCGATGATGGTGCCCCTTTACAATGAACGAGAGATTGCAGGTGCTTTAATAAAGCGGCTGCAACGCCTGACCTACCCAAAAGCTTTGTTGGACGTCATTCTGGTGCTGGAAGCCTCAGATGAGGTCACGCGCACCACATTAAGCCGAGTGGATCTGCCTAGCTGGATCAGAACGGTGGAAGTCCCGGAACTGAACGGACTGACGACAAAGCCCCGCGCGATGAACTACGCGCTGGATTTTTGTCGTGGGGACATTCTGGGTGTGTGGGATGCCGAGGACGCCCCGCAACCGGATCAGATCGAACGCGTGGTCCGGCATTTTGCGCGGGCTGACGAAGACGTCGTCTGCCTGCAAGGTGTTCTGGATTATTACAACCCGCGCACAAATTGGCGGTCACGCTGCTTTACCATCGAATACAACAGCTGGTTTCGGATCATCCTGCAAGGCATTGCGCATCTGGGTCTGGTCGTCCCCCTTGGGGGCACAACATTCTTTTTTCGCAGGGATAAATTGCTGGAGCTTGGCGGCTGGGATGCCCACAACGTAACCGAGGATGCAGATCTAGGCGTGCGCCTCAGCCGTGCGGGGTATCGAACCGAGATGGTTGATACCACCACCTATGAAGAGGCAAACTTTCGTGCCTGGCCATGGGTCAAGCAGCGCTCGCGCTGGCTGAAGGGGTTCATGGTAACCAATTTGGTGCACATGCGAGCGCCGCGGCGTCTGATAAGCGACTTCGGGTTCAAGCGATTTCTTGGCGTTCAGGCGTTCTTCTTGGGCACTATTGGGCAGTTTCTACTGGCACCGGTCCTATGGCTATTTTGGTTGGCAACACTGGGCTTGCCTGGCCCGTTCGATCCGCTTTTGTCTGACTGGGCCTTCTACGCACTCATCAGCCTGTTTCTGGTGGCCGAGATCACCAATCTGATCGTTGGAATGCTGGCCGTTGCAGCACAGGAAAGACGGTTCCTGATGCCGTGGGTTCCAACAATGCCATTGTATTTTCCGCTAGGCGTATTAGCCGCCTACAAAGCCCTGTGGGAGCTGGCCAGCAACCCGTTCTTCTGGGACAAAACTCAGCATGGGCAGGCCCGCGAAGAAGTACAGCCGCACTAACGGTCATTTCTCGCGCAACACCGCATCCTGTTTCAGCCGGGTCATGAACGCCACCGAGATATGTTCTTTCAGCGCGCGCTCTGCCGCCTCTTCATCACGGGCGGTGATCGCCTCGACAATGCCCTTATGCTCGCTTTGCGCAATCTCGCCGCGGCCCTGAACGGCAAGAGACGTCGTAGCCATCAGAGCCATTGTGCGGTGCACAAGATTCAGCTGCTGCACCAGATACCGATTGTGCGAAGCCAGATGGATCTGTTCATGAAACCGCCGGTTGGCCCGCGACAGTGCCGTTGGATCATTCACCAACGCATCGTCAGCGGCGACCATGTCCTGCAGCACTTTGATCTCTTCTTCGGTGGCGTGTTTCGCGGCCAGCTTTGCGGCCAACCCTTCCAACTCGCGCCGGACCACATAAAGTTCGGCCATTTGGTTGTGATCCAATGAGGCCACGATCAGTGATCGTCCGTCACGCTCTAGCAGGGACTGCGTCTCAAGGCGCTGCAACGCTTCGCGGATAGGCGTGCGAGACACGCCAAATCGTTCTGCCAGCTCACTTTCGACCAATCGGTCGCCGGGCTTGTAAACGCCCACATCAATCGCTTCGAGAATAAGGCTATAGGCGTCTTTGTTGGGCTGACGGGATTGCGGCATGGGGTGTTTTTTCTCCTCGTTCGGACATGTCTATCCGCGTCAGGCCCGTGCAATCAAGTGTAGCATTGAAAACCTGTGCATGGCGGCCTAAACCCAGCCCATGGTCAAACCTTCTTTTTCACACGTCACCCAATGGGTGTTCGACCTCGACAACACGCTGTACCCGCCTCATATGCAACTATTCGACCAGATCGAGGTTCTGATGACGGATTACGTGGTGCAGGCCATTGGCGTCGACCGAGCCGAGGCGGATCGTCTGCGCTCGCACTATTGGCGGGAATACGGCACCACGCTGGCCGGCTTGATGGCCGAGCATGACCTGGACCCAGAACCCTATCTGTACGCCGTGCATCAGGTGGACATGAGCCACATGGACCCCGACGCCGAGTTGGCCGACCACATCCGGTCCTTGCCCGGCCGTCGCATTGTCTACACCAACGGCAGCGCGCCTTATGCCGAACGTGTGCTAAAAGCACGCGGCCTCAGCGGTTTGTTCGATGCGGTTTATGGCGTAGAACACGCGGGCTATCGTCCAAAACCCGAACAGGCCGCGTTCGAGACGATCTTTGCACAGGATGGCATCGACGCCGACAAGGCGGCCATGTTTGAAGATGATCCGCGCAATCTGGCTGCTCCGCACGCGATGGGAATGCGCACTGTTCACGTAGCGCCCGAGCCGCATAGGGCCGATCATATACACCATCACACCGACGATCTGACTGCGTTTTTGTCCCGCCTGCGATAGGCTGTCACACTGCGACGATCTGCACATTCTGCAGGTGCATCATCGACCCTATATGCGCCTCAGCGACGAACAGAATCGGAGACCCCATGAGCGCGATCGAGATGCCCGGACGCCTGCCCATCTGGCAGCGCCTGTTATTTGCAGTTCCCCTGTTTGGCTGGCTGGCCAAGGATGCCGCTCATGCAAGGGGCGCAGATTGGGGTTATACAGCGGCCGCGATTTTCAGCATGTGGGGCTGTTCTGCCCTGTTGTTCGGTCTGCCGGGCCTATACATCCCAGCCGTGATGATGGTGCCGGTGATGTTCCTGATCCTCATCCTGATTTCACGCGGCTGACACGCGGGACAGGATGTCACTTGGCGCCCGATGCAGAACCGAACTAGGGTCTGCCAAACACTCGGAGGCCAAGGTCATGAAAGACAGCTGTGACATCCTGATTTCCGGCGGCGGAATCGCTGGTCTGACCGCTGCGGCGGCCTTTGGAACCGCCGGGTTCGACGTCATTTGCGTCGACCCGACGCCCCCGATAACCGAGCGCGACGTGGACGGCTCTGATTTGCGGACCACCGCCTTTTTGCAACCAGCGCACGGCTTGTTAGAGCAATGCGGGTTGTGGCAACGGCTGGACGCACACGCGGCCCCCTTACAGATCATGCGGATTGTCGACGCAGGCGGAGATGTTCCTGAACCCCGCGTGGTACGCGATTTCAACGCCGCAGATATTTCAGATCTGCCCTTCGGCTGGAACCTGCCCAACTGGCTGTTGCGGCGCGAGATGGTGGCACGACTGGCCGAACTGCCCAACGTCGATTTCCGCCCCGGTACTGGCACTATAAGTCTGTTCACCCGCACTGCCGAAGCGCGTGTCGGCCTGAGTGACGGCAGCCGCATTCATTGCAAACTGGTGGTCGCAGCTGACGGGCGCAACTCTCCCATGCGCGAGGCGGCTGGGATCAACGTCCATACCACGCGCTATGGCCAGAAAGCATTGGCCTTTGCAGTCACACATCCCATCCCGCACGACAATGTTTCGACCGAAATTCACCGCTCGGGCGGGCCGTTCACCCTGGTCCCCCTGCCCGATTGGCAGGGGCAACCGTCTTCGGCGATTGTGTGGATGGAGCGCGGACCCCGCGCGGTTGAGTTGCTCAACACCGAGCCCGAGGCGTTTGAAGCGTTGATGACCGAACGGTCCTGTGGGTTGTTCGGACCGTTAAAACTGGCTTCGCGCCGGACCATCTGGCCGATCATCAGCCAGTCAGCAGAACGTTTATCAGGCGAGCGAGTCGCACTAATGGCCGAAGCCGCCCATGTAGTGCCGCCAATTGGTGCACAGGGATTGAACATGTCGCTGGGTGATCTGAGCAGCCTGCTGGAACTGGCGCAGGCCCGCCCCGAAGGTCTGGGCGATGCGCAGATGCTCGATGCCTATCACAAAGCCCGCCATACCGAGATTGAGATGCGGGTCAAAGGCATCGATCTGTTGAACCGCGCCTCAATGATTGAAGCGCGACCGTTAAGGGACGTGCGGGCAATGGGGTTGAATGCGCTCTATTCCTTGCCGGCTGTTCGCAAGACCTTGATGCAAATGGGCCTCGGCGTACGCTAAGGCCCGAGTAGTTTCACAGAACCTGATCCAGCACGCGCTTGAGCCGCCCGATGGTGCCGTCAACGTCATACAATTTGTCCAAACCGAACAGACCAAGGCGGAAGGTGCTGAACCCTTCAGGCTCATCACATTGCAACGGCACACCTGCTGCGATCTGCATGCCCAAAGCGGCAAATTTCTTACCGTTCTGAACATCTGGGTCCGAGGTATAGCTGACCACGACACCCGGCGCGCCAAATCCGTCTGCCGCGACCGAAACGATGCCTTTGTCCAGCAGCATCGCCCGCACACCATCGCCCAACGCCCATTGGGCGTCGCGCAGCTTGTCGAACCCATAATTGCGGGTCTCGACCATAGTATCGCGGAACGCCTTCAACGCATCCGTGGGCATGGTCGCGTGATACGCATGCCCGCCATTTTCATAGGCTTGCATGATCTGCCGCCATTTCTTCAGATCAACGGCAAAGCTGTCAGACGTCGTCTCCTCCAACCGCGCTTCGGCACGCTCAGAAAACATGACAAGGCCCGCGCAGGGCGATGCGCTCCAGCCTTTCTGGGGGGCCGAGATCAGAACGTCCACACCGGTGGCCTTCATATCGACCCAGGCACAACCCGACGCGATGCAGTCCAGCACCATTAACGCCCCAACCTCATGCGCCGCCGCGGCCATGGCGGTCACGTAATCGTCGGGCAGAATGACACCGGCCGAGGTCTCTACATGTGGGGCAAATACAACATCCGGTCGCTGTTCACGGATTGTTGAAACAACCTCATCAATCGGTGCGGGGGCAAAGGGCGACGGGCTGGAATTGCCGGTTTCACGGGCTTTGAGAACCGTCGCTGACGCCGTCAGATCACCGGATTCGATAATCTGGCTCCAGCGGTAGGAAAACCACCCATTCCGGACGACCAGTACATTGGCGTTGCGTGCAAATTGCCGGGCGACGGCCTCCATCCCATAGGTGCCGCCACCAGGGATAATGGCTACACCATCCGCGTTATATACATCCTTCAGCAACCCCGAGATGTCGCGCATCACCTGTTGAAACTGAACTGACATGTGGTTCAGAGACCGATCCGTAAACACGACCGAGAACTCTTCGAGCCCAGAGGGATCGACGGTGTCCAATAGCGCTGGCATGGTTTGTCCTTTCAAATTGTCGTCAGCGGCCTCGCGACCCGGGTTAATTTGCCCAGACCCGTACTGAACCCGAATATCTGACCTAAGGGAACTAAAAACAAAACACTCAAATGATATTTTGTTGGTCGAATCTGGCAAGAAATGACGCCAATTAGTGTCAGCTGCCCTTTACACTCTGACGTGTTTCTGACCAGATGCACTCACTTTACAGAAGAAAGGTATTTCGACAGGTGAATGCGCATAAGCGGATCAGTTTTCAAGTTGTTAGGGACGAAGTCAAACGGCGGATTGAAAGCCGCATTTGGCCGCAGGGATCGCTTCTGCCAACCGAAACGCAACTTGCCGAGGAATTCAATTGCGCACGCGCGACAGTGAACCGCGCCTTGCGCGAACTTTCCGATCAGGGCTTTGTCGAGCGCAAACGCAAAAGCGGGACCCGGGTCAAAAAGGAACCTAGCAAGCATGCAAAACTGGAATTTTCTTCGGCTCGTCAAACGGTTGAAAACCAAAATGCAACCTATCGGTACTCGCTGGTCGAACGCAACGTGGTCGCAAGCCCCGGTTGGCTGGCTTCACAGATCGGTGTATCGGCGGACATTCGCGTCCTGCAAGTCATCTGTATGCACTATGCAGATAACCGTCCCTTCCAATTGGAAGAACGCTGGATCAACATAGATGCGGTGCCCGAAATCGAACATGCCGATCTGACCAACCACGGCCCTCATGAATGGCTACTGAACGCCTCTCCGTTTACCGAGGCTGAAGTCTCCTTTTGCGCGATCTCCGCGGACGGACGATTGGCGGAATTCATGGGAACAACCCCCGGAACGTCGATGATCCAGCTAGAGCGCACGACCTGGAAGAACGGAAATCCAATGGCATTTGCTCGGATGACCCACCATCCCGGATATTGCATCCGCACGCGGTACTGAACGGGCTTATCCGATCGGTCCCGGCAAACGCTCCTCACTTAGCAGGACGTTGGCTTCGACATCTCCTGCGCCGGGCAAGGTCATAATCCGACGGCGCAGGACCCGCTCAAAATCGGACAGGTCGCGGGCAACCACCCGCAGCCGATAATCGTACAGACCCAGCACATGCTCGACGGTCTGAACTTCGGGAATCGCACTGACGGCACGCTCAAAATCCTCCAGACTGACCTGACCCTTGCGCGCCAGTTTCACGCCAAGGAACACGGTCACACCAAATCCCAGCGCCTCGGCATTCAGGCGCAATCGGCGACCCTTGATAACGCCCGAGTTTTCCAGCCGGCGGATGCGCCGCCAGGTCGCCGGCTGTGACAAGCCCAGCTTACGTCCCAACGCCCCCGCACTTTGCGATGCGTCCTGCGCCAGCGCACATAGTATCTTTCGGTCCAGCTCATCCAATTCGGTCATACCGGCAAGACCTCTTCGCTTTTCACCCTCGCGATATGCATCAAGGCCTCAATATCCGCGATATGCGGCAGGGTCAGAATGCGGTCGCGGTAGAGTTGTTGGTAGTGTGACATATCCCTGGCAATCACGGACAGCCGCACATCCACCCTGCCCAGAAATGTTTGCAGTTCGATCACCTCGGGCACTTGCCGGGCGGCGGCAGTAAATTCGTCAAACGCGCGCGATTGAGTCTTGTCCAGCGTTACCCGCAGCGAAACCTCGACCGCATACCCAAGCGCCGCCCAGTCGATCACGGCCTCTTGCCCTTGGATGATGCCAGCGGCCTGCATTTTTTCGACCCGGCGCCAGCAGACACCTTGGCTGATACGGCAACGCTCGGCTAGTTCCGCAGCAGTCAGGCTGGGATCGGCCTGAAAGTGGCGCAGGATTCGACGGTCTATGTCATCAAGCATGATTTTTTCGTATTCTTATCATTACACGAATTATTCTTCATATTTTTCACAAATACTCAAGTGCAACCCTATCGCCAATACACGATCTGGCAGGTAAAACCCTCGGCAATCTAACCAGAAAGGACCGGCGACATGCGCGTCTATTACGATCGCGATTGCGACATCAACCTGATCAAAGACAAGAAAGTGGCGATCCTGGGCTACGGCTCGCAAGGCCACGCCCACGCACTGAACCTGCGCGACTCGGGCGCGAAGAACCTTGTCGTCGCTCTGCGCGAAGGCTCGGCATCGGCCAAGAAAGCTGAAGCCGAAGGCCTGGAAGTCATGGGCATCGCCGAAGCGGCAGCCTGGTGCGACGTCATCATGTTCACCATGCCCGACGAACTGCAGGCCGAGACCTACAAGAAATACGTGCATGACAACATCAAGCCCGGCTCGGCCATTGCTTTTGCCCATGGCCTGAATGTCCACTTTGGTCTGATTGAGCCGAAAGAAGGCATCGACGTCATCATGATGGCTCCTAAAGGCCCCGGCCACACCGTGCGCGGCGAATACGTCAAGGGCGGCGGCGTGCCTTGCCTGGTTGCCGTGAACAACGACGCGACCGGCAAAGCGCTGGAAATCGGCCTGTCCTATTGCTCGGCCATCGGTGGCGGCCGCTCGGGCATCATCGAAACCAACTTCCGCGAAGAGTGCGAAACCGACCTGTTCGGTGAGCAGGCCGTTCTGTGCGGCGGTATCGTCGAACTGATCCGTTGTGGTTTCGAAACTCTGGTTGAGGCAGGTTATGCGCCCGAAATGGCCTATTTCGAATGTCTGCACGAGACCAAGCTGATCGTTGACCTGATCTATGAAGGCGGTATCGCGAACATGGATTATTCGATCTCGAACACTGCCGAGTACGGCCAGTACGTCACCGGCCCACGGATCCTGCCTTATGAGCAGACCAAGAAAGCGATGAAAGAGACGCTGTCGGACATCCAAACCGGCAAATTCGTGCGTGACTTCATGCTGGAAAACGCTGTTGGTCAGCCGACCATCAAAGCGGCTCGCCGCCACAATGATGAGCATCAGATCGAGCAGGTTGGTAAGAAACTGCGCGACATGATGCCGTGGATTTCCGCCGGCAAGCTGGTCGATCAGGAAAAGAACTGATCCTGCCAAGCGAATGCGAAGGGGCGGCCCATCAGGCCGCCCTTTTTTGTCCAAGCCTCAAGGCGAAACTAAGATGGTCCAGCACCCCACATCCCGCGATTGGAGCGGTGTTATCACCCTCGGCCTGATCTGGGGCGGGACGTTCATGGTCGTTGCCATGGCACTGGAAGGGTACGGACCTATCACCGTCGCCACCGCGCGCACTACGTTGGGTGCCATGATGTTGCTGGGGTTGATGGCGGTCACAAACCGCAAGCTACCTTCCGGATCCGCCGCCCTTTGGACCTCGGTCATTGTGATCGGTATCTTGTCGTCTGCCCTGCCCTTTGTTTTGCTAAGCTGGGGACAGCAATACGTGCCTTCGGCCTTTGCCGGCCTGTCGATGGCCGCGATTCCGCTGATGGTTCTGCCGCTGGCACATTTCTTTTCAGACGAGCCTTTGAACCTGAGAAAACTGGTGGGCGTGACCCTTGGATTCTGCGGTGCGTTGGTGCTGATTGGCCCCGGTTTGGCGCAACTCGGCCACGGGTCGGAACCTTTGGCGCAACTGGCCTGCATCGGGGCCGCTCTATGCTATTCCTGCGCGTCGATCTTCACCCGCCAATGTCCGCCTATCGATCCGGTGGTTCTGGCCGCCCTGACCCTGCTGGTCGGCGCAGTAATCCTGCTGCCAATCATGTTCGTGACCGAAGGCGTCCCCACGTGGGAAGGTACCCGCCCAAGCATTGCCATCATCGTTTTGGGGTTGGTCCCTACGGCATTCGCAACACTGCTGCGCGTATCCGTCATTCGCAGCGCAGGATCGGTGTTCATGACACTCGTTAACTACCAAGTGCCAATCTGGTCGATGGTGTTCGGCGCATGGGTCCTGTCCGAGGCGTTGCCGCTGCGCTTTTTCGTGGCGCTGGCCATGATCCTGATAGGTCTTGCCATCAGTCAGTGGTTCAGCCTGCGAAAGATGCTGACCGGGCGCTAGCCTGTGACGGCCTCGACTTCGGCAACGATGCCGTCGACAACCTGGATCAACAGCGCGTCATCTTCACATTCCGCCATGACGCGGATCAGAGGTTCCGTACCCGATTTGCGGATCAGCAACCGCCCCTGCCCGTTCAGCCGCGCCTCGGCGTCAGAAATTGCAGCCTGCACACTGGCGGCCTCAAGCGGGGCTTGTCCTTCGCTATAGCGCACGTTCTTCAGCATTTGCGGCACGGTTTCGAACTGCTCCGCCAATTCCGATGCTTTGCGACCCGTATGAACCATCTCCGCCAGGAAATGGAGGCCCGCCATCAGGCCGTCACCTGTGGTCGCGTAATCGCTCATGACGATGTGGCCTGATTGTTCGCCGCCCAGATTGAACCCGCCTTCGCGCATACGTTCAACGACATAACGGTCCCCGACGCCGGTGCGCTCCAGACGCAGACCATGGGTTTCAAGATGACGTTCCAGGCCTAGGTTCGACATAACCGTTGCAACCAACGCACCGCCTTTCAGACGGTCTGCCTCAGCCCAACTGGTCGCCAAAAGCGCCATCAACTGATCGCCATCCGCGACCTGACCATTCTCGTCGATCATGACGACGCGATCGGCGTCACCGTCCAAACAAATCCCGACATCTGCACCATGGGCCACGACGGATTCGGCAGCCAGCTGCGGTTTGGTCGAGCCACAGTTTAGGTTGATATTCTTACCATTCGGCGTAATGCCGACCGGGATCACTTCGGCACCTAATTCCCACAAAACCTCGGGCGCCGTGCGGTGCGCGGCCCCATTGGCGCAATCGACAACAACTTTTAGCCCGTCAAGACGCAAGTCACGCGACAGCGAGGATTTGACGCGCTCACCGTATCGGAACCGCGCATCATCCACCCGCCTGGCACGACCGATATTCTGGGCCTGCGCAGGTTTGACACCTTCTTCGATCAGCCTTTCAATCTCGAGTTCCGCCTGATCAGACAGCTTGTATCCGTCAGGGCCAAAGAACTTGATACCATTATCTTCGGCCGGGTTATGGCTGGCCGAAATCATGACCCCCAGATCTGCGCGCATAGACCGTGTCATCAGACCGACTGCGGGCGTCGGCACCGGCCCTAGCAGCAACACGTTCATCCCGGTCGAAGTCAATCCGGCAGTCAGGGCGTTTTCCACCATATAGCCGGACAGGCGCGTATCCTTACCGATCACAACACGGTGGACGTCGGATTGATCGCGGCGGAAGTAACGGCCAGCGGCGGCCCCGATGCGCAATGCCATTTCAGCCGTGATAGGATGAGTATTGGCGGTACCCCGCACCCCATCGGTTCCGAACAGCTTGCGCATAATGTCACTCCGTCATTTCTTGCCTGCCTCCGCCTTACCGGACGGCGACCCAAAGGCGCAAGGCCTGAGCGGTTTCTGCAACATCGTGCACGCGCAGAATTTGAACACCTTGTGACAATCCAGCCAGCCCGACGGCGATTGATCCCGGAGCGCGGGCGTCCTTGCGCGGCTCTTTGCCAATCTGCCCGATAATACCTTTTCGGGACACGCCTAACAGGATCGGGCAACCTAGACCATGAAACAGGCTGATCCCCTGCAGCAAGGTCAGGTTATGTGCCTCGGTCTTGCCAAACCCGATGCCTGGATCAACGATAATCTGATCCCGGTCCAACCCGAGGTTTTCGAGACGATCCACCTGACCTTCAAGGAAATCGTAGACGTCCAGCAGAACGTCGTCATAGGTCGGATTGTCCTGCATCGTGCCTGGGTCGCCCTGCATGTGCATCACACAAACCGGGGCACCAACTTTTACACAAAACGGCGCCAGCTGCGGATCAAAGGTAAAGCCGGTTACGTCGTTGATCAGCCCAGCTCCGGCCTCCCACGCGGCTTTGGCGACGGCGGATTTGCGCGTATCTATGGATATCAACGCATCTGTGCGGGATTTGATCGCTTCGATCAGGGGGCGGGTCCGGGCGATCTCTTCATCTTCGGGCACGAAGGTTGCTCCGGGTCGGGTCGATTCACCGCCGATATCCAGAATGGTTGCATCTTGTGACACCATCTGTTCAGCTGCAGATTGGGCCGAACTGACCGAGTTGTGCACGCCGCCATCCGAGAAACTGTCCGGCGTTGCATTCAGAATGCCCATAATGTGCGGGCGATCCATGGCAAGGCCCGCAACATCGGTACGCGGACGCGTCAGACGGTCCAGCGCATCGTCTGGCACAACCTGCACAGCAATGACTCTTGGGGGCTCTTCACGGCTTAACCGTTCGACATGGGTAAACCACAGCGGCTGGCCCGCAATTGAGACAGCCCCCGACGGACGGTTCGGACCGTGCTGAACCAGAGGTCGAAAATACGCGGTCATAGTTGTGCCTGATCCACCGAGATCGCACGCAACGGGGTTTCAGGGGCGTCGGGCAGCGCGCCGCCGATCACCATCATCTCGCTCGCCTCAAAAGTAGCGGCAAACCATGCCGCCAACGCGACCGCATCCGAAGGTGCCGCCGATTGGCCATCAACAGCATCCAGTACGATTTTTGAGGGCGCCCAGACGCAAATCTGGCCATTCTTCATGGCCCAATCCAGCTCAGTCCGCGTTGAAACGACAACGCAGCGGTGATCGCGGGCAGCCAGAACCCAGGCGTTCTGTTCAATCGCCAACAGATCAATTCGGCGCTGGGTCATCGCGTGGCCAGTCTGTGAAACAGGCATATCCGCCGCGCCGACGCACAGAATCAAAGGCCGCTCGCGATTTTCCAGCTGGTCGATCCACCCGGTCAGATTGGGCGATGCGATAGCCTCGTTCGACAGAAAGGCCAGTCGGGGATGCGGGCGCTCTTCCTCGACGACGTCGTGATGAGCCTTGTCTTTTCCGCGCACAATCTCGACACCCAAAGCCCCAGGACCACGATCCAGTTTTTCTATTCTTACAAAAGCCCTTACGGCCTGCGGTTCAAGTAAAATTCGTTCAGCCACCCGGTCTGCCAAAGTCTCAAGCAGGTTAAGACGTTCCGCCGCAAGCTCATACGCGATCGCCTCAGTCACCCGGTCGTAGGACAGGATGCGATCCACGTCATCGTCGATGGGATCGGTCAGCGGGCGAACTTCCACTACTATGTTAAAACAAATACGCTGGGTCGTACCACGCTCGGCCTGAAACGCGCCGATTTCAACCTCGACGATATGATCGCGCAGAGAAATTCGGTCCAACGGCCCCCGGGCAGCGGTCGCTTCGGACCGCTCGGACGGGTGCGCAAAGGCAAGACGGATTTCAGAGCTCATACAGGCGGACCTTTTCGGGCTTTGTGGACGTGTTTGCCCAAAATAAACGATGCGCGCGCGTATAGCACCGCAACATGCGTCTTTCCAGCCATCGAATGCGGCGTCAGCTGACGCGGAACCAGCTCATCATGCCCGAGGCGGCGTGTCCCAGCATGTGGCAATGCAGCAGCCAATCGCCTGGGTTATCTGTGACCAGAGCGATTTGACGGGTCTGGCCCCGGTCCACCAGTATAGTGTCGCGCCAAGGCCCCAAACTGCCATCCGGCAGGATGAGCCGGAAGTGGTGACCATGCAGGTGCATGGCATGAGGGAAAACGGTTTCGTTCACAAACTCGATCCGGTGCACCTGACCCAGACGCGCATCCAGAAACGGATCCTTGGGTCGTTCCGCGTATCCGTTCAACGCCCAGAACCTGCCCAGTTGAGCCAGCTCACGGCCTGTCAGGTCCTGATCGCCAAGCTTGGCCCCTTCCAGCCATCGCATCGCGCCGCCCTGCAGGGACATGCGATGCAGCGGTGCCTGATCATACTGAAATTCAGGCATATTGTTCGCAGGCAATGGTTCAATACCCTGCCTTTGCGATATGGAGGCCTCGGAAACTTGAAAGCGTACCAAGCCATAGCCGCCGTCCCGCTCGATACTGGCGAGACCCGCGACTTCCCCGGACGCGGACGTTACATCCACGACAAGGTCCGCCCGTTGTGCGGGCGCAAGTGGGAAGCTGTCCTCTACAGGCAATGGAACTGCCAGCGGCATCCCATCCAAAGCCACAATCCAACCTGCAAGCCCGTCCAACGCCAAATCAAATATCCGAGCGTTCGATGCGTTGATCAGGCGTAATCGCAATCGTTCCCCCGATCCAACAGGGTATGCCGGATCGAAACCGCCATTGACGGACACCAGATTACCCAGCCGCCCCGCATGGCTAAGATCGTGCCCATTGTCAAAATCGTCCACGATATGCGCGGTTTCCGGGTCCAGCCGCCAGTCGTCCAGCATCAGCGTCAGATCCTGATCAACATCCGGCGGGCTGGATTCTTCAACAATCAGAGATCCATAGAGACCTCGGGTAACCTGTTCGGTAGACCGGTTATGCGAGTGATACCAATAGGTTCCTGCATCGGGTGCAACAAAGTCATAGTCGAAGGATTGGCCCGTCTCGACCGCGTCCTGCGTCAACCCCGGCACGCCATCCATGGCGTTGTCGATCCGAATTCCGTGCCAATGCACTGCCGTCGGTTGAGACAGGTTGTTTATCAGCTTGCGACTGACGCGCCCGCCCTGAGGCAATCGGATGTCGACTCCGGGAACGCGGCCGCCATAGGTCCAAACCGGCGTAGCTGGATATCCGTCAGGCGCAATCTGTTGCACCGCTTCTTGCGCAACCAGATCGGAGCTGGCCGCATGCGCCACCTTTGGCAGCAAGGCAAGCGCGGTCGAAGTTTGCAGAAACCGTCTGCGGGATAACATCATGGCGGACCTCCTGGTCCGCTACATAAGGCAGAAAACGCCCCGCGCAATCAAGGTTCCAGCGCGGGTGCGTCAATCAGTTGCTCGCGGTCCGATAGTTGTGGCGGTAGAAAATGTGAACGCCGATCCGGGCCGTTTCTTTGTAGACGCGCGACCATGACGGGCGCACCGCCTTGGTGTGGTAATGGGTCGCCCCTTCGGTCAGCCCGACGCCAACGCCGTCGATTGCCGCACGGGCAACCTTGGACACACGCTCATAGGCTCTTTTCTCGCGGATAACTTCTTTCTGACCATCGCAGGTGTAGGTGAACTGGCATTGGTACTTCTTACCGGTTCCCTGCTTGATCACCCCGCACAGCGAACTTGGAAAGCGGCTACTTTTGACCCGGTTCAGGATCACCTCGGCCACGGCAAACTGACCGCGAACGCTTTCGCCGCGCGCTTCAAAGTAAAGCGCCTCAGCCAGACATTTGAAGTTCTCGTCACCAGCGGCAGTCGGCAGTTGATCCAGCCAATCCTTGGAATAGGACACCTGTTGCAGCACGGGTTCTTTACGTGGCTTAAACAGGCCCAAGTAATCACGGAACTTTTGCCCGGGCAATTCGCTTCGGGTTACAAGTTCGCGTTTGGCAGATTCGGTGGCTTCCCTCTCGGCGACGGAAACACTCGGCAGCACGGTTGCTGCCAATGTGGCAACAGCCAATATGTATCGTAGCATCAGATAACCTCGCACAGGCACAATTAGCGCCAGACCCTCCCCCGGCGGGCGCGATGAGGCTCATACCGAATTCAAACGGCGACGTCCAGTTCTGACGAAAAAGCAAGTGGAAAATCGCCGTTTCGTCAACAATATTTGACGACGGCGCTTTCTGTTACCTACTAATTCTAGAGTGCCGCCCTTCTGTCAACCCCCAAGTCTGGACGAAATCGCCAGTTGAGCGGCAGCCAGCCGAGCGACGGGCACCCGGAAGGGCGAACAGGACACATAGTCAAAGCCCAATTCCCGGCAAATGGCGATTGATTCGGGGTTCCCGCCATGTTCGCCGCAAACTGACAATGTGACTTCTGGTTGTGCTTGCCTGCCGCGTTCAGCTCCCAGTTTAAGCAATTCGCCAACTCCGTCCGCGTCCAACACATGAAACGGATCTTCGACAAAGACACCCTGCCGGACATAAGCCGACATGAACCGGCCTGCGTCATCGCGGGACAGGCCATAGGTCATCTGCGTCAGGTCGTTGGTTCCGAAACTTAAAAACGCGGTTTGCGGCGCGATCTCGGCTGCCCGCAAACAAGCCCGAGGGGTTTCGACCATCACGCCCAGCCGGTACTCAAATTCCTGCCCGCGTTCAGCGGCGACGGCTGCCGCCACGGAATCGATGCGCGCCTTGACCAGCTCGACCTCGCGCTTGGCAGAGACAAGCGGGATCATCACCTCGGGCACCACCGGTGCCCCGTCTTTGCTGGCTTCAAGCGTCGCCTCGAAAATCGCACGCGCCTGCATGTCGTATATTTCGGGAACCGTCACGCCCAGACGAACTCCGCGCAGGCCCAGCATCGGGTTGTATTCGGTCATGGCGTCGACCCTGCGTTCGACATCTGAGACCGGCAGGTCCAGCGCTTCGGCAAGTTCGCGTTGGCCGGTGCGCGTGGTCGGAAGAAACTCGTGCAACGGTGGATCGAATAGACGGATACAGACAGGCTGGCCTTCCATGATCCGGAATAGCTGCGCGAAATCATCGCGTTGCATCGGCAGCAAGCGTTCCAACACCGCTTCGCGACCTGATGAGGTCTGCGCAAAGATCATTTCGCGCATTACGATCAGACGACCGGGGTCAAAGAACATGTGCTCAGTCCGACACAACCCGATCCCTTGCGCCATGAAGTTCCGCGCTGTTTGTGCGTCTGCGGGTGTGTCCGCGTTGGCGCGAATTGCAATGTCCCGCTCTGCGTCCGCCCACCCCATCAGGGTCTGAAAACAATCATCCAGCGCGGCCTCGAGCATCGTCGGCCTCCCCGCCAACACCTGACCCGAGCTACCGTCGATGGTCAATGTGTCGCCTGTTTTGAAAACCCGACCGTCGGGAGCCATCAGCTGTTTTTTCTTTGTCTGAAACCGCATCTCGGACGCGCCGACGATGCACGGCAGGCCCAAACCCCGGCCAATCACGGCCGCGTGGCTGGTCATACCGCCCTTTTCCGTCAGGACCGCCACGGCAGCATGCATACCGCGCACATCTTCCGGGGAGGTTTCACGGCGCACCAAAATGCACGGCTCTCCCCGCGCGGCGCTTGCCTGAGCCTCCGCCGAGGTGAACACGATCTTGCCGGTCGCAGCACCCGGACTGGCGGCAATTCCGGTGGTCAGGGTGTCGCGTTCCGCATCAGGGTGAACCTGCCGGTGCAACAGCTCGTTCAGGGAATGTGGATCAACCCGCATTACAGCCTCTTGCGGAGGAATGATCCCGTCTTCGGCCAGGCGCACAGCGATCCGCATCGCCGCGCGTGCGCTGCGTTGAACCCGGACACCATCCAAAATGTGAACGTGGCCGTTTTCAATCACGAACTCGACCTGCATTTCCTCGCGCAGCTTGACCCGCATCAGCGCCGCATGCGTTTTGAGGTCCGCAAATGCCTTGGGCGCGACCTCCTCCAGGGACTTTCCGCGCGGATCCTTTTCCAGGTACAGCGCCGCGACGCCTTCCCCCAGCGCATCCCGTCCCTGACTTTGGCTCAGATACCGGCCGGTTATCTGCGGCAGTCCAGTGGTCGGATCAATCAGTTGCAGCACACCCGATCCGCACTCGCCCTGCCCAACGCCGGGGATCATCTCTTGGATCACCAAACCCAGACCCGCGTCCGCCGGCGCCCCCTTTGCCTGACGCAACAATCGGGCCGAGGTGCCCTCCCATGCGCGTGCCATCGAACGCAGCACGGCAATCAGCTGCTCTCCGCGATCCTGTGGAAAGGCTTCGTCCGTCTCGTCTTCGTAAGCCCGCAGAGATTCCTGCAGCCCCTCACGGCCATCTGCATCGATCTCGTCAAATACATCCGGGTCCAGCCGCGCAACATGAACGGCATAGCTTTGGACAAAGCGCAGATACAGCGCAGCCGCGGCCTCGACCCCCATCGAATCCGACAGATCGACATAGCGCGCGTCATTCATGCCGATGTTCAGGATGGCACCCGGGCCGCCCCAATCGGGATCTTCGGAACTGGGCCGGACACACAGCAGCGCGGTCTGTTCAAACTGCTCAAGAACAGCAGCTAAATCCGGCACCTGCCCGTCCGATATCTGATGCACCGCATCAAATGACAACGCGACCGTTCGTGGAACCGGCAGTTCCAGACGAACCAGACGTTGCAGACATTTCGCCCGTCCGCCATGCGTGTTGGCGGCAACGGGCGCTTCGGACGTGATAAGCGTAGTATGCGGATTATTCTGCACTGCGGCACCTTTTGATTTCACCGCAGCATAAGCCCCTGCACCAATGGCGCAAGGGCGTTCTGGATCAGCCTTCGATGCGGCTCAGATCAGCAACACTGGAGCAGACCTGACGGATCTGGCTTAGCAGGTTCAGGCGGTTACGGCGCAGTATGTCATTGTCGGTATTGACCTGAACATCCTCAAAAAACGCATCCACCGGGCCGCGCAGGTCGGCCATGGCCGACATCGCACTTGGGAAATCCTCGGCTTTCAGCGCCGGGTCGATCTTGGCCTGTGCAGCTTCTAACGCGCCGAACAGAGCCTTTTCACTGTCAGTCTCCGCAAATTTGATATCAGCGCCATAGGAATACTCGACCCCGTCCTTTTCCTCGGCCTGGGTCAGAATATTGTTGGCGCGCTTGAACCCCTGCACGAGGTTTTCGCCATCCTCGGTCGCGATCACGGCATTCAGCGCGCGGGCGCGCTTGACCAGCAGGTTGAGGTCATCATTGCCGTCCATCGCGATGCAGGCGTCGATGATGTCGTGGCGAATGCCCTCGTCGCGGAGGAAGGTTTTGAGTCGGTCGTGAAAGAAGGAGAGGAGATCGTCGGACGCGTCCGGGACTTTCTTCTCCAACCCCAGAAATTCAGCGGTCGGCTTGTCGCCGAGATTGTCTTTGACCGCTTTGAAGGCTGCACCGAAGACGCCGTGATCCGCGATTTCTTCCAGCAGGTCCTCGACATCTGATTTCGGCAACGCGTCATTGATGGCACCCTCTGCCCGAACCAACTGGCTATCAAAGAACCGATCCAATCTTAGACGCAAATCGTTTTCGAGTATCAATCGCGTCACGCCCAACGCCGCGCGGCGTAGGGCAAACGGGTCTTTCGATCCCGTGGGCTTTTCCTCAATCGCCCAGAACCCGGTCAGCGTGTCCAACTTGTCGGCCAGCGCCACAGTTACTGACAACGGCGCGGTGGGCACATTATCCGACGGCCCCAACGGCGAGTAATGTTCCTGCGCCACGGCGGCCACGGCGGCGTCCTCGCCGGCGGCTTCGACGTAATAACGACCCATAAGCCCCTGAAGTTCCGGGAATTCATAGACCATCTCGGAGCTTAAATCGGCCTTGGCCAGACGAGCGGCTTTCTCGGCCTGATCGGCATCCGCGCCCGTCACCGGGGCCAATTCGCGGGCAAGCGCCGCGATGCGGTCGATCCGCTCGGCTTGAGTTCCCAGCTTGTTGTGGAAGGTCACATTCTCCAGCGCGCGGGTCCATTGGGCGATGTCCGATTTGGCAACGCGCAGATCGTTCTCCCAAAAGAACTTGGCATCCGCCAGACGAGCCGACAGCACCTTTTGATTGCCCGCCAGAATGGTCGCGCCATTATCGGTGGTTTCACGGTTCGCAACAGTGATGAACCGCTCAATCCGGCCCGTTTTGGGGTTCTTCACGGAAAAGAACTTCTGATGCTCTTTCATCGAGGTCTGCAGAACCTCGGGAGGCAGTTCCAGAAACTCGTGGTCGATCTGCCCCATCAGGACAACTGGCCATTCGACCAGACCCGCGACCTCGGCCAGCAGGCCCTTGTCATCGACTACTTCCAGACCCGCCGCAAAGGCAAGGTTCTGGGCGTCGTTCCAAATATGCTCGGCGCGTTCTGCAGGCGACAGTACAACGAATGCGCGTTTCAGCTTGGCGGCATAATCCTCAAAGGACGACACGGCGAACCGACCCGGCGCCATGAAACGATGACCATCAGTGGTGTCACCAGTCTTTATGCCATCGACTTCCATCGGAACAACCTGCGCACCGGTCTCATCGGTCAGGATGCACAGGATCGAATGCAGTGGACGCACCCAGCGCATCGCCCCACAGCCCCAACGCATGGATTTGGGCCAGGGGAAATTGCGGATCGTCGCCTCAAGCACCTCGGCCACAATCTCAGCCGCAGGACGGCCCGGTTTTTCGATGGTGGCGAAATAGACCGCGCCTTTGGGTGTTTCACGCTCTTCCAGTTGATCGCGTGTCAGACCTGCGCCCCGAAGAAATCCTTCGATGGCTTTGTCCGGCGCGCCGACTTTCGGACCCTTGCGTTCCTCGCGGATCATGGGGCTTTCCGAAAGCAACCCTTCGACCGCCAGCGTCAGGCGGCGCGGCGTTGTCAGCGTAGCAGCAGATGCGTAGGTCAAACCGGCCTCGACCAAACCATCGGTGATCCGCTTTTTCAGGTCTTCGCCGGCACGGGTCTGCATGCGCGCGGGGATTTCCTCGGAAAACAATTCGATCAGCAGGTCGGGCATATTCGGTCCTTAGAAATTAACGATCGTCTGAATGACGATGGCATTAGCGATATCCACAAAGAATGCGGATACAAGGGGCAATACGATAAAAGCAATAGGCGATGGGCCATATCGTTTGGTGACAGCGGTCATATTTGCAATAGCGGTCGGGGTGGCGCCTAGGGCGAAGCCTCCGAAACCGGCGGCCAGAACGGCAGCGCGGTAATTGCTGCCCATGACAGGAAACAGAACCCAGATCACAAATGCCACTGCGAACAAGGTCTGGGCCGACATGATGACCACAATGGCAAGGCCGAGTTCCGCGATGGTCCAAAGCTGCAGGCTCATTAATGACATTGCCAAAAACGCACCCAGCGAGAATTCCGAAATCAACGCCAGTGAGGGTGTACGTTCGATCGGTGGACGGCTGGGTGCAAGCCATGCGCGCAGGTTCGCGATGATGATGCCCATGATGAGACAAGGCACGAACAGCGGCAGCTTCAAACCGGCAGCGCTGATCGCCTCGCCCAGCGAATACCCCGCAATGATCGCCAGGTTGAGGAACAGGAGAACGCGCATGATCGACAGATGATCGATTTTGCTGGACACGTCATCGCCGTCAGTGGGAAGCCCCACTGTGTGATCCTCGTCGGGGCGTGCAGGGCTGAGGTTGCGCCCTTCGACCAAAAGCCGCGCTATCGGTCCACCAACCAAAGCAGCCAGAACAAGCCCAAGTGTTGCAACGGCAACGCCTAGCTCAGTTGCGCCGTCCAGGCCGGTGGCCTCGGCAACCTCGGGGGCCCAGGCAATCGCAGTTCCGTGCCCGCCGATCAGAGATGCCGAGCCGAACAGAACCCCAGCCTGCGCCGGATACCCGAACATAGACGCCCCAAATGCCCCGATCCCGTTTTGCGCAACAATCGTCGCCAAAGTCAGGATCAGAAGTAAAAACAGAGGCTTGCCGCCTGATATCAGGTCAGAGAGTCGCGCGTTCAACCCGATGCCCGCAAAGAACACCACTAACAGAAAATCCCGTGTGGCAAGGTCAAAGGACAGCTCAAGATCGAAGGCCAGATACAACAACAACACGACCAGTGAGGCCAGCAGGCCACCCGTGACAGGTTCGGGAATGTTAAACTGGCGCAATGCGGCGACGCGCGCATTGATCTCTACCCCCAAAAGATACACCGCAAAACCCAACGTAGCGGTCAGGAAATCAGGTATCTGCAGGGTCTCGGCGGTCATCTTATCCTCAATTCTGTGGCCGGTCCGGGCATTCTTCGCCAATCACGGTGCCGTCATAGGCCTTTTCGCCGCAATTGTTCAGCGCGTGCCAGACATAGCCTTTGCCGCCATTTGTAACGGCAACAATTCGGTCAACGCCAAAGTGGATGTTTTTTGCGCCCAGAAAGGCTTTGGCCTCGCCTGATTTCAGGGCATCCGCCACCGCCACGGCGTCAAAGCAATCGAACCATCCGGGCGCGGTCAGCGGCTCTGCATTCTCGACCGCGACATAGTTTTCCTCAATCTGCGCAAGCGTCATATCCGTTTCGAAACAGGCACGGTAGCGGATGGGTGAGCTGTCCGCGTCAATCGCCTGAAACGCACTGTAGGATATAGGCGTGGGCGCCTCGGCCCCTTCCGTCATCAACATGACATCCTGCCCGGGCTTGGATTCCACGTCATAATAAAATCCGTAGATCTGCAGGTAATACATCCCAAAACCGGCTACTGCCGCCGAGATCAGCACTATGATCGCAAGCACTTTTCCTGTCATTGTCTTTTCCTTTTGCTCACGATGCCTCTTTCACGATCGGTAAAAATAGGACAGGTTCCAATTGATTACAGGCCGGAAAGAGACTTTTGAAATGGACAGCACCCTTGCCGTAGGATTCTTCGGAGCGCTTTTTGCGATCATGAATCCAATCACGAACCTGCCAGTGTTTCTTAGCGTCACCGACGGCCTTGCCCCGGCTGAGCAACGCAAAGTGGCTACAAAGACGGCGCTCTACTGCCTGATCCTTGGCGCATCGTTTGCGGCTGTGGGAAGTCAAACGCTCAGCCTGTTCGGCATCAGCGTCGATGACCTGCGCGTCGCGGGTGGTCTGGTCGTTCTGATGATTGGCCTGAACATGCTGAACGGAAAGCCCAGCACGTCGCATCACGGAACCGAGGGGGAACGGCAATCCTATCCTGAACCGGACACGGTTGCCTTTTATCCGCTGGCCTTTCCGATCCTTGTCGGGCCGGGCACAATCACTACGTTGATCCTGTATGCAAGCCACATCCATAAACCGGTAGATGCCATTGTTTACGCTGGCGTTTTCCTGGCCGTCCTGCTGTTGCTGTTCGTGACGTTCTGGAACGCCGCAGCCATTGCCAAACGTCTGTCTGACAATGCTCGTGTTATCATGAGCCGGTTCATGGGCATGATCCTGTCGGCCATCGCAATCAGCATGATCGCGGCTGGCCTTAAGGTCTTGCTGCCCGGACTGGCCTGAGCGGCGCATTAGGCCTGGAACCCGGCGGCCTCGGTCAGCAGGAATGCGTCTGCGCATTGCTTCGCCAAAGCCCGCACGCGGCCGATATAGGCCTGACGCTCGGTTACCGAGATCACGCCCCGCGCGTCCAGCAGGTTGAACACGTGACTGGCCTTGATGCACTGATCATATGCTGGGTGCGCCATGATGATGCGCTTGCCAGTTTTTGGGTCGTCATGCTCTTGTGCCAGAATGGCGGCGCACTCAGCCTCGGCTTCTTCGAAGTGGCGCAACAACACTTCGGTGTTGGCCACGTCAAAGTTCCAGCGGGCGTATTCTTCTTCGGTCTGCTTGAAGATATCGCCATAGGAAAGCGGGCTTGGTGACTGCGGATCGTTGAACGGCATGTCCATCACGTGGTCGATGCCAAGCACGTACATCGCCAGGCGCTCCAAGCCATAGGTCAGCTCGCCCGAGACCGGCGCACAATCATGGCCACCGACCTGTTGGAAGTATGTGAACTGGCTGACTTCCATGCCGTCGCACCAAACTTCCCAACCCAGACCCCATGCGCCAAGGGTGGGGCTTTCCCAATCATCCTCGACAAACCGGATGTCATGCAGGTTCATGTCGATGCCAATCGCCTCAAGCGAGCCCAGATACAGGTCCTGCAAATCCGGCGGACTGGGTTTGATCAGCACTTGATACTGATAATAATGCTGCAACCGGTTGGGGTTCTCGCCATAGCGCCCATCTGTCGGGCGGCGCGAAGGCTGCACATAAGCTGCGGCCCAGGTTTTCGACCCCAGCGCGCGCAAGGTGGTCGCCGGGTGGAACGTACCTGCACCAACCTCCATGTCATAGGGCTGCAGAATGGCGCAGCCTTTTGAGGCCCAATAGGTCTGAAGCCGCAAGATAATCTCTTGAAAAGAACGTGGTGCGCTGGACTGGTCGGTCATGACATTCCCTTTGGACGCCACTGCGCCCGGTTCCGTTGGGTTTTGTCCTTCCTATGCAAGGGGCCGTTGGGCGTCAACGGGCGGCAAAGCCTATGCTGTCACTGCGCAGCCACACTGGAAATTCCCCGTATTCCGGGCATGGCTTTCGGTACGTTGTTTCGCGTAGGGTCCGGCAAAGATAAAACACTGCAGACACGGGCAGACAATGACTCGCATATTTACGGCAATTTTGTTTCTTTTTCTCATCGGCGCGCGCGCTGTTTTTGCACAGCAGGACGCAGGCGTCTGGGTGCAGGTCGAAGCGCAGCCCTCGCTGCGCGAAGCGCAGGAACGTGCGCGGGCCTATGCTGGCACCCTGCCGGACGTAAACGGGTTTCGATTGAACTCTGGCTGGTATGCCATTGTTATCGGGCCCTATTTGCGCAACGACGCGGAACAGGTTCTAAGCGTTTACCGCGCCGAGGGACAAATCCCTGCGGACAGCTATATTGCGTTTTCTAGTGCACTGGGTCAGCAATTCTGGCCGGTCGGAGAGAACATATTGGACCGGGGTGTCGTGACGCCACCAGTTGAACCTCAGCCGGAACAGCCGGTTGTTGGCGTAACCCCGCAGGCCTCTGACGAGACACGCCCACAAGCGTTGCAAAGCGAGCGTCTTCTAAGCACGCAGGAACGCATGAATTTGCAAACCGCCCTGCAGGCCGCGGGTTTTTACAATTCAACGATCGATGGCGCATTTGGCCAAGGCACGCGGCGCTCCATGGGCGACTGGCAACGGTTCAACGGCTTTGAAGCAACCGGCGTTCTGACGACCGCACAGCGCAAGGCGTTGATTGACGACTTTAACGCCCCCCTTCTGAGCGTTGGGATGGAGCGTTACTCCGACCCGCAGGCCGGTATCGATTTGGATCTGCCGATGGGTGTCATCGCATTCGACCGTTATGAGGCCCCGTTTGTTCACTTCAAAGGCACAACCGATCTGGACGCCAAGGCCCTGTTGATCAGTCAGAAGGGCGACAAGGCCACGCTGCGCGCCCTTTATGAGGTGTTGCAATCGCTGGAAATCGTTCCACTCGACGGCCCACGGCAATTGCGCGGCGACAGCTTTACGCTGGAAGGGCGCGGTAATGGGATCGTGACCTATAGCGAAGCACGGCTGGACGATGGCCGGATCAAAGGCTTTGCACTGGTTTGGCCCGAGGGTGACGATGCCCGGCGCGCCAGAGTGCTGGCCGCAATGCAGACCGGCTTTACCGCAACTGGCACGGTGCTGGACGCCGCAGCGGGTGCCAATGCCGAGCAGCGGATTGATCTGGTGTCCGGACTGCAGGTACGCACACCGCGCCTGTCCCGTTCGGGCTTCTTTGCTGATACCAGCGGCACGGTCCTGACCGTATTTGAGGCCGCTGACAGCTGCACACGCATCACGCTTGATGACGATCAAGAGCTTCAGGTCGCCTTGTCAGATGCAGATCTGGGCGTGGCGGTTCTGCGCCCCAGCCGCAATCTGGTTCCGGTCAACGTGGCAGAATTCAGCGCCGATGCGCCGCGTATTCAATCTGAGATCGCGGTGTCGGGCTTCTCGTATGAAGGCGCCTTGGGCGCACCGACACTCACCTTTGGTCAGATCGCTGATGTGCGCGGCCTGAACGGAGAAGACAGCGTGAAACGTCTGGCATTGGCGGCCCAGCCCGGCGATGCGGGCGGACCGGTTTTTGACGGCAATGGCCAGGTTGTTGGCATGCTGCTGCCAACCCCGACCGAAGGACGCACCCTGCCCGCGTCCGTCAGCCTTGCTGCAACGGCCAACAGTCTGAACGAAGTTCTGGCCAAGGCGGGTGTGTCCGGTCAATCGGGTCAGCCGACGGCGCAAATCTCGCCCAATGAACTCAGCCGCCGAGCCACCGGAATGACCGTGTTGGTTCATTGCTGGGACTAAGGACAATACCAAAAAGAAAAAAGCGCCGCTCTTTCGGGCGGCGCTTTTTTGTTGGCTAGAGGATATCCGGTGTGATGCGTATCAGCGTTGGAACAGGTGCGGAAAAGGCTGACCGAACCGCCTCTTGCATCTCGGGCAAACTGGAGGGCGCAGAGGACAACGCGCCAAAGGCCTCGGCGAGTTTGCAGAAATCCGGGTTCCGCGCGACAACCGCATTTGGGGCGATCTGACCTCGGACCATGCTGTCCTCAATCTCTTTGAGCTTTCCGTTGTCCCAAAGAATAATCGGCAGAGACAGGCCCAGTTCGACTGCTGCCCCAAGCTCTTGCATCGTATAGTGAAAACCGTAGTCCCCGGCGATCACCGCTGTAGGCTTACCTCGGCGCGCCACGGCCCCGCCAATTCCGGCCGGCAGCGCATAGCCAAGCGTGCCGAACCCGGTCGGATGGTGCCAGTGATAGGGATAGCCCATATCCCAAACCTCTTTGGCGACATAAGCAAACTGGGTCATGTCAGAATAGATCATGGTGTCGCCTGGCATCGCCGCGCGAAGGGCATCCAGGACCGGGACGATACCCGGTCGTTCCGCATCCACTTCGGCCCGCCAACGGCGGCGCGTGTCTGCTACTTCCTCCGCTGTCCAGCCCGTCGAAGGTTTAACATGGTCGATGGCCGCCCAAAGTGCATGGGCAAAGCTTTCCCCGTCAGCCTGTAGTTTCACTGCGGCGCGATGGTGATCGGACAGAACCTTCGGGTCCACATCTATACGCACCAGATTGCCCGTGTGGCCCAATGCATTTCGCCACAGGTCGACCTCGCCCAATTCCGCGCCCACGACGACCACTAGGTCGGCGGAAGCGATAACATCTGCGCTGCCCGGTCGTGGCAACATGGCTCCGTAGTCCAAGGCATAGCCCAACCCCGCCATTCCGCGCCCGGCATACGTGGTAAAACAGGCCGCACCCAACTGCGTCAGGATTTGCCGCCACAGATTCGACCGCGCACCACCACCCAGAATAAACAACGGGCGCCGTGCGATGTTCAGCATGGACATTACCGGAGCCAAGTCCGGCGGCAGAACTTTTGAGCGCAAGCCAGGTTGGTTGGGAAACGGTGCGGGATCAGCATCTGCCTCAAGCTGTGCAATCGGCACTTGGATGTGTTTTGGGCGTGGACGGTTGAGTTCGAACTCCTCAAAAGCACGCTCGACCAGATTGTAGGCAGCCTGCGCCGTATTGGCCTGATGCGACCAGTCCGTCACGGTTTCAGCCGCAGCACGCTGGTCTTTCATCTGGTGCAATTGCCCGTGCACCCCTTGCGTTTCATCAAGGCACGAGGAAATCACCAGCATCGGGACCGAGTCCGTATAGGCCTGCCCCATCGGTGTCATGATATTGCACAACCCCGGTCCGGTGATGACATATGCAACACCCGGCTTGCCGGTCGCACGGGCATAGCCGTCGGCCATGAACCCTGCCCCCTGCTCGTGCCGGGCCAGCACATGGGTGATTCCGGCCTCTTCGATCCCGCGATACATTTCCTGATTGTGCACGCCGGGAATACCAAAGATCACATCCACTCCGCGATCCCGCAGCATATGCGAAATCTGCGCACCAAGGGGTCTTTTCATCAATTCCTCCAGAACTGGACAGTGAAGAGTGCATAAACGGCCAAAAGCTCAAGCCGCCCTACCAACATACCGATTGACAGCAGCCATTTCGCGGTGTCGCTGAGCCCTGCAAAATTGCCGGCCGGTCCGATTTGATCCCCCAGCCCCGGCCCTACATTGGCCAGCGCTGTGGCTGCACCGGAGACGGCAGTTATGAAATCCAATCCCGTCAGTGCCAGCGCCCAGGCCAGCACGCCCAACGAGAGCACAAAAAACATGAAGAAGCTCATAACCGAAGTCAGGACGTCCGGACCAATCGAACGGCCATCATATTGCGGCTTAAAAACACCATGAGGTGAGCGGATGCGGCGGATCTGGGTCTTGATCGAAGCAAACAGCAGTTGATACCGGAAGATCTTGATGGAACAGGCGGTTGAACCCGCGCAGCCGCCAATCAGACCGATCAGGAAGAACATCATGATCGGGAAACTGCCCCAACCCATGTAATCTACGCTGGCATACCCGGTACCCGAAATGATCGAGGTGATGTTGAACAGGGATTCCCGAACAGCCTGTTCCCAATGATGCGGGAAAACGGAGGTCAGAAAGACCGCCATAATGACCACCAGCACCAGAATGGTCGCCAGAAAGGTCCGTATCTGGCTGTCGCGGAAAATGGACCTCGTATTGCCATTGGCGAATTGGACGTAGCGCACGAAAGGCAGTGCAGCGAGGATCATGAAGACAGCGGCTGCATATTCTGCTGGGCCGGAAAACGTGCCAAAGGACGCGTCATAATTTGAAAACCCGCCCGTTGAGATCGTCGTCAGGGCGTGAACCACGGCATCAAAAAAGCCCATCCCCAGACCTGCATAGACCAGCGCGCAAACAATCGTCAGAAAGACGTAGATCAGGGAAATCTGGCCCGCGATCTCTTGCGCACGCGGAAGAATTTTCCCCATGGTTTCAAATCCTTCCGAGCGGAAGATTTGCATCCCCCCGACGCGAAGCTCGGGCAGGAACACCATGGCCACGACGATGATGCCGATGCCGCCCAGCCATTGCAGCAGGCCACGCCAAAGCAGCAACCCCTGTGGCAGGTTATCGAGGCCGGAAATCACGGTCGAGCCTGTCGTCGTCAGGCCCGACATCGCCTCGAAATACGCATCGACAAAGCGCAGTTCGGTCTCGCCCAAAAGAAACGGAATGGCGCCAAAAAATGGCAATGCGACCCAGACCCCTGTGGTCAGTAAAAAGGTCTGACGGATCGTCAGACCTTCGCCTACTCCGTTCGAGCAGCTCATCGCCAGAACGACGCCGGTCAGAATCGTGATGACACCGCTTTCGAGAAAAACGTGCCACTCGCCCCGGCCTTCGATGAAGTCCGCAAGCATAGGCAGCAGCATGGTCGCCCCAAGAATGGCGACCAATAGGCCAATCACATATCCAACCGGGCGCATATCCGTCATGAGGCGCAGCGTTGGCGCGCCTGCACGACTGTGTCAAGCCAGTGTCGGGTTTTACCCGTCCGTTTTGCGGGCCGTTGTTGGCATCGCGGGCGGATTAGACGGGGCGCGCGGGCGACGCGCCGGAGTTGCCTGTGCCCCTTCGGGCTTTGCGGCAACGGCTTTTGCAGGCGCAGGCTGCGCCGCGACCGGCTTGGGTGCGGCTGATTTGGCCGGGGTCTTTGGCGCAGTGGTGTTCGCTGCCACAGGTTTCGGCTTGGCAACCGATGCCGGTTTTGGCGCAGGTGTTTTTCTAGCAACGGCAGGCTTTGGTTTGGCTGCCGCTGCTGGTTTTGCCGCTGGCTGTCCTTTGGCGACGGCAGACTTGGCGGCAGGCTTTTCTGCAACTTCGGCCGATTTGGCTGCCACCGGAGTGGGTTTGGTTACTGCAGCCACCGTTTTGGGCGCGGTCGGCTTGGGTGATTCGACCTTAGGTTTTGCGGCGGCTTTCTTGCGGGCTACAGCCTTAGGCTTGGCCACCACCACAGGTTTTGCCTTGGCGACCGGTTTGACCTTGGGCGCGGGTTTTGCCGAGGGTGCAGCCGGGGCCGGAGCAGCAGCCGACGCGTGCAAGGCACTAACCGACACAAACGGCAGCTCCATCGCCGAACGGGTCAAAATCTGCATAATTTTCATTTGGTTGCTAACCGCATAGCCGGCCATTCGGATGGCCGCAGCCTGAAATTCCAGCGGTTGGGAAATTGGATTCATACTTTAGTTCTCCTCTGAAAGCGATGCAGCCTGCAAAAGAGTGAATTGAGCTGCCCGTCCCGATTTTTCGGGCGGATCAAGCAGTCACAAAGTCCTGAGCGTCGCACGTCTCAGCTTCCTTTCAGAATGGCAGACGCACGAACAGAAATTCGCCTGCCACGGCTGCATTCCACACCAGTGTTACTTGAACGACCGTGCAAATGCAGCACGAATTGCCGCGCTGCGGCGGAAAACCACTCTTAGTCTAAAAGTGATACTTTATTGATCCACCCTGCCCCGTCACCCGACGTGGAACAGGGTGGTGAACAGCCGCGGGTCCAGGCTGGGTGACACAAAGGTCGGACCTTCGGTCAGAACCGACACCGCATCGTGGCTGTGCAGGCTTTCCTGATGGCTTGCGACCACGCGGAAATCACCGATATGGTGATCGGCCAGCAATTCGGCGCAGAACAGGCGGGCCGCATCTTCGACAAAGATCGGATTGGCAGCGTTTAGCTCGGCGAAGGCCTGTTCATCCTCGCGTTTGACCATCACCTGCGTTTCAGTCGGAACGGCACGGCGGCAGATGGCAATCAGATCTTCGAACCACAGGCAATCCGTGTCGCAGTCGACCACAACAGATATCCGCACCACTGAACGTTGCGAATGCGGTGTGGCCAGCTGTCCACGTGTTGCGCGTGCGTGCTCGCTAAGTTCCAGCGAACAGGGACATGTTGAGGAATATACGTAGTCCAGATGCATGATCTTCTGGCGCACTCCGCCCTGTTCAACCAGCTCAAGTGCGATGTCGTAATACTGGTACCCTTCCAAACCGGATCGCAGGCTTTGCACACGGTCGGGATAGGAAAACCGCATCTGGATACGGGCGTCAAAGCTGTCCAGATCAGTCATATAGTCATCCAGCGCGGCCTCCATGACCTCAAAGCTGAACGTACGCTCGGCGTGTTTGTAAAACGAGCGCATGATCCGGGACATGTTGATGCCCTTCTTTTCGGCATCAAGGCTGACAGTGCCAGTAACCGAAGTCTCAAGCGCTAGATCATCGCCATTCTTGCGGTGAAATCGGATCGGCAGACGGAAGTTCGAGATACCAACATGCTGGATTTGTTGCTTAGCGCCTCGGATCAGGCTGGACGGGCCATTTTGCAGATCCGGCAAGGTCGCGCGATACGCGCTGTCAACGGTGAATCCTTCGGGGTACTCGCGCGACAGAGATGGATAGTTTACGAGCACTAGACCAGGAACAAGACGCGCAATTGCCGGGTCGAGCTGGCTGATCTCGGCCTCGGTTGCGGACTCGGCCCATTTGCGCAGCGTCTTCAGAGCGGCGGCGGCTTCGTCATTATCGGGCATATCCTCAATGTCGCGGGGGTGCACGTTCATCGATCGGGTTCCTCGGTTGGTCGCCGGACCATATTCGTGTTCGGCTTGCTTTCCAGTGTAGCTTTATACGCTGAAAAACACAGCCCGGATCGAAATTCGGCGAAAATCGCATGACTTACGTCATTTTCACCTAGTTTCGACCCGGTTGTCAGTAAACCGCTGCCGTTAGTTAACGTTGCGACACATCCAGCGCGTGTTTGATGTCTGCAAGCAGATCGCCCGCGTCCTCCAACCCGACGGAAAAGCGGATCAGGCCGGGCGTGATGCCCAATTCGTCTTTCTGATCGTCGCTCAGACGCTGGTGCGTAGTCGTTGCGGGGTGTGTCGCGATTGATTTGGCATCGCCCAGATTGTTCGAAATGACAGGGATCGTCAGCGCGTTCAGGAATGCAAACGCTGCGTCCTTGCCGCCCTTGATGTCCAGCGACAGAACTGTTCCGCCTTTGCCACCCAGCTGGGCTTGGACCAATGCGTTTTGCGCATGGGTTCTCAGACCCGGATAAAGCGTCCGTTCCAGCGCCAGATGCCCCTCAAGCGCTTCTGCAATGGTCTGTGCCGTCTCGGCCTGAGCGTTCACGCGCAGTGCCATCGTTTCCAGACCTTTCAGCATGACCCAGGCGTTAAACGGGCTCAGCGCTCCACCGGTATGTTTCAGATAGGGCTCAACCGTACCCCTGATGAAATCCTTAGTACCAATGATGACACCGCCCAAAGCACGCCCCTGCCCGTCGATATGTTTGGTCGCGGAATAGACCACGACATCCGCCCCCTGTTCGATCGCGCGCGAGAAGACGGGCGTGGAAAAGACGTTATCCACGATGACAAGCGCGCCAACCGCATGGGCCAGTTTGGCAACCGCCTCGATATCAATGACCTCAAGCGTCGGGTTTGACATGGATTCGAAGAAAACCGCCTTGGTCTCAGGGCGGATCGCCGCTTTCCAGGCGTCCAGATCGGTGCCGTCAACAAAGGTGACGTCCACACCATAACGGGAAAGGATGTTTTCGAGGATATACAAACAGGACCCGAACAATGCCTTGGCCGACACCACATGGTCGCCCGCCTGTAACATCGAGGTCAGCGCCGCGTTCACCGCAGCCATGCCGGATGCTGTGGCAAACGCATCCTCGCCACCTTCCAGCGCCGCGATGCGCTGTTCGAACATCGAAACGGTCGGGTTGCCATAGCGGGCATAGATGAACTCATCCGGGCCGGATTCGATGAACCGCGCCTCGGCTTGTTCGGCTGTCTCATAGACAAAGCCCTGTGTCAGAAAAATTGCTTCGCTGACTTCGTTGTATTGGCTGCGACGGATGCCGCCATGGACGGCTTGGGTGCGTTTGTTCCAGCTCTCGCTCATCTCATTCCTCTCGACCCTTGTCTGGCAAGGGCATCAAAAAAACCCCAGACGCGGTCAAGCGAAAGGGGCCTTTCATCCTGACCTTTTAGCGGTGTTGTTTAGCGTGGCCCGCAATCCGGTAACAAATCGCCACGTAGCTTCTGCGATGCAAATACGCCGCGTGTACATGGCCGTCAAGCCCGGTTGCCCTGTGTCACGCTTTCGTAACCGCCTCTTGCCGATTCCGCGGAATACCGCATGATCGCCTCAACCTGAGGAGGCACCATGATCGATCTGTATTTCTGGCCCACGCCGAATGGCTGGAAGGCGTCCATCGCTTTGGAAGAGATGGACCTTCCCTACGCCACTCACCTGATCAATATCGGCAAGGGTGATCAGTTCGACCCGGAGTTCCTGAAAATTGCGCCCAACAACCGGATGCCTGCCATCGTTGACCCGGACGGCCCGGATGGCGCACCTATCTCGGTGTTCGAAAGCGGCGCGATCCTGATGTATCTCGCCCGCAAGACCGGACGCTTTTATGGCAAAACTGAACGTGACCGGATCGCGGTCGAGGAATGGCTGATGTGGCAGATGGGCGGCGTCGGCCCAATGGCCGGTCAGGCGCATCATTTCCTGAAATACGCGCCGCAACTGGACCCGCCACAGGACCTGCCCTACCCCAAAGACCGATACCGGTCAGAGGTTACGCGCCTTTATGGGGTGCTGGATCGTCGGCTGTCTGAAAACGAATACGTCGCTGGCGATTTCTATTCCATCGCCGACATGTCAATCTGGGGCTGGGCCAGCCTGTGGGAGGGTCAGCAGCAGGTTCTAGACGATAAACCCCACTTTACCCGCTGGCTCGAAACGGTCGCCGCCCGCCCAGGCGTTAAAGCCGGACGCGCGCTACATGCCGAGTTACGTGGAGAACATCGGGACAAGCAATCACAGGGGGTTTTGTTCAAGCGGTGAAACGACTTGAACACCTACTGCATGTATTGCGAAATCACCATTGCAGCTTCGTGTTTTCTGAGGACCTTCGCTGCAGTTGGTCCGTACCCCCACGGCAAGCTTTCAAAAATGTCAGGGAAGATTTCAGCGAGTTCCAATTGCGCTTCATGCGCCATGCCCTTTAACGCGATATCCCCTGGAAACAGACTTTCCGTATATGCGCCGTTTGACACCACAATCTCGTGCTTCTCGAATATAAAGTGGTAATAGACGACACGGCAAGAATCCGAGACAACCTCAACCCCCGGCAGATCTAACAGGAACTTCGCGGGTACCAGAACGTCCGCATCCTCAAAAAGCAATTCTAGCCCGGCAGCAGAAACAAGTATCCGGTGATTGGGCGACACAAAAAGATCGGATGCTGGCAATCCTTGGCCCAATGCCCCTTTGGCAATTCTAACGGGCTTCAGATGGCATTTATCAGCACGTGAGACATCAACCGACCGTGATCCGATCCACTTGATCTCTTTAGCCTGCCCCTCAGCGGTCAAAACCAGATCGCCGACCTCAAGCGTTTCAACAGCCTTTTCACCAGACGGCGTCCCGATCAATGTGCCCTGAACGAAACAAGGGACGTCAACAATTGCATCCGGGTCTGTCGTATCCGGCGCATTGTCCGGTGTCACATTTGATGGGGTAGAGTCGTAAGCAACACCTGGTACCAACGGTTCAGAGGTTATGTAACCCGCAAGAGCGCCGTCCACTTCAACCCTGTATACGGTGATTGTACCGCCATCGGGATCTGAAAGCGCATAGGACTCTTCAAGATAGATGTTCCCGTTTTCGGTAAGGCCGGAAATGGGATTGCCGTCCAGATCTGTAACAAGACCTTGTTGGGTCAGGTCATCCCCGATTTCGTTGTTGAATCGGTCACCATTGAAATCCGTACCATTGTCAGGGTCACCGTTGATAAGCGGCGGTGGCCCGGGTTCGTCTTCAACATTGAATACGCGCCGGTCTGTGCTGGGATCGTAGGTTGGTGACAGAGTGACTGTACCAAAACCAAAAAACGTCACCGATATGACGTCAGGCGAGTAACCTATGTAGGAATAGTTTGCCACGTGAAACCTCGGACCAATTACGGTGCTCAATGTTCATCGATCAGGATGCCTTGTGTCCATCAGTTTCTGCGACGGTCCTTCAAAATGCAAATATTCGATTTTTAGTGCATCTTTTCTGCCAGTTTACACAGCCTCCCCCCGCACCAGCACATCCAGCATGCCCGAGATATCCTCAACCTCTTCCGCGATCACATGGGTCACCGAATGCGCCCGCTGCATCCGGCCCGTGACCCGCAGCAGCCGCCCCGAGATCACCGCCCGGCGGAAGGTTTCGTAAATTTTGCGCCAGACCACCACGTTCACGATACCGGTCTCATCCTCGAGCGTGACAAAGATCACCCCCTTGGCCGTCCCGGGCCTCTGCCGCAGGATCACCAGCCCCGCGACCGCCACCAGCGCGCCCTCGGGCGGGTCGTTCAACCGGTTGGCGGGCAGACACGCGGGCGGGCGCGGCCAGTTCCGGTCCGAAGACACAGGGCGGGTAGGTAACGCAATCATGAGAACAAAAATAGAACAAACGCAAGGAAAGTCCATAGGCGGCGTGACGAGTCGCAAATGAGGCTGGAAAGACCTAAATGCCTTCACTATGGAAGAATTCGACAAGCGAAAGAGGAAGACGCACGCAATGGCAAAGATTACCTATGTCGAGCACGGCGGTACCGAACATACAGTCGAAGTCGCCAGCGGCCTGACCGTCATGGAAGGGGCCCGTGACAACAATATCCCCGGCATCGAGGCCGATTGCGGCGGCGCCTGCGCCTGTTCGACCTGCCATGTCTATATCCACCCCGACTGGGTCGAGAAGGTTCCGGCCAAGGACGACATGGAAGAGGACATGCTGGATTTCGCCTTTGAACCCGACCCGGCCCGCTCGCGCTTGACCTGCCAGATCAAGGTCACTGATGAATTGGACGGGCTGGTTGTTCAAATGCCGGAAAAGCAGATCTGATGCTTTTCAAAGCGATCGCGGCGGCCGCGATCGCAATTGGAATCTGTCCGAGCCAGACAAGATCTCAGCAGCTATGGCAGTATGAACCGCTGGGTTCGGCAGAGTACTCCGAACCCACTGCCCGATACCCGCACGGCGTACTCGGTGATCAGATTGAATACGGCGCTCTGATCCTGCAATATGCGCCGGAATGGGCGAAATACACAATCCGGCTGCCAAAAGAGCGTGTTTTCGAAGATATCCGTCCGCGCCTGATTGATGTTGACAATGATGGCCGTCGCGAAGCTTTGGTGGTTGAAAGCCATCGTGATAAAGGTGCACGGCTTGCAATCTACAATGGCGGCGGTCTGATCGCCGCTACGCCCTACATCGGCACCCGCTTCCGTTGGCTCGCTCCGGTCGGTGCCGCCGACCTGGATGGTGACGGCAACGTCGAGATCGCCTATATCGATCGCCCTCACTTGGCCAAAACCCTGCGCATATGGCGATTTACAGACGGCGAATTGATCGAAATCGCATCGCTGCCCAATCTCACCAATCACCGCATTGGAGAGGATTTCATCTCCGGCGGTCTGCGCGATTGCGGCGGCACTCCGGAACTGATCCTTGCCAACGGCAACTGGACCCGCGTCATCAGCGTCACTTACGAAAACGACTGGACCACCCACGACCTCGGCGCGTTTACCGGCCACAAAAGCCTGAACAACGCACTCAAGTGCTGATCCGCCTCTTCATCTGGCTAAAAATTTCCTGTGAGCGAGGGGATAGGCCGAAGGGGCAAAGCCCCCTGACCTACCGACTGTTCAAAGAGCCCGCCAGCCGATATCGCGGCGGTAAAAGCCTTCGGGCCAATCCACACCTTCAACCATCGCATATGCCCGGTCGCGAGCCTCTTGCAGTGTATTCCCGCGCGAGGTCACATTCAGCACGCGCCCGCCTGCGGCTTGCACTTGCCCATCAACGGCCTTGGTGCCCGCGTGGAAGATCATGTTGCTGCTGTCTTCAGGAAGCGCATCCAACCCCTTGATCGCAGATCCTTTTACGTAGGAACCCGGATACCCCTGTGCCGCCATCACAACAGTGATCGCATGATCGTCGGCCCAGTTTACCTGCGTCTCGCTCAAACGGCCCTCGGCCGCGGCATGAAGTAGGTCCAGAACCTGGGCACCAAGCCGCATCATCAGAACCTGGCATTCCGGGTCACCAAAGCGGACGTTGTATTCGACCAACCTCGGTTGGCCGTCCTTGATCATCAGGCCAGCATACAAAACGCCCTGAAACGGCATGCCTCGGCGCTTCATCTCGGCCATAGTCGGACGCACGATCTCTTCCATCGCCCGCGCCTCAATCTCGGCGCTCAGAACGGGTGCAGGCGAATACGCCCCCATGCCGCCGGTGTTCAGGCCCGTGTCGCCTTCTCCCACGCGTTTGTGGTCCTGCGCGGTGCCGATGGACAGGATGTCCTCACCATCACACAGCACGAACAAAGATGCCTCTTCGCCTTCCATAAACTCTTCGATAACGACCTCGGCACCCGCGCCCCCAAAAGCGCCGCCGAACATGTCGTCGATAGCCTCCAGCGCGGCCTGTTCGTCCATCGCGACGATCACACCCTTGCCTGCCGCCAAACCATCGGCTTTGACCACGATCGGCGCGCCCTGTTCGCGGATATAGGCTTTGGCAAGATCGGCCTCGGTGAACTTTGCATAAGCTGCGGTCGGAGCGTTCGACGCGTCACAGATTTCTTTGGTAAAACTCTTCGAGGCTTCCAGCTGTGCTGCATCGGCCGACGGCCCAAAGACCAGCACACCCGCTTCACGCAGACGATCTGCGACGCCAGCGGCCAATGGGGCCTCGGGGCCAACAATCACGAAATCAATCGCGTTCTCTTCGGCAAAGCTGACAACCGCACCGCCATTCTCGATATCCAGCGCAGCACAATCGGCGATCTGCGCAATCCCTGCATTTCCCGGCGCCACGATCAGTCGGTCACATTTGGGATTTTGCATCACCGCCCAGGCGAGGCTGTGTTCCCGCCCGCCGCTGCCGAGAATAAGGATGTTCATGAAGGTCTCCGATCTGCTTGGCCTCGCCTTCCGGGCGTTCTAAGCTGACCGGGCATTTGACACAAGGCGCTGAAATGTCCGAACTGCTTGATGACCCGATCCCGGGCCAAAATACCACTGAATACACCGTTTCGGACATCTCGGGTGAGGTGAAACGTACGCTGGAAGGCACGTTCGGACGAATCCGTGTGCGCGGTGAGGTCGGCCGTGTGTTCACGGCGCGCTCGGGCCACCTGTACTATGACATCAAGGATGACCGAAACGTTTTGGCCTGCACCACCTGGAAAGGTCAGGTTTCGGGTCTTTCGGTGGTACCAGAAGAAGGTCTTGAGGTTGTCGTCACCGGTCGCCTGACCGCTTTTGGCGCGCAATCGAAATACAACCTGAACGTCGATGAGGTCGCGGTCGCCGGGCAAGGCGCACTTATGGCCTTGCTGGAAAAGCGCAAGAAACAGCTTGAGGCTGAAGGTCTGTTTGCGCCCGAACGGAAAAAGCCTCTGCCGTACCTGCCGCAGATCATTGGCGTGGTGACCTCACCATCTGGTGCTGTGATCCGGGACATCCTGCACCGCCTGCGAGATCGCTTCCCGCGCAAGGTGCTGATCTGGCCCGTCGCTGTACAGGGCTCCAACTGCGCGCCCGAGGTTGCGCGGGCCATCGAAGGGTTCAACAAGCTGACACCTGGCGGTTCACTGCCCCGCCCCGACCTGATCATTGTCGCCCGGGGGGGCGGATCGATCGAAGACCTTTGGGGGTTCAACGAAGAAATCGTTGCACGCGCGACGGCCGCGTCGGACATTCCGCTGATTTCTGCCGTGGGTCACGAAACAGATACGACACTGATCGACTTTGTATCAGACCGCCGCGCGCCAACACCGACCGCCGCGGCCGAGCTTGCCGTGCCGGTTCGAATGGAATTACTGGCCTGGACAGGTGAGCAAGGCGCGCGTCTGTCTCGTGCCGCTACGGATGCGGTTCAAAGGCGGTCTCAACGGCTTCGTGATCTGTCCCGCGCGTTGCCTCGCCCGGACAGTTTGTTGAACACTCCACGCCAACGACTTGATTTGATTGCAGATCGGCTGGCGCCCGCACTGAATCGCGGCGTCCAGAACCGACGTCTGCAGGTCGTCGAGCTGTCCGCACATCTGCGCCCGTCGACGTTGCGCAATCTCGTTTCGACCAGAAACGAGGCCTTACGCAACCTGTCATCCCGTCTGTCTCTACGCCCAATCCACAGAGAGATCGAACAACAAAAGCAGAATATTAACAGGTTGGCCGACCGTATGAACGCGGCACAGGCCACGCGCCTGGATCGGATGCGGCAACAGCTGGACGCCGCTGATCGCCTGCGTGAAACACTTAGCTACAAGGCGACGTTGCAGCGAGGCTACGCTGTGGTCCGAGCTGAGGGCGAGGTTCTGACAACCAAGAAACAGGCGGCAAAGCACAGCGCATTCGAGATCGAATTCGCAGATGGTCTGCTGAACACGGGCCAGCCCACGACTTCACCGGCGGCACCTAAGAAGTCAGCAAAGAAAGATGCACCGGACCAGGGCTCGTTGTTCTAGCCGAATGCACCTTCAGACCCCGACTTCGGGGCCGAGACAAACCATTTCTTCATTGATGTCCTCGGCCTCGTACAGCTCGGTGGCGTCCGAGTTGCCCTCGAACAAGGCGATCAGGCCCCCGTCAGACTTGGTAAAGACCCAGCATTGCGGGTCAATCCGGTCTTCGTAGACAAAGCAGATCTGGCCCGCTTGTTCGTACCAGACACCCTCTTTGCAATTGCCGTCCAGAAAAGACCAGATCACGCGGCGATTGGGCAAATAGCGTTCGACGCCGTAAACCGTTCCCTGAAACCCATAGAACATGGTTTTTCCGCGCGTATAACTGTCGAATTCAGCCCCAGACAAAGCTGACTGAGCCGCTGCCGTCTGCGCAGAAAGTGTCAGAAGAATCGCAATACGCCTGAGCATGGGAACATTCTGACAGATGCCGGTCAGCATCGCCAACAGACAATCCTCTAAAACCGGCTGCCTTAACGTCACCGCTTGAGTTGTAATGGCGATCCCGGTGATGCTGCTAAAAAAGCCAAATGGGGGACATTTGATGACAACCGCTCTTTTCTGGATCGCTGCTGCCAGTGCGCTGGCCTATTTGCCGATGTCACCGCGCCCGGTCAGCCCCCTGCGATCCCTCTTCAAGACGGCCTCTGTCGCGCTACTGGCGCTGGTTGCTGTCTTAAGTGGTGCACCCATGCTACTGACCCTTGCGCTAGTCCTGTGCGCGTTGGGCGACGCGCTGTTATCACGCGAGACGGACTCGACCTTCATGGCAGGGATCGGTGCATTTACAGCCGGCCACCTGGCCTATGTCGCTCTGTTCCTCAGCCACCCATCCAGCGACACCGCTCTGATCTTCGACAAGCCCGGCATCTTTTGGTCGCTGATCATCTTCGGGATCATTGCTGCAACCCTGCTCGCCCCCCGCGCCGGTGACCTCAAGATACCGGTTCTGGGCTATATCCCGATCATCCTTGGCATGGGCATCACGGTCCTCGCCCTGCCTGAGGCAGGCGCGTTACGCTGGGCCCTGCCCGCCGCACTCGCCTTCATCGCGTCGGACCTGATCCTGGCGACTGAAAAGTTTCTGCTACCTAACGGCCATCCGGCGCTACGCATCACGCCCTATATGATCTGGATCCTATACTGGGGCGCGCAAGCGGGGCTGTTGATTGCGTTTTTGTGACCCTTTGCAACTGCCGCAAATCCGCATTAGGTGAGAGGAACACCTGCGGAGACTAAAAATGGCGTTTTTCTCAAAGCTCAAGGACAAGCTGTTCAAATCCTCGTCCCGCCTCGAACAGGGGCTGGATGCCATCGTCGAAGATGGTGGCGAGGAAACGACTGCCCCCGATCCAGTTATCCCCGAGCCTGAGCCGCAGCCAGAACCAGTTCCCGAAATTCCGCAGCCGGTTCCAGAGACACCTGAACCCGCCCCTGTGCCACAGCCGGTCGAAACGCCTGAACCCGCACCGGTCGATCCAACCCCTGCTCCGCCGCCGCCTGAGGCCGCGCCATCCAAAGGGGTGTTGGGACGCCTGTTTGGCCGGAACGAAGCCAAGGCCGTCATCCGTCGTACGTTGGACGACGATATGCTTGAGCAGCTAGAGGAACTGCTGATCGCCTCGGATATGGGCGTCGACACCGCTTTGCGGGTCACATCCAACATGGCTGAGGGGCGATTGGGCCGGAAACTCTCCACGCAAGAGATCAAGCAATTGCTCGCCCAGGAAGTCGCCCGTGTGATGGAACCGGTTGCCAAGCCTCTGCCCATCTACCCCAAGCGCCCGCAGGTCGTGCTGGTCGTTGGCGTCAACGGGTCCGGCAAGACCACAACCATCGGTAAGCTGGCCAGCCAGTTCAAAGCCGCGGGCAAAAAGGTCGTCATCGCCGCCGGGGACACCTTCCGCGCCGCCGCCGTCGAACAGCTCCAGGTCTGGGGCGACCGCGCCGGCGTGCCGGTGCTGACCGCACCCGAAGGGTCTGACCCGGCCTCCTTGGCTTTCGACGCCCTGACCCGCGCGCAGCAAGACGGCGCAGACCTGCTGATGATCGACACGGCCGGTCGCCTGCAAAACCGGGCGGACCTGATGGAGGAACTGGCGAAGATCGTCCGCGTAATCCGCAAAATCGACAAGACCGCCCCGCACAACACGCTGCTGGTGCTGGACGCCACCACGGGCCAGAACGCGCTGAGCCAGGTCCGGACATTCCGCGACCTCGCTGACGTGTCAGGCCTGGTGATGACCAAACTCGATGGCACCGCCAAAGGTGGCGTATTGGTTGCACTGGCCGACAAGTTCGGCCTGCCAATCCATGCCATAGGCGTCGGAGAACAGATCGACGACCTCGCCCCCTTCGACCCTCAGGAGTTCGCCGCCGCCCTCACTGGCCTGGACCAAACCTGATCCCCCCTTCATCTGGCCCCAAATATCCTCCGGGGGTCTGGGGGTGGAAAACCCCCAGCCTCTCCACCCAGCGAAAAGACTGACATTTGAGCGACTGGCTGATTTCTCTCGAAGGCACCGAAGCGGGCCATCAGCTGGCTCTTGGCCTCGCTCTGATGGCCGCCTTCCTGCATGCTGTATTTGGCGCGCTGCAGAAGGGCCGCCACGATCCCTGGCTGTCCCGTGGGGCAATCGACGCCTGCTATTGCCTGATGGCCGCCCCTTTTGCCTTTTTCGTGGTGCCGTGGCCTGAACCCTACATGTGGTCCATCTTCGCCGTGGTCTGGGTGATCCACATCGCCTACAAGGTCCTTCAGGCCATGGCCTATACAAAGGGTTCATACACTGTCGTCTACCCGGTCGTACGCGGCACTGGCCCCCTTTTCACGGTCATCGGCGCCTATCTGCTCTTTGGCGAGACCTTTACCGGGATTCAATGGTTTGGCGTTTTGGTCCTGCTGGCCGGTATCTTCGGCCTGGCCGCCTATAATTTGCGTTTTCTGGAAACCAACCGGGAAACGCTGGGCATCGCGCTGTTACTGGCCATCGCAACCGGCCTGTTTGTCGCGCTCTACACGACTTATGACGCCTATGGAATCCGGGCCACCGCCGACCCGTTCACCTTTCTGGCTTGGTTTTTCATGATCGACGGTTTTGCGATGCCGATTTACGCCTTCTTCAGATGGCGCGCCTTGATCAACCGCCCGGCCGTCGGACCATTGATGTTGCGGGGGTTGGCCGGAGGCATCATCGCCCCTATGTCCTTCGGAGCAATCATGCTGGCCACCCGTCTGGACAAGGTCGGCGAAGCCGCCGTCCTACGTGAAACCTCGACGGTCTTTGCGGCGCTAATCGGGTGGCTGGTGCTAAAAGAAACCGTGGGACCAAGACGGGTCGCGCTGATGGGACTGATTGCATTGGGCGCCGTAATAGTTGAAATGGGCGGGTAAAAATCAGGAAACCGACATGCCAGGCAAAAAAGAAATCAATCCATTTCTGAAACAGGCGTTGGAGCTTGGGCCCCCACTGGCCTTTTTTTTCATCTACCTACGCCTGCGTGACGACAGTTTCCTGATCGGAGGTACCGAATATTCCGGCTTTATCGTCGCGACGATCATCTTCGTCCCGCTGATGCTGGCTGCCATGGGCATACTCTGGGTTCTGACCGGCAAACTTAGCCGGATGCAGATATTCACCGCCTTCATGGTCATCTTCTTTGGGGGCCTGACCGCTTGGTTCAATGATGAGCGGTTCTTCAAGATGAAAACCACGCTGGTTTACGGTTTTTTCTCGGTCATCCTTGGTATTGGCCTTCTGCAGGGGAAATCCTATTTGGCCTATGTCCTCGAAGATATGCTGCCGATGCGCCATGAGGGCTGGATGATCCTGACCCGCCGGTTGTGCGGCTGCTTTGCGGTTCTGGCCGTTGCCAATGAATTTGTCTGGCGAACCATGTCGACGGACCTGTGGGTCAAAATTGAAACTTTCGCCTTTCCGATCGCGCTGATGGCGTTCCTGATGCTTCAGTTCAGTCTGTTGCAACGCTACATGGATGATCCAGACCACCAATAGGCGAACACTGATACTCGGTGCGCAGCTTAAGCGTTTGCTTTCATATTGAGCCGTCACACAGCGCGCAATCAGGCAAACCAATAAAAACCTTGGAATAATAGCCCGGCTGTGGAACATTAGGACACCACTCAACACCAACAGCCGGAGACCCCTCAACCACATGAAGGCACTCCCAAACAGCGGATTCCTGTCCGAGGCATCAGACCGACTCAGGGCTATGCTTTCGGCACTCGCGACCGAGATTTCCTTGGATCAGGGCCAGGTGCTGTTTGAGCAGGGGGACGAAGGCGATGCGCTGTATGTGATTTCTGAAGGTACGCTCGAGGTTTCATTCCTTGCGATGAGCGGGCGCAAGCTGTCTTTGACCCTTATGAAGCCTGGCGAAGTGTTTGGCGAAATTGCGTTGTTCGACAGCGGACCGCGGACCGCCACGATAGCGGCGGCCGAGCCATCTAGCGTGCTGCGCGTGCGCCGCAGCGACGTGATGGACCAGATCCGCCAGCACCCCGATCTTGCCGTCGACATGATCCGTCTGGCGGGCCTGCGCATGCGCTGGATGGGGTCACAGCTGAACGAACAGGTGTTCTTGCCGATGCCCATTCGTCTGGCGCGCAAATTGCTGCATCTGTCTGCCCTTCAGGACGACCCCGCCATGCGCATCACCCTGTCCCAAAGCGAATTGGCCGAGTTCGTCGGTGCCACGCGCGAGGCTGTATCCAAGACGATTTCCACCTGGAAACGCGACAATGTTGTCGAGGCATCCCGCGGCGGGTTGATGATCCAGGACTTTAACGCCCTGAAAGAACTGGCCGAATCCGACTTAATCTGACCTTGTGACCTCCTTCACATACGGCGCATGCCAAAATAGCTAATGTCTTAGTTGTTACCGTAGGGGGCCAGAGAATCATCCCCGATATCTGTCCACTGGCCTCTCCCTGTACCAGAGCCATGCGCCTCCCCGGCGTGTGGCTCACTTACTTTCAGCGCCACGTGGAACGGAAAAGGCCGTGGCATTGCCCCGGCCTTGTCACAACGTTTGATGTGATGCGTTACTCGCCCAAGCTCAGCGCCACAAAGCGGGGGTCGCCACCGCGACGTACAAGCAACAACAGCGATTTACGCCCGGCCTCACGCGCTTCTTCCATGCGTGCTTCCAGATCTGCAATCGACGTCACCTTTTGCTGTCCAGCCTCGGTGATCAGATCACCGGCGCGCAAACCTTTGGAAAACGCCTCAGAAGCCTCATCCACTTCGGTCACAACCAGCCCCTCGGCGTCTTCTTCCAAACCAAGATCCGTACGTAGCGTGTCCGTCAGTGGCGAAATGGTCAGGCCCAGAATAGCTGCGTTCTCTTCTGATGGAGCTTCAGAGGTTTCCTCGTCGCCCTGCTCGGCCCGTTCAGCATCCTCACGACGTCCCAGAGTAACCAAGACGGTCTGTGTGCCGCCATCGCGATGCACGACAACGCGCACGGCTTTGCCTACGGTCGTCTCACCGACCTGACGCACAAGACCGCGTGTATCTTCGACCTCGACCCCATCAAAACTGAGGATCACGTCACCAGCCAGCAGACCAGCATCTTTCGCCGGCCCATCCGGAACATCGCTGATCAGCGCACCGCCCGGCTTGGCCAACCCCATTGCCTCGGCCATGTCCTCGGTCACGTCCTGAATGCGAACGCCCAGCCAACCACGGCGGGTTTCGCCGAATTCACGCAGTTGGTCGACCACCTTGACCACGACGTTGGACGCCATTGAAAAGCCAATCCCGATCGAGCCGCCGTTGGGCGACAAAATCGCTGTATTCACACCAATCACTTCGCCGTTCATGTTGAACAGCGGACCGCCCGAGTTGCCCCGATTGATGGCCGCGTCGGTCTGGATGTAGTCGTCATACGAGCCGCTCAGCGCCCTGTTGCGGGCCGAAACGATCCCGGCCGAAACCGAGAAGCCCTGCCCCAACGGGTTGCCCATGGCAATAACCCAATCACCGACACGGGCGACGTCACTGTCGCCAAACTGCACGTATTGCAGCGGGCCCGGGGCCTCGACCTTCAGCAGCGCAATATCGGTTTTTTCGTCCGTGCCTATCACCTTGGCAGGCAGTTCCTCCGGCGGCTGTCCATCACCGGGGAAGAACTCCACCAGGATTTCATCGGCCTCGGCGATCACGTGATTGTTGGTGACGATGTAGCCGTCTTCAGAAATCACGAACCCCGAACCCAGCGCGTTACTGCGGCGCGGGCGATTTTCGTCATCACCGTTCCGGTCCTGAAAATCGCGAAAGAAATCTTCGAACGGTGATCCCTCGGGCACAATGCCCTGCGGGCCGGTCTGGCCTTCAATCAACGTTGAGGTGGTAATGTTGACCACGGCCGGGCTGATCTTGTCTGCCAGCGGCGCCAGACTTTCGCTCCGCGCCTGCGCAGCGACGGTTTGGGCCAGAACAAGAATCATCCCCGCAATGGCCAGCCACATCAGCCGCATTAAACCAACACCCTCGTCCTGCCGGACTGAAATACTGCGTGCTTGTGCCTGCACTTGGGAACTCCTTGTCAACAAGTCTTGTAAAACTGCCCTCGGGCAAATCTTCTCAGGAACCAATGTAGTCGGTTTGTCCTTGCCCGCAACTCGGGATCGCGGGGAAATCACCTGCAAGTGAGGTCACCGCATCAAAACCCAACCTGATAAGCCCCCCATAGCAGGACAAACCCACTAACTACGCTCAGCAGACCGGCCAGCCGCCGCGCCTGCTCGGGCAATGACCGCAATGCCTCTAACATGCGCTCAATAAGCGAAGGGGCCAGCGCATAGGCCAGCCCCTCTACAATCAATACCAGCCCGAAAGCCAAAAGGATCAGCCCCATTATTCGGAGGCCGCAGCAGCCGGAGCTGGTCGTCCGGTCGGCGAAGCGAGGTAGTTGAAGAACTCGGAATCCGGGCTCAGAACCAACGAGCTATTGCCGCCCTGCAACGCGTTCTCATACGCGGTCAGCGAACGGTAGAATTCAAAGAACTCCGGGTCCGCGCCATAGGCTTCGGCAAAGATCGCGTTACGTTCAGCGTCCGCTACACCACGGGTGATTTCGGCCTCACGACGTGCATCTGACACCAGTTCGACCACGGTCCGGTCAGCTTGCGCACGCACACGCTGCGCCGCCTCGTTACCACGGGCACGTTCGTCTGTTGCTTCACGTTCCCGCTCGGCCTTCATACGGTCGAAGGTCGCCTCAAGGTTGGCCTGTGGCAAGTCGGTCGCCTTCAAACGCACGTCGATTACAGTCACGCCCAGCGCCTGTGCTTCGGCAATCGCGCTGTTTCGGATGCGCAGCATCAGCGCCGCACGGTCCGAGCTCAGGATGTCACGAGACGAAACCGAACCCAGCACTTCGCGGGTTTCGGCCCGCAAAATACGATCCAGGCGATCCTCGGCAACCGGGATACCGCCGACACCAACGGCCTGACGGAACTGATTCAAATCTGAAATCCGGTAACGTGCGAATGCATCGACAACCAGACGCCGATCGTCCAGAGGGGTCACCTCAAGGGGCTGTACGTCAATAGACAGGATACGGTCGTCATAGCGGACAACTTCTTGAATCACCGGGATTTTGAACGCCAGACCGGGGTCTTCCTTGACCGCGACGACACGACCAAATTGCAAGACCAGCGCGCGTTCACGTTCATCCACGATGAAGATCGAAGACAGGCCAACGACGCCAAGGATCACGACAAGAATGAGGATAATGGGTGATTTACGCATCAGTTGCTCTCCCCGGCTGGGCTACGACGCAGTTCGTTCAGCGGCAGATAGGGCACAACACCCTGCCCTTGCCCGGATGAGTTCTGGTCCAGAATGATTTTGTCAACGTCACCCAGAATCTGCTCCATACGCTCCAGATACAGACGCTTACGCGTCACATCGGGTGCTTTGGTGTATTCTTCCAGAACTGCGCTAAAGCGGCTGGCTTCACCCCGCGCACTGTTGATCTGTTGGGCACGATAACCTTCCGCCTCTTCCAGAACCTGCGCAGCTTCGCCGCGCGCTTCCGCCAATACCTTGTTCGCATAGGCATCGGCTACGTTCTGCAACCGGTCCCGTTCCTGCGCGGCAGCCTGAACGTCGCGGAACGCGGCGATCACGTCCTGCGGCGGGTCGGCTTTGTCAAAGTTGACGCGGACAATGTTGATTCCTGAATCATAACTGTCCATCGTGGATTGGATAAGTTCCTGCAAGCGATCCGCGATAACACCACGATCCCGGTTTAGGATCGGTGCAAGCTCGCTTTGAGCGATAATCTCGCGCATCGCTGATTCCGACACCGCCCGGATCGTTTGGCGCGGATCACGCAAGTTGAACAGGAACTTCGCAGGGTCATTGATGTTCCAGACGACTTGATAGTCGATATCGACCACGTTTTCGTCGCCGGTCAGCATCAAGCCATCATCGCTGCCGCGCGCGCCGCCCATATCTTCGTTCTGTTCGCGGGTGACCGGGATGACCTCGGCGGTAACGAAAGGCCACGGCGCAAAGTTCAGACCCGGATTTCCGACGGCCGAGAATTCGCCGAGGAACAACTCAACCGACTGTTCTTCAGGCTTGACTGTGTAAAAACTGGCCGCCCCCCACAATACCGCCGCGACGACGACACCAATAAGAACCGTACCTTTTGTGAAGATAGGGCCACCGCCGCCAGAGCCCTGACCGTTGCCACCGCGGCCTGAACCACCGCGGCCGCCCATCAGGACGCGCAGCTGTTCCTGGCCTTTCTTCATCAATTCATCAATCTCGGGGATCTGCGGACCATCGCCTTCGGGGGGCTTGCGCCCATCACCGTTATCACCCCGATTTCCTCCGCCGCCCGAAGAGCCTCCGCCCCCCCAGGGGCCGCCGCTATTGCCCGCCATATGTATCTATTCCCTTGTGTTGGACCGTGTGATCACGGGTTCCCTTGTAACTTGTGTGCGCGCGGTTGCAAATCAAGCAGTGCGCACAGGTTGCCGCATTGTTACCAATTCCTCTGCCATCACCGGATGAACGGCAACCGTGCGGTCGAAATCTTCCTTGGTTGCGCCCATTTTAACGGCGATGCCAGCCAGCTGGATCATCTCACCCGCGCCCGGCGCGACGATGTGGCAACCCAGAACCTTACGGGTCGCCTGGCTGACAATCAGCTTCATCAACACGCGCTGCGTTCCACCGGCAAAGGCCTTTTGCATCGGCTTGAACGATGTCGCGTAAACCTCAATCGGTTCCTGTGCCGCGCCTTCTTCTTCGCTTAAGCCCACAGTGCCGAATTCCGGTTGGGTGAAGATCGCGGTCGGGATCAGTTCATGATCCACCGGAGTCGGGTTGCCTTTGAAAACGGTCTCTACAAACGCCATGCCTTCACGGATCGCAACCGGCGTCAGATTTACGCGGTCGGTAACATCGCCAATGGCATAGATCGAGGGCACGCCTGTCTGGCTGTACTCATCGACTACAATCTCACCTTTGCGGCCACGTTCCACGCCCAGCGCCTCAAGGCCCAGGTTGTCTGCATTCGGCGCACGCCCTGTGGCGTACATGACCACGTCGAACTGATCCTCGGTGCCATCGGTGGCCTTAACGCGGATCTTGTCGCCTTCCTTGGTCATTTCCAGCACGTTGGTGCCCAGACGAACATCAATGCCGTTCTGGCGCATCTCTTCGCAGATCAGGCCACGTGCTTCTTCGTCGAAGCCACGCAGGATTTGCGCACCGCGATAGAACTGAGTGGTCTGGACTCCCAACCCGTTCATGATTCCGGCAAACTCGCTGGCAATGTAGCCGCCACCGACGATCAGAATGCTTTGGGGCAGTTTTTCAAGGTGAAAGATCTCGTTCGACGTAATCGCCAAGTCCGATCCCGGGAACTCGGGCACGACCGGACGACCACCTGTGGCGATCAGGATGTGCTTGGCTGTCTTGCGTGTCCCATCCGCCAATTCGACCGTATGTGGATCGACTACGGTTGCACGTTGATCAAAGCTTTCGACGCCGTTGTTTTTCAGGATATTGCGGTAGATGCCTTCAAGCCGGTCCAGTTCGGTCACCAGCTTGCCGTGAAAGGTATCCCAATTCAAAGCACCGGTCTGAATGTCCCAGCCATAGGCCTGCGCATCACCGACCATGCCCGAGAATTCACTGGCGAAGACCATCAGCTTCTTGGGCACACAGCCCCGGATGACACAGGTTCCGCCATAGCGATCCTCTTCGGCCAGCGCCACTTTGGCACCGTTTTCGCCAGCTGCCACACGCGCCGCACGGACCCCTCCTGAGCCTCCGCCGATAACGAACAGATCATAGTCAAAGCTCATTTGTCCTGCCTCTTTCAAATTTCCGCAAGCGCCCGCAGGCCTTGCATGGGGTGTACTCTATCTCGCGCTGCTGTCCAGAGTGATCGCCGGGACTCCAGCCTCTCCGAGTTCTCGAACTTGCGCAGGGAACCGCTGCAGCGTTGTGATCAAACGCCCAGATATGGTTGCATTTGTTTTATTCAACGGCAGCCTCCACGCCTTGGATTGGTCAGGCCAAATACCGAATTGTACGTGTCCCAAATCGTTCGCGGCCACGACTTCACTCAAAACAATGTAGCGTCCGAAGAAAACGAGTGACGTAAAGCGATCTGTGTCTGTTCCGCTTAATCTGCCAGATCCGAGAACAAGTTCTCGCCTGCTTCCACCGACTGATCAAGTTCGATCGTTCCATCGTTGATATCGCGCAGCTCGACCCGGCCATCGCCGTGGCCGATCACAACTTTGTCACAGATGTCGATGAACAAACCATTCTCGACCACACCCGGAACCTGATTAAGCACTAGTGCCAGTTGCCTGGCATTTCCGATGCGCTGAAGGTGGAGGTCCAGAATGTGATTGCCCTCATCCGTGACAAACGGCGCCTTTCCGTTCATGCGCAGCGCGGCAGAAGTGCCCAGAACGTCCATCGTATCCAGCGCCTCTTGGATCAGCGTGCGCGTAGTCTGCCAGCCAAAAGGGATAACCTCGACCGGCAAAGGGAATGCGCCCAGTGTTTCGACCTCTTTCCCGGCATCAGCAATGACGATCATCTGATCGCTTGCCGTGGCAACGATCTTTTCCTGCAGATGCGCGCCGCCCCCACCTTTGATCAGGTTCAGATCGCCGTCGAATTCATCCGCGCCGTCGATGGTCAGGTCCAGCCAACCCGCCTGATCCAGCGAGACAACCTCGATCCCCAACTCACGAGCCAGTTGCGCGGTGCGGGTTGAGGTCGGAACAGCCTTGATCCGCAAACCTTCCTGTTGCACCCGCTCTCCCAGACGGCGGACCATCCAGGCGGCCGTTGATCCAGTGCCCAGCCCAACACGCATCCCGTCCTGAACTATATCGGCGGCCCGTCGCGCCGCGACAAATTTGGCTTTGTCTATGGGTGACAAATCTCCGGTCATTGTTGCATTCCCCCTTGGTATTGCGGAATTTATACGGAATGTCCGACCCAACTGCGAGCGCCAATTCGCCGATCCAGCGGGCCAACTTGTCGCGAAACTACGCGTTTCCTATTGGAAACGTCGCAATCGAGACGTTCGACATCCCTGCTGGTGTATAAATACAGCTCATGAACGCGCCCTACAGATTGCACTTTGCCCCCGACAATGCCTCTCTGGTGATCAGACTGGTGCTGGAAGAGATGGGCCTGCCTTATGAGACAGCTTTGGTGGATCGACGGCAAAACGCACAGGATGGCGCGGCTTACAGAGGGTTGAATCCGAACGGCCTGATCCCGGTTCTTGAAACGCCACAAGGTCCGATCTTTGAAACAGCCGCCATCCTTTTGTGGCTGGCAGATACGCATGCGCAACTGGCTCCCGCCCCTGACAACCCGGATCGGGCTGCGTTCCTGAAATGGCTCTTTTTCGCATCGAACACTTTACATGCCGATCTGCGCATCCTGTTCTATGCCGAAAAATACATCGACACGGCACAGGCCGAAACCTTGCGCAACGGTATTCGCCCGCGCCTGCGCCAACATCTTCGGGTTCTGGATGACGTTGCTAAAACTGCGCCCAGCTGGTTGCACGCCGATCAGCCCTCGGTCCTTACATACTACCTTGCCTGCCAGATGCGGTGGATGTCCCTTTACCCGGAGCGCGCTGATCGCAGTTGGTATCAATTGGCGGATACGCCTTACCTGCAATCCATTCTGATGCGCCTGGAAAACCGTCCCGCAACCCGGGCTGCCATCGCGGCCGAGGGGTTGGGGGTTACCCCCTTCACCAGTCCATCTTATGCTCACCCTCCAGAAGGCTCTGCTACCTAATATGTTCTTGTCTGTTTTTGATATGTTCAAAGTGGGCATCGGCCCGTCCTCGTCACACACAATGGGGCCGATGGTTGCCGCCGCACGGTTTCTGGACCTGATGCGCGCCTCGCCGTTTGAATTCGCCGGTCTTCGCGGATCGCTGCACGGATCGCTGGCTTTTACTGGCGTAGGTCATGCAACAGACCGGGCTACGATCCTTGGACTGGCCGGGTTTGTTCCTGACACCTATGACAACGACAAGGCCGAGGCCGCGTTGGCCGCTATTGCTGAAACGCACTCAGTCACGCCCGAGGGGTTGCCGACCCTGCAATTCGATCCAAGGGCCGATCTGATCTTTGACTACGACCACAACCTGCCCGGCCATGCCAATGGGATGATCCTGATGGCCACCGATGCGCAGGGCGACGTGATCCTGCGGCAGGTCTATTATTCCGTAGGCGGCGGTTTTGTCCTGACCGAGGAAGAACTGGCCGAAGGCAAAGCCACCAATGACGGCCCTGCCGTGCCTTTCCCGTTCCACTCGGCGGCCGAAATGCTTGAGATGGCAAACGCTAGCGGCAAAAGCATCGCCCAGATGAAGCGCGAAAACGAAATCGCGCGGGGCTGTGCGGACAGTTTCGCCAAGGGCACCGCGCGCCTTTGGGAAGTCATGAACAACTGTATCGAACGTGGACTGAAGACGGATGGCATTCTACCCGGCGGCCTGAAAGTGCGCCGCCGCGCCAAGGGTATTTACGACGCTCTGCTGGCCGAGCGAGGCATGAACCTAAACGCACCGCACACCATAAATGACTGGATGAGCGTCTATGCGATGGCGATAAACGAGGAAAACGCGGCTGGCGGACAAGTCGTCACTGCGCCCACAAACGGGGCAGCTGGTACGATGCCTGCCGTACTGCGCTATTACCTCGACCACGTTCCGGGTGCCTCGGAAAGCCATATCGAGGACTTCCTCCTTACGGCAGCGGCCATTGGCGGGCTGGTCAAATACAACGCCTCGATCTCGGGAGCTGAGGCTGGGTGTCAGGCTGAAGTTGGAAGCGCCTCGGCAATGGCTGCAGCGGGCCTCTGCGCCGTGATGGGTGGTACGCCCGAGCAGGTCGAAAACGCCGCCGAAATTGCATTGGAGCATCATCTGGGCATGACCTGCGACCCGGTCGCTGGTCTGGTGCAAGTTCCTTGCATCGAACGCAACGGTTTGGCGGCCATCAAAGCCGTCTCGGCTGCTTCACTTGCGCTGCGTGGCGATGGGAAACACTTCGTACCGCTGGATTCAGTGATCGAAACCATGCGCCAGACCGGGCATGATATGCATGAGAAGTACAAGGAAACATCTCTGGGCGGTTTGGCGGTGAACGTGCCAAACTGCTGACAGTGACAGCAACGGAGGTCAACGATGCAAGGACATTGCCTGTGCGGCACCATCCGCTACGAGGTTGATCCTCCGGTCCTGTCCTGCGTGAGCTGCCATTGCGATAGTTGCCGCAGGCAATGTGCGGCGCCGATGACGACCTATTTTGGCGTGCGCGACGGGCAATGGCGCTGGACTGGCGAGTCTCCGAAAACCTTTAATTCCTCGCCCGGTGTCGAGCGCAGCTTTTGTCCCAATTGCGGCACGCCGATCTCGTTTCGATCCCAAGCCATGTCGGACGTGCTGCATTTGTATGTCGCCACATTAGAGGATCCCAACCAATTGCAGCCCACGCTGCACGTGGCCCATGAAGAACGGCTGGATTGGCTGAAACTGGACGACGACCTGCCCGTCTGCATCGGACCCGACTACACGAAGGTGCAGCCGATTTCATAGACGCTTTCAACCGGGTGCCAAAACCCGTAGCGTCGCCGCATGACCCAGGATCGTCCCGTCTTTGGCATCTTCTTGATGCTGTGTTTTTGCGTGCTTGCACCGATGGGCGATTCCATCGCCAAGCTGCTGGGCGAGACGACACCGGTCGGCGTTCTGGTGTTTATTCGCTTTGCCGTTCAGGCGTTGATCCTGATACCTTTGGTGGCCCTGACCAGGCGGCACTGGCGCATGCGTGGACGTCTTGTGTGGCTGGCGTTCATCCGAACGATTCTGCATATCGTCGCTATCGCGGCAATGTTCAGCGCACTGCAATACTTGCCGCTGGCGGATGCAGTCGCCATCGCCTTTGTCATGCCCTTCATAATGTTGTTGCTGGGCAAGTACGTGCTGGGTGAAGAGGTCGGTATGCGCCGCCTGATCGCCTGTGTTGTCGGGTTCTTGGGCACTCTGCTGGTCATCCAGCCCAGCTTTGTTCAGGTCGGTGCCGCCGCTCTGTTACCTTTGGTCGTTGCGATTGTCTTTTCCCTTTTCATGTTGGTGACACGACAGATTGCCAAGGAAACCGACCCAATATCCTTGCAGGCCGTATCCGGAGTGATGGCGACGGTTCTGCTGCTGCCGGTTCTGGCGCTGGGAACACTCGGCAATGTTTGGGAGCTGTCTTTCATTGTTCCCGAGCGTGAAAGTCACCTGCTGCTGATCGGGATCGGTGTTCTGGGCACTGTCGCGCATCTGTTCATGACGTGGTCGTTGCGTTATGCACCGTCTGCCACGCTGGCCCCCATGCAGTATCTTGAGATTCCGGTGGCGACGTTCTTTGGCTGGTTGATCTTCCATGACCTTCCGGATGGCATGGCCGCTGTCGGCATTGGTATCACCGTCGCCGCAGGCCTGTATGTCATTCTGCGCGAGCGGGCCAGCGCCCGGTCTGCCCCGACAGAAACGCCTGCATAACCTGATCCAGAGCGTATCGCGGCACCATCACCAGCAATCCCGGCGCATCCACCGTCAGTTCAACATCCGCCAGCGCGCGGTTGGATGTGCCTACCTGCCCGCCTGGTTCCATCACCAAATCGTCGATGGGCCACTCCAGCCCTCTGCTGGTACCGGTTACCCGCTGAAACGGAAAAAATGAAACGACATCGCCAGGGGTGATACACAGGGAAATCTGTGGAGGCGCGTGGAAGACGACCTCGGTCTCGCCCAACAGGACACAGGGGCGATCCTGTCTCTGAACCAACGTGTTAAGAACAGCAAGCTGATGGTCCAACCTCCCGCCCAAGAACCCTGCCCCCAACACAACAGGCGCGTCGATGCTGCGCAGAGCCTTGTCAAAATCCGTGCTGTTTTGTTCCCGTATGGGATACAACCGGTCCACTGGAATTTGGTCTTTGTGTCGGCTGTCCAGCGAATCGAAATCACCAATCACGGCATCAGGGAGGCGACCCGATTCTACCAATGGGGCGGCTCCACCATCGGCCGCCACGACCGTATTGGCGCGAATCAGCATCACCTCTAGGTCGTCAGGGCCGATTTCCCCACCTCCGACCAGTGCAATTGGCTCAAATGACCGTACAATTGGGCGTTTTTTACTTAGATTGATCATTTTTCCCGGATTTGGACACATTGAGACCACAAAATGATAGGTTCATGCAGAGAGTTCCGAGCCAATAGGTGTGCCTGCATAAGGTGGTTGGCTCTCGTAGTTTGTAGAGGACGTGCGTCTGATGGTACAGAACAACAAGGTATTGACCGTTTCTTATGGAACCTTCTCCTGCACTTTGGAAGGATTCGACGATTCATTCGAAACGATGAAGGCAATCGCAGAATACTTCCGTGATCTATCTGCCGACGATCGGTATTTTGGTTCTGAACCCCCACAGCCTGACGCAGAAATGCTGACCCGGATCGCACAGCGTGACGCCGCAAAACATGTAGAAGCCAGCCAGAGCGATTCCGGCCTGTTGCTGCGCGCGACCCAGCAGGCTGCAAAGCCAGCCCCAGCTGTGGTTCCAACCGCTGCGCAAGCAGACCCCCAAGTAATGAGCCCCAGTGCCACCCCCCCTGCACAAGGGGCCGAGTCGTTCTTTGCTGATGCCGAGCCGGTTGAAAGCGCGCCTGCCCCAGCTGCCGACAGCATTGCCGCAAAACTGCAGCGCATCCGCGCCGTCGTTTCGCATTCCGAAGAAAACTCGGTGATTTATACGGAAGACGAAGACACAACCCTGGGTAATCAGCCAGCTGCCCCGAAGGATGCGGTCACCGCCGCGTTTGAGGCGGGTTCGCTCGAGGCGTCGGACCTTTCGGAACCGGACAAGCCCGAAGCAGCCGCTGAAACTATGGCACCAGCTTTTGAGGCAGAAGAAATCGAGGACACCCCTGCCGTGGCAGAGCCAGTGGCAGAAGCCGAAACAACGGAAGAACCGGTAGAACCCGTGCAGCCATTCTCGATGCAGCAGGACGCCGAATACGAAGACGAAGAAGAGGCGCCCACGCCATCGGCACTGTTCACCGATCTTGAGGAAACGGCCCAAACCGATGAGCCCGGCAATATCCTGAGTGAAGAGACCGAAGAGGATCGGATCGAAGAGGTCGCAGAGACCCAAGAGGGTTATCTGACCGCCGAGGATGAGGCCAATGTTCTAAGCGAGATTTCGAAGGTCGAGGCCGCAATGGACGGTCATTCATCGAACGAAGATGCCCTGGATCAGGATTTGTCCCGCCTGATGGACAAGGCCGACAGCCAGATGGATGACCCCGCGACCAGCACGCAGCGCGAAACCTATTCGCATCTGCGCACGGCCGTCGCCGCAACCGAAGCTGAGCGCGAGGACCGGCCCCAGCAAGAAGAGTCCGAGGAAAGCGGATATCGCGGCGATCTGACCTCGGTCGTAAGCCCGCGCCGCCCCGAGATTCAAGTCACCAGCATGCGCCCTCAGTCGGACACCTCGTCGCCGCTGAAACTGGTTGCGGAACAGCGTGTCGACGCAAGGGAACAGGACTCCGGTCCAGTAACCCCGCGCCGCGTCACGTCCAAGTCAGAAGACGAAGCAGGCAACTCCAACGAAGAAGGTGGTTTTGCCCAGTTTGCACAGGAACAAGGCGCACAATCGCTGCCCGACCTGTTGGAAGCTGCAGCCGCCTACTTGTCGTTCATCGAAGGTCAGGAACAATTCTCGCGCCCGCAGTTGATGAACAAGATCCGCTCGCTCAAGCAGGATGACTTCAACCGTGAAGAAAGCCTGCGCTCGTTCGGTCAATTGCTTCGGGACGGCAAGATCGAAAAAGCCGGTGGAGGTCGCTTCGCTGCATCAACGCAGATCGGGTTCCGTCCTGACGATGAGCGCGCCGCAGGCTAAATTTGAAAAATCAAAAGAAAAAGGGGCCGATGCAATCATCGGCCCCTTTTTTTGTACAGGAAAAGAAGCGCCCTCTCAATCTTGCGACTGATCCGGGTCTGCTTGCCCAACGCCTTTGAACACGAATTTGAAGGGCAAGGCCCATACGATGCCCAGGCCGACATAGACCAGCAGCTCAAGCCAGATCGGCGGGCGATCAAGCCAGTTCACAACCGTCACCACAGCCACGATATAAAGCGGCAATCCAATCAGCAAGAGCGCCAGAGACCAGCGGCGGCGCGCCTTATAGCTGAGGCCTTGTTTCTGTTCCTCTGCCATCAGTCTGCAAACGGGTCTGTCACCAGAATGGTGTCATCCCGCTCCGGGCTGGTGGACAAAAGGGCGACGGGACAATCGATCAGCTCTTCGACCCGGCGCACATATTTGATGGCATTGGCCGGCAGATCCGCCCAGCTGCGCGCCCCTTCGGTGGATTCGCTCCAACCCGGCATCTCTTCATAAATCGGCTTGCAGCGCGCCTGTTGGTCGGCCGCAGTCGGAAGATAATCCAGACGTTCGCCGTCCAGCTTATAACCAACACAGATTTTCAGAGTTTCGAATCCGTCCAGAACGTCCAGCTTGGTCAGCGAGATGCCGTTCACACCGCTGGTCGCGCAGGTCTGACGCACCAAGCAGGCATCGAACCAACCACAACGACGTTTGCGGCCTGTGGTCGTCCCGAACTCGTGCCCACGCTCACCAAGCCGCTGACCATCGTCGTCGTCCAGTTCGGTTGGGAACGGCCCCTCGCCTACACGGGTTGTGTAGGCTTTGACGATGCCCAGAACGAAATCGATAGAACCCGGACCGATTCCTACGCCTGTGGAAGCTTGACCGGCAATAACATTGGACGACGTCACAAACGGGTAAGTTCCGAAATCGATATCCAGAAGCGCACCTTGCGCGCCTTCGAACAGGATACGCTTGCCCGCCTTGCGCTTTTCGTTCAACACTTTCCAGACGGGTGCAGCAAACGGCAGAATTTGCGGCGCGATCTCTTTAAGCTGAGCGATCAGAGCATTACGATCAATCGGCTCCAGCCCAAGGCCGTTTCTCAGCGCGTTGTGGTGAACCAAGGCGCGATCAACTCGCAATGCCAGAGTTGCATCGTCTGCAAGATCAGCCACTCGGATCACACGTCGGCCAACCTTGTCTTCGTAGCAAGGACCAATGCCGCGTCCGGTTGTCCCGATTTTCGCAACCGAGTTTTGACTTTCACGCGCCCGATCCAGTTCACCATGGAACGGCAGGATCAGCGGTGTATTTTCAGCAATCATTAGATTTTCAGGGGTGATTTCGACGCCCTGAGCCTGAATGGTTCCGATCTCTTTGATCAGGTGCCAAGGATCCAGCACAACACCGTTTCCGATGACACTCAGTTTTCCGCCGCGAACAACACCGGACGGCAGCGCATGCAGCTTGTAGACTTCACCGTCGATGACCAGCGTGTGACCGGCGTTATGTCCGCCCTGAAAGCGTGCAATTACGTCTGCACGCTCGCTGAGCCAGTCGACGATCTTGCCTTTTCCTTCGTCACCCCACTGGGCGCCGACAACAACCACATTGGCCATATCCGGTCCTTTTGCGCTGAGATATCAAACTCGGCTCGTATAACGGGGGTAACGCGACAGGGAAACCGGTAATTCGACGCAGTTGACCAGTTCCGGGGACTACTTTTCCGTTAGCTGCACCGGATTGCCGTGTGGGGTTTTCAGATATGCGTCTTCCCAGGCGTTGCGCAGCCGGTTTACGTCGTCGGGCATGGCTGTGCCTTGCTCGACCAACAATGCCTCAAGCGTTTCCAGCCACGCGAAAAAGTAGTCGTTCCCGCCGTTCAGTTCCCGATCCAGCCCATGGCGCTTCAGGGTGTCCGAGAACCGCGCAGCCCAATCGGGCCAATCAAACCGGCCCGTCTCATTTAGTGCGACCGTCACGGCAAACACCTGCGCATGCCAGGGTTCAGCAAAAACAGGCTCAGGGGCGGTATGGGCAACGCAATCGCTCATACCGGGCCCAGATAGCTTTGCCAAAGATCTAAAACTACCTCGTCATTGGGATGTTCCGGATTGGTCCAAAGTTCGGATGCCGGGAATACAACAGCATATAGAGGCTCAGGCGCGTCTCCCAATCTGTGAGCGCTGGAATCCGGCAGCACGTGCGTCCCGTGCACCATTAGAATGCGCCCCTTCGCTCCGGCGGCATAGTGGGGCAACCGAGTATGACCGCCGTCGACGAGGCGGTTGGCAGTTGGACGTGTTGTCACGACCTCCTGCCCTACCGCATATTCCGTCGGGACGTTCGAAGGTCTATCCGCAGGACCGCCGCTGGCCAGCACACCAGCAACCGCTTCGGCCTTCATCTTGCGGCCCGCCAGCGGGTGTTCTTCTTTGTCTGCCTCGCCACGTAGGTCTTCTTCGGTCAGCACGCCGCTTTCGACCAGCAGGTCCGTCAGGGCTGAAATCCATTTCTCATAATAAGAAAATCGCGTGTAGTCCTTGGGTGAGAGCCTCTCGCGTGCGTGACGTGAGATATCAATATTCCATTGGCCCAGCGATCCAGCAGCCAGCGTGACTGCCAATGCCCGCGCATGCCAGTCTTCAGCAAAAACCGGGGCATCATCGGGTTCGGGGTGCACAGGTCCATCGCCGAACCGCCCCCCCATATCGTGAACTCTGGTCATGACGGCACCTTTGGCAGGCCGGTTCCGATCATGCTGTCGCGTGTGACAAGTGCCGCCAACTCGTCTTCGGTTAAGCCATCCGTGTCTGCTGGTCGCATCGGAAGCACAAGGTACCGCACCTCGGCCGTCGAATCCCAAACGCGAACCGAGGACGTCTCGGGCAGGGTCACCCCGAACTCAGCCAGAACCTTGCGCGGCTCACGCACAGCCCGCGCCCGATAGGCATCGGATTTGTACCAACCCGGCGGAATACCAAGCAGCGGCCACGGGTAACAACTGCACAGGGTGCACACGACCATGTTGTGCTGTTCAGGTGTGTTTGCGACGACAACCATGTGTTCGCCCTGACGCCCGTAGTAACCCAGATCGGCGACAACCGATGTGGCATCTTTCAGCAACGCGGCTTTGAAGTCCGGGTCAGTCCAGGCTTTTGCAACGACCCGGGCGCCGTTCTGCGGGCCGATCTTGTTCTGATAGGTATCAATAATTTCATCCAGCGCCGCCGGATCGATCAGTCCCTTGCGAGTCAGAATCGTTTCCAGCGCCTTTACCCGCAGCGCAGGATCAGGTGGCAAAAGGGTGTGCGGGTGGTCGTGATTATCATGTGGCATGGCCGCAGCCTGCGCGAGGTGCGGCCATGCTGTCCAGTCCCTTTGCCGTGATCTGAAACATCACCGTTCTTGATCCCAACTCCTCCCTTGCCCCCGCTGGAAAACTTGCATAAGTACCACGCGATACACGCCACGCTGTACAGGAACACCATGGAAAACGTCGTTCTCATTATCCACCTCCTCTTGGCTCTGGGCCTGATCGCCGTCGTTCTGATGCAGCGGTCCGAAGGCGGTGGCCTTGGCATGGGCGGCGGGGGTGGCGGCGCCATGACCGGACGCGCCGCAGCGACTGCTTTGGGCAAGGTGACGTGGATCCTGGCCGCTTGTTTCATCGTGACTTCAATCACGCTGACCATTCTGGCTGCACAGAAATCCTCGGGCAGTTCGGTGATCGACCGTTTGGGCGTTCCGGCCCCGGCACCGACCGAGGAAAGTACACCTGCGGTTCCGTCGGCTGACGATCTGCTGCCTCCGGCAGATGGCGACAACGCGCCGCTGATCCCACAAGCCAACTGATCCACAAAACCTAGAAACCTGAAAGAGAACTGCAACAGCATCTTGCGGTTCTCTTGCGCTATTGGCGCGAATCCTTTATATGTGAAGTCCCGTGGTGCAGCGGTTTTTCGGAACCGTCGGGCAGCTGATTTTGACGTCTCACGGGAGCAGCCGAAAACATGGCGCGTTTTATTTTCATCACTGGTGGTGTGGTTTCGTCTTTGGGTAAAGGACTGGCTTCGGCGGCTTTGGGCGCGCTGTTGCAGGCCCGAGGGTATTCGGTGCGTCTGCGCAAGCTGGACCCCTATCTGAACGTTGACCCCGGCACGATGTCGCCGTTCGAGCATGGCGAAGTTTTCGTGACCGATGACGGGGCCGAAACTGACCTGGATCTTGGTCACTACGAACGATTCACCGGCGTGGCGGCCCGCAAGACCGACTCGGTTAGTTCAGGTCGAATTTATTCCAACGTGCTCGAGAAAGAGCGCCGCGGCGACTATCTGGGCAAGACCATTCAGGTGATTCCGCACGTCACCAACGAGATCAAAGACTTTATCTCGATCGGTGAGGATGAGGTCGATTTCATGCTGTGCGAGATTGGCGGCACCGTCGGCGATATCGAAGGCCTGCCCTTCTTTGAAGCTATCCGTCAGTTCAGCCAGGACAAGCCGCGCGGCCAATGCCTGTTCATGCACCTGACCCTGCTGCCCTACATCAAAGCCTCGGGCGAATTGAAAACCAAACCGACGCAGCACTCGGTGAAAGAGCTGCGCTCGATCGGTCTGGCCCCTGACATTCTGGTCTGTCGCTCCGAGGGTCCCATCCCGGTCAAAGAGCGCGAAAAGCTGGCGTTGTTCTGCAACGTGCGCCCGGACAGCGTGATCGCGGCACAGGATCTGTCGACCATTTATGACGCCCCGCTGGCCTATCACCGCGAAGGTCTGGATCAGGCGGTTCTGGATGCGTTCCAGATCAGCCCTGCCCCCAAGCCTGATCTCACAAAATGGGAAGATGTCAGCGACCGCATCCACAATGCTGAAGGCGAAGTCAAAGTCGCCATCGTCGGCAAATACACGCAGCTTGAAGATGCCTATAAGTCGATTGCCGAGGCCCTGACCCATGGCGGTATGGCCAACCGGGTTCGCGTAAAAGTCGAATGGGTCGATGCCGAGGTGTTTGATACCGAAGACGCAGCCCCGCATCTGGAAGGATTCCACGCGATCCTCGTTCCCGGTGGATTTGGCGAACGCGGCACTGAAGGCAAGATCAAAGCCGCGCAATACGCACGCGAACACAAAGTGCCCTACCTGGGAATCTGCCTTGGTATGCAGATGGCTGTAATCGAAGCAGCCCGCAACGCCGCTGGCATTACCGAAGCGGGCTCGGAAGAGTTCGACCACGAAGCGGGCAAAAAACGTTTTGAGCCTGTTGTTTACCACCTGAAAGAATGGGTGCAGGGCAACCACAAGGTCGAACGCAAGGTCGGTGACGATAAAGGCGGTACCATGCGTTTGGGCGCCTATGACGCGGTACTGGCCGATGGCTCGAAAGTGGCAGAGGTATACGGCGGCACCAATATCGAAGAGCGCCACCGCCACCGCTATGAGGTGGATATCAAGTATCGCGACAAGCTGGAAAAGGCTGGTCTGAACTTCTCGGGCATGTCGCCCGATGGCCGTCTGCCTGAAATCGTCGAATGGTCGGACCACCCTTGGTTCATCGGCGTCCAGTACCATCCGGAACTGAAATCCAAACCATTTGAACCGCATCCATTGTTCCGCGATTTTGTGCGCGCAGCGAAAGACACCTCTCGCCTCGTTTAAGAGCTATCTGTGTCGGACTGTCACCCCGCATTGTTTTGTGGGGTGTAACCTCCTAACTATTTGAACAAGCAGGCCCGCGTGCCGCGTAATTTGATGCAGTTCAAAGATTCAGGAGTATTCCGATGAGCAATTCGACAACGATCACAAACCTCCAACAAGCGCTTCACATGGAAATGACAGCAGCGCATCAGTACCAGTTGCATGCGCATGTGCTGAATGACTGGGGCTTGGACATCCTGGCCGAGAAGATGCGCGGCGAGATGCAGGAAGAACTGGGGCATTCTGATGCCTATATCGAACGCATTCTTTTCCTGGGCGCAAAGCCAGAGCTTGAGCTTCAGAAAAACCCAAAGGCGGCGGACGACCTGGAAGAGATGTTTACCGCAGACCTGAAGGATGAAATGGAGGCCATCGATTTCTACACCCAAGCCGCAGCACAGGCAGCCGAGGCCGGCGACGTTGGAACCCGAACATTGTTTGAACGAATTTTGCTGGAGGAAGAAGGCCACAAAGCATGGCTGGAGACCGAGTTGTCTCTTCTCAAGCGGCTAGGCGAGTCGGCGTTCAGCGCCAGATACGTATCAGGCACTGCCGGCCAAGACTAAATCCTCTTCAACTGATCTCACCATGTCGCAGAATTCGGGCCAACAAATGTTGGCCCATTTTCTTTCGTCACCGCAAAGTGACGGCGTGGGGCCAAAAAATACTACTCGCGCACAGTTCCACGTGGTTACTGTTGGGCAGATGATAACAGGAGAGGCCCAAATGACCGATCAAATCCAAAACGCAGAAACCTTTGCGGCCCTGCACAAAAAGGGCGATCCGGTCATCCTTTTTAACATCTGGGACGCTGGCAGCGCCGGTGCCGTGCGGGATGCAGGCGCCATGGCATTGGCGACCGGCAGCGCACCCGTTGCAATGGCGCAGGGGTTTGGCGACGGCCAGAACATCCCGCTGGATGTCGCTTTGGACAACGCCGGCCGAATCGTCAGCGCCGTAGACCTTCCTGTTTCTTTGGATTTCGAGGGGGCCTATGCCGAGGACGCGGTGGGAATCATCGCCAATGTCCAAAGTGCCCTTGAAAAAGGTGTCGTCGGCTTCAACTTCGAAGACCAGATTGTCGGCACCAAAGACCTGTACGACATCGAAACCCAGGCGGCTCGCGTTGGTGCGATGCGCGAAGGGTGCGACGTCGCTGGCGTCCCTGCTTTTATCAACGCCAGAACGGACGTCTTCCTGAAGGCAGCGCCGGAAACGCATGACGAGGCGATGCTCGACGATGCGATGGCACGCGCCAAAGCCTATGCCGACGCGGGTGCCAACGGATTCTTTGCACCCGGCCTCAAGGATGAGGACATGATCGCCCGGCTTTGCGAATCGACTGATCTACCTGTGAATATCATTGCCCTGCCCGGGACCCCGGATACCGCGACGCTTGCGTCACTGGGCGTTGCCCGTATCAGTTATGGGCCTGTGCCGTACCGGAAGATGCTGGGCTGGCTGCAGGAACAAGCGAAACAGGCGCTGCAGTCAGGCGCCTAGCCAGCGGGTAGATACCGATACAAGCGGATACCGGCAAAGTTGTGACCATTCACGGCTATGACGGGTAGTCAGCGCTTGGCGGGCCACAAAATATGGAATAACCTCGCGACATGTTGAAAAAATTCCTTCAGGCGTTTCGCCCGCCACAGCACGACCATTTGCCCGATCCTGACGCCGAACTGGCCTTGGGTGCTTTGATGGTGCGCGTGGCGCAGGCGGATCGGGATTACAAGCTGGAAGAAATCAGCCTGATCGACCGTATTCTTGCGCGGCTCTATCAGCACAACGCGATCGAGGCCGCCAAAGTCCGCGCCACCTGCGAAAAACTGCACGCCGCCGCGCCAGACACCGATACATTCGGCAAGTTGATCCGCGAAACAACCGACCTGCAGGAACGTCTGGCCGCGCTGGACGCTTTGTGGGAGGTCGTTCTGGCCGATGGCAATTCGGACGAAGGCGAAATGAAGATCGTCGAAGAAGCCCGCATCGCTATGGGCCTGAGCTTTAAAGACAGCCAAGAAGCGCATGAACGGGTACAAACGCGCTTGGAACAGAAGTAGTCCGCTTCTATAACCAATTCATGTTCAGCGATTTTCTGTCCCGGCTCACTCAGCCGCAATCCGACCCACTTGCCGATAACGACGCCCGTTTGGCCCTAACGGCCCTTCTGGTGCGCATCGCCAGATCCGACAACGACTATGCCGACACGGAAATGGCCCGAATCGACCGGATTTCAGCGGAACGCTATGGCCTGTCCCCTTTTGAGGCCGCAGCCCTTCGCGCCAGCGCCGAGGATCTAGAAGCCGAAGCCCCCGATACCGTCCGCTTTACCCGCGCGATCAAAGAGGCTGTCGCTTACGAAGATCGTCTGGCCGTGGTTCAGGCGATGTGGTCGGTCGCACTGGCCGATGGGCATCGGACCGGCGAAGAAGATTCGCTGTTGCGTCTGGTGGTCAGCTTGCTGGGTGTCAGCGACGTCGATTCTGCCTTGGCCCGGCAAAAGGCGGCCAAATCGTGATTGCAATGCTGGGCATGTACGACATGCCCGCGCTGCAACCAGCCAATGATCGTTTCTGGTCGTTGATTCGGGCGCATCTTGGATTTGGCCCCGCGCATCTGACACGTGGCGCCGAAGTTTGGGATGTCTGGCATAACCCCGACCTTGTTTTCTCCCAAACCTGCGGCCTGCCTTACCGCACCAGATTGCACGATAAAGTTCAGCTTGTCGGCACGCCGGACTACGGTCTGGCAGGCTGTCCGCCCGGGTACTACCGGTCTGTTATCGTGGCCCGAAAAGACGATACCCGCGATCTGGACCAGCTTGCCGACGGCATCTTTGCGTACAATGAAGCGCTTTCTCAGTCCGGTTGGGCTGCGCCCATGGTCCATCTGTCACGTCACAGCCGCCTTCCAAGTTCCGTGCTGGAAACTGGCGGTCATGCCCTTTCGGCAGCCGCTGTTACGGAAGGCCGCGCGGATTATGCCGCGCTGGATGCGCTTACGTGGGAATTACTCAAGGAACACTCGAATTTGGGGGCTGAGCTTCGCGAGGTCGCAGCAACCGAACCCTCGCCCGCCCTGCCGTATATCACGGCCAATGGTCAGGATGCGCCCCAGATTGCAAAGGCGGTTCGTGCAGCCATCAACGATCTTTCCCCCGCCGACCAAAAGATGCTGCACTTGCGTGGTCTGATCGACATTCCAGCCGAGCATTACCTTGCCGTTCCCGACCCGTCACCTGAGGCTGCCAAATTGATCGATCCGTGACCACTTTGGTCAGAACGTCTGGTCATTTTGACAGTTTGTGGCCCGTTCCGTGTCATTTGCGCATTGCATTGCTCTGAAATTTCAGCCCTAGTACCGCACCAACACCAATAGCAGCTGGACCACCCGTGACAGATTCCACTCCGGTCATCGAGATCAAGAACCTACACAAGAGCTTTGGCAATCTTGAGGTATTGAAAGGGGTGGATATCACCGCCAGACGCGGTGATGTCGTCTCACTCATCGGTTCGTCCGGTTCTGGCAAATCGACGCTTCTGCGCTGCTGCAACCTGTTGGAAGACAGCCAAGAGGGCGAGATTCTGTTCAAGGGCGAACCTGTCCGCTGGACGGGCAACGCACATAACCGCCGTCCGGCCGATCCCAAACAGGTCCTGCGTATTCGCACAAACCTGTCGATGGTGTTTCAGCAGTTCAATCTGTGGGCCCATATGACCATCCTGCAAAACGTGATGGAGGCCCCCGTGACCGTCATGGGCCGCGACAAGGCCGAGGCTGAAGACAGCGCCCGTAGGTATCTGGAAAAGGTCGGCATCGGCGACAAATGCGACGCGTACCCTGCGCAACTGTCAGGCGGTCAGCAGCAACGCGCCGCGATTGCGCGCGGCCTGTGCATGGAGCCTCAGGCCCTGCTGTTCGACGAGCCCACATCGGCGCTGGACCCCGAACTGGAACAGGAAGTGATCAAAGTGATCAAGGATCTGGCCGCAGAAGGCCGCACCATGATCATCGTGACACACGATATGAAAATGGCCGCCGATATATCGAGCCATGTGGTGTTCCTGCATCAAGGCCTCATCGAAGAAGAAGGCCTCCCGGAAGACATCTTTACGACCCCTGAATCCACGCGACTTCAGGGTTTTCTCTCCGCCACCATGGCGGCATAAATTCAGGACAGAACCAAAAAAGGGGAGTAAAAATGAAAAACCTGATTCTGACCACAGCAGCACTGGCGCTGAGCGCCGGTATGGCCATGGCCGATACGGTCCGCATGGGCACCGAAGGCGCCTACCCTCCGTGGAACTTCATCAATGACGCCGGCGAGATCGACGGTTTCGAGCGTGAGCTGGGTGACGAGCTGTGCAAGCGTGCAAACCTGGAATGCGAATGGGTCAAGAACGACTGGGATTCGATCATTCCGAACCTGGTGTCGGGCAACTATGACGTCATCATCGCGGGCATGTCGATCACTGACGAGCGCGACGAAGTGATTGATTTCACTCAGAACTACACGCCGCCAGATCCGTCGGCTTATGTTGCAACCTCCGACGACGTAGATGTCGCGAACGGCGTTGTTGCGGCACAGACCGGCACCATTCAGGCCGGTTACATTGCTGAATCCGGTGCAACTCTGGTCGAGTTCGCCAGCCCCGAAGAAACCATCGCAGCCGTGCGCAATGGCGAAGCTGACGCCGTTCTGGCCGATAAGTCTTTCCTTGCGCCGATTGCAGATGAAGACGCGGACCTGCGCTTTGTGGCCGAAGATGTCCCGCTGGGCGGTGGTGTCGGCATCGGTGTGCGCGAGTCGGACGGTGATCTGAAAGAGAAGCTCAACACTGCCATCCAGTCCATGAAGGACGACGGCAGCCTGAACGAGCTGATCACCAAATGGGAAGTGTCCTCGACCTTCTGATCTGAATCAGGTTGCGCGCCCCAATACCGGGGCGCGCCGCCCCTGAGCCTTAGCACCTCAAGAGGCCCGCCATTTTCTCGTTTTGCACTGATCCCGATACGCTGGGCACGTTCCGCTGGTTTTCCTGCTATCTGACCAACGGCGTACACTGGTCGTTCTACCTGTCGTTCCTGAAGGTTCTGCTGTTGCTGGCCGTCACAGCGCCCGTAGCGTTGAGTTTCGGGTTCGTTGGTGCCATGGCCGCCCGCTCGCATATCCCCCCCGTCAGCTGGCTGGGCAAGGGCTATATCGCGATTGTACGGGGTGTGCCGGACATCGCCTTCTTCATGTTCTTTGTGATCGCTCTGGATCAGGCTTTTGAATGGACGCGCCATAAGATCCTTTGCCCTGATTGGCCGGACCCGATCCGCCAGGGCAACGACTTCATCGTTTGCCAGTCGGCAAAACTACCGCTCAGCACCGCGCCGGAATTTGTGCATGAAACCTATGGTTTCTTCCTCGCGGTGATCACCTTCTCGATCGTTTTCGGAGCTTTTGCGGCCAACGTGCTGTTTGGCGGAATGCGGGCGGTTCCTCATGCGCAGCTGGAAACAGCAGCTGCATATGGTCTGTCCCCCAGCCAGACATTCTGGCGCATCCTCGTGCCGCAAATGTGGGTTTACGCCCTGCCCGGTCTGTCGAACCTGTGGATGGTGCTGATCAAAGCCACCCCACTGCTGTTCCTGCTGGGCATCGAAGACATCGTCTATTGGGCCCGCGAATTGGGCGGGACCAAGACCACGAAATTCACCCAATACCCCCATGGCGACTGGCGGATGTGGTACTTCCTGGCTCTGCTGATCTTCTACCTCGGCATGACCCGCGTCTCGGAAATCGGGCTTGAAAAGCTGATGCGCCGCCTGTCCCACGGACAGGCCACATCAGGCGGAGAGCTTCTGCGCAAGGAGACCACCGCATGAGCTGCATCCAGACCATCCAGGATTACGGCCTGCGTTCCTTGGGCCTTGGTGAGCGGCTACTGCCGCGCAACGATTTTACTCTGTGCGAGCAATTCACCCTGATCGGTTCAGGCATGATCTGGAATATCTATTTCGGCATTATGGCACTGGTCACCGGGTTCTTTCTGGCAACCGCCGTGGCAATGGGCAAAGCATCCACCAACAAGTGGCTGCGCAAACCGTCCGAGTGGTTCATCTTTATCTTCCGCGGCTCGCCGCTGTTCATCCAGTTCTTCTTTGCCTACTTCTTCTTCCTGTCGCTGAAGAAGTCCTATCCCATGTTCGACGCCCTGACGTCGGCATGGCTGGGGGCGTTGATCGTTTTGTTCCTGAACACCGCCGCCTATACTGGTGAGATCTTCTATGGCGCGCTGCGCTCGATCCCCAAGGGTGATATCGAGGCCGCTGATGCCTATGGCATGTCGGGCTGGTCACGGTTCCGTCGGATCATCTGGCCCACCATGCTGCGTCTGGCTTGGCCTGCCTACACGAACGAAGCAATCTTCCTGTTTCACGCCACTACACTGGTCTTCTTTTCGGCCTTCCCCGCTTGGCAACAGCGTGGCGACGCGCTGTATTACGCCAGCTATTTCGCCGACAAGACGTTCAATCCGTTCATTCCCTACCCGATTCTGGCCTTTTACTTCATCCTGCTGACACTAGTGGTTGTCGGTGTTTTTGGGCTGATCAACAAACGGCTGAACCGGCACTTGCCAGCAGCCAGAAAGGCCAAGATGAGGTTCCGTCTGAACCTGGCGCGCTAAGTCAGGCGACCACACAATTCGGCAGCCGGGCTTGTTTTTGGCCCAGTTTTTTCTTGCCGAGAATCTCAGGAAAGTACTGAGAAAGCGTTATGAATAAGGGAAAATGGTACCGCCTGCTGGATTCGAACCGGCGACCTCTGGATCCACAATCCAGCGCTCTAACCAACTGAGCTAAGGCGGCACTCGTGAGGGGCGATGTACCGAACACGCGCAGGGAATGCAAGAGAATTAAAGACGAATTTCCCAGCTTTGTTCGACAAGATCACAGCCAAAGGAATGAACCTTTTTGCTGCCGGTTAATTGCCATCCGGAAGCCCTGTAAAGTGCACAAGCTGCCCGATGGCTTTCATGCGTCCACAAGGCCATATCACGATAACCAGAATCGCGGGCGAACCCCATGCATGTGTTGAGCATACGTTTACCCAAGCCCTGTCCACGGGCCTCTGGCATCAACAGAAACAACCTCAATTTTGCGGTGTGGTCGTTCAGCGCGACACAAAAGATACTGCCAAGGCGCACGCCATCCCGCTCCGCGATCCAGCCTCGCTCTCGTGTCTGATCGTGCGCGTCAACGAATTCCGCCAGAATTCGTTCAACGAGGGGCGCGAAAGTGTCATCAAACCCCTCGTCTAGCTGATAGAGGCGATCGTGCTGTTCTACCAACCAGGGCGCATCATCTGGCCGGAATGGTCTGATCAGAATATCATTCATACCTTACCTGACCTCAAAGGCGGCTTGATTCTCAACCCTTTGCGCGCTAGCAGGAACGCTCAGTCCCGGAGGCGCAAATGGGCATCAACACCGAACGTGACATTCAGGCAAACCTTCAGATCGGCCCGACCGACCACGGCATGGTGCGCCTGTTCATCGAGGCCGACGGCGTCGAAATTCCGATGGATTTCGAACCTGAAGAAGCGGAAGAAATCGCGGACGAAATCCTCGCCGCCGTGCAAGCTGCCCGGATCGTAAAAGACTGACAGTTCAAATTCTTGGATCACGCAATGCCTGCAATCTGCGGGCTGTATCTGTTGCAAACTTCTGAATCATCTTCTTGCGCCGCGCAGGTGCCAGCTTATCTTCCGGTGCCATTCGGATAATTTCGGCGTCATAAGCATCTGCGATGATCAGCCCGGTCTCCTCGGGCAACAGATCGGTTGGGAAGTCGGTATCCACGGCCCAGAAAAAGCGATCACACCAATCCAGATACCCCTGCCACTTGGAATCCGTCAGATAATCTGCGCGGCTAGATTTGCACTCGATCACCCACAGTTCCCCCTTGGGGCCCAATCCCATGACGTCGACGCGCAGACCGCGCGTGGGGACAAATTCCTCAACAGATACAAAGTCATGTGCCAACAAGTGGCGCGAAACCCCACGGGCCAGTTTTTGTCCGGGCTGTAAATCCAGTATCATTCTTGAAATGTGAACAATTAGTGAACAAAAATCAAGCGCCAGAAAGGCCCTTGACATGATACCATTTGGTATTCCATAAATTGCAATACCAAATGGTATCACTACTGAGGTGACCAATGCAGACGCAAATTCAAAACGCATTCCGCGCCCTAGCGGACCCGACCCGACGGGAGATCGTCCAAATCCTTGCCTCCGGCGACATGACGATCGCTCAGCTGACCGATCAGTTCGATATGACCCGTGCTGCGGTCAAAAAGCACCTGACCGTTCTTTCCGATGGCGGCCTCATTACCGTCGAGGCGCGAGGACGCGAGCGCATAAACCGACTGGAGCCGAATGGATTGGCCCCCATCCTCGACTGGTTCAGCTATTTTGACCAGTTCTGGGATGATCGCCTGAATAATCTGAAGGAAGCTATTGAAAGGAATAAAAAATGACGAGTGCAGTTCTGCAAAAGCAAATTTTCCTGAGGGCCTCGCCGGAAACCGTATGGGCCTATTTGACCGAACCTGCCCGCTTGGCAGAGTGGTTTCACAAACCAGAGCGTCCGTTGGCCGCCGGTCAGAAGCTTGAGATGTTCGGGACATCCAGTGGCGATCTTCTGATCTGGGGTGAGGTACGCGCTGCCCGGCCGCCCGAATATCTCGAATATACATTTACCATCAAACCCATGGGAGACGCTGTTAGTGTCGTAAAATGGACGCTGGACCCGGTACCGGGCGGTACCCGGCTGGGCTTGGTTCACGAAGGGCTGCCGCAAGGCGCAGAGGCATTTGGCCTGATCCTTGCACTCGATGACGGTTGGGACGAACATTTGGGCAAGATGCGCAATGCGCTGCACGAAACTGTTGGCGCCTGACCCCTTGTGCAAACCCGCCGCAACCCCTACTTAGGCCCGTGGCGGGTTCTGCCCTTCTTGTGATTGGTAGCATTCTGGTGGCCTTAAGCAATTCCGAGGGGGCTGGCTCTGTTCAGGTCCTGGCCTGATTACCTGGCGCCCACCTGTACATACAGGTCCTCGGGAATCACACCGCACGGTTGACTGGCGGTCCCGCCACATAAACTTATCTCTCGCCCGGTCTGGGTTAGTCTTCATTTTCCGAAATAGGTTGGCTCAGCCCTTGTCCACCGCAACGCGGGCGGGTTCGAATTTGGCCGCAACAGGTGTACCGCGCCTAGGGCCCTGCGGCTTTTCCGCCATGCTCATGATCGCGTAGGCGAACTGAACACCGGCGAACACGATGCCATTCATGAACCAGATCATTGCCAGAGCGATTAACCCGATCTCGGATCCGAAAATCAGGCCGCGCAAGTTGGCCACGTTCAGCGCCAGCAGCACCCCGACAAACAGGGCCGAGATGACAAATCCCCATGCAACTTGCGTGATGTAAAGGCGGATCAGTTTGGGCACGACAAAGCTCCTTGTCTGATACCGTGATGATAGCGCATGGTCGTGCTGAGTAAACTGCAGCCTCAACGGGTGCGACACTATATTCGGAGTCTCTATGAATGCCCTCAGCCTGTTCACGCTTGATCTTCTCGAAGAGCTGTCATTGCGCCATGATGATCAGGAACGTTGGGAGTTCACGTTAAACCGTCTGAATGAGATCGGTTTTAACGCCCTGAACATGCTTTGCTTCACACCCGAGACTGGCGCCATTCATTGGGTTCGAAGTTCAATGTCCAAAGGTTGGCTGAACCGCTATGACAGCCAAGGGTACGCCGAAGCGGATCCGATGCTGGCGCAGGTTCAAAATGGCAGGGAAAGCCTCTACGTGCAGGCCGCAAGCCTCCGGTCCGCGGACGGCCATTCCTCCAAGGCGCTGGGTCTGAACCACGATCTGGAAAAGGCCGGATATATTCACCTTTACTCTCTGGTGGTTCCCTGCCCCGACAACGAGGCCAAGCTGGTGGTTCTGTCATCGGACCGACCGGACGCCCAGGTTCAGATGACTGAACGGCAGCGCGAGATGCGTGTCCTGGCAACCGTGCTGGCAACCAACCTGGGATCGGATATCCCCAGCAATCACGGTCGCGTGTACGACATCGCTAGCATTGCTCCAACCGCTCCGGACCTGACGCCACGAGAGCTGCAGGTCCTGAACCTTTTGGCTCTTGGGCACCGAAACGACAGAATCGCCGAACTGTTGAACCTCTCGGAAATTACGGTACGAACCCATTTGAAGAATGCGCGCGAAAAATTGAGAGCCCCGACCCGAGAATCTGCACTGGTCCGAGCGATGCAACTTGGCCTGATCAATCCGCCGGGCTATCGGAATCGATAGGTGGCACGCCGGCTACGTTCCGGTAAAATGTTGGTGTCTTTGGAAAAAACTGTGAGTGGTGGAGGCCGAAGACTTGTTTGAACAAGTGTATTTTTAGATTTCAGGCGCAGCGCTTTGTGTGGCTGCGCCTTATTCATCTGGCCTAAAGTTTAACTCAAAACGCCTCGGGCTGAGCCTCGCGCGCCATGTGGTCCAGAACGGCGTTGACGAATTTCGGTTCTTTGCCGTCCGGGAAGAATGCGCGCGCCACGTCAACAAATTCGGTGATGACAACCTTTGGTGGCGTATCGCCTTGGGTCAGTTCGGCCCCAGCTGCACGGAAGGTGGCGCGCAGGGTCGGGTCAATGCGCGCGATGGGCCATTTGGCGACCAAAGCGCGGTCGGTCATCTGGTCAATCGGTGCCTGATAATTCACCGCGTCTTCAACCAACTTGCGGAACACGCGGATATCGCCGTCCAGCATTTCCTCGCCCTCATAGACAGCGCCAAACCGATGATCCAAAAACTCGTTCACGACTGCTTCCGTCGTTTGGCCCGACTGTTCCATCTGGAACAGCGCCTGCACGGCATAAAGCCGGGCGGCGGATTTCATCAGGCGTTTCTGGTTGGCCGGTTTCGGCGCGTCTGTCTGGGTCATGCTGTTGTGGGTCCGTTGTTGTCGCCCGCCACAAGGATGGACTCGGACGGCGGCTTGAACCCGACGCCCTTTTTGGAAGAGCCCCACTTACGGCTGAGTGCGATCAGATGCAAGGCCGCAGCGGCAGCGCCGCCACCTTTATTCATCTTTTCCGGATTTGCGCGGACTTCGGCCTGAGCGTCATTTTCGACCGTAAGGATGCCGTTGCCGATGCACAGGCCTTGCAGGCCCATCAACTGGATCGCTCGGCTGGAATCGTTGCACACCGTTTCATAATGCGTGGTCTCACCCCGGATGACACAGCCTAGCGCTACGTAGCCATCATAGTTGCACTGGCGATCCGCCATGGCGATGGCGGTCGGGATTTCCAGCGCACCCGGAACCTCAACAAATTCGCAGGTGCCGCCAGCGGCTTCGATCTCGGCCTTTGCACCAGAAACCAGATTGTCGGCAATGGCGCGATAGAACGGGGCCACCACGATCAAAAGTTTCACAGGCTTGTCGAATGTCGGCGTTGGCAGTACGCCGTGTTTGTCTTGTTCAGCCACGATCAATCATCCTTGAGAATGGAACGGGTTCCGACGATGGAGATTCCAAACGCGTCGAGCCCCAGATATTTCGTTTCCGGTGTATCGGTCAGCAGCACCAGTTCCTGGATGCCTAGTTTGGACAAGATCTGCGCCCCAAGACCTGTTTGCTTGATGGTGCGCGGGCCTTCGTCATCGGTTGCGTAAAGCGCATTGCGCGGTTCACGAAACAGGCAAACCACGCCACGTCCTTCGGCGGCGATCTTTTCCATAGCACGCGGCAGTTCCCGTGGCGATTTCGGCCCCAGGCCCAGAACATCAGGCGCTTCATGCAGTGCATGGGTTCGGGTCAAAACCGGCTCGGGCGTGGTGATGTCACCCTTGATCATGACGACATGTTCGATGCCATGTGTCTGATCCGTGAACAGGCGCATTTCCCATTCGCCGCCATATTCTGACGCCACCGTCCTGCGCGAGGTTTCGACAACCAGATTGTCGTTGCGCGAGCGATATGTGATCAGGTCGCTGATCGTGCCGATCTTCATGTCATGTTCTTTGGCGAACGCGACCAGATCAGACAGGCGCGCCATGGTGCCGTCGGGCTTCATGATCTCGCAGATCACCCCAGATGGGTTCAACCCGGCCAGCCGAGAGATATCGACCGCCGCCTCTGTATGACCGGCGCGCACCAGCACCCCGCCCCTCTTGGCGCGCAGCGGAAAGATATGGCCTGGTGTCGCGATGTGCGCCATCGTATTTTGCTCGTTGATCGCCGTTTCAACGGTCAGAGCGCGATCTGCTGCCGAGATACCGGTTGATACGCCTTCGCGCGCCTCGATGGACACGGTGAATGCGGTCTCGTGACGGGATGAGTTGTTCACAGCCATCATCGGCAGGCCAAGGGCTTCGACGCGCTCCGCCGTCATCGGCAGGCAGATCAGCCCGCGCCCATGGGTGGCCATAAAGTTGATCGCCTCGGCATCCGCAAACTCGGCCGCAATGACCAGATCACCCTCGTTCTCGCGATCTTCATGATCGACCAGAATATACATCCGGCCCTTGCGCGCCTCTTCGATGATATCTTCGATCGGACTGATCGCGTCGCGCAGCTGGGCCTCGACGGGACCGGGGGTTTCAAAGCTCATGGGGCAGCCTTTCACAAGAGCGTGTCTGGACGGCTGGATAGACCAACCGGGCGCCAAATGCCAGACCACAAACGGCAGCGTTATACCGCCTGACAACCCGCTCTCCAACCTTTAAAGGCCGACATTTTATCTCTCGTTCAAGCTCAACAAATCAAGTCCCAATTTTTTGCACTTAAGTCGGCCACAAAAATACCTTAAAGCCGCCCATTACGCGCCAACATACCTCAGGTATTTTTGTTGGAATTCATCAACTGGATTTCAAAAAGTGGCGCAACTGGCTTACGGAGCAATTTCTGCAGGTATCACCGCAGCCGGGTGCGGGCTAAGGTCGGCACTTTGGCGAAACCGCCTGTTTCTTTCAATCGTATTTCTGCACATGTTCGCCGGCGCCGTTATCAGTTTGCCTATTGGCATTCCGTATTGGGCATTGCTTTTGGACAGTCTGCGCACAACACTGTTGATGATCCTCAAGTTCACTAGTGTTTTCGCCACTTTTTTTGTCGGGTGGCGATTTATTTACGCCATTTTCCGAGCAAAGCCCAAAAAACCAATCCACTGGATGGTTGTCGACATTCGAAATTCCTTACAACGATACGTGAAGTTGGTTGATGGCACTATTTGCTTTGTCGCACTCGCAGTGCTGGCAAACACGTTTACTCTGCTAAAGAATTTGATCTCTGATTTTGTTCCATTTTTCTTGGATCCGACTTTTGCCGAACTGGATCGGATGCTGCATGGAGGTTTCGATGTGTGGATCCTTCTCTGGCCCGTGTTTGGATATCCTTTTGTCACGACGGTGGTAAACGTCGCATATCACATTTGGTTTCTTCTGATTTACTTGCTAGCCTTCGTAGCTGCATATGACCGACGCGATCCAGAACGCGGCATGGTCTATTTGGTGGCTTTTGCTCTGACATTTATCATTGGCGGCAATGTGCTGGCCACGCTGTTTTCTTCTGTCGGCCCAGTCTATTTTGAAGCATTCGGATTTGGAGATACCTTTTCAGAGCAGGTGCACAAGCTTGAATCGCTCAATGAGATCAGTCCCGTCTGGGCGCTTAATATACAAAAAATTCTCTTGACCAACTACAATACCGAAGGCGTGATCCGCGGGATATCCGCCATGCCCAGTATGCATGTCGCTAGCAGTGTCCTGATGGCACTCTTTGCGTTCCGCTACTCACGCTGGCTTGGCTGGGCGTTCACAGTCTTTGCACTAGTAATCCAAATCGGTTCCGTACATCTGGCATGGCATTATGCAGTTGACGGATACTTCGGTGCGCTTGTCGCGCTAGTCTGCTGGCATGTCGCCCAAATCCTGACCAAAAAATTCTATTTGGGATCAGTCGGGCTCCATTCAGCAAGCCTGGCGACGTAGCGCGCCAACGTGTCAATCTCGAGGTTCACCTGATCACCGACCGAGACATCGCCCCAGGTTGTCACCTCTTTGGTGTGGGGGATGAAATTGATCCCGAAATCGCAACCGTCCACGTCATTGACCGTCAGCGAGGTTCCGTTCAGCGCAACTGATCCCTTGGGCGCGACAAAGCGGGCCAATTCCTTGGGCGCGCGCAACGTTACTCGGGTGCTGTCGCCTTCGTCCTGCAGGGCAACAACCTCGGCCACGCCGTCGATATGGCCGGAAACGATGTGCCCACCCAGTTCGTCCCCAACCTTGAGGGCGCGTTCAAGATTCACGCGTTTGCCGACTTGCCATGTGTTGAGATTGGTTTTCGACACCGTCTCGGCGCTGATCTGCACATCGTACCAATCATCCCCAAGGGCAATCACAGTCAGACAGACGCCGTCACTGGCGATGGATGCGCCTATATCAATACCCGCAGTGTCATAGCCGGTTTTGATCCGAGCGCGCAGATCCCCTTGCTGGTCCAACTCGGTAACAATTCCGATATCGGTGACGATCCCTGTGAACATTGCTTTCACCCTTAGCTTATAACCTGTGCGTATGTGTAACCGCCGAGGTAAGCCCAAGAAACGCTGCGGGCAAGCCCTGCCTTGCCCGGATTGATGTATACAGGCATAATTTTGGTACCAAACGATAAAGAGCAGTCCCGGATGCATCCACTCGCCTCGCGCTCGCATCGCCGTGTCTTCCTGTTTTTGCAGGGACCGCATGGCCCTTTCTTTAGCGCACTGGCACGCGCTTTGCGCGCCGCCGGGGCTGATGTTCTGCGCGTGGGGTTTAACGCGGGCGATGAAGCGTTCTGGTTTGACCGCAGCACCTACATCCCATTTTTGGACAATTCCGAGCAATGGCCCGAAACCCTTAGGGAACTGATCCGGTCACAGTCGGTCACAGATATCGTTCTATACGGCGACACCCGCCCAGTTCATGCCAAAGCTGCGGATGTTGCGCGCGAAATGGGCGTGACTGTCCATGTCTTCGAAGAGGGATATCTGCGCCCCTGGTGGGTCACTTACGAACGGAACGGGTCAAATGGACACTCACGGTTGATGTCTTTGGACGTCGCCCAGATGCAAGATGCGCTTGACCAGTCCGAGGCACCAGTTCCACCGCCACCGTCCCATTGGGGCGATATGCGGCAACACATATTCTACGGCGCGCTTTATCACTGGTTTGTCCTGTTCCTGAACCGGAGGTACTCCAACTTCAAGACGCACCGGGAATTGCCCGTTTCAAAAGAGTTTCGCCTGTACTTCAAACGACTTGCACTGATGCCTTTCCACAGAATTAGGCGTCGCTGGGCCACCATGCGCGTTCGGCAAAACGGTGCACCCTATCACTTGGCCCTGTTGCAACTGGGTCATGACAGTTCGGTGCAGGCCCATTCAGATTATACCTGCATGTCGGACTTTTTGGAGCATGTCATATCAGGTTTTGCCAAAGGCGCTCCGGCCCATCACCTTTTGGTTCTGAAGGAACATCCGCTGGAAAACCATCGAGAGCCACTGCGCCGCAGAGCGCGCGAAATAGCCCGCGCGCACCAAGTGGCGGATCGCGTGCACTACGTTCCCGGCGGCAAACTGGCTGGATTGCTGGATGACGCGAAAACAGCAGTGACGATCAACTCTACTGCTGGTCAACAAGTTCTGTGGCGCGGAATCCCGTTGCGCAGTTTTGGAAAGTCCGTCTACGACAAACCTGAGTTTGTTTCACAGCAACCCATTGCCCAGTTCTTTGCCGCCCCAAACGTACCGGATCACGAAGCCTATCGGGCATACCGGCAATTTCTTCTGAAAACCAGCCAGTTACCCGGCGGATTTTATTCACTGCGTGGGCGACGGCAACTGCTGCGCCGCGCCGCCGACATGCTGTTGCAGGCGCATGATCCCTATCAGTCCGTTTTGTCTGACAACGAGGCGTCGACGCCACAGTTGAAGCTCGTCGAATAAGCCGGGTTGGTTGGTGCTGGATGTTGAACCCCGAACAAGCTAAGTTGACGCAAACAAAAGACGACTGAGGATAATCGGCAGTGCAGTGCTTTCCAATTCGCTGGGTGCGAGGGGCCGCCCTTGTGGCTGTATGTGGCGTGCTGGCCGCGTGCCAGCTCCCTAAATCTGGCCCCAACAAGTCCGAGATTTTGGCGGGTTCAGTTGAAAATGGTGGCAATGCCTTTGTCGTCGAGGTGGATGACAGGGTCGCACGAGCGACATCCAAAATCCCCCAATTCGGTTTTTCGTCTTCCTTCACCAGCGCGCAGAGCCTCACGGCGGATACCGTTCGCCCTGGCGACGTGTTGGGATTGACGATCTGGGAAAACGTCGATGACGGCCTGCTGTCAGGTGAAGTCGGGTCCTCGACCACGCTGAGTGAAGTTCAGGTGGACGCCGACGGATTCATCTTCGTGCCATATGCCGGACGTGTGCGTGCGTCTGGAAACACACCCGAGCAGCTGCGTCAGGTGATCACTGCAAAACTACAGGATCAAACGCCAGACCCTCAGGTCGAGGTCCGCCGGTCCGCCGGGGATGGCGCAACTGTCGCGGTGTCTGGAAGCGTCGCGGCGCCGGGAATTTATCCAATCGAACTCCCGACCCGCACGTTGACCGGCATGCTGTCAGAGGCCGGAGGTGTATCAACTGGCGTAGGTGCATCAGGTGGTACTGACATTTCGCTCGTGACATTAATCCGCGGAAACCAGAAAGGGACCATCTGGTACGATGACCTGTTCAGCAATTCCAAGCTGGATGTGGCCCTTCGCGGCGGTGACCGCATTCTGGTCGAAGCGGACAGCCGGTCGTACATTGCCCTTGGTGCTACTGGCGGCCAGTCGCGCGTGGCGTTTGACACGCAGGACCTTTCAGCGCTTGAGGCTTTGGCGCAAGTCGGTGGCCTGCTATCGCTGTCTTCGGATCCAACGGGGATTTTTATCCTGCGTGACGAACGTCAGGATATCGCACGCTCGGTGATGGGACGTTCGGACCTGCAGGGTGATCAGCGTATGGTCTACCTGTTGAACCTGACCGCCCCCAACGGGCTGTTCGTCGCAAGGGATTTCGTGATCCGCGACGGCGACACTATCTATGTGACCGAAGCACCATATGCGCAGTGGACCAAGTCAATTTCCCTGATCGCTGGTGGCCTTACGCCGCTGGCCAATGTCGCCACGCTGACAGGCAACTGATGTCGCCTGAAACAACAGCCGGGTCTGAACGTACCCGGCTGCTTGTCTACAATGGCGGCTTCCTGACATCCCGCCGAATTCGCCGAATGTTGTCCCTGTCCGGTTACGACATCCGGATTGGCCTGCCCAAAGATGGTGATGCCGTCGGAGTTTGGGGCAACAGCCCGACGGCCCATCGCGGCCTTGCTGTTGCGGCTCGGCATAATGCCCCATTGCTGCGCGTCGAAGACGCCTTTCTTCGGTCTTTGCATCCTGGCCGCAGCGGAGTGCCGCCACTTGGCCTTTTGCTTGATCGATCCGGCTTACATTTCGATGCGGCTCAGGCGTCCGATCTGGAAACGCTGTTGGCCGCTGATCCCTTGGACGACACCGCCCTGCTGAACCGCGCACGGGGCGGGATTGAACGGATGCGCGACCTGCATCTTAGCAAATACTCGGCCTTTGATCTGACTGCTCCGCCCCCTGACCCCGGCTATGTACTGGTGGTGGATCAGGTTCGCGACGATGCGGCTGTGACGGCCAGCGCCGGGGATGAGGCCCGGTTTCGCGAAATGCTAGTCATGGCGCAGGAAGAGAATCCTGGCGCCAAAGTTCTGATCAAGACACATCCCGACACCATCGCTGGGCATCGTTCAGGCTATTTCTCCACCGCTGACCAAACCGATCGCGTCTCGGTCATCAGCACACCGGTCAGTCCGTGGGCTTTGTTGGAAGGTGCGGTTGGCGTTTACACCCTGTCCTCACAGATGGGGTTCGAGGCGATTTTAGCCGGACATAAGCCGCGTGTTTTTGGCCAGCCCTTTTATGCAGGTTGGGGGCTGACGCAGGATGAAGCACACCTGCCCCGCCGCCAACGCAACCTGACGCGCGCGCAATTGTTCGCTGCGGCGATGATCCTCTATCCAACCTGGTACGATCCATACCGGGACCAGCTGTGCGAGTTGGAAACCGTTCTGGACACGCTTGAGGCGAGAACCCGCGCCTGGCGTCAGGATCACAAGGGATGGACCGCCTCGGGTATGCGCCTGTGGAAACGCAAACACCTGCAACGGATGTTTGGGCGCGAGAAAACGATCCGCTTCACTGACGATCAACCAGCGCAATCAGATCGCCCTCACATGGTCTGGGCAAGTAAAGCCAAGGGCATGGAAAGTGCCGTCCGGGTCGAGGATGGCTTTCTACGCTCGCGCGGGCTGGGCGCAAAACTTGTACCGCCCCTGTCATTGGCAACGGACAATCAGGGGATCTATTACGATCCGACGCATCCCAGCCAACTGGAAGGGTTTATTGCCGCACGGGAAACTCTGCGGCCAGATCAGGAATTGCGTGCCGAAAGGCTGATCGCTCAAATCGTGTCCGCCCAAATCACGAAGTACAACACAGGCGCCGGCGCACCGGATTTGCCTGAGGGGCATCGCATACTCGTCCCCGGTCAGGTCGAAGACGATGCTTCAATCCAGTTGGGCACCAGCACTGTTCGCACAAATGCTGATCTGTTGCGCGCCGTGCGCGAGGCAAACCCAAACGCCATTCTGATCTACAAACCGCATCCCGATGTCGAAGCGGGCTTGCGCGATGGGGCAGTCGAGGCCTCAGACCTCGCCGATGTCATCGCCACCCATTGCGACCCGGCAGCTCTGCTGGCGCAGGTCCAAGAGGTCTGGACCATGACCTCATTGCTGGGGTTTGAGGCTTTGATGCGCGGTGTCAGTGTGACCACCCTGGGCGCGCCTTTTTATGCGGGTTGGGGGCTGACGAACGATTTGGGAACCGTCCCCGTCCGCAGGGGCGCACGACCAACGGTTTTAGGTTTGGTTCACGCGGCGCTGATCGATTATCCCCGGTATATGGACCCTGTGACAGGTGAGCCCTGCCCCGTAGAAGTTGCGGTTGAACGGCTGTCACAAGGTACGGCGCCCGCAGGCGGTCCACTGTTTCGAGTTTTGTCAAAACTACAAGGCGCATTCGCGACCCATGCACATATCTGGCGTCGTTAACGCAGCGCCCGCGCCCAACGGTGCATGATGTCCGGCCCGATGACAAGGGTCTCGATCAACTCAAAACGCGGGGCATTGTCCAACTTGTCCAACCCAAGCGTGCCGATGGCTGACAACCCTTCGGCACCGATCGCAAGCCCGGCGGTGAACCCGACCAATTCATCGACCAAATCCGCAGCAAGCAGCGACGCCGCCAATGCCGCCCCGCCCTCGCAGAATACGCGGGTCAGACCTGCTTTACCCAACTGCTGCAACAAGTCCGCTGCATCGATCTGGTGATCGTCCAGCGCGCAAGGCAGCAGTTGCGCCCCAAGCCCGTCCCACGCGCGGGCGCGCTCGGCATCCGGGGATGGGCCGTGACATAGCCATACGGGTATCTCAGCAGCCGTGCGCGCCAGCTGCCCCAACAAGGGAATGTCCAAATGGCGCGAGACCACAATTCGCACAGGCTGAGCGTCGACCCCTATATCCCGAACGGTCAAGGATGGGTCATCGGCGCGCGCGGTACCTGCCCCGACCATCACCGCATCATGACGTGCTCGCATGGCATGCACGGCACGCCGCGCCTTTGGGCCGGTGATCCATTGACTGTGCCCCGTGGCGGTGGCGATGCGCCCGTCAAAACTGCTGGCCAGTTTCAGGGTTACGAAAGGGCGCCCCTGTTCGGTTTTAAGGAAGAACCCCGCAAGATCCTGGGCTGCCTGTTCTGCCAGAACGCCGGTGGTCACTTCGATCCCCGCCTCGCGCAGCATGGCAAAGCCTTGTCCTGCAACACGCGGATCGCTGTCTTCGATGGCCGCGACAACACGGGCCACACCGGCAGCGATCAGGGCCTCGGCGCAAGGGGGTGTTTTGCCGTGATGGGCGCAGGGTTCAAGCGTAACATAGGTCGTGGCATCCCGTGCCGCGTCTCCGGCTTGTGCCAGCGCTTGGGGTTCGGCGTGCGGGCGGCCACCCGGCTGGGTCCAGCCACGTCCCACAATGCGCCCGTCACGCACGATCACGCAACCGACGGCTGGGTTTGGCCAGCACGTCCCTTGACCGCGCCGCCCCAAAGACAGGGCAAGCGCCATGTATCGCTTATCTGTTTCGCTCACTCGTCCGTCGAAGGCTGCGGCGGGCGCAGTTCGTGGACAAACTCCTCGAAGTCATCGGCCGCCTGGAAATTCTTGTATACGCTCGCAAAGCGAACATAGGCGACGGTGTCGATCCGCGCCAGAGCTTCCATAACGATCTCGCCAATTTTGCTGGACGGGATATCGGTCTCGCCCATGCTTTCCAGGCGACGCACAATTCCAGAAATCATCTGGTCAATACGTTCCGGATCAATCGGGCGTTTCTGCATCGAAATGCGGATCGAACGCTCCAACTTATCCCGATCAAAATCTTCGCGTTTGCCGTTGGTTTTGATTACCACCAGATCGCGCAACTGGACACGTTCGTAGGTCGTAAACCGCCCCCCACACGCGGGACAGAACCGACGCCGACGAATGGCCGCATGGTCCTCTGCCGGGCGTGAATCTTTGACTTGAGTATCGATATTTCCGCAAAACGGGCAGCGCATCCACCGTCTCCTCGTCCCTGGTTCCGCCTCTTTTTGTAAGCACTATGACTTACTTATCCACAACTATAGGGTAGCCGCTAGGATTTGGGTAGTCGGAAATTTCCACCGCAACATAAAGGGGTCAGGCGAAATGCGCCGCGACCTTTCGCACATGCGCTGCGGTGCGGTGTTCAAACAGGTAAATACCCTGCCATGTTCCCAGCGCCGGTTGCCCCGCGGACACGGGAACAGAAAGCGATACAGGTAAAAGTGCCGCCTTGATATGGGCGGGCATGTCGTCGGGGCCTTCGTACGTATGGCGCAGATATGCCATAACCGGGTTATCAGATGGCGGCACCAAACGTTCAAAAAAGGCCTGCAGATCTGTTTGCACCTCAGGATCAGCGTTTTCCTGAATGGTCAGCGAACACGACGTATGCCGCACGAGCAATGTCAGCAAACCATCGCCTGAGACCGAGTTAAGCCAGTTGCGCACGTCCCGGGTGAATTCGTACAACCCTGGTCCGTTCGTCGAAATAATAAACTCGGTCTGCATATGGCGATCAGTCCTCGATCAGTCGCGGAACGGGCGGATGTTGCAACGTCCGTTTGCCCCCTGAACCGACATGCTTTCGCCAGCCTTGAAACCGACTGAGATCGAGCTGCTTTGCTGGGCAACGTTTGTAGGTTGCTGCAGCGAGAATTGAACGGCCGTGCGGCGACCCGTTGCTTCGCTGGGACCATAGCCGCGCACCACATAAATACGTTGCTGCCAACCTGCACCCAAAGTCCGGCGCGCAAAGTCTGCAGCCGCGCACCAATACCCGTCCACGTCCTGCCGGGCCCGCGGGATCACTTCGAACATATTGCTGTTGACGGCAACCGTCTGAAATCCGTTTCGCGCAGCCGAGGCCGACGATAGGGGCACAGACAGCAAGATCGCGGCAGAAACCGCCAATGTCATAACCTGTTTCATAATCATACTCTCATTCATTTCGAGGTAATTTCTCAAATAGTATACATTCTTACCGGGCAAAGCTGGTTCACAATCAATTCAGTCAACGCGGGTCCCCGCGTGATCGAACGTTAGCCAGCCCTGATACCGGATCAAAGCCCCAACAAGCGGCATCCGGGCCGACACGTTAAACCGAAACCGTCCTTCATCATCCTCCCATTCCTCGGTCTTTGATTGCGGCAGAAGCACCTTCGGGAAAGGAACTCGCAACAGGCTGAGGCGCATGATCTGGATCTCTAACCTCTCGGGTGCAAATACCGGCTTTAACCATACGGAGACCTGCCCAAACTGCTCGCACACGCATCCCTGGTCCTGGTCCAAAGTCAGCCGCGATCGGGTGATGTGACCATCGAAATCGCGCGTCCATATCCAAGCGTTCCCCTCTTGCTCGACCCTGAGACGCACCGGGATGTCGTCACCCCCGGACGGCATGCCGGCAAAACGCAACGCGAGTTTGGCCAGCCACCCCTTGCCCGGCGTGACTGAGCATCGCCCGGAATAAATTCCGCCCGTGCTGTGCAAGGCCTGCAGAGACTTGGGCAGGTTCGTACCCACGGGTAAGGCTTTCAAAAAGGGATCAGGGTGCACTCAGAACCCCTCAGGCAGAAAGCGAGCTTGCAGCGTTTTGTCCGGGATCATGCAGGTCGGCGAACGTCCGAAGATTGCATACCGGTTTCTGGCGATTACGTAGTACAGCGGGTCTTTGATGATGCGAGGAAGAAACCTGCAGACCGAAAGAACCCACCAAAACCCCGGCAACTTGCGCATCGCTGCTGCGAAAGCATCCAACCGTTGATGAACCACGCCATCGGTAACGACGAGATTGGTTTCAAAGTCCCGCGTCGGTAGTCCGAGGTGAGAATACAGCCTTTGCCCCAATGGCGACTGCGCGGTGGCAAATTTGAACCGCTGCGCCTTGTCCCGGGCGACCATGAAACGAAAAAACCCCGAACACAGAACGCATTCGCCGTCAAAGACAATGAAATCCTGACCATCTGCCGCATCGGTTGCCAGTGTGGTCATATCAGTTACGCCTGCTAACCCAATTTGAAGCACATTCGCATCACTGCACATTCCGGGCAATGCGACACTGGGCCATCTTTGCGAATTGATATGTGTCGGGGAGCCGCCGGTCATCTGCGCGACAAGTTTCCTGGGCTCTGACCTCATCCCCACAAGGCTTAACCCGACAGCACGCGGAAAATACGTATGACACCCAATGTAGTCTTGCGAAATTCTGCCATTGTTATTTGAATAGATGACAGCGGCCGGAACAAAGGCCGCGAAACGAAATACGCTGCTAACTCGGGTTTGAACATGGACGTCGATATTGCCCGCATTCAAGTGTTGTCCAAAACACTAGATCAAAGGGCAGAAGATCCTTCGATTGGCGATCGCGTGCTGGCCAAATCCGGTCTGAGCCGCAGCGACATTGCGCCACCTGCAACAGCCTATAGCGCGCACAAAGAGGCGTTGTTCGTCCGCTACGCCTGCGACGCGCTGAATGACATCACCTTTTCGGCCAGTGCTGGGCTTGGCTTCAGGTCGTCCTCCAGCCTGACGGCGTATATCAGTAAATACTCGCGTGATCTGAAGCAGGTGATCGAAAACTCGTCGCGATTTCACGGGATGATAGACCCGGCGTTATACTTCAGCCTGCGCGTTTCTGGAAATTTTGCTTCAATCGAAGCCGACTGGAAGGATGCCAGTTTTGCCCGATATCACCGTCGTACCGAATTTTTGATTTTCGCGGCCCTCGCCCGCATTCGCTCGTTAACGCAGACAAGTTTCTTTCCTATAGAAATCCGCTTTCAGCACGAGGTCGGCGAAGCCAGAAAAGAGTTTCAGAAACTAGCGGGCTTTCCTGTGTCCTTTGGCGCAGAACGGTTGGAAATTATACTAACGCTGTCCTCATTGGATCTGCCGGTGCCGACATATGACCCCTCTCTGCGCGAGCATCTTCTGTCATATGGCGACAGGGTTCAGGCCGAAAGTGACCAGCCCGCGCAAAAACTCAGGGCGCAAGTCGAGGGGCTGATCACCCGGTCTATGCCCGGCGCGATTATTCAGGCGGACGACGCAGCCTCGAACCTTGGGATGAGCCCGCGCACGTTTGCCAGGCGGTTGAATGATGAAGGCACAAGCTATCGTGAGATTGTCGAAGACTTGAGGTGCGATCTGGCGCAGACTTTTATCACCAACGGGATGCCTTTATCGGAAATCGCCTATTCGCTGGGTTATGCGGATCAACCTGCGTTTTCTACGGCTTTCAAACGCTGGACCGGTCAGGCACCCAGCACGTTCCGCACTCGGTTGGGACCGTAACACGGAAAGGGTGGCCGGGGGTCGTCAGCGGCACAGCCTCGCCCCGGCCTGTCCCATGAGTGGACAAGGCAGAAATAGGGGCCACATCGCCGCATGACTTGTGAGTTCTCGCCAATTTGAGGTTTGAACCGGTCACCGTGATCAACGCGTGAACGGATAAGAAAAAGGCGCCTCGGTTGAGGCGCCTTTTCGATTACTGATCCAGGAAAGACCGCAGTTTGCGCGATCGGCTTGGATGTTTCAGTTTCCGCAGTGCTTTCGCCTCGATCTGACGAATACGTTCGCGGGTCACGCTGAATTGCTGGCCAACTTCTTCCAGAGTGTGGTCGGTATTCATACCGATGCCAAAACGCATCCGCAGAACACGTTCCTCACGCGGCGTGAGCGAGGCCAGAACCCGGGTGGTCGTTTCCTTGAGGTTTTCCTGAATGGCGCTGTCCAAAGGCAGCACGGCATTCTTATCCTCGATGAAATCGCCCAGTTGGCTGTCTTCCTCGTCGCCGATCGGCGTCTCAAGGCTGATCGGTTCTTTGGCGATCTTCATCACCTTGCGAACTTTCTCCAGCGGCATCTGCAGCTTTTCGGCCAGTTCTTCCGGCGTCGGCTCGCGACCAATCTCATGCAGCATTTGACGGCCGGTCCGGACCAGCTTGTTGATCGTTTCGATCATATGCACCGGAATTCGGATCGTGCGCGCCTGATCCGCGATGGAACGCGTGATCGCCTGACGGATCCACCAGGTCGCGTAGGTCGAGAACTTGTACCCGCGGCGGTATTCAAACTTGTCCACCGCCTTCATCAGGCCGATGTTACCTTCCTGAATAAGATCAAGGAATTGCAGGCCACGGTTCGTGTACTTTTTGGCAATCGAGATCACCAGACGCAGGTTGGCTTCGACCATTTCCTTCTTGGCCTGACGCGCCTCTTTTTCACCCTTTTGAACTTGCTGCACGATACGGCGGAATTCAGGGATATCCAGACCGACATACTGACCGACCTGAGCCATATCGTTGCGCAGTTCCTCGACCTTGGCGGTCGAGCGTTCGATGAACATCTGCCAACCCCGGCCCGGCTTTTCAGCCATCTCGGTCAGCCAGTTCGGGTCCAGTTCGCGCCCACGATAGGCGTCGATAAACTCACGACGGTTGATGCGCGCCTGATCCGCCAGCTTCACCATTGAGCTGTCCAGAGACATGATGCGACGGTTAATGCCGTACAGCTGGTCGATCAGCGCTTCGATACGGTTGTTATGCAGATGCAGACCGTTCACCAATTCGACGATCTCAGATCGCAGCTGTTGATAGGTCGCCTCTTGTTTTTCCGAGAAGGTGTCGTCTTCGTTCAGGGTCGCCGAGATCCGGCTATCCTGCATTTCCGACAGCATCGAGAAGTCGGTCGAGATCCGTTCCAGCGTGGTCAGAACCTGATCTTTCAGCGCGGCTTCCATCGCGGCCAACGACATGTTGGCCTGCTCGTCGTCGTCATCGTCGTCGTCATTGTTCAGCGGGTTGCCGTCGGCATCCAGCTCGGGGCCGGTATCCTTGGCGGGTTTTGCCGCCTGAACCGCAGACGTGTCGACAACCGGCTCTTCGACATCCCCATCTTCGTCCAACTGGTTGCCAAACGTGGCCTCCAGATCGATGACATCGCGCAACAGAATGTCTTCGGACAACAATTCGTCGTGCCAGATGGTGATCGCCTGGAAGGTCAGCGGGCTTTCGCACAGACCGGCAATCATGGTGTTGCGACCGGCTTCGATCCGCTTGGCGATGGCAATCTCGCCTTCGCGGCTCAGCAGTTCGACGCTGCCCATCTCGCGCAAATACATGCGGACCGGATCATCTGTGCGATCCAGCTTTTCAGCACCAGCACCCGCCAGGGCAACCTCTCGGTTGCTTTCTGCGGCAACCAGTTCGGTCGAGCCTTTGTTCTCTTCTTCCTCGGCCTCTTCATCTTCGATGATGTTGATGCCCATCTCGGACAGCATCGACATAACGTCTTCGATCTGTTCCGAGCTGACCTGATCAGGCGGCAGAACCTGATTGAGCTGGTCGTAGGTGATGTAACCTTTCTCGCGGGCCTCGGCGATCATTTTCTTGACGTTGGCCTGGCTCATGTCCAGCGAGATTTCCTGTTCCTGCTCGTCGGATTTGCGGTCTTCGTTTGTATCCTTGGCGGCCATTCAATGCTCCTGCAGGGATGGGTGATTCGTTTGTACCGAATCATTAGCGCGTAGAAGTGATTCGGCCACCCGTTTACCCGTTTTTCTTTTCCAGTGCCTTACGAAAACACCACTTTAGCGACGTTTCCGTTCAAAATTGATGCCAGACATGATCGCCTGAAACGCGTCTTTCTCGTCGCGGTTGATTCGTGCGCCGTTATCGGCGATGTCAAAAACCGCTCTATCCTCGTTCTGACTGCGGCTTGTGCGGTTACGCTCTTCGGCGGCTTGGGCCAGCCGGTATGTCAGCGCTTCATCAGCCAGATCAGACAGTTCCTCTGCAGCTTCGGCAATCTCGGCATCCAATCCCCGGAGCGCTTTGATTTTCGCGAGTTCCTCGGCCAGAGTCATCTCGGCCTTTTCGACGTCGCCTGGTTTGAACACACAAGGGATTACTGCGACATGGCGAAGGGCCAGCAGGTTTTCAAGGATTTCGCCGCCCAAAGTTTCAAAAATGTGGTCTTTCAGATGCTCTGGGTCGTCGATCGCATGTCGAAGGATGGCGGCGCGCAAGGCGGCATGATCGGGATCGTGGCACTCCATCTCTTCAAGTTGATGTTCGAATTGGACCACAACAGTGGGGTTCAGGATGGCGATTGCCAGAATCGCAGCCTCGCGCATCTGGATATCCGCAGTTTCTGAAGACGCCAGAAAAGATGAGCGCGCACCGGGGGTTGCTGGCTGTTTCGGAGGTTGCCACTTGCCGCGTGGCTGCCATTGGCGATTTTGCGGCTGACGTTGCGGGCGGAACAATTGCCAGCGCAGGTCTTTGATCTCTTGCCCGTAATGCGCCCGGATCGAGGGGTCGCGGATCAGTTTGATCTTGTCCCTCAGCGACTTATCCAACGCAGCTTTGCGTTCCGGGCTGTCGAACACCTTGCCCTCTGTCTCACGCTGCCACAGCAGCTTGACCATCGGAATCGCGCCTTCAAGCACTGTTTTCACGGCTGCCGGTCCCTCGGCCCGTAGTAAATCATCGGGATCCTTGCCCTCGGGCATCAGGGCAAAGCGCAGAGATTTCCCGGCCTCCAACAGTGGCAACGCCAGATCAACGGCCCGCATCGCGGCACGCAGACCGGCCGTGTCGCCATCCAATGCGATGATCGGCTCATCCGAGACACGCCAAAGGAGTTGCAATTGATGCTCGGTGATTGCCGTGCCTAACGGGGCGACCGACGCCCCGAATCCAGCTTCGGCCAGTGCGATCACATCCATGTACCCTTCGGCTACGATCAGAGGTTGCCCTTTGCCTGCGGCCTGACGTGCAGGGCCGTGGTTATAAAGACTGCGCCCCTTGTCGAACAATTCCGTTTCGGGCGAGTTCAGGTATTTCGCATTGTCATTGGGGTCCATAGCCCGACCGCCAAACGCGATGCACCGCCCACGCGGATCGCGGATAGGGTACATGATCCGATTGCGGAACGTATCATAAGGCTTTTTGCCCTTGTTCGAAGGTTTGGCCAGCCCGGCCCCAAGGATCAGGTCCTCGGCCACGTTCTTGCCGCGCAGGTGATCCCACAAACCTTGCCAGCCATCAGGCGCAAACCCGATCTCCCACCGGTCCAACGCCTGTGCATCCAATCCTCGACGCGTCAGATAGTCTCGCGCAGCGCCCCCTGCCCCGGTCTTGAGTTGCAAGCGGAAGAATTGCGCGGCCTGCTCCATGACGTCGGCCAGTTGCGACCGGCGGTCCTGTTTTTCCTGTGCCTTTGGATCGCGTGCTGGCATGGGCATACCTGCCTCGCGCGCCAAAATTTCAACCGCTTCGATGAACGAGACATTCTCGGTCTCTTTCACAAAGCTGATCGCATCGCCTTTGGCATGGCACCCAAAGCAGTAGTAGAACCCCTTTTGGTCATCGACGTGGAAGGACGCGGTCTTTTCGTGGTGAAACGGGCATGGCGCCCACATGTCCCCCTTGCCTTGATTGGACTTGCGCTGATCCCACATGACTTTGCGCCCGACGACCTGAGACAGGCTTAGGCGGGTGCGCAGTTCATCCAGAAATCCGGGGGGCAGTGACATGGGTCAAACCTGACAGAAACAAGAACGCGCGCCAAGGGTATGACGCGCGTTTGTCCACAGGGAAATGATGGGGCTGTGGATTATTGCTGCAAACACAGCTCAAGCCAGGCGGCGCCCAGATCCTTTTTGCGCACGTCGCGCATCTTTTGTTCGTAGACCCAAGGCGCGATCAACGGGATGGCAGCATTGTAATTTTCGGGCCAAGTCGGGCTGGTTTCGGCAACTGCCTGGGGCACGTTGCGCTCTTTTACACGGTCCAGCCGTGCCTTCTGGATCGCCGCAACAACGTCTGCCTGATATTGGCAGCTTTGCTCTTTGGTCTCTTCCGCAGCTAATGGGGTAGCCAGCAAAGCGGCTGCAATGGCGATACGCAACATAGAAAACTCCGGTAATCGATTCTGTCGCTGCAGCTTACCTGTCGCAGGCACGGCCCGCCATTACCGTTTTCGGCGTATCTACCGGGGTTGAGGCCGCCAGCCCTTATCGTAGGGGCAGCCTGACAAAGCCAGGCTGCCCCTGATTTCAAACCATCATAGCCCTTTGGCGCGATAGCTTTTGGACACACGGTCGATGGCCACAATATAGGCCGCCGTCCGCAGATCCTCGACATCATCACGGCTGTGCCAGACTTCGCGCATGGATTGATAGGCAATGCGCATCGTGTCATCGAGGCCCGAGCGCACCAGTTCCAACTCGTCCGCACCGCGAAGGTACTTGGCCTTAAAGTCCGGCGACATCGACCAGGCATCGCCTAGGTAACGATCCAGCCGCTCCAGTTCGCTGACGATCAACTCATGCCGCGCCTCTTCTTGACGGCGCTGCATACGGCCAAAGCGAATATGGCTGAGGTTCTTGACCCATTCGAAATAGGAAACCGTCACACCACCCGCGTTTGCGTACATGTCCGGAATGATCACCGTGCCCTTCTTGCGCAGAATCTCATCCGCACCGGCAGTAACCGGGCCATTCGCAGCCTCAATGATCAAAGGCGCTTTGATCCGATCTGCATTGGACAGGTTGATAACCGCTTCCAGAGCAGCCGGGATGAGGATATCGCATTCTTCTTCAAGAACTGCACCACCCTCGGCCGAGTGCGTCGCATCTGGATAGTCACTGACACCGCCATGCTTGACGATCCACTGGCGTACGGATTCCACGTCGATCCCGTCGGGATTATACAGCGCACCATCCCATTCGATGATGCCGACAATTCTGGATCCGTCCTCCTCGCTCAGGAACTTTGCGGCGTGATAGCCCACATTGCCCAGTCCCTGAACAATGATACGTTTCCCATCCAGCTTGCCGGACAACCCTGCCTTTTGCATGTCTTCCGGGTGGCGGAAGAACTCTCGCAGAGCGTATTGGATGCCACGGCCCGTTGCTTCGACCCGGCCGGCGATTCCGCCTGCATTCAGTGGTTTACCGGTCACACAGGCGCGCGCATTGATGTCCGTCGTGTTCATCCGGGCGTATTGGTCCGCCATCCACGCCATCTCACGCTCACCCGTTCCCATGTCGGGAGCGGGTACGTTTTGCGAGGGGTTGATCAGATCGCGCTTGGCCAGCTCATAGGCAAAGCGGCGGGTGATCTGCTCCAACTCGTGCTCTTCGTATTTACGGGGATCGATGCACAATCCCCCTTTTGATCCGCCAAAGGGCGTTTCGACCAGAGCACATTTGTAAGTCATCAGAGCGGCAAGCGCCTCGACCTCGTCCTGGTTCACAGCAAGGGCGTAACGAATACCGCCCTTTACAGGCTCCATATGCTCGGAATGAACCGAGCGGTAGCCGGTGAAAGTATGAATATCGCCGCGCAGGCGGACGCCGAACCGAACGGTGTAGGTGGCGTTGCAGACACGGATCTTTTCCTCAAGCCCCGGCGGCAGGTCCATCAGGGACGCCGCCCTGTTAAACATCAAATCTACACTTTCGCGAAAGCTTGGTTCATTAATGGCCGTCATTTAATCCTCCGTGCCGACGAACGACGAGCGTTCTGACGTTTTGTCGCACCCATTGCCTAAACGATCAATAATTAAGCAACAATAAAACCCGAAATCGTCATTAAGGCGCTCAGACCGGGCTGAGTCGCGCGCTGGGCTCAACACCTGAATAATTGTCGCCCGACCGAAAACAGAGGTGAAAAAGTCGTTCAATTATCTACGGTTCCAGCCCAAAGTTGCCATAACTCTGGCGCTACCGCCCAATTCACGCCACGATTCGCCGTTAGTTTTCATACGTTAACTTTTCCTTAGCAGCGTCGGATATCTGCTCAGCGAGGTCGGCTAGATGAAAATGCGCGTATTTAAGTGCAACACCAAGAATTATGAGAACGCAGCCGCGGCTGCTCGTCGTTTTTCACACGACGAGGATGGTGGCGCATTCATTATCTTCATTGTGGTTGGGTTTCTGCTCATATTTGCGACAGCGGGAATTGGCGTAGATATTATGAATTTTGAACGCGATAGAGCGAGCCTCCAGGGCACTCTGGACCGCGCGGTTCTGGCAGCAGCCAACGTGAAACAAAAACTCCCGCCGGCGGAAGTGGTCAAATCCTACATTGAGAAATCCGACGTCCACGGCGAGCTTACGGAAGAACCTGACGTTGATGACAATCCGGAACTTGGATCAAGAAAAGTCACAGCAAAAGCCAAAGTCGACGTCCCAACGCACTTCATGTGGTTTTTTGGTTATCCACAACTGACAGCTTCAGTCACGAGCGTTGCGGAAGAGGCCATTGGATCGCTCGAAATCACGATGGTTCTGGATATCTCCGGTTCGATGGGCTGGGATTCTGCAACGCCGGGTAAAACAAAGATGGAGGCCCTTCAGGAGTCCGCCATACAGTTCGTGGATACAATCTACCAAGGGGAAGACCCGAACAAGATTTCGATCTCGATCGTACCTTACAACAACCAGGTGAACGCCGGAAAGAATATTCTGGATCAAATGCCGGGGGTTACGACCGAACACGACTATTCCCATTGCGTGAATTTCGAAGATACCACTGCCGAAGATCAATTCAAAGAAGCTGGGATCAATCCGAACGATAGCCTCAATCGCGCGGCGCATTTCGACCGCTCTGGCAAAGGCGACAGATATGATCGAGAAGCCCACACCTCTTCAGTCTGCCCCACCCGAGTCGGCAGTTCCATCACACCGGTGACCAACATCGTCTCGGACCTGCACGACCAGATCAACGCAATGTCCGCCGGCGGAAACACGTCGATTGACATTGGAGTTAAATGGGGTGCGGCACTGCTGGACCCCCAGTTCCAGCCCGTAATAAGCAGATTGTCTAGTCAGAACGCCAACTCAAGCGTAGTAATCGATCCAAACACCGGACTCGACGCGGACGGCAACGAACCTAAGAAGGTTGTTCCACCAACCTTTAGTAACCGTCCACTGGCATATGAATCCAATGTCAAAAAGATCATGATTGTCATGACAGACGGGGAGAACACCAGCAATTGGATTTTGGACGAGGACTTGCGCGACGGATTGTCGGATGTTTGGTACAATCCCAGCACAAGTACTCAAAAGGAATATAGGAACTGCCGCGAGTACTATGACTGGGACGACGGATTATGGATTAAATACGACTGCGCCAGAACGCTTACTCGCTCCGGTGAATACAGTGTTCAAATCTCGGAAAACCCACCCGAGTATTTATATACCCGACGCGGAACAAGAGGGCACTCGGAACCATTTAATGAAGAAGGTGAATCTGTACGCCTGACTTACCCGGAACTTTGGAATCGTGTGAACTTGGACTGGAACGCCGAGTATAACTATGCATTCGAATACCAGCGCACTCGAGACTGGTACAACAATGCCTTCAAAACGATTGGTGGTGGAACCAAAGACACGCGGGTGGGTGATATTTGTGGCGCGATCAAGGCAAAGAATGTTGATGTCTATGGCATTGCTTTCGAAGCTCCGGAAGCAGGTGCTACTGTCATCGAAAATTGTTCCAGCGGCGATGGCTTCTTTTTCAAAGTCCAAAATGGCGGCAATTTGGGTGATGATCTTACGCTTCCGCAAGTCTTTGAATCTATTGCCCTCGCAATCAAACAACTGAGACTGACACAATGATCCGTAAAATTCTGAAAAATGCGGTTAGGTTCAAACGAACAGAGCACGGTTCAGTAACGGTTGAGTTCGCCTTATGGTTCCCTCTCTACATGTTTTTCATTCTGGGAGTCATCGACTATTCGATGGTGTCGATTCAGAAAGCGATGCTGGATCGATCGATGGATCTTGTCGTGCGCGACATTCGCCTTGGGATCAATTTGCCAGATACCGAGCATGAAACGATCAAGGATGCTATCTGCGAGCATATGGTTGTAATGCCAGCATGCTCTAACAACCTGCTATTGGAGATGTTTGTTCAGAATCCGCGTGGCAATATGGATTTTCCGATCGAGCCCACCTGCGTTGACAGAGAGGAAGAGGTTCAACCTGTTACCGAGTTCCAAAACGGCGGATCCAACGCATTGATGATCATGCGCGCCTGCGTAAAGTTTGATCCGATTATCCCAACGACAGCAATGGGTCGGGCTGTGTCAGGTGAAGATGGTCTGGTCATGCTCACGGCGACAACTACCTTTGTTCAGGAGCCTTAATATGACGCGCACCATTTCACGCATCCGTCACTTAATTGGCACGTTTGCGGGCAAAGAGAACGGCAACCTATCCTTGGAAAGCGCTCTGATAATCCCAATGCTCGTATGGAGTGTCACGCTTACATATACTTATTTTGATGGCTTTGTCGAAAGCACCGCAAACCTGAAAGCCGCGTACACAGTAAGCGACCTGATTTCACGTGAGGGCGAGGATTCGATTACCGATACCTACGCGGAATCTATGTATTTGGTTTACAACCGTATGGTAACCGACAACTCACCCCTAAAAATGCGTTTGTCGGTTGTTCAGTATCTTGCCGAAGACCCAGACGCCGGTACGGAAGAGCGCTATAGGGTAGAGTGGTCGACAGCTTGCGGGTTTGAGGGCAACTGGACCAATGACAACCTTGATCCGTTGATTGAAAAGCTTCCGGCGATGGCTGATTTGGACACTTTGATAATTGTTGAAACATCGAAAGATTACGTTCCAATTCTGAAAACCGGTTGGCTGGACAGAGATCACACTTTCAGTAACTTTATTTTCACGCGCCCGCGTTTTGTTCCACTAGTCAAAGGGAACGTTTCAGATCAGTTCTGTTAGCGGGATGTAGCAGTGGGTGTAGCAACTGGAGCATAAATTTGGTTTCGGCGGCTGTGGTCAGGCCGCCGATGCCAACACGGCGCCCCAATCGCCACCACAGTCCCGGTGCCCAGCTGTTTCCTGCGCTTTCCGTAGTCTTCAACAAAAATCCATTTGACGGCTTGAACGCAAACACCCCCTGATCGATCGACTCGATATCTTCGACACGCGCAATCACTTGCCCTGAACCGGTCCGCAATTCAGTCTCGGTCAGCTCGATCCAGTCACTGGTGGCTTGCCACATGCGATAGGCCAGCCAGAACGCCGCCACACCAACGACAAGTAAAAAGACCAGCCAGGCCGGTTCCGGTGGCGTGGTCAAAGCGACATAGATGACCAGCACACCCACGGTCGATAGCATCCCCACCCCTATCCAACGTCTGGATGATGAAGGCCGGACCGTGGCCAGAATTTCTTGTTGCATTGACGTCCCCTGCTCTGCTCGGTCCGGGTTTATCCGCTTTGTCTGCCGAAAAACAGAGGGAAGCCGACTATGGAATTGCGCACAGCACCCGTGTTTGCACGCAAATTGACGCATATCGCCTACAGCATACATGATCCCCACAAATTCAGGAGGCCATCATGTCCCTAAGACCAACATTGGAGACCCGCAAAGCCATGCCAACCATGGAAGGCGCAGGCGTCAAATTGCACCGGGCCTTTGGATTTCAGGACCCGTCCGAGCTAGACCCGTTCCTGCTGTTCGACGACTTCCGCAATGATCACCCCAAGGATTATCAGGCAGGCTTCCCCTGGCATCCGCATCGCGGCATCGAAACCATCACTTATGTCCTGTCCGGCTCGGTCGAGCATGCGGATTCGCTGGGCAACACCGGCACTTTGGGCGCAGGCGATGTTCAGTGGATGACCGCCGGGTCCGGAATCCTGCATCAGGAAATGCCCAAGGGAAACGGTGCGGGCCAAATGCACGGTTTCCAGCTGTGGGGCAATCTGCCGTCAGATCAAAAGATGACAGCCCCCCGCTATCAGGATGTCCAAAGCAAAGAGATCCCCGAGGTCATTGATGATGACGGCACCACTGTGCGTGTTATTGTTGGTGAGTTCTGGGGCAAAACCGGCCCGGTAGACGGTATTGCCGCCGACCCGCAGTACTTGGATGTTCAGGTTCCGGCCGGTGTGAGAAAGACCTTTCGCATCGACACCTACCGCCGGGCGTTTGCCTATGTGTTCCAAGGACAGGCGGCCTTTGCCGATGCATCACAACCTACCGGCGTGCTTTTGGAAAAAGAAGTCGCGGGACAAGAGGTCAACATCCGTGATCTGTCCGGTGACCGCACTCTGGTTCGGTTTGGCACCGGTGATGAGGTCACGGTTCAAGCTGGTCCGGAAGGTGTCCGGTTTCTGTTGATCACCGGCGCGCCCATTGATGAGCCTGTCGCATGGCATGGTCCAATTGTCATGAACACGCGTGCCGAACTGGAACTGGCGTTCAAAGAACTCCGCAATGGCACATTCATCCGCGCCGCGCACTGATTAAACAAAGTTGGTCAGGCGGTTACGGCGCGTCTGACCATATCCCAATAAACCTGCTCTACTTCGTCCAGCGACAAGCGTCCGCCTGCACGATACCAGGTCATCACGCCGTTCAGCATGGCGATCACGGCCAGGGTCGCGATTTTGGTATCGGCAACCGAGAAGAGCCCAGACTTCTGCCCATCCTGCAAGATGGCTTCAAGCGAATCCTCATAAGCCCGGCGCAGGCCTTCGATTTCCGAGAAGTTTTCGGGCGTGAGGTTGCGCAGCTCCATATAGGCAATAAAGACTTCATCCGGTCGCTCCATATGAAACCGAATGTGAAAGCCGACAAAGCGGCGTAGCGCGGTCTCGGCATCGGCGGTTTTTTCAAGTTCACCATAAGCAGCCAACAGATCCCGCATGTGATCCTGCATCAGGCGAAACAGCAGGCTTTGCTTGTCAGGTGTGTAGTTGTACAGCGCCCCCGCCTGCACACCCACATCTTTTGCGATCTGGCGCATGGATACAGCGGCATAGCCATGTCGGGCAAACAGCCCCAGCGCTGCTTTTCGAATGCGCGGGCCGGTGATATCGGAGTGTGAGCCTTGGGTACGTGCCATACCGCCACCGTATATGAACAAGCGTTCATATAGAACCCCGCTTGAACGACCGCCGCAAAAGGTGCATCACGGGGGCAGTCTCCATTGAAAGGGTTCGGTATGAAGCCCCTGCCACTTTTGGTTCTGCTTCTGACTTGCGCAGCCTGCACGGACTTCCCGGAATTGGAAGGACGCGAACAGCCGAATGTGCGCTCGGCCTCGTACCCGAAGCTGGTCCCACTTCAGGACATTCTCGGCCCGCCGATAGATCCCGTGAACGAAGCGGCCGAGGTTGAAGAAGACCTGACCGCGCGCCGCGAAGCGCTGGCCAAAAGGGCCGAAGCGCTGCAAAACGCGCAAACCAACTGACCTTTCGCGTTTCAACCGACTGTTACCGCTGTCTCGGATTGCGCCTCGACGCCGAACCCGTTAAGGCACCAATGAACGGGCAAACAGCCCGAAACCAAGGACATTCGAGCGGAAAGGAACCCACGGGATGACACAGGCGCTGCGGCTGGGAATTGCGGGCTTGGGAACGGTTGGCGTGGGTGTCGTGCGGATCGTTCGCCGCCATGCCGACCTGCTGCAGGCGCGTACAGGTCGCGCGATCGAAATCACAGCTGTTTCTGCGCGCGACGCAAACAAAGACCGTGGCGTGAACCTGTCGGAATATGCATGGGAGACTGATCCCGTCGCTCTGGCGCAGCGCGACGATGTCGATATTTTTGTCGAACTTATGGGCGGCGAAAACGGCCCCGCCAAAGCATCTGTCGAGGCCGCGTTGGCCGCTGGCAAGGATGTGGTGACCGCGAACAAGGCTTTGTTGGCCATTCACGGTCAGGAACTGGCTGAAAAAGCCGAGGCCGCAGGCCGTGTAATCCGGTTTGAGGCCGCCGTAGCAGGCGGTATCCCCGTGATCAAATCCCTGACCGAGGGGCTGGCCGGGAACGAGATCACCCGCGTCATGGGCGTGATGAACGGCACCTGCAACTATATCCTGACGCGGATGCAATCGCAGGAACTAGGGTATAACGCGCTGTTCGAAGAATGTGCCGAACTGGGCTACCTCGAGGCTGACCCGAACCTGGACGTGGGCGGCATCGACGCGGCGCACAAGCTGGCGCTGTTGTCCTCGATCGCGTTTGGCACCAAACCGAATTTCGACGGCATCCAGATCGAAGGCATCCAGCATATCAGTCTGGATGACATTCATCAGGCAGCCGACATGGGCTATCGTATCAAGTTGCTGGGTGTCGCTCAGCGCTCGGCACGCGGTCTGGAACAGCGGATGCAGCCCTGCCTTGTACCCAGCGGCTCGCCCTTGGGTCAGCTGGAAGGCGGCACGAATATGGTCGTCATCGAAGGCGACGCAGTCGATCAGGTCGTGCTGCGCGGCCCCGGTGCAGGCGAAGGTCCAACGGCAAGCGCCGTGATGGGCGACGTCTGCGATCTGGCGCGGGGGTTGCAAATCCCGACCTTTGGCCGCCCTGCAGAAACGTTGGAAGACGCAAAACCCGCTATTACCGGCCTGCCCGCCCCCTACTATCTGCGCCTCGCGCTGTTCGACAAACCCGGTGCGCTGGCCAAAGTAGCCGCCATTCTGGGTGACGCGGGCGTCTCGATCGACCGGATGCGCCAGTACGGGCACACCGAAGCCACCGCGCCGGTTCTGATTGTGACCCACAAAACCACGCGGGCCACTTTGGATGTCGCTTTGGAAGGGCTTCGCGCGACCGATGTCGTGTCGGGGGAACCCGTCGCATTGCGGATTGAAGAGGTTTGACCCTTGCGGCCTGCACAAAACGCAGGCTATGCCCGATGAAACGCCTTTATTGACCTGAGGATACGAAAAATGAGCGCTGCCAAAATCGATTTCAACGACCGCCTGTTGTCTCTGGGCCTTGCACGGGTTGCAGAGCAGGCCGCACTTGCCTCGGCCTCGCTGGTCGGACGTGGTGACGAAAAGGCTGCGGATCAGGCGGCTGTAAACGCGATGCGCGAACAGCTGAATCTGCTGGACATTGCCGGCGTGGTTGTCATCGGCGAAGGCGAGCGTGACGAAGCACCGATGCTGTATATTGGCGAAGAGGTCGGCACCGGAAACGGCCCCGGTGTGGATATCGCACTGGACCCGCTTGAGGGCACGACTCTGACCGCCAAGGACATGCCGAACGCGCTGACCGTGATCGCGATGGGCCCGCGCGGCTCGATGCTGCACGCACCCGATGTTTATATGGACAAGCTGGCCATTGGTCCGGGCTTTCCGGAAGGCGTCGTGAACCTCGACATGAGCCCACGCGAGCGTGTTGAAGCGTTGGCCAATGCCAAAGGCTGCAAGCCTGCCGACATCACCGTCTGCATTCTGGAGCGTCCCCGCCACGAAGCGATGATCGCTGAAGTGCGCGAAACCGGCGCCTCGATCCGCCTGATCACCGATGGTGATGTGGCCGGCGTGATGCACTGTGCCGAAAGCGAAGAGACCGGCATCGATATGTACATGGGGCAAGGCGGAGCACCCGAGGGCGTTCTGGCCGCTGCCGCGCTGAAATGCATGGGTGGGCAGATCTTTGGCCGCCTGCTGTTCCGCAATGATGACGAGCGTGGTCGTGCCGCCAAGGCGGGTATCACCGATCTGGACCGCGTTTATTCTCGCGATGAGATGGTGACCGCAGACGTGATCTTTGCCGCAACTGGCGTGACCGGTGGCTCTTTGCTGCCGCGGATCAAACGCCAGCCGGGTTGGGTTGAAACCACCACCCTGCTGATGCGTTCCAAAACCGGTTCGGTGCGCCGCATGTCCTACCGCACGCCAACCTGGCCGCACGACAACGCGTGATGGCTTGCACCTTTGCCTTTGGCAGAGGTTTCGATAGATACAATGAGGCCGGACCCGAGAGGGTCCGGCCTTAGCATATGAGAGGCAGGCATGAGCTTTTTAGGGGTTGAGCAGTCACTGACCGGGCGGCGTTGGATCGGACCGGAGGCCGAGGTCGAACGGGCCACGGAAATGCTGGTGCAACAGTCCGGGCTGCCACGTGCGCTATGTCAGGTTCTGGCACGGCGCGGAGTGCCACCCATGGAAGCCGAAAGCTTTCTTGAACCAAAGCTGAAGGAATTGCTGCCCGATCCCCGGTCCATGAAAGATATGGAGACCGCCGCAACGCGGTTTTTGGAAGCTGTCCGAAACAAGCAGCGGATCGCGGTTTTTGCCGATTACGACGTCGATGGGGGCAGTTCGGCGGCTTTGTTGCTTGTCTGGATGCGTCAGATGGGGCTGCAAGCCACGCTGTATGTGCCAGATCGAATTGATGAGGGTTATGGGCCGAACGTGCCTGCAATGCAGGAACTGGCGGCTGCGCATGACCTAATCATCTGCGTGGATTGCGGAACGCTTAGCCATGAACCTATCGCGGCGGCAAAAGGCGCGGATGTCATTGTGCTGGACCACCACCTTGGTGGTGAAACGCTGCCCGATTGCGTGGCGGTCGTGAACCCAAACCGGCAGGATGAGAGCGGTGATTTGGGGTATTTCTGCGCTGCCGGCGTGGTGTTCCTGATGCTGGTTGAGGCCGGGCGGCAACTGCGTGAGGCTGAGGTTAAGGGTCCCGACCTGATCGGGCTGCTGGATCTTGTGGCATTGGCAACCGTTGCAGACGTGGCCCCGCTGATTGACGCGAACCGGGCGCTGGTGCGGCAAGGCCTTAAGGTCATGGCACAGAGGCAACGACCAGGGTTAGTGGCGCTGTCGGATGTGGCGCGTATGGATTCAGCCCCTACCAGCTATCACCTGGGTTTTCTTCTGGGTCCGCGCGTCAATGCGGGCGGGCGGATCGGTCAGGCCGATCTGGGCGCGCGACTGCTGAGCACGGACTCGATGACCGAAGCTGAAGCGCTGTCTCAAAGGTTGGATGAGTTGAACACCGAGCGTCGTGATATCGAAAACGCGGTACGAGCGGCAGCACTGGAACAAGCCGAGGAACGCGGCTTGGACGCTCCTCTGGTTTGGGCGGCGGGCGAAGGATGGCATCCCGGTGTCGTCGGCATCGTAGCATCCCGCCTCAAGGAAAACGCCAACAGGCCCGCCATTGTCATCGGCTTTGACGGTGATGAAGGCAAGGGTTCAGGGCGGTCGGTATCGGGTGTTGATCTGGGGGCATCAATTCAACGGTTGGCGGCCGAGGGACTTTTGGTCAAAGGCGGCGGGCACAAGATGGCCGCAGGGCTGACCGTTATGCGCGATCAGTTGGAACCGGCCATGGAACGCCTCAGCGAGTTGTTGGCCAAACAAGGCGCGGGCAAAGGCGGTCCTGCGGACATGAAGTTAGACGGCGCCCTTATGCCGGGCGCTGCTTCGGTCGATCTGATCGAACAGATTGAAAAAGCCGGTCCTTTCGGGGCCAGCGCCCCTGCCCCGCGCTATGCGTTGCCGGACCTGCAGGTGCGCTTTGCCAAGCGTGTCGGCGAATCGCATCTGAAACTGTCGCTGTCCGACGGGGTTGGTGGTGGCCTTGATGCCATTGCCTTTGGTGCTTTTGACGGACCGATGGGTGAAAAGCTGTCCAACCATGGCGGCGCGCGCTTTCATTTCGCCGGACGGCTTGAGGTGAACACATGGGGTGGACGGCAAAGCGTTCAGCTGAGACTGGAGGACGCGGCAGAGGCAAACTGAGCCCATTTCCAGCCTTGCCAAAAAAGTTTCGCATCCCTGCATTTTTCGGCTTGCGGGGGTCAGAGGTAAACCGTAAAAGGCCCTCCACAAGCCAGCGTGGCCCGTTCGTCTATCGGTTAGGACGCCAGGTTTTCAACCTGGAAAGAGGGGTTCGATTCCCCTACGGGCTACCACTTGTGCTAATGCCACTACCAGATGGCCCGTTCGTCTATCGGTTAGGACGCCAGGTTTTCAACCTGGAAAGAGGGGTTCGATTCCCCTACGGGCTACCATTTCCCTGACCTACACTCCAAATTTTTCGCGGCTCAGGTCCTGTATCTGTCCCCACAGCGACTTGAATTCCGGCGTGTTTTCCGCGGCGTAGTGGAAGTTCTTCATCAGACCTGTGAGCTGGGTGAACACCTGACGCACTTCACCCTTATCTTCGAATTCCGCAGTTGATTGCGTAACATCATAGATCAGCTTGAACGTCATCTTCTGACGCTCCAGCGGGACGGTTGCGTCGACTTTGTCAAAGGCATCCTGCTGTAGGTACACCATGTCCACGAACAGCGCTTTTTGCTGCGTGACGAAGTCCTCGATGGTGACACCTTCTTCGCCGGTCACCTGCATCATCTGGTCGACCTGTTCGCCTTTTTCAATCAGGGCCAGCAGATCGCGCACCTTGCCTGTCCAACCGGGCTCAGCGTTCTTGTCGTACCAATCCGAGAGCTGATCGGTGTATCGCGACCAGCTAAGCATTGGGTCAACCGCAGGATAGAACCGTTTATAAGCCCGTTCCGAGGACAGCCCCAGAAAGCACTTCACGGTAGACAACGTGGACTGCGTCACAGGCTCGTCAAAATTGCCACCCGCTGGTGAAACCGTACCGATCAGCGTCAGACTACCCAGATTGCCATCATTGGTCTTCATCGCCCCTGCGCGCTCGTACAGGCCCTTGATCGAGCTTTCCAGATAGGCAGGAAAACCCTCTTCACCCGGAATTTCCTCCAGCTTGCCGGAAGTCTCGCGCATGGCCTGCGCCCAGCGGCTGGTGCTGTCAGCGATCAACAGCACGTCATAGCCCATCTGGCGGTAATACTCGCCCAGGGTGATGCCGGTGAAGATCGAAGCCTCACGTGCCGCTACAGGCATGGAAGAGGTGTTACAGATGATAATTGTCCGGTCCATCAGACTGCCGCCCGACATCGGGTCGGTCATCTTGGGGAATTCGTGGATCGTTTCCACCACCTCGCCCGCACGCTCACCGCAGGCCACCACGATCACGATATCCACTTTGGAGTTCCGCGCGATCAGGTTTTGCAGCACGGTTTTGCCCGCACCGAACGGGCCGGGAATACAGGCCGTGCCACCGCGCGCTATGGGGAAGAACGTGTCGATCAGGCGTTGCGAGGTCAGCACGGGTTCAGTCGGGTACAGGCGTTCAGACGAGGCACGTTTCAGGATGGTTTCGGGCAACGGTCGTCGTACCGGCCACTTTTGGCACAAGGTCAGCGTGTGCTCCCCACCCTGCTCGTCTTCAAGACGCGCGACAATCTCGTGGATCGAGGCTGCACCTTTCTGTACCCACACAACATTGTAGTCGCCGACCCAGTTGAAAGGCAGCATGATTTTGTGGGTAAACCGGCCTTCGGGAACAGTACCGATGCTGTCGCCGGCCTTGACCATATCGCCAACTTTGACTGTGGGAGTGAAAGACCATTTTGCCTGATCATCCAGCGGCGCCACATCCGCCCCGCGCGGCAGGAAAGTCCCGAACTCGGCCGCAACCTTGGTCAAAGGCGATTGCAGGCCGTCAAAGACCTGCCCCAAAAGCCCCGGCCCAAGTTCGACCGAAAGCAGCTGTCCTGACTGTTCAACCGGATCACCAAACGCTACGCCGTCCGTGCTTTCGTAGACCTGAACGTCGGCAGTATCGCCGCGCACGCGCAGCACCTCAGCCTTTAGGCGTTCCTGACGCCCGCCCGGGCCCGGACGGGTAGGAAGGATGAACACGACCTCGTTCTTGACCAGTTGTCCCGGAACGCCGGCGGCGTCTTGGTTGGCCTGAATTTTCACAAGCCCTTCCTGGACAGAGACGACGCGGGCGGTTGCGGTTTGAACCGAAGATGTTTGGGCAGTCATGCGCTTACTCTTTCAAAATCGAAATCTGCGACATTGCTCATGGCTTGCTGGGCTAGCTTCTCAAATCTTGCGGCCGCATTCTGCGCGTTGCTTTGCGCCCAGCGATCGAAAATGTTCCAGATCAAGACATAGATGGCCACGGCCTCAAAATCGAACAGGTGACGGGCGGCGTGTCGTTTCAATTGCTTATGGCTGACTGACAGCAGCAGTCGTTCCAGACCCAAGGGGTCCTCGGCCTCAAGCAGCTGGCGTGCTTCCTTGATCCACGGCATCGCCGTGGACAGACGGAAATCCGGGTCACCCCAATTGGCGGGGATGTGACGGTTCCAACGTCCACACCCATACGCACCGGACGGCGGATTGCCACCCTGCCCGCGCAGGCGCAGTGCTGCAAAAACAGCACGCAGGTCCATCCGTTCAAGGAACAGGCGGCGCAAGGATGGTTGCGGGATTTCGGCCAACGCGTGTTTGCACCTCAATACAGCCTGCGCGTCAGTGACATCCATGTCATATGCGCTCCAATTCAGAGCATGCTCCATAACCTTCAGAACCTTAGCGTCCTCGGGCGTCAGCACCTTAAGGCGACGATCCAGCCGCAGCCGCGACAGCGGAGGTTGTTTGGCCACGAACAACCGCTCAGAGCCTGGCAGGCTGCTGATCAGGGCGATATAGGCGTCTTGGTCAGACATCTCAGCGGATCACACCTTCCAGCACGGCGCGAAACCGGGGCTGCAGATGCTCCATCAGCAACGAGGCGACCGCCTTGTCTGTTAGATCAAGTACAACGCCCTGATCTTCGGCCCGCACGCGGATACCGCCCTGCGCGTCATCCGATGCATGCAGCTCTACCTGTTCACGCAACATGTCGGCTGTCAGGCCGAGGACGAATTTAGTCAGCTTACCGGATTGAATGTCATCGGCGTTCTGCTTGATGTCTTCTTGCGTTGCGACTTTGGCGGGCAGAATGACCTGCACCTTGCCATCCAGGTTGACGCCTTCGGATTCGCGGCCGACGACCTCCAAAATCATCTGTTTCAGCAGGCCCGGCTCAGCCATTTCCTTGGTCACCAGACGTTCGACATCTTCGCGAAAGCGGTCGGTCAATCCACCCTTCATGGTCAAAACCGCATCACGCATGGCGGTATTCAGCGCCTCTTCCCCCGCCGCGCGGTATTTGTCGGAATCGCTGCGCGCCATTTTCTGATAGTCGTCCGCTTCGCGTTTCGCGTCAGCCAAGATTTTGGCGGCTTCGGCCTTGGCCTCTGTCCGCAGTTTTTCAGCGTCAGCCTGACCAGCCGCCACGCCATCATTGCGCAGCTTGTCGATCAGGGCATCCACGCCATGAGAAATCATGCCATCCTGTGCCATCAACTGATCCCCGCGCTTATCACCAGGGCAAAGACAAAGGCGAACACGCCAAACCCTTCGATGATCGCTGCCGGTGCAAGCGCCAGGCCAAAGATCTCAGGCTTTTCCTTGGTGGCATTGATCGCCGCAGCACAGGCCCGGCCCTGCCAAATCCCGCAATACATCAAAGCGATACCGGACAGGATACCGATCCCGAACAAGCCGCCCGCGTTTTCAGGCGTTACCTCGCGGTTCAGGGTAAACATAATGACGATGCCATAAATCACCATCGTCGAAGGAAAGGCCGAAACGCCGACAAAGCGACCATAGCCGCCGTCGGTTTCCGTCATGGCCCCAATACTGGCCATGCCAGCGATTGAGCATCCGACGGCGCTGGCGGCGGCGCCCAGCGCCATGGGCGCGTAGATGCCAATCCAACCCAATGTCAATACAAGCTCATTCATTCCTGAACCTCCTTGCGGGCGAACGGGCGAAAGACAATGCCTTCATCCGGCAGACCCCATTTAAAGAATTCGATGTAATTGAGACGCAAACCGTGGACGACGCCGCTCATCATGGCGAGCGCGAAGTTGAGAATGTGGCCGATGATCAGGATCAGCAGGGCGAACAGAACGCCCAGACCTTTGAGCGAATGCATGACTGAAACCGCCAGATCGTTGAACGTGATCGCCAGTGAGGCCGAGGCCAGACCCAACGCAAACAGGCGCATGTAGCTTAGCACGTCTCCAAATGCGCCCATGGCCCCGGCAAGGCTTTGCAGCCCTTCGATCAGACGCCAAACCCAGTCGGTTGGTTTCTTGATTATCCGCTCGCTTGAGAACCAGACGATGGCCAGAACCCCGATCCCTATCAAGGCCGCGCCCGGCACCGGAGAGTTACCCTTCATGTAGCTGAGCCACAGAACGAACCCGCCAATCAGCGCAGCGATCCAGCCCAGATTGGCGATGGCCTTCGGGTGCCCCCATGCCGCCCGTGCGGCAAGCGCATTGGCCAGTACCAAATGCAAAACGCCAACGACAATCGAGACCAACATCATCGCACCGAAATTGTTCAGGTCGAGCAATTTGAGCTTGGACCAGAACGACCCCTCGGCTGGCGACACGCCGAAAAAGCTACCGACCAGGACGCCGTACAGGATTGTTGCGCTGGAAATGATCACACCAAAGCGTCGCCAGGATCGTTCACCCGGTGTTGCATCAAGCCGCTTCCAGAATAGTAAAAGGCCCAACAGGATAATCGCGCCGTATCCCGCGTCGGCTACGATCATTGCGAAGAAGACCGCAAATGAAACGGCGACGATGACACTGGGGTCCCAGTCCTTGTAACCCGGCACTTGATAAAACAGCGCCAAGTCCACGGCAGCACTGCGCTTTTCTGGTTGTTCCAACAAAGTAGGCGGGCTGTCTTCGGGGCCGGGTTCTTCGATCAGTACGGCAGCGTCCTTGGCGATTGCCATGTCCAGAACCGCATCTATACGATCCTCGGGCACCCAGCCCTGAAGGGCAAATATCGCCTCTTCGTCGCGAACCTTTTGCGTGGCATGGGCCAGCTCGGCCGCGCTTTCGGCAACCGAAAGGTTCCGGCGCATCAGTGCTAGGTATCGGGTTTGCGCAACGCGTTCAGCCTCAAGCGCTTCGATGGCGATCTCAGCCTCTTCCAGTTGCGCCTCAAGCTCGTGAATGGGCAGCGATCCTGTGTGCGTGCGCGGAACTGGCAGGATATCGTCATCCGGCTCATCCGGGTCGATCAGTACGGCATAGATGAACCTATGGTCCTGCTCGAGTATGGCCCAGGGCATATCCAGGGCCTCCAACGCATCGCGATACTTCAGTGGCAGTTGATAAAACCACAACCGGTTCCCCGCCAAAACATCGTCTGGTGGAAAATCCAGGTCACCCCAGGGGCGAACCTGCGCGATCCGGTTGGCCAGAAAATCCCTTTGGTCCGTCATGTCACGGGTCCGTTGCATCAGGTCCAGCACATCCTTGACGAACTGCTCCATGTCAAAACCGGGGTCGCGCTGTATCTGGCGGCGCGGTTCGGGCACGTCATGCAGGAATCGCAACGCCTTATAGGCGTCCCGCGCACCGCGCTCGCTGATCTTTTCCGGTTCAGAGGGCGGCGGGGCCAGCGGCAGGACGTGCATGCATCCCAATTCCTGCAGCGCCTCAAGCGTTTCGGTCTTTTGATCTGCTCGCCCGACCAGTGACAGTTTCTTGAGCCTCGCGACACTCACGACACAGCCTCCTGCGCATGCTTGCGTTTCGAGATTTTCGAACGGACTACAGCCTGCATCTGCTCATCGCTCAGATAGATACGGATTTTCTTGATGTTGGCCCTGGCGCGCGGGATCAGGACCTTTTCAAACAGGTTGACACGCTGGGTGATTGTGGCCACGGCCTTATCGAATATCTTCACCCGCTCTTCCGCCACATTAACCCGAAGACGCGCCTCGATCATATCGTGCAGCAGTCGGGCTGCGGCATCGACCCAGTGGGGCTTGGCCAGATAGGAGTACGGGCGCACCGTGACCTCGATCCGGTCCAGCGCAGGCATCTTGACCCCCACGACGTTGACCTCTTTGACTTTGTAGTCTTTCAGCTCGACTAACTCGTCCAGATCGACGCCCTGCTGCGCCAGCATCGGCAGCTTTTTCCCAACCCTTTGTGCCAGCTCCTGCACCTCATCCTGAAGGCGCTGCACATCTTCGCGCGCCTTGGCGCGCTCGGCCATCAACTGCTGACGCTTGAGGTCCAGCGACGGCAAGAACCGTTCATAGCTTTTCAGCTGCGTCTGCTCGCGTGCGAGCGACGATTTATTCAGCTGCAACCGCGCCATCGGCATCCTTTGGGAAATACTTGTCGATCAGGGTTTGCTTCATCAGCAATTGCTCGGGCGCGAAGCACTCCGCCAGAGTTTTCCAGCCCAGATCCAGCGCATCTTCGAGCGGGATCGAAACGTTGATGTCCATGAAGCGCGCTTTGAACAAAGCACCGAACTTCAGCAACTGGTGGTCATAGTCCGAAAGGTCGAACGCCATCGCCTGTTTCTGCGCGGCGTCTCGGCTTTCGGAATAGAACCGGATCATGGTGTTCATGATCTGACTGTGGTCCTCACGCGTGGTTTTGCCGATCACGTTCTGCTTGAGTCGCGACAGGCTGCCGAACGGGTCAATCACGCCCGAGTGCAAATAGATTTGCCCCTCGGTGATATAACCCGTGTTATCCGGCACAGGATGGGTCACGTCATTACCGGGCATCGTCGTCACGGTCAGCACAGTAACCGATCCGCCCTTGGCATAATCACAGGCCTTTTCGTACCGACGGGCTAATTGGGAATAGAGGTCACCCATATAGCCACGCTGCGACGGTACGCGTTCCTGGCTGATCCCGACCTCTTTCATCGCATCAGCATAGGCGGTCATATCGGTCAGCAAGACCAGAACGCGCTTTCCTTCTTCCACCGCGAATTTTTCGGCCACGGCCAGCGCCATATCGGGTACCAGCAGCCGTTCGACCAGCGGATCCATCGCCTGATTGACGAACATCACCGTTCGGGAAAACACGCCCGCATCCTCGAAGGACGTCCTGAAGGTAAAGTAGTCGTCAAAGATCAGCCCCAGCCCGCCAAACACCACGATATCCGCGTCCGCCTGAATACCAATCCTGCTGAGGAACGCGTTGAAAGGCTCACCCGAGACCGAAAAAATCGGGATTTTCTGACTTTCGACCAACGTGTTGAACACATCGATCATCGGCACATCCGTTCGGATCATCTTGTTGGGAACGGCGCGTTCTGCCGGGTTCACGGTCGGCCCACCGATATCCACGCGCGGCTCAGACGACAGGTCAGGTCCACCATCAATAGATACACCCGCGCCGTCAAAAACGCGGCCCAATATGTTCTGTGAATATGGCGTCTGCATCGGGTGGCCCAGAAACGTCGCCGTCGCCTCGGTCGAGATGCCCTTGGTGCCGGAAAACACCTGCAGGGTGACAACGTCCCGGTCAATGAAAATCGCCTGCGCCAGTGTCTTGTGGCCGTCCACGGTTTCGATCACGGCCAGATCGTTGAAACGCACCGCTGCGTCGGTCGATCCGTCCAGAGGCACCCTGACTTTTATTGTGTCTCCGACAATCTCAAGAACACGCGTGTATTTCAAAAGACTTCCGGACATTGCTCATCCTCGGTCGTTAAAGGTGTTTTTTGAAATCAACGCCCCGTAATAACTTGGCGTTTTTTGCAATCGTAAGCTCAGCTTACAACGAATTCATGAATTGACAAATGAGGTTGTCTTAGTTGCGGCAAAGGAGACAAATGTCGCTTTTGTTGACCAAAAACCGATGGTGTTTTAACGCCCAGGGATGGTTCACCACCCCCTGCGCCCAAACAGGGATTGCAGCCGGCTTTGTCCGGCAAATGGATCAACCTCTGTTGGTGCAGTCAGGCCCGAGACAACGCCGCGCACCATTACCCAGCAGATTGCAGCAAATATCACACCGCCCAGCGCCTGCCCCAACAACACCCCCGGAGCGCCAGCCAAATAAGCCCCGGCGACCGCAAAGGGCCACGTGCCCAGCGTATGTCGCCCCCAGTTAACCCACGTGGAATAAATGGGATAGCCAAGGTTGTTGAAGCTGGCATTCGCAACAAAGATCACACCGTTGAAGAACGACGCCAGGGCCAGCGGCCCGCAGAACAGATAGATCAGCGCCCGCGTCTCGCCTTGGGCCTGAAACAAGTCGGCGATGGGTGCACGCAGGACGAACAGCACCGCCGCCATCAGAACCACATAGACGGCAGTAAATTTCACGCCCGCCAGAAATGCGCCCTTCACCCGATCATACTGCCCTGCCCCAAAGTTCTGCCCCACGATCGGGCCTATGGCCCCGGACAGCGCAAACACGACGGAAAAGGCAACAGGCATCAGCCGTCCTATTACGGCCATGCCTGCCACGGCATCGGTGCCAAACTGCGCAACCTCACGGATCACGATGGCGTTGCCGACCGGCGTGGCGACATTGGTCAGAACCGCCGGTATCGCAATCGCCCGCACCGGCTGGAGGTCTTCCCTCAAGTGCCTCAGCGACGGTCGCGCAAATCCACGGTGCACGCGCACGGCGGGCCGGACCGCTGCCATCAGCATACAGATACGCGCAATGACCGAGGCAATCGCCGCCCCGTCTAGGCCAAGACCAACAGCAAAGATCAGGATCGGATCCAAAATTGCGTTTGCCAGCCCGCCGTAAATCGTAGCCTGCATGGACCGGCGCGCATCACCATGCGCACGCAACACAGCCATACCCGTCATTGCCGCAGCCATCACCCACATGGTCGGCAGAATGATGCTGACATACCGTGCGGCCAATTGCAGAACCTCACCCTGCGCGCCCAGCAAAGACAGCAGAAACTTGATATTAATCATGACTATGGCAGACACAATCAATCCCATCAAAATACCAAGAAGGGCAACGCTGGTTCCGAATTGCCGGGCTTTTTCGGGCCGCCCGGCCCCCAACTCGCGGGCGACAAGAGCCCCGGCTGCGATGGACAGCCCCACATTGATCGAGTTGGTGAAAAACAAAAGCGTGCCCGCATAGCCGACCGCTGCGGCCAACGCGTCGTTGCCCAGCATCGAGATGAACACCATGTCCACGAAATCCACGGCAAAGATTGCCATAAGACCAATGCTGGTGGTCAGCGACATTCGGGTCACATGCCGCATCAAACTGCCGGTCAAAAAGACAGCCATGCCCTTGGATTGTTGTGTCATTGGCTGGTCCGTCCCTTTGCCCTCACAAGCAATCTGCCCGTGATGGGCACCAGTCAGCAACCTCAAACTGGTGCCATGCGCGACGAATACAGCCCTACCATTTTTGGCAATCCGCAATTTGCACCGCTGCGATGATGTTGCAGTACGAAAATCCTTGCCGTTTTGGATATCGGCATCCAGCGTTGCGTCCAATGGTGGCTCGCACTAGGCATTCTACGTCAACGGGTTTCGCCGGAAATGCCTGATCGATGCGCAGGTCATCGTTCTCAACGAACTGGGCAAACTCACCCATCCCGGCGTGTACGGCCTTTTCGACACCGAAGTTCGCGCTGTGTATATCGAGGGCGGGCACGCAAGTGGCGGCCGTGCGAAACGGTCGATGGTGGTGAGGTACTCAGAGCGCGAGTACTGCCAAGCGAGGCACCAGCCTTCACTGGACGCAGGTCCCAAGGTAGAAAAATCAGTACCAAAACTCGCTCAATACATTATAAGAAATGAATATACTGAATTTACGATATTGATTAGCACGACAACCTGGGGAGGATTCAATGCTTCGACTTACAACCTGTTTGATCTCTTTGCTGACACTACCAGCGCTTGCTTGGGCAGACGCGGTCCCCAGCAAAGAGGCGGCCGAAGGCACCTTTGCCGACCGCCCATATTCGCCCTACGCCAACCGATCATTTCCCGAACGGCCACTCTGGGGTGACACGCACCTGCACACCGGTTTGTCGCTGGATGCGGGCGCATTCGGAAACACCTTACTTCCTGATGAGGCATGGCGGTTCGCAAAGGGGGAACAGGTTATTTCGTCGACCGGTCAACCTGTCAGACTGGCACGCCCCCTGGATTGGATGGTGCTGACGGATCATACTGATTTGATGGGCTTCGCCCCGGACCTGCAGGCCGGTAAACCTGGCGTTATTGGTGACCCAAAAGGCTTGGAGTGGTACGAAGGTTACATGGCGGGTGGTGAAGAAGCCGGGAAAGCGGCCTTCGACATTATTACAAATTTCTCTCAAATGACCCTGCCGGAAATCCTACTTGAGTCATACAGCCCGGGCGCGGACGCATTCGCATTTACATGGGAAAACATCGTTATGGCAGCGGAACGGCATAACGACCCCGGCAATTTCACCGCCTTTATTGGGTTTGAATGGACGTCCGTTCCCAAGGGATTCAACCTGCACCGCAACGTCATGCTGCGCGACGGTCCGATTCGTGCACTGCAGGTCGTGCCACCTGTGACTCAGCCTCCTTACGGCGACACCGACCCCAAGGCGCTATATGCGTGGCTTGAAGAGTATCAGGGTAAAACCGGTGGTCGCGCAGTTGCTTTTGCACATAACGGCAACCTGTCAAATGGCTGGATGTTCCCCACTGAGGATACTTATCACGGCGGCAAGGTAGACGAAGAATACGTGCAGAACCGCGCCAAGTGGGAGCCGCATTATGAGGTCACCCAAATCAAGGGCGACGGAGAAGCACACCCCTTCCTAAGCCCGGAAGACGAATTTGCGGACTATGAAAACTGGGACGTCGGCAACCTCGACATTACCGAGCTGAAAACAGAGGACATGCTGGCCGGTGAATATGCCAGAGAAGCCTTGAAGCGTGGCCTGATGCTGGAAGAAAAGTTCGGGGTGAACCCTTATAAGTTCGGAATGGGTGGGGCAACAGACAGCCACACATCGCTGGCAACAGCTGAAGAGGACAACTTTTTCGGAAAATCCGTCAGCGTTGAACCGTCGGCCACAAGAATCCAGCACCCCTTCATCGCCAATGATCTTGGCGAAATCCCCGGCGACCTTCTTGTCGCATCTGGTTACACTGCCGTCTGGGCCACCGAGAACACGCGTTCGGCGATCTTTGATGCTTTTAAACGGCGTGAAACCTATGCCACGACTGGTCCTCGGATCGGTCTGCGGTTCTTTGGTGGATGGGAATTTGACGAAGCAGATCTTGAGACCCGGTTCCTTGCGGACGTTGGCTACACCAAAGGCGTTCCGATGGGCTCGGACTTACGCCCTAACGAAGGTGATGGAGCGCCTTCATTCCTGATCGCTGCGCTACGCGATCCGGTTGGGGCCAATCTGGACCGGGTACAGGTCGTAAAAGGGTGGCTCGATGGCGAAGGAGAGTTGCACGAGAAAGTCTACGACGTTGCATGGTCGGATGACCGGGCTGCTGATGAAAACGGCAAAGTCCCGGCTGTCGGCAACACCGTCGATATCGAAACCGCCAGCTGGAGTAACACGATTGGAACCGCCGAGCTTGTGTCGGTTTGGGCCGATCCAGACTTTGATCCAAATGCGCGGGCCTTCTACTATGTCCGGGCGCTTGAAATCCCCACACCCCGTTGGGTCCTGTACGACAAGGTCCGGTTCGGTATTGAATTGCCGGAAGAGGCGCAGCTGATCCATCAAGAGCGCGCGTATTCGTCGCCGATCTGGTACACACCTAGCGAATAACCGAACAATACACTAAAGACATTGCCGGGCGGTCAACCCCGCCCGGCAATATAGCGACACGACATTGAGAACACACATGCAAATTCTAAAACAGCCTTTATTCCATTTCATTTTGATCGGGGTTGCCATTTTCGGCTGGTTTGCATGGGTTTCCCCGCAACAGGACGTAGTTGAAGAGACCGACACGATCACAGTCGATGGTAACGATGTCGCCCTTCTGAAAACACGTTTCCAAAACAGCTGGAACCGCCCACCGACGGAAGACGAGGTAAAGGCCCTGATTGACGGGGCGATCCGCGAAGAAGTTCTTGTGCGCGAAGCACGCAAGCTGGGGCTGGATCAAGGTGATCAGGTCATCCGTGCTCGCCTGGCGCAGAAGATGGATTTTCTGACTGACGCAATCGCGGCTTCGATCGAACCCGAGCCCGAAGTGTTGCAGACCTTTCTGAACGAAAACCCAGAACGGTTTACCAAACCGGCACAGATTGCTTTTGATCAGATCTACCTGAACGAGAACGCCGATCCGGATGCCATCGAACGCACGATCGAGGCTGCAAACAATCAGCAGGACTGGAGCAGCATCGGAGCGACAACTTTGCTTCCAAAGTCGATGCCCCTGACGGTAGTGCGCGCGGTGGACGCAAACTTTGGCACTGGCTTTTCGGCGGCCCTGAGATCGTTGGAGCCAGGCAACTGGTCCGGCCCAGTCCGATCCGCATATGGTATCCACGTCGTTCGCGTTACAGACAAACAAGACCCCATATTGCCAAAGCTGGAAGATATCCGCGATACCGTTTTACTGGAATGGCGCCGCGAAGCCGGGTCGGACCTAGCGCAGGCGCAATATGAAAGCCTGGCGTCGAATTACCAGGTCGAAACACCCGACATGGATAAGGCGGTCGAATGAAGCGGCTCTTTTGCCTGTTATTCCCGGGCTGGCTGATGTTCGCCGCACAAGCGGGACATGCACATGCACTTGACCCCGGTTATTTGGACCTGCGGCAATTGGCCAGCAACACCTGGCAAGTGCTATGGCGCAAGCCTGATGTGAATGGCCGCCCCATGGGTATCGATGCCATATTACCCGCTCACTGTGCCCAAAACCGAGGACCCGAGCCACGGTCCGACGGAACAGCTTGGATCGCGACCTGGGTTCTTGAATGCGAGGACGATATCGCCGGTCACACCATCACCATTGAAGGGCTGGAGCAACAACGAAACGACGTTCTGCTGCGCATCCAACCTATCTCGACGGAACCATCTACTTTGCGGTTCACACCCGAGACGCCTGCTTTGATCATACCAGAACAGCCAACGACCTGGTCGGTTCTGAGCAGTTACTTCCGCCTTGGGTTCGAACATATTCTGGAAGGTTGGGATCACCTTCTGTTTGTTTTCGCCTTGTTTGTGCTGGTTCGCGACCCATGGCGGCTGGTCGGGGCAGTGACCGCCTTTACCGTCGCGCATTCCATTACGCTGGCGCTTGCCACACTAGGCGTTCTGAACGTGCCCGGCCCACCGGTCGAAGCCGTGATCGCCTTGTCAATCGTGTTCCTCGCTCTGGAAATCCTCAACCGAAAAGATGGTGAGCTACGCCTGTCCGAACAATATCCCTGGATCGTCTGCTTTTGCTTCGGGCTGTTGCACGGGCTGGGATTTGCCGGCGCGCTGGCCGATATTGGAGTTCCAACTGAGGATATCTTCGCCGCACTGCTGGCCTTCAACATCGGGGTCGAGGCCGGGCAGCTTTTGTTTATTGCCGGACTGTCGGCCCTGATCTTGGTGTGGCGCCTTACGCTGCCCACAATTTCCCAAAGGGCTGGCGTAGTCGCCGTACCCGTCACAGGATATGCCATCGGCTGCGTGTCGATGTACTGGTTGGTTGAACGCGTCAGCGGGTTTTGATTGGAGCGACCGCTACTTCGCGGCCTCTTGCTGCTGCAGTAAACGCGCCTGAACCCGGTCCGTTTCCATCTGAGCCCAGCCTTCGTTGGTTAGTTTCTGGTGCTTGCGTGCCTCGATCAATACCTGCTGGGCACCCTCGGGATCACCGGCTTTCAAAATCAGCTCGGCGATTAAAGTCAAAAGGAACGGTTTGTAGTTCCCCGCGCCGCTGTCCCACCAGGCCTCGGCCGCCTGACGTACCGCGCTGATGTTGTTAATGGTCGGCACATCATAAGCAGTCGCCCAACTGCGCCACAGATTGGCAGTAACAGTCATGAAGGTAAACGAGTGCCTCTCGGACACCTCTTCAAGCTGTTGAGCGGCTTTCAAAACATGATCCGGTTCACGACGCAAAGTATGCAACATGCAAAGATAGGTCAGCGCCTGGGCGATACTGTGGGCATGCTTTAGGTCCTTGGCGGCATCGACGGCCCTTCGCTGGATATCAACGGCTCGGTCAGGGTCGCCTTTCAACCACAGCGCCATGCTTAAAAAACACGACGTTATCGCTGCGTGGTCGGATCCGTAGACATAAGCAAGCCGTCCATGCAGATCGGGTTGATAAAGGTCCATCGCCAACTGTAGATGTTCATGCGCCGCGTCCAGATCACCGATATGCAGCAAGACCGCCCCCATCGCGCGATGGGCAATCATGACATGATGCGCCTCGTCAGAATGACCTGCCAGATCGAGGATTTGCCGCGCTGCGTCCTTTGCCAAATCATATTCGGCCCGCACCAAATGGAACGAATAAAGGCCATTGAGAACAGGAAACAGGTTCTCGGTCTCGTCCAAGCGATTGCACAGCTTTCGAATTCGGGCATAGACAGCGCCCGTTTCGTCGGCGGCAATGCCAGCCGTCGAACGGGTCACACCCGCGCAAAGCACTTGTATCTCGACCTCTTTGCGGTCGCGTTCAACGGTGCTTTCCAATTCGTGCAACTGCTGTATCGCATGTCCCAGCTGGGTCACCGCTTCGACATTCGCAGAGCGCTCGGCTGCGCGTTGGCCTGCAAGGTGCCACTGTTCGATGGCCTCGCGGGGCATTTTCGCCATGGTGTAGTGGTGCGCCAGAACTTCGGGGCCTGCATCTGCGTGACTATGCGTTCCGTGATGCAAGGCCTCTGCTACGCGCGCATGCAACCCGCGGCGTTCGCTTTTCAGGAGACTGTTATAGGCCGTGTCACGAATAAGAGCGTGACGGTAGGCAAATGTCTCTTCTGCCTTTTTCTGCGCCACGGTGACAATGCCCGCGTCGACCAGCAGATCCAGACCCGCGCGTAACGCTTTATCCCCAAACCCGGACACGCCGGAAATCAATTGATAGGTGAAATGCGGGCCGATCACGGAACCGATTTGTGCGACTTCCTTCGCCGAACTCAAACGGTCCAATCGCGCCATCAACGCATCCTGTAACGTGCTGGGGACCAAAGGTGCAGGACCGGGCGCGCCATCCAACCCAAGTGCATCTGCCCGATCGGCCAATTGACCAGATTCCAGCAAATCTTTTGTCACCTCTTCAACATAGAGGGGAACACCGTTCGTCCGCCCCGCGATCACGCCGAACATTTCGGGCGAGATCGGCTTATCCCCAGCCACCTGATGAACAATCTCGCGGACCTGCGCGAAATCCAACTGCCGGAGAGGGACATGAGTGACGTTGGGCTTGGCGGCCCAATCCGGATCAAAAGCCGTCCGGTACGTCATGACGATCAGAACCGGTACTTCCTGAATTCTGTCCACGATCCGGTCAAGCAAGGTTTTCGTCGTCGGATCAATCCAATGCGCGTCTTCAATGAGGCACAGTATGGGCTTTCGCGCGGCCCGTGCAATAAGCTGACCGGCTAACATGTCCAAGGTCTGATCCATGACTTGCTGTGGCGTCAGATCAAGCGAACCAAGTTGGTCTTCGAATGGAACAGACAAAAGCGCCGCTGCCAGCTTCACGCTGTGGTCAGGCGGATTTTCCAAATGTTTGGCAATTTTCCTGAGCCGGACACTCCCTGTATCATCAGCACGCAGGTCCGCAGCGTTTTCAATCTGACGGATCACAGGGTAGAGCGCACTTGTCTCATGATACGGTGAGCACTGAAACCGCACTTGCAACGCTTCTGCCTTGGCAACACCCAACCGCAGCTCTTCGATCAAGCGGGATTTACCGATACCTGCTTCGCCGGATACCAATGCGACCTGCCCCTGGCCTGCCCGGGCCAGCGCCAATTTGCTGCGCAGAATGTCAAACTCCCGGTCTCGTCCAATCAACGGGCGCAACGCGGTACTGTCCGTCGTCATGAACCGGCTGATCGTCTCTCGTGTTCCGGTGACCTGCCATGCCTCAACCTCTTTCGCGAAGCCTTTGAGTTTGAACGCACCGCGCAAAACATACTCGAACGCGTCGCCTGCCAGTTGGTGCGTGGTCGGAGCGACGATCAGAGTGCCTGGATCGGCCATAGCCTGAAGGCGCGCTGCCAGGTTTGGCGTTTCGCCCATGGCGGTGCCGTCTTCAAACATGTTCTCACCGCGCAGGTCACCGACAACGACCAACCCCGTCGCGATCCCTATCCGCACTTCGAGCTTTGCGTGGGTCCGAACTTCCGGCATTTCCTGAATGATCCTCAGCCCCGCACGTATCGCGCGTTCGGGGTCATCCTCATGCGCATGCGGAAAGCCAAAAAAGACCATGATGCCATCGCCATAATAACTTGCGATATGACCGTCGTACGCAGCCACAGCCGCCGCGCAGGTTTCCTTGAACAGGCGCAGAACCTCGGCCAGATCCTCAGGGTCCAAGCGCTGCGCGATCTCGGTGGACCCGACGAGGTCGATGAACATGACAGTCAACTGCCGCCGTTCGGCAACGATTGTCGGGCTGAGGGTCGAATGTAGTGACGGAACGCCGGCCCCGGATTGTTCGCGCAAGGCTTTTGCAAACCGTCGCCGTGGCCCAAGCGGCAGTCCAATTGCGACAAGATCGTCTTCTGTCAGCTCAGGCAGATCACCCACCACTATTTCATGACGGGCGAAGGCCTCGGCGTATTTTGACAGGCCGTTTTTTTCCAGCCAGATCTCGATTTCAGACATGCAATCGTTTCATTTGCGTCAATCCAAACAGGGCTCAGTCAAGCGAACCTTCCCTGATCGCGCCCAGGATATCGGAATTGCCGGTTCAGTTACCGGCGTGACCGACAGGGCTTGTCACCATCAAGGACGACCCCAAGGCTTTGGTCAAGTGAAACGAAAAAGGCGGGTCCACAGTCGAAATTGGGCAGAACGAACGCGACGGAAAGGTGGCAACCAAAGACGATACGCTCTTAACTCGGACGAAATCCGGAGATAAACGGGAGGCGGCCGGTACGACCGGTTCGAAAATCGATTGATCATCAAAGCGCTGAAAATCGTCACAGGCACGCTTATTCTGGGTGTCGTCGCAATTGTGGGTTATCTGCTGATCTCCCCGCCTGACCTCTTAAAGGTTGGGACGAACTATTCGGCCAAGATCGTCTGTTCCAACGTCTTCATTGCGGGGCGCGACCCGGAAGACGTTCTGACCGTCGATGTTCAGGCCCCGGGGCACCCACTGCTTAAGCAGATCTCGATCGATGTGGACGCCGAAGCCCAAACCGTGACCGCGCGGATTTTCCGGTTCTTTGCCGCCGCGACCTCGCAATACCGCGAGGGGCTTGGCTGCACCAATGTCCATGACGCGACGCTCAGCGACGCGGCCCTGACCGCGATTGAACCCTTGCCCACTGGAATCTGGCCCGTCGGTAACGAAGTTCAACTGTCACAAGATCCTGAAGTTGCGCGTGTCCTGGCGGATGGCACACTTCTGGGCGAAGGATACCGCGCCGTGGTTGTCGTGCGGGATGGGCGTATCGTTGGCGAAACCTATGCGGAGGGGTTTGATGAAAACACGCCTTTGCTTGGGTGGTCGATGACCAAGACAGTTACTGCGGGCCTGATCGGTACCCTGATCAAATCCGACCAGATGTCGCTGGAGGATACGCTGACTGACAGTTATCCGGACTGGACAAAGGACGGACGCAAAAACATCACCCTTAAGGACATGCTGGCCATGTCCAGTGGCCTGCAATGGAATGAGGAATATGGCGACGTCTCGGACGTGACCAAGATGCTGTATCTTAATGATGACATGGCAGATTTTGTCTCGGGCCGCCCGGCGGAAAGTGAGATTGGCGCGGATTTCAACTACTCTTCGGGGACAACTACAGCCCTGTCGCGCGTCTGGCAGGACAAACTGACCGATGGCAGTCTGACCTATCCACAAGAGGCGCTGTTCGAACCATTGGGCATGACATCCGTCGTGCTCGAGACCGATGCGGCGGACACATTTGTCGGTTCCAGCTATATGTATGCCACTGCGCGCGACTGGGCGCGTTTTGGGCAACTGCTATTGCAGAAAGGCGAATGGAACGACCAACAAATCCTGCCCGAGGATTTTACGGACTGGATGTTTGAGCCGGTTGCCGCATCTGACGGAATGTACGCCAAAGGTCATCTGTGGCTGGACTCTCCGGGTGGGTTACCACCCTATGAAGATGCCGTCTGGCTTCAGGGGCATGACGGGCAGTTTATCGGCGTGTTTCCATCCCAGGACATGGTCGTTGTGCGGCTGGGTCTGACGCCCTCCTGGCACGGATATTCCTCGTTGCCGCTGGCCGAGGCGCTCATCTCTGTCTTGCAGGATTGATAAGAAGGACCCGCGCGTCGGGCCCTTTTGTCATTCCAGAATTTGCGTTGCAATACCGGTGCTTGTCAGCTCGTCTTCTACAAGGGCATAGATCTGATCCGGCGGCGTGTTCAGAGAATACAACATCAATGCAGGATCGACACCCATGTCGATCAGATGCTGCATCGTCTCGCCCTGCCCTTTCTGGATGCTTTCAACGGCAAAGACCACGGGGATCAGGCGCGGTTGGTCATAGTAATGCTGATGAAGTCCGACAATGCCTTGCAGTGACACGATACGCGCGACCCCACCGGCCAGAATATATGGACAGGCGGACATGCAGACCGCGCCGGGCAGTACGGCCGATGACAACCCGGCCTCGCGTATCTGCCCGCCAATCAACAAAGCTTCGGACACTTGGCCGCCCGGGCTGTGCAGCGCGATCAGGTCGGGTTGTTCCTGCATCTCGGACAAATAAGTATCGAACCGATCAGCATCACCTGTTTCGATCTGACCACTCACCAGAAGGACCCGCCCCAGATCACCGGCTTGTTTTTCAGTAAATTCCAACCGCGTGGGAAAGCTCTGAGGCACCGGCACATCCGGCGGTTGGTCCTGCGGCAACAGCGACGGATCGGTGCGGTCAGTGCGGTACTCGCGCCGCTGATCCCCTGGTGAGATGGGGCCTGTCGGCAGTTCAACCCTTGGCGTGAACGGGCTGGAGACAACGTTGGCCACATCCGACAGGATCAGAATACCTGCGATCACCAGCTGGATCACTAGCACGTATCGCAGCCCCCTGCGCACATCAATTCGGGACAGGAAGCCCATTATGTTTCGTCTTTTTTCGACGTGGCCCGATCAAGGATTGCGGCATCTGCGACGCCCATGGTTGCCTCGACATCTTTCATCGCATTCATGGCCGCACGCAGGTCAGACAGCGTTAACGTGTCCTCAATGCTCATACCGTCCTTCCCGCTTCGGATGGCGGCTTGGGTGATCGCCAGCACGAACACAAGAACGGCGGGCAGCAGGTCGATTGCGATGGCTCCGGCCCAGGACGGCACAAAGTTGTGCGCATACTTGATTACCGCATCTGCACTGGAAATGGGATTATAGGCCGTCTCAATTGGCGGCTCGATCTCCAGAACCTCTTCAGCAGCGGTCCGAAGGGTTTTGCCACGCTGATCAAGTGCGTTCAGGACCGAGTTGATGGTCGATGACTGGGCATCGCGCACCTCGGAACTGCGCCCATCAAGTTCGGGCAGCACGACCGACGACGGCAAATCCCCGGCTGCGCGCGCAACAAGCGGTGCCACATTGTACTGGTTCAGACGCGAAATCACCCCGGCCAGCTTGACGCTTTCTTCGGAAAACTGCACTGACCGGCGATCAACCGGTCCTGGAGCAACAGTAAGCTCACGCATCCGGGCGAGGATTTCGTTGCCCTGCTGGAACGCATCTTCGATCAGCGGCTGTTGATTGGCGATCTGCTCTTCCAGATTGCGCAGCTCTTCGGCCTTTTGGGTCAGCACGCGGAACACTGCCCCACGGCCCGCCGTGCCCGAAAGATCACCGGATTGCTCCAGCTCGGCCAGTTCTTCGAAGCTTTGACGCGCGCGTTCGACCTCGCGCCCCAGCGCCTGTCCGCTGAGTGCAATGTCGTGCGCCTGCTCAAGCGCCGCCTGGTAGTCGCGCACGGTGTTTTCAAGGTGCTGTTCGACCGCAGCCGCTCCGGCCAGGGCAGCAGCGTTAAGCCAGCTGGACATGGCGATGATTGCAACGGATCCAACGATCGTCGAGATCGTCAGGCCAATGAAACCGCTGGCCGTGCGCATCGACGGCAGTAAGCGCAGCATATAGCTCCAGAACACAAAGATGCCGACCGACACCGCGATCGAATAGGCGACCGCTGCGAAGAAGGTCACCGCGCCGTTGTCTTCCAACAGTGACGAAACACCCAGGTAAGTGTAAATTCCCGAAGCGATCGCCAAAACACCCAAAGCGGCGGGCGTGAACGTGTCCAACCAGACTAGATGCGCCTCAAGCTCCTTGGCCGTCCGCAGCCCCCTCGCCTCCTCCGCGGTCAGGCGGTCCCTGGTCTCTGTCATGTCACCCCACGCTCCAATTCTTTAATCTTGGTTAATCACTAGATAATAACGCACGGGACCATTTGATATGGTCCTGTGCGTAACTTCAAGTTGAGCGGGTTGGGGCGAAGTTGTTTGATCGTCGCTGGATTACCCGGACGGATCCAAAACACCGGTGAGCCCAGCATGACAGAACTGCAACAGGTTCCGGATTGCACCCTCGGTGTCGCGTTTTTGGTCAGGGCCGGAAAGTGCCCCGATCCGCCATTCCGACGTGCACAACGCCAGCATGGACGACACCGAAAAAACCAGCGCCCCAGCAACGTTCGCCGGGTCGGCCTTGGGGTATTTTGTGCACAGCTTTTGGACGACCAGCGAGGCGACGGGATCAAAATGGGTTTTCGCCAGTGTATGCCAACGTGCATCAGCGGAAACTATCGCCACAATGCGCGCATAGGCCAGCCATTGGGGATCATTACTGAATGCGCGGGTCAACAACGGCCTCATGAAGGCTGACATCAGGTCCGCGGCGTCCCAATCGCCGCACTCCTCCAATCGGCTGATGGTTTCACGGCGCTCTTGCGATAGTTCACTGGCGCGACGCGCAACGATGCGTTCAAAAAGCTCATCTTTTGGACCGCCGTGAAAGTTCACGTTGGCCTTCTGAACCTGCGCCCGCTCGGCGATGTCGCGAATCGAGGCACCGTCGAATCCCTGCTCGGCAAAGACCAGTTCCGCAGCGTCAAGAATACGCTCCCGAGCCGCAATGGATCGCTGCGAGGGCGCCCTTTTTCTTTCTTTTACAGCGTGTTGTGCCATTTCAAAAACTAATTTGCCTTATTTCGAACGATCGTTCAAGATAAATAGTGTCGCAGGAGGAGAGACGGATGGAACAGGTGCAAGTCGGAGCGGGCCAGCCGGTCACGGTGAAGGCCCGCCCGGAAGAGTGTTTTGCTCTGATCGGAGCTGGGCCCATGGGTCTGGCAATGGCCAAGACACTTGTCGAGCAGGGAGTGCCATTTCAAGGATTTGAACTGGCTGACGATGTGGGTGGTCTGTGGAACATCGATGCCCCTCGGTCTACGATGTACGAGACCGCCCACCTCATATCGTCCAAGAAAATGACCGAATTCACCGACTTCCCTATGCAGGAAGAAACGGCGGAGTATCCATCACATCGCGAGCTCAAGACGTATTTCCACGACTTCGCAAACGCATTTGACCTGTATCAGCACTATCACTTTGGTGCCGAGGTCCTGAGTACCACACCGCTGGATGCAGGCGGATGGGAGGTGAAATGGCGTGACAAGGCAGGCACTGAGCACTGCCAGATCTTTGCGGGTATCCTGATCGCCAACGGCACATTGTCCGAACCCAACCTACCCAAGTTTGAGGGAGAGTTTTCAGGCGAGCTGATCCACGCCTCGGACTATCGTTATCCGACGCAATTCACAGGCAAGCGGGTTCTGGTCATCGGTGCCGGAAACTCGGGCTGCGATATCGCGGTTGACGCCATTCACCACGGGCAGTCCTGCGATATCTCGATGCGCCGGGGGTACTATTTTGTACCCAAATACGTCTTCGGTGTTCCTGCCGACACGATGGGCGGGAAGATCAAACTGCCCATGTGGCTGAAACGAAAAGTCGACGGTGCAATCCTGAAATGGTTCGTGGGTGATCCGCAGAAATATGGCTTTCCCAAGCCAGATTACGCCCTGTACGAGTCCCACCCCGTCGTCAACTCGCTGATCCTGTTCCACGCCGGGCATGGCGATTTGAAGGTGCGCCCTGACATTGAAAGATTTGACGGCAAGACGGTCCATTTCCGTGATGGCACCAGTGCTGAATACGACATGGTTCTGGCCGCGACCGGATATAAACTGCACTACCCGTTCATCGATAAGTCACACTTGAATTGGCAGGGCGACGCCCCGCACCTGTACCTGAACTGCATGCACCCAACCCGCGATGATCTGTTCATTCTGGGAATGATCGAGGCGTCGGGCCTTGGGTGGCAAGGGCGGCACGAACAGGCCGAGATGGTGGCGCGCTATATCGCGGGTCTAAGATCCGGAAACTCTGCCGCAAAGACCATTCACTCGACCAAATCCCAAAAATTCGAACGTGCGACCGGCGGCATGAACTATATCGACCTGCCCCGGATGGCCTACTATGTCGACAAAGCGACCTACCGCGGTGAAGTGACCCGACAGATCGCGGCGCTGAAAGCGGCCCAGTCATGAACGGGATCGACGATGTCGCGCTGAACTTCGATGCAGGCAACCTAAAGCTGCTGAACGTCATCCTTGCCGTCGTGATGTTCTCAATCGCGCTGGATCTTAGGATGGATGACTTTCGCCGGATCCTGCGCGGACCGAAACCGTTGCTTGTAGGGCTGGCGTCCCAGTTTTTGGTTCTACCCGCACTCACCTTTCTGATGCTGCTGGTGGTCAATCCACTACCGTCGGTCGCGATGGGGCTGATCCTTGTAGCGGCCTGCCCGGGAGGGAACATCTCGAATTTCATGACGCACCGTGCTGGCGGAAACGTGGCGCTTTCGGTGTCGATGACAGCTTTCGCAACCGTCGGCGCGATCATCATCACGCCCGCTAATGTTGCGCTGTGGGGGAATCTTTACGCTCCAACACGAGAAATCCTGCAAAGGACAGAAATCGACCCGATCGCAGTGGCCATTACGGTCGGCTTCATGCTGATCCTACCGCTGATCCTTGGCATGCTGGTCAATGCGCGTTTCACAGCCGTCGCCGATAAATTCCGCCGCCCGATGCAGTGGCTCTCGATGGCGATCTTCATCACTTTCATCCTAGTGGCGCTCGCCGCGAACTGGGGAATTTTCCAACATTTTGCGACCGCGATCATCGGAATCGTCATCCTGCATAACGCGCTGGCTTTTATGGGCGGGTATCTGACCGCGACGGCCGCCAACCTGTCGGAACGCGACCGCCGGTCTGTCACAATCGAAACTGGGATACAGAACTCGGGCCTTGGCCTCATCCTGATTTTCGCCTTTTTCGGAGGGCTTGGCGGAATGGCGGTGGCCGCCGCACTTTGGGGCATCTGGCACGCAATCTCGGGGTTGGCTCTGGCTGCCTTCTTCGCAAGACGAGAGGTGCCCGAATGCGCCACATCCTGATCACCGGGGCCGCCGGTGCGGTGGGAACTGCCCTGCTGCAACGACTGGGCAACCGCGCCGACGTCACAATCACCGCAACAGATATTCAAGAGCCCGCCAACTTGCCAAAAAATGCACGGTTCGTACGGATGGATGTCACCGGCAACGCGCCTCTCAACGTCATACTGGTCGAAGAACCGGACACCATTGTTCATCTGGCGTCCATCGTGACCCCCGGTCCGAGCTCGACCAGAGACCATGAATATCAGGTTGATGTCGAAGGTACCCGAAATGTGCTGAGTGCGGCGATTGCCGCCGGGGTCAAGCGTTTGGTGGTTACCTCTTCGGGGGCCGCTTATGGGTATCATGCCGATAACCCGGTTCCCTTGCGCGAAACGGATGCGATACGAGGCAATCAGGAGTTTGCCTATTCCTGGCACAAGCGGCTGGTCGAAGAAATGCTGGCCGAAGCCAGACAAACCACGCCCGGCCTCGAACAGGTAGTTCTGCGCGTGGGCACTGTGCTGGGGCCAAAGGTTGAAAATCAGATAACGGCCCTGTTTCACAAACCCCGTCTGCTGGGGCTGAAAGGATCAGACAGCCCGTTTGTGTTCATCTGGGATGAAGATCTGGCCGATATCCTGGTTCGTGCGGCGACTGACGGGCCTGCCGGCGTTTTCAACGTTGCCGGCGACGGCGCGCTGACCATCTCACAGATCGCATCACAGATGAGCAAACCGTTGCGTCGGCTATCTCCGGCGGTGGTCAGGGCCGCTCTGACCATTGCCCGCCCGCTGCGCCTGTCGCGTTATGGCCCAGAGCAAGTGCGTTTTCTTCTGTATCGCCCTGTATTGAACAATGCCGCGCTGAAAGGCGAATTCGGCTATCACCCCAAATTCACGAGTGCCGAGGCGTTCGATCGCTGGTGGGAGGCTACCCAATGAAACCAACCGCTGTCATTACAGGAGGAGCCGGAGGGTTGGGCCGTGCATTGTCCGCCGCGCTTAGGGCCGACGGTTGGCATACCGCATTGATTGATTTACCGGGGCAAGAACTTGACGCGCTTGCCAATCAGGATGACGTCAGCATCTATGCCTGTGATCTGACCAACGCGGACCAGTGCAAAGACACTTGCGCCCGGATCATTGCGGCAAGAGACTCCATAGATCTGGTGATCTACAATGCAGGTGTCTCGCAGATTTCCGCGTTTTCGGACAGCGATATGCGCTCGCACCGAAACTTGTTCGAAATCAACTATTTCGCTGCAATTTCTTGCGCTCAGGATTTTCTGGACGCGGTCAGGAAAGCCAAGGGTACGCACCTTGCGATCTCTTCCGTTGCAGGTTTTGCACCCCTCATTCATCGAACCGCCTATGCAGCCAGCAAACACGCGATGGAGGGGTTCTTTAAGTCCCTTCGCGCCGAGGAATCCGCCCACGGGGTTCGCGTTTCCATCGCCGCGCCATCCTTTGTTGCGACCAATATTGGGCGACCCGAAACTGCTGACGATGGGTTCGTTCGTCCCGGCTCAGCCTCAGATGGTATCGACTATATGGAGCCGGAAGCAGCGGCGCAGGTAATCTTGCAAGGTTACCGGCGACGTAAAGACTACATCCCAGTCGGGCGGATCGCACAGATCGCCAATCTGCTAAACCGTCTGGCACCAAAGCTCTATTTCCGTCAGATGATGCGGACAGTAGGTAAGCGACGAACGCCTTGACCTTTCAACTTACCGAAGCCTCTAACACGGATTTTAGCTTTTGTGCATCAATCGGCTTGTGCAGCAAAAGGTAGCCTGCCGTCTTGCAAGAGGCTGCCAATTCGGTCGAACGATCAGCGGAAATAATGCAACCGGGCAGTTGCCCGAATTCGCGTGTCAGTTCGGCGATGGCTTCGGTACCGGTCTTGCCGCCGTCCAGTTGAAAATCGGCGACAATGACATCCGGTAAAATCCCGATCTCGTGCAGCAGGTTTGCCGCCTCATCTTTACTGGCCGCTTCCAATACCTGAACGCCCCAGTTTTCCATCGTCATGCACAGCGCGCCGCGCAGGTTGTCATCGTTTTCAATCAGCAAGGCAACCGTCCTGTGCAGCACGTCCGAGCGCGACTGTATCGACGGCTCACCACTATTCAGCGCATCGCGTGCCTGGCCTGCTGATGGAACCGTGATTGAAAAAACGGTTCCGCGCCCCAGTTCGGACTGCAAATGTATCGGATGTTTCAGCAAACCACAGGCGCGCTCCACAATGGCAAGGCCCAAACCCATCCCTTCGGCCGCACTGGCGTCTGAATGAATACGTTTAAACTCTTGAAAAACAACGTCTCTCTGGTCTGGCGCGATCCCAATCCCTGTATCCCAAACCTGGATCGAAACGGTCTTCCCCAGTCGTCTTACACCGACCAGAACCCTGCCCATTTCCGTGTAACGGATCGCATTTGACAGCAGGTTTTGCAGAACACGCCGCAGGTAACTGGCATCACTTCTGACAACTGTATCAGTGCCGACAAATCGCAACCCAAGCCCCTTGGCTTGCGCCATAGGCCTAAAGGCGTCCTCCATCTGGGAAAAAAGCTCACCGACCGGGACCGAGGATAAGTGAACCGATGCCCGTCCGGAATCCAGTTTCGAAATATCCAGCAGCGCCTCAAGAATGTGTTCGACACTGTTTAGGGCGCTCTCTGCTTTCACCGCGACCGCGCGCGCATCGGCCTTGTCCAATCCACTGCCCAATGTCGAGACGTAGAGTTTTGCAGCCGACAGAGGTTGCAACAGATCATGGCTGGCCGCTGCGACAAAGCGCGATTTTGATGCGTTCGCGCGTTCTGCCTCGTTCAGCGCGTCCGCAAGCTCCATTGTCCGCGATGCAACGCGCTGTTCCAACAGTTCCTTGGCCTCGACCAGGGCTTGCGCGGACTTTCTTTCAGCCGTCACATCAGTGAAGGAAATCACGAAACCCCGATCCGGCATTTCTTGCGCGAAGACTGACAATATCTTGGCACGACCGCCGTGCATCTGGAACTGCAACGGCGGGCGCTCGGTCGAGCGATTGACCCAGGCCAGCAGGTCGGCGTCGCTCACACCCCCCTCAAAACTGACGGTCGCGCTTAACCGGTGAAACAACGTCTGGAACGGTGCTCCCATCTGAAATTGCGCATTGGGAATGGCCAGAAGTTCGCTAGCGCGGTTGTTCCACCCGACCAGACGCAGCTTGCTGTCAAAGATACAAACCCCCTGATCGATATGTTCCAGTGTCGCGCGGATCAGCCGGGCCTGGTCATCTAGGATACGATCCCTTTCCTGCCGTTCGACCCGCATGATGTCGGTTACATCCGTCTGCAAAATAACGGTACCGCCATCCGGCGTCCGGTGTTCGGACACCTGCATCCAGCGGTTGCCACTAAGGCGGATGTTGAAGACGACGTGATCTTCAGCATGGCGCGCCATGCGTCGTTGCACCCAGTCTTTTGGGGATACTACTCCAGGCAGGGACAGAAACCTGGACTGGCTGACCAACCCGACATAATCGGTGAACCGCAGCCCCGGTGTCAGCTTGGTTTGGATGTCAGGCATATGCAGGCCAAAGCGGCTATTGCACAGAACCATTTCTTCATCTCGGTTGAACAGCGCAAACCCTTCCTGCACCGCCTCGATCGCATTGGCGAGGTTTGCGCGGGCGGCTTCGGTTTCCTGATTGGCCTGCGCGAGGCGCGCGTTCGAATCGTTGAGCAAGTCCAACGCCCGTTCAAGGTCATCCGTACGCGCCCGCACTTCTTGTTCAAGCGTGGCAGCCCGTTGAAACTGTGCGTAAGCCGCGCCCGAGGCGTCAGTGGATTCCTCGACCCGTCGCATCAGGGCCGCGACGATCTTCAGCAGCTTTTCATTTTGCCGATCAAGCGGATCATTGGGGTCGGTCAGGGATTCAATCATCGCCTACCCGTCTTCCGGGGGGTAAATCGCGACGCCGGTCAGCGTCTGGTTCACATGGATCGAATTGAATTGCTCGCCATAGGTCGAAAACCCTACGACATGGTTCTCAGAAAGCAGTCGCGAAATCTCGCGCGTCTTTTGCTTTTCCTGTGCCTCCAGCCGGCGCAGGATGCAATCGCAGCCCAGGATCGTGTCCGGACGGGTGGTCTGTGTCAGCGCAGCGATTTCTTCTTCGAGATGCGAAACCATGTCGCGAGGTTCGGCCAGCGTCAGCACCAGCCCCTCATCAATCGCGGAAAAGAACACAAGGTCACCATTGCCCGCGACGCGCTGGATGGCCCGTACATGATGCTGGCCGCCGATCTGCACAACCAGCGGGTGGGCCGCAAAGGTAAAGGTCGTCAGCTGTTCAGGGTCTTTTCCAAGTAGACGGGCATATTCGCGCGCGGCTGGCTCGGCGTTGATTTCCTGCACGATACGGTTTGCCGGATCGGCCTTGGTGACAACCATACGCCGCGCCGTTGGCACCAGGTGATCCGTCTTGAACACTTTGATCGGGCAGCGCGTGCGAACCTGCGTCAGGATCGCCGCGTTCTGCATGGCCTGACCGTCCATCAACACATAGGTCGCGCCGAAACGGGTTCCGTCCCCTGCGGACCCGCCGAACAAGGGCACCGGCCCCAGTCCAACGGCGAGTTCCGACGTCAGCGCATCCTCTTTCGTCGACAGCCCGTCGATCATCAAAAAGGAAAACTCGTGTTTCCAATCCGGTGCGGACGCCGCCATTCCGTTACGGTTGCGGATCATCTGGTCAATGATGTCCTGCGCCGAGAAATTCCCAAGGTCGGGCACCAGCAGAGTGCGCACCTCGAAATGCGAAGACGGTAATCCGATGGCGACAATCTGATCTTCGCCATAGCCGCAATCTGCAAGCTCGCCCGCTGTGGTGCATCCGATCACCGGCGCTGGCGCAAAAGCATCGACTGCCTCGGAAATAACCGCCGCCGCATCCGCGCCGGAGCTCACGAACAGAATAACCAAGGACAAAAGATCATCGCCCAAGGATCCGGCGAGTTTTTCAATCGCCTGATCCGTTTCGCGATGTACAAAGCCCGTTTTGACGATACCTGGCGCACGGGCAGCAGCTGTCGCCCACCCGACTGCTTGGTTCATCCTGCCCTCCTCCCTGAAGCGCAACGTTTTCATATGATATGGCGCGAGGGCTTATTCTTGCAAGACGCTGGCAAGAGAAGCCTTCTTGGCAAGCAGCACGGCCTGCGTACGACTTTGCACGCCGAGTTTACGCATGATTGCAGTTACATGCGCCTTGACTGTGGTCTCGGCAATGGACAGATCAAACGCAATCTGCTTGTTCAGTTTGCCTTCACAAATAAGCTGCAGAATGCGCGATTGCTGATTGGTCAATGTGGCAAGCCGATTTGCGGCGTCGCTGTGTTCGGAGTCCGCATCGTCATCAATCAGTGCAAAACCGTCTGGCACGAAGACGCCCCCGGAATGAACTGTCTCGAAAGCTGTACGAAACACGTCTCGCTGGCTGTGCTTGGGGACATAGCCTGAAGCACCCGCACGGATCACCTGACTGATCACGCGGTTCTCTGAAATCGACGACACCACGATGACCGGTGCATCGGTGGCCGCTTTGACGCGCACCAAACCTTCAAGCCCGTCCACATCCGGCAGGTTGAGGTCCAATATGACCGCATCTGGTCGCAACCCACCGGCAATCAGAGCAATCGCGTTTTCCAATCGATCTGCGGTGTGGATTTCACCGATACGAGTGACACTTTGCAGCGTCATCGACAAAGCATCACAAAACAATGGATGGTCATCGACGATCAGGACCTTGTCAAAATCAATCTGTCCGGCGGTTTTTGCAAACATGAAACTTGGCCTTCGCAATCTGGTTGTCCCAACCCTAGCAACCGGCGGGTGCCGCGCCTACTGGCGAAACGTCGTATAGCCGGAACCCATGTTTGGCTATGCCTCCGGGCTTTGGGGCAAAATAGATTGAAGTAAGATCGCTGTCGCTTTGGCTCCGATCTGGGGGGCTTCACTTTCTCTGGGGCCAGCGATGTTCAATATCGTATTAGGTCTGGCCATGACCCATTGCTTTACTTGGCGTGCGCACGCCTCAAGCCCCTGCCCTAGATCAACGACCAGAAAAGGCTTTCCGATCTCTTGCGCAAAATCGATGGTCAACTGCGTTCCCGGACTGGTCGATCCATCCACAAACACCAGCAATGCGTCACAGGCCAAAACGTTCAGCTTTGTGCGTTCGGCGAAATCCGCGGACTGTGTTTCATTCAAACCAGAGAAGCGATCCGGAATGCGGCCCGCCTCATTCAAGCGGCCTTTCGGAACCCAGCCGCCATAGGGAATGTCGTTTTCCAAAGCGAACTGGAAAGCCGCCATATCAACGCCTGTTTGCCCGCCGGTTATGATTTTCACAAGACGCTCCTTACCCTAAATCAGCGCCTTGCTAGCCCAACAGACCGATTTCATGCCCGTCAATGATAATCGCCAGATCCCAATATTTTCTGATTTCTTCCTCGGCGGCCTGGGCTGCAGCAGCCTCTTCGGGAACGCGTTCGACCCGAAACCCGAACCGTTCAAGCCCGCAATAGTCCACTCGGCTGAGAATGACGGGAAAAACCTCCCGCTCCATCGCCGCGGCGGCCAACAGCCTTGCGATACGATATGGCGTTTCTGGTGGTTCATGCACCCGCACGCCGATATGTACCGGGCCGCCGGGCTCCCGGTCCCACAGCATGAGCGAGGGGGCCAGCCGCATATTCGGAAAGATAACCTTGCCAAGCGGCTTGGTGTCACGATCCTCATTGATCAGATCGTCCAGCGGCTCGGGTCGATTTGGCGACGCTCTGCTGAGGATTTCGAACCATAGATCACTGGTCATATCCGCGCCCCCAAATCGGTTAGCAATTCGGCGGCCTTGACTGCCCCCGTTTTGGGCAGCTCAAAACCATTCAATGCAGATCGGTAAAATTCGGCTCCGTCGTGATCCAGCCAATCTGCCACTGTGCGCTCGAGCGTCATGAATTCGCGTTCGGTGATGGCTGCGCACAAATCCCGGTCGGCCATGGCTGTGGCGCGCCGTTCCTGATCGTCCAGATAGGGGGCTGACTGCGGAATAAATATCGCCGGGATGCGATGGTACAGCATCTCAAGGACCGAGTTGTATCCGGCCGCAGATATGACCACGTCCGCGGCAAGGCTAAGCTTGGTCGCCTCCAGTGTCTGAACCACGCGGGTGTTTTTCCAACCGAATGTGGCAGGCTGAACCGTGCTTCCGGGCCATGTTACAACAAGGTGCAGGCAATCATCGCGCGCCTCAAGCATGCCCGAGATCGCCTGCAATTGCGCTGACCTGTCCGAGGCAACGCCGCCGCCCAGCATGCTGACAACCAGTTGCTTGAAGTCGCGCCCGAAACGTTCCGCCAGCCGGGCCCTGAGTTGTTCTTTTTCCGCGGCGGATTGTTCCACCTGACGCACGATTGGCCCGACATAATGGACATGGTCACCATAGCTGTAGGCGTCGTTCAGTTCGTCAAAAGCCTCAGAGGGCACGATGACACGGTCAAACACGCTTTCGCGGCGCAGCATAGTCTGCCTTGACCGACCTTCAGGCCACAACCCGCGCCGGATCCAAGCCGCCGACAGTTTGCGTTCACGGATCACACGATAGACGGAGTCAAACACGTAGCCGCCGTCAAAAACCAGCGTGTCGTTTTCTTGAAGCACCGCACCAAGACGCCGATAGGTCAGCACGTCATTGCCATCTGAATTGGTCTTTGTATCGGTGCGCTGAACCAGCGGGATACAGTCGATACCCTCACGGCGAACAAGCGGGACGCAGCTGGGAAAGGCCGCGAACATTTTTGTTATGGTGTCCGGCATTTCACGGGCAATAATGCTGCACCGCTGCGCATGACCCAGCCCCACCCCATTTGTCGGGAAAAACAGGGTTTTGGGCTTGTCCTGTTCTGCCTGACGCTGTTTCGTCTTCAGACCTGCAGCCGTTTCCAGGCGCGAAATGTCAACTGTATGCAACCACTGGGATTTCGAGGCCTGTTCGACAATTTGCGGCACGTTCCCGATCACATTGCCGATCAGATACCCATCCAACGCGAAAGGAGTCTTGGGCCCTAGCAATGCAGGTGCGCCCGAGGACATCAGAACCTCATCGTCGGTACAGTCAATGGCGACGCCGCCAGTTGCAATCAGCTCAACCGCAAAAGCGGCCATGCGAACTCCCGCAATTCCATTGCCGAACATCGCCAGAATATCCGTCGAAATCGCCAAAGTCAGCGGCGACAGTCCGGTATACAGGTAGGTTGGCAAATCGTGAAACGGCGACGCCTTGATCGCCTCATTCTGTGCGCCGCTGACAATGAGTTTCAGGTTATAGCCACTCTGGCTGCTCATCCGGGAAAAGCAAGACAGCGTCTCGGGGTTGTCCAGCTCCATCGAACCCAACACAAGGGTCACGTTCGGCACCACCCGTTTGGACCGCCGCGAAACGGGACGAACATCCGCCACCAAAGGACTTGAGGTCGATGGCAACACCGGGCGCGGTTGAAAATCTGTCAGGTCGATCACCTGGGCTTCGCGCCCAAGCGCATAGGCCAGCCGGGCCTTGGCCGCGATATAGCTTTGCTGGGTCATAAAGCGGCCCGTCGCAACAACCGGGACGCTTGGGTCGAGCTTTTTGTTCCGCAGCGACGCAAGAAGAAAATCGTCGATCTCTTCGGCACCCAGTACGAATACGGTCTGCACCTTGTTCTCGCCCGGGTCCACAAGGAACTTGGCTGCCTCATATATCCTGCCACGCCCTGCATCCTCGGGCAGATAATCGGCATCAATGCACACATTGAAACCACGTGCGGCAAGCTGCTCGGCAAAGATCAACTGCGTGTCAAACGACCGCAATGAGCGCGTGCCGACTTCGACATAGATCATTTATTCACCTCGCTGTCGGCGGACAAAACCCCCGACAGCATCGCCTTGAATTTACCTGCAGAGTAGTTCTGCAGCGCCGATTGCGATCTGGCCACCTGATCATGGTATTTTTGCGGTTGGGCGATCAGGTCAGCAATGAATGTGTCAACCTGAGATGGTTGGCAAGTCAAGACGGCTTTTCCGAACGTGGCACCAGTATCGGGGTTGGTTAGAACAACCTTACCTGCGGCAACCGCCTCGGCCACAACGCGACCAAAACTTTCCTGCCAGGTCGGCGCCGTGAAATATACAAAAAAGTCAATCATTCCAAAGAACTCTTGCACAGTTATGGCGTCAAAGGGAAGCAAGGTCCAATGCGCGCGAAGAACACGGGCATTCAACAAGGCATCGGCCCCAAGAATTACATTGCACTGAGAGTGGCTTGGAAAACAGCTGTCCAAATCAGCAATAACCGGGAACTTCTCGAATCCGGGTCGTGAATGACGCCCACGGCGGTCCTGTGGCGTTTCACACGGGGCGCTCATCTCGGTCTCGCAAATGTTGAACCAGTCAGAGCCCAAGACGCCCCACTGCCGCGCCACGCGAGAGGTTGCCAACCAGTCGACAACGCCGCTTCGGTTAAACGGTGATATCGGCGCGAGTGTTTTCCTGAGCGAAATTGTCGAGGCTTCGATCTGGCTTAAACAGCTTGAAACATCAAACCCCTCTGCCCCGCCCGGACGCAGAAAATTCTCATGCGTGATCACGTACAGCTCGCGCGCAATGATCCTTGTGCCAAGCGTGTCCTGAAATTTCAAAAAAGACGGGTTGTGTAAAAATACGAAATCCGCGCTGATCCTAGGTGCATCCCAAATTATCGGAATGTTCAAGTCGTCCAGCACCTGCCGCAAAACCGGTGAAACGTGTTGGTTGGTGCCAAACGTCCTGGACGTGATCGCGTGCACGACCACCTGCCCGCATTCGGCGGCCACCGGCAATTCGGCCGCCACAGCCGCAGAAGTCCCGCCAGAAAACCGCGGCTCGATGACATAGGCGATCGTTGGTGTGTTTGATCGCCCGAAGGCAAGCATTTCTGACATCCGACTCAGTGTTGCCGCGAGGCATCGACTGCCTCTTTAGCCGCACGGTTCTCGCTGCTGGCCGGTGCACTGGTGGCATAGCTGAAATCCAGATTGCCAACAGATGCGACCTCGTGAAAGCTCCGTAGCTCCAGCGACAGTTCATCTTCGCCGGTCAACAGCTCAGGGTTTTTGTCGAGGTAGGAATACAGTGCCTGAATGTCATTGGTGGACAGCATTTGGTCGATGGCCAGAAGATGCTCAAGCGTAATTTCGGCACGCGCGTTTTGGGTCGTCGATAAAAATAGCAGAGCAGTTACGATGCCGATAAGTCGTCTATCCGTCATTTTGGATACCTCGTCGGAAACTTTTAACAGTACACAAAATTGAATCAGTCCTTTTCAGTATAGCTTAAAGTCACAGTCATTGGGTCGTCGCTTTCTTAAGTTTGCTTAGGACCTGACTTTTCAGGCGATTGACGCGGTTCGGGTCTTGGGCTGCAGCCGTGGAACGCGTGGTGGTCCGCTTGACCCTGGCAACATCACCGCTTTGTCCGGCCAACCATAGCTCGATGATTCCACTAGGAGTTTTGGCGTTGGACCCTGTGAAATCCCGCAACAGAGCACCAGAGTCCCTGGCAAGAGCGGATGCCCTTTCCTCGTCTTGTTTATGATAGAATCGAACGTTCGACTGGGTGATTTTGAACCCCACGCGCGCCTGCCCATTAAGCTCATGTCCAGTCGAAGTCAGGTTGGCCACTACAGAATCAACAACGCTCTGCGGCACGTTGGTTGGTGAAAAGAGCCGGAAGGCAACCACCTCATTTGTCGGGGCAGCCTCTGGTTCCGGGAGGGTGACTACATCATTAGGAGGAGCCGGCATCCGAGGCGAGACTGGTGTTTCTAGCGAACTTGGTGTTGCTGAAAGGGCTGTTGCCCGCAAAGCTAATGATGTCTCGTAGGTGGCCGGTGTCACCAAAGGGGCGGGTGCATCGAATAGCTTCGGCGCGTTTGGCAGTGCCACCAATTCAATTGGCTCTGGCAGGGACGGCTGCGCAATCTCGGCGGCAAGGCCTTTGCCCTCTGGCCGCACGGCAAGGTCCGAACCAGCTGCTTTACTTGTCTGGGCACCCTGTTCCGCCTGATAACCGCGCGCGTGCTCAGGCACTGTCAGTAGAACAGACAAAGGCACTTGAGGCACCGTGCGACCCAGTGCGACGGGCTGGACCGGAACCACAGGCGGGCGCATTGTTGTTGGCGTTACCGCTACGGTTACACCTTTCAAAAGTTCTTCGGGTTTTGCTATAGTCACAGTTGTTTCAAGCAAGGCGACAGAAGTGCTGAAAATCTCGGGCGTCGATTGAAACCGGACAAAACCCAGATTCAACTCTTCCCGAGGCCGATAGCTTAGCATGGTTTTCGGCAGTGGTGGTTGGACAAGGGTCGGCACGAAAGACCGAACACTGGGAGCCGAGCGTGACAATTCTGGTTTGATACCGCCCGATTGCTCGGACGAAACCGATTGGGGCGGTGACAGCAACGCCAAATCAGTTGACGCGGCTTTGTCACCGACAGCCGAAATCGATTCAGATGACATATCAAACACGGAAGCAGAAGTTACTGCCAGGTCCGCCCCGCCGCTTATAACGTTGGGAGGCAGCGCCGAGCGCTCGGTCAATTCCTCGTCTTGTTGCGTGATCGCAACTGCAGCCACGGTCTCCTGGCTTACTAAACCCGCGTTTTGTGTTGGGCCGGAGGCGTTCAGCCCAGACAAGATCAGATAAACCGAAGACGACGCAACTACACCGATGCCGCATCCTACTGCAACCCAACCCAGCCGAGTACTGTGACGAGAACGGCTCTGATCATCTATCTTTCCAAGACGACTTTTACGCAAACGATCCGCCACCTGATCCTCGGATAGCTTTTGGCCCAGCTCCGGGTCGATTGGTTTCTCTGAAACAATGTCGGGATTGATACCCTGCGCGGACCCGCCATCGGGCGGCACAGCGCTTGCTTCAAATCGCTCACCGCGCGCCTCGTTTTCGGTCGCACGACGGCCATTTTTGACGCTTTGGCTATCAGCTCGCCCTGCAGTTGCTTTTTGAACCGACTCATAAGATTGGTGAGAATTTGGTTCTTGGGTCGGCTTGCCGGCGATTTCAGGCCGCCCCGCCGCTTTATTTAAAGCCTGTCTCAGTCGATCATCATCGGTTGAGCGGATGTCCTTTTTTGGGTCAGTATCAGACGATTGCGAAGCAGCGCGATTTGCCTTGCGGGCCGCGAGGTTAATCGCCCTCTGTTTCCGAGCGTTTTCAAGCATCTCCTGCCATTCAGAAGATTGCAAAAAGTCATATACACCCGACACTTCGTCAGCGTCTTTTTTGGCAGCTTTAGGGCGAGCTTTTCGATCACTGGCCTTTGTCATCAATACCCCCGAACTGGTCGCCGGAACACGCTCTTCGCTGTCGAGATTCGGGCGAACCAAACACACTCGTGAACATCAAAATAATAAAGAAACAATTTGCAAAACAGTATATAAAATTGACCTTTGGAAGACAAGTAATCCGGCGTCCGACTTACATTTTCAGCCTTTCCAACAATAGAAGAATACCCAGCTAAACGCCCCCGTCGTGCATGCTCATCCATTCCGACAGTTCCATTTTGGCCAGGTTCTCGTTGAACAGAAACAGCACAGGGACGCTGGCCGCATGGACATTTGTGCGACTCAAAAAACTTTAAGCCCGGCACCAGGAAACACAGGTGAACGCAAAGGATTCAGGCTGTTCCTAGGGATTTGCCTAAACCAATCCCACTTTCTCAGACATGCAAATCCAGAACCAGAATTCCGTCGATGCCGCCCACGGTGTTTTCGACCAACTGTGCGCCCAGCGCTTTGTGCCTCTCGTTGCTTTGGTAGCTGGCCAATGCGGCCCAATCATCGAAATCAATCACAAACCCATGCTTGTAACCGCGTTCGATCTGTTCAGGGCTTTCGCTGCGGCCACCAGTGAACCCACCTGCACCCGGAAGGGCGTCGGTCAGGTCCGACAGGCCCTTGTAAATCTTCCCGATGGTTTCTTCGGTCACGTCGGACCGGAATTTTGTCAGGACTATATGGCGGATCATAGTTAGTTGCCTTGATCATGAGTGTAGGAGCGCAAGCGTCCGAAGAATTCGAGCGTCACCATAACTAAGGCGTTTGCAACCGGAATGTTCCTAAGACTTCGAGCTTACCCTAGATCGCCAAATACTCCTCGCGAAGGCCGGTGTCTTGAAGCACCTCGTTCGCCGTCCCATCAAATACGATAGTGCCGGTGTCCAGAATGATCGCGCGATCCGCTAACTCCAATGCTCGGACGGCGTTCTGTTCGACGATGATTGTAGTCATGCCCTGTTGCTTAACGTGGGCCAGTGTTTTTTCAATCTCGTCGACAATGACCGGGGCCAGACCTTCGTAAGGCTCATCCAGAAGCAGGACCTTGATATCCCGGGCAAGGGCTCTGGCGATTGACAGCATTTGTTGTTCGCCACCCGACAACGTAATCCCCTCTTGTTTCCTGCGTTCGCCCAAACGCGGGAACAGTTCATACAACCGCTCGAGGGACCATCCGACCGGCGGTGCAATCTGGGCAAGCTGCAGGTTTTCCTCAACGGTCAGCCCTGGGATAATTCGTCTGTCTTCCGGCACAAGGCCAAGGCCAACAGACGCCGCTTCGTAGCTTGTCATATTGTGTAGCGGCTGATGATCCAGCCAGATTTCACCGTGCCTTACTTCGGGATCGCCTACCCGCGCAATCGACCGGAGTGTCGAGGTTTTGCCAGCGCCGTTCCGTCCAAGCAGGGCCAGAATCTCGCCTTCGTGCACATTAAAGCTGACGCCTTGCACGATATAGCTTTCTCCGTAATACGAATGCATGTCCCATACAGACAAGAACGCAGGCGCGGTGCTTGCCCTATTGGCGTTTTTTGAAAAGTCGGGTTTCTCGTTCATAGCTTTTCCTTACGCCGCCTCGCCCAAATAGGCTTCACGAACCTTGGGATGTCCACGGATTTTCTCTGGAGTATCTTCGACCAGCGGCGTCCCTTGCGCCAGAACTGTGATGCGTTCCGCAAGGCTGAAGACCACATGCATGTCATGCTCGATAATGGCGATGGTTATGTCGCGCTCATCCTTGATCTGTTTTAGCAAATCAATGGTGTTGTTGGTGTCCGCCCGCGCCATGCCAGCCGTAGGTTCGTCCAGCAACAACAGCCGCGGATTTTGACTGAGGCACATACCAATCTCCAGTCGCCGCTTGTCGCCGCGAGACAGCGACGCCGCGTGCATTTCGCGCTTGTCGGCCATGTTCATCTCTTCCAGCATGACTTCGGCTTGTTCGACGACCTCACGTTCGCTAGCGATGGTCTCATAGGCATGCATCCGGAATGCCCCATCCCGCATCGCGAAGATCGGGATCAGCATGTTCTCCATCACGGTCAGCTCGCCAAAGATCTCAGGCGTTTGGAACACGCGGCTGATGCCCATCTGGTTGATCTGGAACGGCTCGAGTCCCAGAACCGAGTTGTTGTTGAACAACACCGATCCGGTGTCTGGCATCAGCTTGCCCACCAGACAGTTCAGCAGCGTCGATTTTCCCGCGCCATTGGGGCCGATGATCGCATGAACCGAGTTCTCTTCGATATTGAGGTTCACATCTGTCAGCGCCTTGAGGCCACCGAAGCGCTTGCTGACGTCTTTGACTCTTAGAATTGCCATTTCTCGCCCCTTATTCCGCCGGTTCTGTTTTGCCCGACGGCGCATCGTCGGTGTCTTTTTTCTTACGCTTGAAGCGCTTGAGCAAACGTTGCCCGCCTTCAACAAGACCACCCGGCAGATAGATGACGACCAGCATGAACAGGATGCCCAGCGTCAGGTGCCAGCCTTTGCCGATGAACGGGTGGATCACGAACACCACGGCGTCCTCCAACCCGTCAGGCAGGAATGCGAACCAGCTGTGCAGGACGTTGTCGTTGATCTTCGAGAAGATGTTCTCGAAATACTTGATGAAACCTGCGCCCAGAACCGGCCCGATCAACGTGCCCGTACCACCGAGGATCGTCATCAGAACCACCTCGCCTGAAGCGGTCCATTGCATCCGTTCGGCACCTGCCAGTGGGTCCATGGCGGCCATCAAGCCACCGGCCAAACCGGCATACATGCCAGAAATCACAAAGGCCGCGAGCGTATATGGCTTGGAGTTCAGGCCCGTATAGTTCATCCGCTGTTGGTTCGATTTTACCGCCCGCAGCATCATGCCAAAAGGCGACCGGAAGATACGGATAGACAGGTAGAACACGGCCATCATTATGATTGCGCACAAGTAGTAACCCGCGTTGAAGTCAAAGCTCCACGCGCCCACATCCATCGTGTACGTCGCGCGCATTGGCAATCCAAACAGATGCGGTAGATCCGGCGCGTTAGCGCCCTGCAGGATCTGCGGATCGTCCGCATAAACCTGCAGGCCGGTTTCCCCGTTCGTCAGGTTAAACTTGGGATTTGACAGTACCGAGTAGGCCAGCGCAAAGCTCATTTGTGCGAAGGCCAGTGTCAGGATCGAGAAATAGATCCCCGACCGCCGTAGGCTGATGAACCCGATAAGTAGTGAGAACAGGCCCGCGACGACGACACTCAGCGCGATGGCTGGAATGACATTGTAGCTGAGCAGTTTGAACATCCAAACTGCCGAGTATGACCCTACGCCCAGAAAGGCCGCGTGACCGAAGGACAAGTACCCGGTCAGGCCAAACAGAATGTTGAACCCGATGGCAAAGATCCCGAAAATCACGAACCTCTGCATCAAATCCGGGTAACCCGCGTTGAACTGCGCCATGGCGCTGCCCTCTGGAAACGGGTTCAGGATGAAAGGCGCCAGCAAGGTCAGGAGTGCGACGACGATCAGCAGGCTGGTGTCTTTTTTATTCAGTCCCAACATTGATTATTCCTCCATCACGCCCTTGCGCCCCATCAGCCCGCGCGGACGCGTCAGCAGCACGATGATGGCGACAAGGTAGATGATGATCTGATTGATGCCTGGGATCGTTGTGGTGGCCCAGGTGGTCGAGGCAAAGCTTTCCAGAATGCCCAGCAAAAAGCCTGCCAGAACGGCGCCTGGCAATGACCCCATTCCGCCAACAACAACCACGACGAAGCTAAGGACCAGAAAGTCCATTCCCATGTGGTAGTTCGGCGGGTTGAGCGGCCCGTACATCACACCGGCCAGACCGGCGACACCGGCGGCAATGCCAAACATAATGGTAAACCGGCGGTCAATATTGATGCCCAGCAGGCCCACCGTTTCCCTGTCAGCCATTCCGGCGCGGACAACCATCCCGAAAGTGGTGAACTGCAGGAACGAAAACACTGCCCCGATTATGCCCACGGCAAAGCCAAAATAGACCAATCGCCAGATCGGGTAGATGATTGCATTGGGATCAAAACCAACCATGGTGCCCAGATCAACAGATCCGCTCAGCACATCGGGCGGCGGGGTCTGGATCGGGTTGGCGCCAAAGAAATACTTGACGATTTCCTGCAGAACGATCGCAAGACCAAAGGTCACCAGGATCTGGTCTGCATGCGGGCGCTTATAGAAGTGTTTGATCAGCCCGCGTTCCATCACATAGCCAACCAGCAGCATGATCGGGATCGCAAACAGGATGGCCAACGGGACGGACCAGTCGATGATCGTTGCGCCGACTTCGGGGCCGAACCAGGCCTCGATATAAGGGGTTTCGACCTTCAGCGGATTACCCAAAAAGTCTTTTTGGGTTTCATCCAGGGTCACGAAACTCAGGTTCAACAGCTTTTGCAAAGTAACGGCGCAGAACGCGCCAATCATGAACAAAGCCCCGTGGGCAAAGTTCACGACGCCGAGCGTCCCGAAGATTAGAGTCAGACCCAGCGCGATCAGCGCATAAGCCGAGCCCTTGTCCAGACCGTTGAGTATTTGCAGTAGGATGGCGTCCATTGGGCCCACCTCAGGGTTGGTCAGTGTGGATTGAGTGGTTGGGACCAGGCCCACAGGCCTGGCCGTAAGTCGCCTGACCGCCGAGAACGACGGTCAGACATGCGCCAAAAGGCTTACGCGCCCGGATTGCACTTGCCCAGTTCGCCACCGGCGAACATCGGGTGCTCGGGATCGTACTCGACCTGTGAACGCGGCGTGATCTCGACGATTTCAAGCGTGTCATAGGCGTTGGTCGGGTTCTCATTGCCCCGCACAACCAGCACGTCCTTAAAGCACTGGTGATCGGCACCGCGATACCATGTCGGACCATTGCCCAACCCGTCGAACTCAAAGTCTTCCAGAGCTTCGGCAACACCACAGGGGTTGAAGGTGCCCGCACGCTCACATGCATCCGCATAAAGCAGCACTTGTGCATAACAGGTCTGAGCGGAGTTGGACGGCGGCTTGCCGTATTTCTCACCAAAGGACTTCACGAAGGCCTTGGTGCCCTCATCCTGCAGCTGCCAGTTCCAGTTCATCGAGCCCAGCACACCTTTGATGTTCTCGCCCGCACCAGCGGCCATCAGCTCGGAATACAGCGGCACGACGATCTTGAAGTCCTTGCCGTTTGCAACCTTGTCGAGCAGACCGAACTGGATCGCGTTGGTCAGCGAGTTCACCATGTTCCCGCCATAGTGGTTCAGAACCAGCACGTCCGCGCCAGAGTTCAGAACCGGTGCGATGTAGGACGAGAAGTCGGTCGACGCCAGTGGCGTCTTAACTGTGTTGACCGTCTCCCAGCCCAGAGCTTCGGTCGAGGCAACGATCGACTCTTCCTGGGTCCAGCCCCAGTTGTAGTCGGCCGTCAGGTGATAGGCGCGACGTTCTTTACCCATCTCAGCCGCCAACACCGGTGCCAAAGCGGCACCCGACATGTAGGCATTGAAGAAGTGACGGAAACCATTGGCCTTCTTGTCCTTGCCCGTGGTGTCGTTTGCATGTGTCAGGCCAGCCATGAAAATGACTCCCGCCTCTTGGCACAGGCCCTGAACCGCAACGGCCACGCCCGAGGACGAACCACCATTGATCATGATTGCGCCGTCTTTTTCGATCATCGATTTGGCCGATGCGCGGGCTGCATCCGATTTGGTCTGGGTGTCGCCGGTGACGAACCCGACCTTCTTGCCGAGGATACCGTTCCCCTGAAGCGCCTTCGACGAGAATGTGTTCAAGCAACCACCGTCGCCTTCGCCGTTCAGATGTTCGACCGCCAGCTGTTGCGCCAGCAATTCGTCATTGCCTTCGTCGGCATAAGGTCCGGTTTGCGGAACATTGAAGCCCAGAGTGACGGATGACCCTGTCGGCTCATTCGTAAAGGCAGCGGCCGACGAAGCCGTAAAGATCGTAGGCAGGGCCAGACCGGTTCCTGCAACGGCACCAGACTTTAGCACGCCGCGGCGCGTGACATTTTTCTTAGTCATGTATTCCTCCCATTTCCATTTTTCGTCCTTTGGCTCCTCTTCCAGCAGACGAAAGCGCACTTTTGTGCATTCCAATAATGGAAATCGGACTGAAAATTTCTCAATAAATTACTAGTATTGAAACAAAGTTTTGTAAATTTGTTCACGAATAACTGAGGTATTTGTAAATAATTTGGAAAATTGCCATATACCATGAATGCTTTCATGTGCTTAGATGTGAACCGCCACAAGAGCATTCCTGCGCCTCAGCCCCTCCGGCCCCATGAGCCACCACCAGGCGGAACGTCAAGACCGCCGCATTACGCATTCTTTCCGCTGAATAAAGCAAGAGAGCCACTTGGGCTATCAACGTTCCGACAAAGGGAAAATCTCATACTGAGACAGTTTAGTTCGCTCATTAGCTTTGGCAAACCCGGTCAAACAACCGAAATGCTACTGAATCTTATGTACGAGATCTTTTTCTCAGTCTGTTTTTCGAGAACCCCTTCAAATTGCCGAAAATCCGGTGAATGGTGCCCATGGCAACCTCGCCAGAACACGGACCCAAGACTTAAACTCGAGTTTCACTCCTAGCGAAAATACAAGAATCTGAACGTAAACAGCGCTTCAAATCACTGGAATTTCGACATAATCCTGAAGCGCGAAGTTAATCGAGGCGGGCATGAGTGGCGGCACTGTTAGACAAATTCGAACTCGTGTCGGTTAGGCCAATAGAGCTGGCATTTTTGCGACGCCAAGTTTGCGCCACTCGGCAAGAGCGGCGGTGCGTGTCAGCTTGAAAGTGTTTCGGCTGGTGAGATGTTGCTTCAGATTGAAATGGTTGTAGACGGAGGAATGAATGGAGGCGAGTTTCTGCTAACTTCGCATGCGCCCTAAACGCAGTATGGCACGCTCTCTTCGTCGGAATGTGTAGTGCCAGTTCTCAACCTGAGTGTTGAACCGCTTGCCCGCCTTCTTTTTTTTCGTCGCACCGAGACCTTTAAGTGTAGCGCGGTATGACTTGAAGCGATCCGTTACAACTTTGTCCGCGCCATCGCACCGCGCCGCTTTATCAATCTCCTGAGGAATTTCATCCTTGCTTGTTTGTTTCGGCGTTTGATGAAAATTGCTTCAAGCACCTCGCCTTCGTGATTACCGGCACGCCACAGATAGTGCCGCCGACCGTTTACTTTTACGAAGATTTCGTCGACATGCTATTTCACTTTTGAGCATGCCCGCAGCTGCTGAACCCGCATTCAGCGAATTTCAGACGCGAACATTGGGCGGAAACGGTTCCACCAGTCGCGGACTGTCTTGCGGCTAACTTCGATCCCTCGCTCAAGCAACAGATCTTCAACGTTTCAAAGCGATAGTGGGAACCGAACGTACGGCATCATTGCCAAACGGATTATCTTGGGACTGGTTTCGAAGTACTTGAAGGCCGTGGGTTAATCATTCCCAAACGCTTCGCAACCACCCTGCCCCGCTAAAGCAAAGTTAATCTAGCAGGACCCGAGATTCTATCCGTCAAACTTTTTAGCCCGGATAGGAATGTTGCCATCCCTTCCCACGGGCGCAGGAAGTGGTCGTTGTCCCAGTGCTTGGCGTTAGAGTTATCCACGGAGGGCCATACTTTCTGCGCTCATCGCAATTGGGAACTCTTCGCGCACCTGAGCGTCTGAAGCACCGAAGTAGTTGGGGAAATGGCTGTCGAGAATGGAATTGGCCTTGTCACGGGCGCGATCCAGCAGATCAGTTTTACCTTCGTTTTCCCATGTATCTGTACGCTCACGATCCATGAGCCGCGGGTAGACAAATTCAGTGTTCATATAGTTCAGCGTGTGTGGGTTGCCGAGGAAATGACCGGGATCAATGGCGCATTGGTGGATCACATCCACCGCCATGGTTTCATCTGTGACCTCTATCCCGCGCAACGATCGCAGGATCATACCACCTGCTTCGTCATCGATGACCATGCTTTCAAAACTGCATCCCATCAGGCTGCCGATCATCCCGCCGAACTCGCACAGCCGATTGGCACCAGCATGGGCGGCAAGCGTGAAGGTTAGTGCCTTTTCCAACCCGTATTGCGCGTCAGGTATTTTGGCATCGGTCATGCCTGCGCCAACGGATGTGGGCAGGCCATAGAAATTGCCCATCTGAATGGCCGCGGCCCCGATAAGAGCCTGTTCGCCGCTGCCGCCGGTGAACGACCCGCTGCGCAGGTCTGTGATGAAGGGCCAGGCGGCAAAGCAGACCGGACAGCCCGGTGTGATGAGGTTAACAATGGCAACGCAGGCCAATGTTTCAGCCACGGTTTGAACTAGTGTTCCCGCAAGCGTCGCGGGGGCTGTGGCCCCGGCCTGAGGAGGCACAGCCAGATCGACCGTCAGGCCCAACTTGGCAGTATCAATCAGGATTTCCATATTTTCCTTGCCGATCCGCAAGGGGGAAACCATTGGGCAGCCGCCAAAAATGACGCTTGGCTTTTTCATGAAAGCGCCTTCACCACCCTGCGCTAAGTCAAACATGCGGATGGCATGCGGGATATGGCTGCGGTCGCGAAAGGTCAGACAGGCAGGTTTTTGGCTACCTGCGAGCATCGCATATATGGTATTCATGTCGTGAGCGAAATCATCGGCCACGTCGGTGGCTAAAACCGTATCGCCCAGCATATGGATGTTGTCCAAACAGTCCACCAGACGGGTGAAATCATAAACGTCGCGCAGGACCGAAGGGCGATAAGTTTTGGTCTCGGAATCGAAGGTTGTGACGGCTGTGCCAGAGTTGGCGAAATAGACACTCTCTGCCGAGCAATGCATGTCGTCTTTGCCTTCACGCTCTCCGCGGGCATAGACATAAAACTCCTTGGCAGCACCAGCCAGGATGTCTTCCATCAGCGCACGGGGAAAGCACAGCCGATTAAGGTCATTCATCACCGCGCCCTTGGGCAGCACCAGATCAAGCAGTTCCGGGAAATGGTCGGTGACGCCGGTGTTTTCCAGAACGGTCAGGGCCGCTTGGTGGATGTTCTCCATATCTGATTGGGTCAACGGCTTATAGCGTCCGCCGCTTAAGCCTCCACGCACGGCCTCGTTGCCCGTAGTCGCCTGTTGCACCTTTATGCGCGCGGCGCGCCCACCACCACCGCGACGGCGTGATTTTACCTCAGCCATTACCGGCCATCCTTTGTTCTGGTTCCGGACTGATCATTGCGAAATAGAAATCGTAAAAATCCTGGATCGCGGTTTCCATTTCGCCCAAGGGGCCCGGTTGGAAGTATTGAGAATTCACGCCGGACTGGTTGTGTCGAATGATGCGTTCGTCATCCAAAGATGTGACATGCCAAAGCCAGGTCAGGTCTTCTTTATTGTAATCTTGGCCTTCTTCGGCGTCAGCGCGAACCAGCCAGACCACCTGAATGTCGGTTTCCTGTAGGCCACGTGGAACAAAGCGGTAACCCACCATGTGATCCGAATAAATCAGGAACCAATTCAATGGACCAATATCAAAGTCAGTTGCGCCACCGTCGAAGCCATTCAACGTTCCAAGCAATGGCGCAAGCGCCTCGCCCGATTTGCTGCCGGTTTTGTAACCTTGGTAAAGCGGGTAGCGCCGATAGTACCCGCTGGTGAATGGGGTGGGCGCAGCCTCACCAACAAGCGCCAATTCATCAGGCGTCAGCCCGACTTCTTCAGCCCTTGCATTTAGCGGCTCGACCAAGCCAGCCATGTCTTGTGGCGATTTCAGGCTATGAGAGCGAGAGTATTCTTTGTGTGCTGGTCCGCAGTGGTAGCATTCAAGATAGTTCTCAACCGCCAGTTTCCAATTCGCTGGAACCGGAAATGACGCAGTATGCGCCACTTTCAGATCGTCAAAGCCATAGGGTTCGACGAGTGGCGAAAGCTGGCTGAGGACAGGATCAAGCGATGGCGTGTTTGCATCGGCACAGACAAAAATCAGGCCTTTAAAGACACTCACCTGAACGGGAAATAGCCCGAATTTGGACGGGTCAAAGTGTTCCCCCATGTTATGGCTTGCACGAAGTTTGCCCGATAGCTCATACGTCCAGGCGTGATAGGGGCAAACAAGAACGCGGGAGTTGCCGGACTGTTCTGTACAGACGCGAGATCCCCGATGCCGGCAGACATTCAAATGAGCGCGAACTTCGCCTTCGCGGTCGCGAACAACGATGATGCTCTCCGGGCCATAGTCGAACAGGAAGTAGTCACCGGCGTTTGGGATTTGGCTGACATGCCCTGCCCAAAGCCAGTTGCGGTTCCAGACTTGAGCAATGTCATAGTTATAGATGTCTTGCGAGGTATAGAAACCGCGCGGTAAGGCGTGGCCGTACTGGTGCGAGGCTATCAACGCATCCAACTCAAACGGTCGGCTGTTCATCACGTTTCCTCCAAATCGATTATCTCGCGGCGAAACCAATCTTGGTCTGCTTCTGCCTTAGGGCGTTCAAAATCGCGGGCGGCGCGGTGGCCCGCGAAGACTGCGTCGACGATCAGTCCCGGAGACGCGGCATCGCCAATAAGTTCGAGGGTTTTCAACCCGAGCCCGCGCAAGCTGTCATAAAGCGCTGTCTCTCGATGGCGTTCGGTCACCAGAATTGTCGAGGCACAAGGAATATCTGTTTCGCGACCAGTAAAGGCACACCCGATGCGTGCCACGTCACCTTCAACCGCCGTCAGCACCTGATTGCAGCGAATGTCGATACCAAGCTCGATCAGGCGGGCCTGAATACGAGGCTGCTCCAAAGTATTGACGGCGTAAGCTGAGACCAAACTCTCCGGCGTGACAAAGACCACTTGGTATCCGGCGGCCGCCAGTTTTTCGGCGATCACCCCTGCCAGATAGATTTGGTCATCATCATAGATCATCACCGGGCCATTCGGAGGCAGATGGCCGTTCATGATGTCATCAGGCGTCAGCACTTTGGCGCTTTGCTCGATCTGAGGCATATGGCGTTGCGTTTTACGGCCTATGCCATCGGCGCGCCAATGGCTGCCGGTGGCAACAAAGACGTGTTCGACGCCAAGCTCTGCCACCTGATCGCCATCAAGTCTGCTGTCAGTGAACAACTGAACGTTGCTGCGCTGTTTTAGATCACTCAGCCGATAGTCGACAACGCGCGACCAGGCCGCAAGGCCGGGTAGCTTGCTTTCCTTGGCAACACGTCCACCAAATTCAGCTGAGGCTTCGGCCAAGGTCACCTGATATCCTCGCCTTGCCAATTGCGTGGCGCATTCAAGACCGGCGGGGCCACCGCCAATAACCAAAGTATCCGCGTTGCTCTTCTTCGGCGCGATGATCTCGGGGTGCCAACCGCGTCGCCATTCTTCACCCATGGTCGGGTTTTGAGTACAGCGGATCGGGATGCCCAGATTGTCAGATGAGACGCAGATATTACAGCCGATGCATTCGCGAATTTCGTCGATCCTGCCGTCTTCAATCTTTTTCGGAATGAATGGGTCCGCAATGGAAGGTCGTGCGGCTCCGATGAGGTCGACAATTCCCTTTTTGACCATCGACAGCATCATGTCGGGGGACGTCAGGCGACCGACACCAACCACAGGTTTCCGTGTGATCTGTTTGACGTGCGACAGAAACGCGTTCTGATATCCGTCTTCTGGCTGAAAACGGGTTGTCGCACTGTCATTGGACCAGTCGGCTACATTCACATCCCATAGGTCAGGAAGATCGGCCAAAAGCTCGACCACGGCACGGCCTTCTTCTGAAGCCTGCATGCCGTCAGCGCCCACCATCTCATCAATGGCAAAACGGAGCGCCACAGCGCAGCTGTCACCTACAGCTTCGTGGGTATCTTCCAGCAGTTCGCGTGTCAGGCGCACGCGATTTTCAAGCGACCCGCCATATTCATCACTACGCTGGTTCATATGCGGCAGCATGAAATGTTGCGCCAACGTCATGTTGTGTCCGGCATAGACGTAAATGATGTCAAATCCGGCATCTTTCGCGCGCAGGGCGGCCTCGCGGTGCCAGCGGCGGAACTCGCGAATATCAGCTTTATCCATGGCCTGCGCCTGCTTGGGATGCGTCGTATCGAGGGACATCTCAGAAGGTGCAAGAACCGGCGCGCGGGTCAGCAGGTTCTGTGCATGGTTGCCATTGTGAACCAGCTGAATGGCCGCCAGCGCACCATGCGCATGTACCGCATCCGTCATCAGCCGCAACGCGGGCACATCGCGCCCGTCCCATAGCCGCCCCTCGGCATAAGGAGATAAGTCTGAGGTTGGGTGAATCTCGGTCTCCTGATTGGAAACCACCGCCCACCCGCCTTCGGCCTTCATCCCACGAACGGCGGCATCCGCCCGCGGTCGGACATGCCCCAACCCGGTGCAATGCGGCACCTGATAGAAGCGGTTTCTGGCTGTGACTGGTCCGATCTGAACCGGTTCAAAAAGCAGAGCATATGGGTTCGCGTTCGACATGTTCACGCGTTTTCCTGTATCTGGGATCCGGAGCCGTAAGGCCCCGGAAATGTTGTTGTGTTAGAAGCCGGCTTTGATCCGTTCAAATTCTGCCAGCATTTTCGCCTCAAGCTCGGGATTCACCGCATCAAAGAACAAACTGCCTTCGAAGAAGCTTTTAGGGTCAGCAAAACCATAGGCTTCGATGTTGGCCTGATCAGCAACTTCGAACGCTTTTGCGTTGGAATGCGGGTAGCCCCAGTTGTCGATGATGTACTGACCGCTGGCAGGGTCAGTGAGCGCGTTCAACAGATCATAGACCTGATCGACCGGAGTCGTGGAAGACTTCAGATGCACGTAACCGCACGCCCAAGTCGCGATGCCCTTATCGACATCACGCATCATCGCGGCAGGCACTTCGTTCCAGATCAGGTTCAGTTCTGACTGGTTCCAGGCCCAACCCAATTCGATCTCACCGCTGGTCATGGCCTGATCAAATTGACCCGCATCGGACCAATAAAAGCGCATGTTCGGGTGGATCGAGCGCAGAAAATCAGATGCTTCCTTGAACTGCTCGTCGCTCAGATTGGTGTAATCGTCGGCGTTTCCAGTGGCCAGCGCAGCCAGGGCATACGCAGATGACGCGGCATCCGGGACGGCGATCTTGCCTGCATAAGCCGGATCCGCCAGCATTTGCAGCGAGATATCGTCGCCTGAGATTTTGTCGGTGCGATAGATAAGGCCCGTGTTCCCCCACTCGAACGGCAACATGTAAAGCTTGCCGTCTAGGACGATGGCGTCGACTTCCTTGATCTCGGGCAGAACATCAGCCCAGTTGGTCAGTTTGCTTTCATCCAGCGGCTGGATCAGGTCGGCTGCGACCCATTTCCTGACCGCGTCAGAACAAGGATGCGCCAGATCAGCCGTGAAACCCGAACTCAGTTTAGTAAAGGCTTCTTCCTGACTTCCGAAATAGGAATAGCTTGGCGCCTCATTCCCGTATTTTTCCATGTAGCTGGCAAAGAACCCGGGATCTTCATATCCCGACCAGTCAAAAACCGTCAGATCAGCGCCACCTGCTATGGCAGTTCCCGTACTTATCGCCGTCGCACATGCGAAGGCCGCAATTCCCTGAAGTCTCATTTTATCCTCCCACTATTTTACTTTGTGTCTGTACCTAGATCGATCACGCTTGCCCCCTGTAGCCCCAGCCAAACTGCGTCGCCGCGTTTGAAATCGACCGTGTGAAAATAATTTGGAACTGAGACCGAGATTGGTTTTTCAGCTCCCGCCACCTGAATGTGGTAGTGAATGTTCTCGCCATAGAAGGCGACGTTGCTGACAGTGCCTTGAACCGTTGACGGATAGTCTTCTGGTTTTTCAGCAGCGATTTCCAATTGTTCCGGGCGAATACCGATGTTCATGTCTTTAGAGCTGGTCGCAACGTTGGGGTTTCTCTCAATCTCAATCCGCCCGAAAGCAGCCGCATCAATCGACAATATATCGCCGGTTTCTCCCAACATCTGGGCAGGCAGTATGTTCATCTCACCGATGAAACTGGCCACTTGCTGATCACAAGGACGGGCATAAAGCGTGGTTGGTGTGTCCACCTGCTTGAGCCGTCCATTGAACATCACGCCAATACGATCGGACATGGTCATCGCCTCATATTGGTCATGGGTGACCATCACAAAGGTGATGCCAAGCGATTGCTGCAGGTTGCGCATTTCAAACTGCATCTGTTCGCGCAGCTTCTTGTCAAGTGCTGACAAGGGCTCGTCCAGCAACAATACTTTGGGTCGCATGATCAGCGCGCGGGCAAGCGCCACCCTTTGCCGCTGCCCACCCGACAATTCACTTGCGCCGCGATCCTGAAGACCGCCCAGCTCGACCATTTCCAGGGCCTCGGCTACGCGCTGGTCGATCTCACCCTTGGGCGCCTTGCCCCGTAATCCATAGGCCACGTTGTTCCCAACGTTCAGGTGCGGGAAAATGGCGTAACTTTGAAAGACCATGTTTGTTGGGCGGTTGTTGGCCGGGACACCTTCCATATCCTGACCATCGATCAGCACGGTACCCTCGGTCGGTTCCTGGAAACCCGCGATCATCCGCAACACCGTGGTCTTGCCGCATCCCGATGGGCCGAGAAGCGAGAAAAACTCACCCTCTTTGAGGTCGAGATTGATCCCGCTGGCCGCCAGGAATGTGCCATAGCGTTTCTCGACGCCCCTGAGTTCTATGATGTTTCTGTCTGTCATCGGACCTCTGATGCGGATGAGCGGCGCCGGAAGTACTCGGCCAGCACCAAAAGCAGAACCGAGGTAAGCAGCAGGATAGAACCCAAGGCCAAAACGTTTGGAAGCTTGGCGGGAAAACGGATCTGGCTCCAGATATAGACCGGTAGGGTTGGCTGGTTGCCTGACAGGAAAAAGGCCAGGACGAACTCATCGAAGCTGACCGTAAAAGTGACCAGCATGCTGGCAATGATACCGGGGGAAACGACCGGCAGTGTCACGCGGCGGAAGGTTTCGAACACGCCGACGCCCAGATCGTAAGATGCCTCTTCCAGCGACGCGTCAAAGTCATCAAAGGCAGACTTCAGGATCGAAACGGAAAACGGCAAGGCGAGGAACGTATGGCCCAGAACAACAGTCAGCAGAGATGGTTTGAGACCGAGAAACAGAAACAGAACCAGCATTGACGAAGCCACGATAATGCCCGGAATAACCAAAGGCAGCATCACCAGTCCTTCAGCTGCACGCTGACCCCGAAAACGATAGCGAACAAAGGCACGAGCAGCAAAAAGCCCCATAGCGGTGGATAGAAGTGCGACGACCGTGCCGACACCCAGCGAATTCCAAAGGGCCTGGATCAACGTATCCTGCTCGCCCAGCTTCCGATACCAGTCCAGCGTCCAGCCCTTGATCGGAAAGGCAACGATTGTACCGCTGTTGAACGAGAACAAGGGCAGGAAAAGGACCGGCAGGTACAGAAAAACCAAATACAGGAAAGCGTAAGCTGTCAGGGTCGAAGGACGTTTCATCTGATCCGCCTCCCAAGCCGGGTGGCGGTAATGACAAAGACAATGGCGACGAAGCCAACCGACAGCATTGCGATCAGTGACAACGTAGCTCCGAGCGGCCAATTGTTTGCGGCACCAAACTGCACCTGAATAAGATTGGCAATCATCTTCCCGTCCGATCCGCCGACCAGTGCGGGCGTTACGTAGTCGCCGACAGTCGGAATGAAGATGATCAGGCAAGCAGCAATGATCCCCGGGATCGTCAGCGGCAGCGTCACCCGCATGAAGCGTTGCAAAGGACTGTTGCCGAGGTCTGTGGCGGCCTCCAACAGACTTGGATCGATCTTCTGCAACGAGACATAGATCGGCAGGATCGCAAAAGGGGCCCACGCATGAGCAAGCGTCAGCACGACTGCGAATTCATTATAAAGCAAGAAGTCGAGCGGTTCGTCAATCAGACCAAGCATCAGCAGTGCAGAATTCATCACCCCGTTGAACCCAAGGATGAGTTTCCAGGCAAATACGCGCAGCAGATAGCTGGACCAGAACGGAATGGTGATGAGCAGAAGCCAGATGGTCTTTTTCCGGGCCTTCATCGCGATGAAGTACGCAATGGGATAGGCCAATGCGACAGTGACTACCGTAACTGCTCCGGCAATCCAGATCGACCTTAGCATTAAGTGTCGAACCAGCGGATCAGCAAACGCGTCGCTATAGTTTTTCAACGTCGGTGTCTTGTCGAGCGTTACGTAGGTTTGGGTCCAGAACGAATAGGCAATCAGGATCACCAAAGGCGCCGCCACCAGAAACCCCACGTATACCGTGGCTGGTGCGCTGAGGGTATAACCCCGGGACGCTTCGCTACGAAAAATCACCCTATCTCCCATCTCGGTACTTACGAGTCGCTAATGGACGATCGTCCATTTAATGTTGCGCCAGAAAGGCCTTTCGTGTCAATCTCCCTGTGAGCGGCCCATATGAGAAGACCCTAAGCTTATGGAATCATTGAATAGAGTGACAGAACCCAAAGGAAGAAAGCGTAGTTCGAAGCGCGATCCGGAAGCCAACAGGCAGCTTCTGATCAAGGCTACACTGGATACTATTGCTGATATTGGAGTTACCGACACCTCGGTCAGTCGCATCTGCGAGCGCTCAGGTCTGTCGCGCGGAATGATCCATTTGCATTTCGGGGGTAAGGACAATTTGCTGACCGCAGCGGCCCAGCATTTCAGTACCGAATATTATGCCGAGATGGACAGATTGACCGATCTGGGCTCGGATGCATCGCCCGAAGACCGAGTGATGGCCGTGATTGAGGCTGATCTGTCTGAAGCTTTATTGAATCCACGAAGTACAAAAATCTGGCATGCATTCCGCGGCATCGCGAGCTCACACCCAGGCATTGCCCGTTACAGCAGCACTCAGGATCCCAAACTTGTCGAGACTTTGCGGCATGCGTTCACGGAGATAGCCCGGAAAAACGGGCATGATCCGAACTTGGTGAATGATGCCACCAGCGGAACGCTGGCCTTGCTGGAAGGTATGTGGGTAAATTACCTTACCGATGTGCAGATTTTTTCGCGACAACGCTCTGCTGAACTTATTCGAAGGTTTTTAGGCGGACTTTTTCCCGGCAATTTCATGTTATGAGCCTTAGCGACGCTCAGATTTGACTTAGAGACAAAGCCTTTTTTTCGAAAACCGACGACTGGCAGTGGTGAGACCCCTAGCAACCAAGTGGCATCCAGCCTGCGCTTGATGAAACTCGACGCCCGCTTTGCGCTGGAGAAATGTTGCATGTGCACCAACAACCAAAACATACCTTCTGCTCAATAACCCGACCATGCCATCCAATAAACGTCGGTATGACCTATGGGTCGTTTTTTTGAGAGAACTACGGGCCATACCACCCATTTTTTTGCCGAATTTGAAAAGCCTGGTGCTGATTAACTATGTTCTCGGATCCAGGCCGTTTTCTCTCATTTTTCGTTGTTGTTTGTGTTGTTGCCCTGAAGATAGTTGAATGGGGTCATCGCAACTGCTTAAACAACTTTGCGACAGATCCGCAAAAGACCCACAACATGACAAAACCCCTGCATGTCTTACCGACGCCTGATCGTTTTCTCTATTACCTCGTAGGGCAGTTCACGCTCATCATAAACACCGATAAAAATACCGACATCAGCCGCACTCCCGTCTCGCTTCTTCAGCAACGTTTCATTTGAAACTGTTGTACGTTGCGATGGACGGCGCGCCCATTCTGACAAGCGCTTCATGAACATGTTGATCACCTCGGCTTGGCCCAAGTCGGCACCGAGATCATTCAACTCTTTAGGGTCGTTTTTCAGGTCAAATAATAACGGGCGAAACCCACCATCGGCAAAGATGAACTTCCAATCCTTGTCCGCCAGCATGAACAGGCGTGCTTGTTTGGGGTCAAGGCCCAGAGCCGCGGCTTCGGGCGTGGCAGAATAATCATATTCGCTAACCACATACTCGCGCCATGCCTTGGGGTTTTGGCCATGCAGTAACGGCAGTAGCGAGCGGCCTTCGATAACGTGATCCGGGACATCTCTACCTGCCAGATCAACAAATGTTGCCGCAAGATCAATACTTTCGACCAGCGCGCTACAAACAGTGCCGCGTGTTGCGTCTGCTTCTGGTGACGGGTCATAGAAGATCAGTGGAACGCGCACCGACGGATCATGGAAGAGATCCTTTTCACCCATCCAATGATCACCAAGGTAGTCCCCATGGTCGGAGGTCACGACGATCATCGTGTCTTCCATGTGGCCATTCTCTTCTAGCCAATTGAACAGGCGACCCATCTGATCATCAGCCTGTTTGATCAGCCCCATATAGGCGGGTATCACCTTTTCACGCACACCCGGCTTGCTAAAGGTTTGACCGATTTCGTTCTGCATGAATTGTTCATAGACAGGGTGAGGATTATGTAACTCGCCATCCGAGCGAACCACCGGCAAAACATCCACTGCCGTGTACATGTCATGATACGGCGCTGGAACAATGTAAGGCCAGTGCGGCTTGATATAGGACAGGTGGCACATCCATGGCCCAGCGGAATTTGCATCCTGCGTTTGAATAAATTCAATCGCCTGTCCCGTTAGCCACGGCGTTTCGCTATCTTCTTCCTTAATGTTTGCAGGCTTATCAGCGTGCCGCATAAACCAACCCGAAGCGACACCACCATCTTCATCAACCCCGGCATTGGCATTGTGCTGCCAGGGGTTTTCAGCCTCATACCCCTGCCCTTTCAGATACTCATTATAAGGCGAACGTCTTTTGTCATAATAGCCTTGCGGCCCCTCACCCCATAAGCCGTCATCACGGAGGAAGACATCAAAACCACATTCCGCGACACGTGCTCCGATAACGCCATCGCGCGAAATGCCCAGACGATCCATCCCTGCCTGATCCACGCTCATATGCGTCTTTCCGATCAACCAACTATCCATCCCACGTTCGCGTAGATGATCGCCCAGAGTGACCTCTCCGACCTTGAGCGGGAAGTTATTCCAGGCAGCGCCGTGGCTGTGTACGTAACGCCCTGTGTAAAAGCTCATCCTTGAGGCCCCGCAGATGGGCGATTGAACATAGCAATGGGAAAATCGCACTCCCTTGGCAGCAAGCGCATCCAAATGGGGGGTGTTCAAACTCGGATGTCCGGTGCAGCTCAGGTAGTCGTACCGAAGCTGATCGAACATGATAAACAGGATGTTCTTGGCTTTTCTGGTCATGTCGCCTTAACCACCCCTTCATTCATCCATTTATCGAACTGTTTGAGTACAGCATCGCAGAAGGCGTCGTCATTGATATGGGCGTCAATTTCCGTAGTTGATGCAACCGTAGGCATCACGTTGCGGGCCTCGTCAACCATTTCGGCAAGCGCTTCCGGGTCATGCGCTTCTTGACCTTCGCGATCCCATTCCTCAACACCGCCGGTAGGCAGGAAAAAATGGGTTGGGCCGGTGGCTTGTTTCAGACGATCGGCCATTTCTCGAATAGCGGCCCGTCGCTCTTTTGCATTGAACACCGCACTTTTGATCAGGCGATTATGTTCGTGGAACGGACGGTCGGCATATTGGTCGGGAATGTCCTGCCAACCGGCAAAATCCAAAAGATCCAGCGCGCCTGGGGCCACCATTTGCGGCACGCCCGCGCGCCCGGCATTTGTCAGCCGATCCTGCCCCGAGGACACCAGCGAACCTGCGAGCATATTGGCAAATTCCTGCATGCAGAAATCCATTACACAGCAGAACGCACCCTCACCCGCGAGCTTCTCGAAGGCCATACCTCCCATGCCCGTTGAATGGAACACGGCCACTTCGTATCCCCGTTCTTCTAACGCAGGTTTCAGGGTTTTCATATATCGCAGGCAGGATGAGCCCAACGAGGTCATTCCGATCATCGGGCGATCGCGTTGAGGGCGTTGAACCACGCGGGCTGCACCTAAAACAGCGCCTGCGGCCTGGCTTAGCGATGAGCGGCAAACCGAGTTCATACCATAAAGCCCGCCCGCCCACAGGATCATCTGAATATCCGGCGCCAAACGGTGTGGCGGAATCAGCGGTGAAAAACTGACGGTAGAGACAATGTATTTCGGCACACCCATTGGCAAAGCCTGCGCACAATCCAGCGCCAGATCGGTGCCCATCGTGCCACCAGTTGCGAGCATCCCATCAAATTTTCCCTCGGCGTAGACCTGCGCAACAAGCGTTGCTGCGCCCCGCGACATCACGCGAAAAGCCTTGTTTTCGTCACCGAGCGCGATCACCTCATCTATGGTCATACCACCGGCCGCGGCCACATCATGTTTGGAAATGTCCGTGGGCGTGGTTGGATCCCCAAGAACCGAGACATCCATGGTCAGCACGTTGCCACCCTGCGCCGTGATGCACTCTTCGATGTAGCGCATCTCGGGGTCTTTGGTGTCATAGGTGCCGATCAGCAAGATAGTCTTTTCGCCCATGGTAATCTTCTCCTCGCAGGCTATCGTCTTACAGCTGAATCCAGGCTGTTTTTAGATCGAAGTACTTTTCCATTGCGTGCAATGACTTGTCGTGGCCGTTGCCAGACTGTTTTACACCACCCAAAGGCACAGTGGCGTCCGCACCGCCGTAAGTATTGACGTGAACGACGCCAGAGCGGATGCCCGCCACCATGCGATGGGCCCGGCTCAGGTTTGCAGTCCACACGCCCGAGGCCAATCCATAAACGCTGTCATTGGCCAGGCGCAGTGCCTCATCTTCGTCTCTGAACGATGTCACGGCCAGAACCGGACCAAAGACCTCATTGCGGAAAAGATTGTCGGTGGGTTTGACCCCGTTCATTACTGTGGGTGCCATATAATAACCGCCCGTTTCCGTCAGAATTCGGTCACCGCCGGCACGGCGCTCAGCACCTTCCGCTTCGGCTTGGGCGACAAAATCCAGATTGCTTTCCAATTCCGGCAATGAGTGCACTGCCCCGATCTGTGTGTTCAAATCCAGCGGGTCGCCGACGCGGAAAGCTTGCGCGTGTTTGACAATCTCGGCGACGAAATCTTCGTGAATATCCTCCTGAACCAGCAAGCGCGATCCCGCGACGCAAATCTGACCTGAATTTCGGAAAATACCTGCGGCGGAGACCTTGGCCGCCTGCGCGAGATCCGGGGCGTCGTTGAACACGATGTTGGGGGACTTTCCGCCAAGCTCCAAGTAGCAACGTTTCAAGTTCGAGCGCGCGGAATATTCCAGTAGCCGCCGCCCTGTCGCACCCGAGCCGGTAAAAACCATGATGTCTACATCCATCGACAGAGCCAGTGTTTCACCAACAACGCTGCCTTTGCCTGTGACGACGTTTAGGACACCGTCCGGCACACCTGCCTCAAGCGCCAACTCGGCCAATCGCAAAAGTGATAGCGAGGCCGATTCCGCAGGTTTCAACACCACCGAGTTACCCGCCGCCAGCGCCGGCGCGATCTTCCACGCACCGATCATCATCGGCATGTTCCAAGGCACAATCGCCCCGACAACGCCGACAGGCGCGTGATGCACGAGACCCAGCACATTTTCAGCTGTGGGCGCAATCTGACCATAGATCTTGTCTATGGCCTCGCCATAATAGCGGAACGTTCCCGCAGCCGACATCGGCTCGGCCTTCATGGCCATGTTGATCTCTGTGCCGTTGTCCCGCACGCCCAGAACGGCCAGTTCCAAAGCGTGTTCTTCAATCAGATCGGCCAGTTTCAACAACACCTTCTTGCGTACAGAAGGTGCAGCCCGCGACCAGCGTCCGTCTTCAAACGCCGTGCGGGCCGCCGCAATAGCCCGCTCCATATCCGCGGGGGTGCCCTCGGCAATTTGAGTTAGAACCTGACCGTCAATTGGAGAAATGACATCCAGTTGCCCTCCTGCCGCTGCGGCCTCGTGACGCCCATCAATCAGAAGGCTCCGTGCCGGTACGGGCTGACCACGTAGCGCATCGATGGCAAGTTGATCCATAGGTCGCTTATCCTTGCTGGTTCGGATTATCGGAATCCACGGGTTGCATCGTAGGTTCCGGCCGCAGTTTGTTTTTGAATTCGAAATACAGCGTTCGGCAGTGCAGGATCAGGATCAGAACGATCAGGCCAAACAAAATGGCTGCGATGGGCCGATCGATGAAGTCGAGCAGCGTTTTGACCCGTGCCATTGCGCTGCGCAACTTGGTTTCCATAATCCCGCCAAGAACCATGCCTAAAATGATTGGAACAATCGGCAGGTCCAGCCGTTTTAGGATCAGCCCAAAGACCCCGAACCCGGCAGCAATGGCGCAATCGGTGATCGAATTACGCAGACTATAGACCCCCACGAACGCCAAAATCAGGATCATGACACCAAGGAACCGGGTCGGGATCTGGATAATCTTCAGCAGCAGGTTCGTCGAAAACAACAAGAACACAAGAACGATCACGTTAAGCAGGATCAGCGCCATATACAGGGCCAATACGAAATCCATCTGGTTTTCGAACAGCTGCGGTCCGGGGATCACGTTGTGGACATAAAACACCGACAGCATCATCGCCGTCAGCGCCTCGCCAGGAATACCCAGAGCCAGCAGAGGAATCATCGCAGCGCCTGGAACGGCATTGTTCGCCGCCTCGGACGCTACAAGTCCCTCGGGTGAGCCATCACCAAACTTTTCTGGGTTCTTTGACGTTTTTTGAGCATAGGTGTAGGATAAAAATTGCGATGTAAACTCGCCTGTGCCCGGCACCATGCCCATAAAAACACCGATACTTGAGGACACGGTGGCAACGCGTTTCACGCCCAGAAGTTCTTTGAGACCGGCAAAGATATTGCCACTTACATGGGTGTCGCCTGGCGCGTGGTTCTTTTCCAATAGCAGCAGAAATGCCTGGCTAATCGCAAACAGACCCAGCACGACCACAATGAGATCAATGCCGGAAGCCAGCCAACTTTGATCGAAGGTGAACCGGCGGGTGTACTTCACGGGCTCCAGCCCCACCGAATTCAGGAAAATGCCGAAGGCCGCCAGCATACCAGCGGCAAAAATCTGGCCCCGGTGGGCCAGCACAACCAGAATGATGCCCAATAGCGCGGCCAGGAAAATCTCGCGACTGCCGAAATGTGGGGCGACAAGGGCCAGAACCGGTGACAACACCATCAGACAGATGATCGCAAACACGCCCCCGAAGAACGAGGCCGAATACGCCAGAGATAGCGCACGGTGGCCCTGCCCACGTTTGGTCATGGGATATCCGTCATAAGTGGTCAGCGCGTTCACCGCTGTGCCGGGGGTGTTGATTAGGATCGCGGGAATGGCTCCGCCATACATGGACGAGCCGTAGATACCCAATAACAGGGTTAGTCCTACGATGGGCTCGAACGCAAAGGTGGCAGGCAACAGGATTGCGATGGCCACCGCCGCACCCACGCCGGGCAATGCACCGATGATGACGCCGCCGATCGAACCGATCAGCAGGGCCACGATTACCTGCCATTGTAGCAGGATCGAAATGCCGGAAAGAAGCGTTTCCATAGTGGCCCCTTACAGATAGGTCAGCGCAAATGCCCGCACGGAATCCGGAAGGTATTCATAGACCGCTCCGGCGGGGATTTTGACCTGAAGAAAGCCACGGAAAACGATGGTGACCACAAAGCCGAACAACGCAGCTATTCCGATAGCATTTGCACCACGAAACCCTACACGAAGGGTCAGGAAGACTGCGAACAACATGGTTGAGAGCAGATACCCCAGCTGCGGAACCACCAGCACATAGATCAGGAAATAGGCAACATATTCGAACGACCGAACCCAGAACCCGACCTCGGTCCAGCGGCCGCTGATCCGGTCTGACAAGGCCGAGCTAAGCCAATGCAGAAACCCGAACACCACCATGCACCAGATTGCAATTGTGGGCCAAAGACCCGGCTGTGCGAACCATTTGGTTCGTTTGACGACCTTGGTCTGATCACCCAGTTGGGATAACAGAAACACTGCGAATGCCAGAAACAGTGCGGCGAACACGACATCGCCGGGTCGGCGATATCTTTTGAACATGTCCTGTAAAGTCTTTGCAATCATCGTTTCCTCCCAACCTGAAAGAGGCGTGAGGCAGTGCCCCACGCCCGATCTGGATCTTACTCGCCCAGAATTTCTTCAATTTTAGCGAAAGAGGATTTGTCTTGCTCAATCTGAGCGTTGGATGCGTCTGGGTCCTGCCAGTAGATCAAAGCACCAGTTTCCTCAGCAAGCTGCTTGGCTTTGTCCGACTGCACCGCCTTTTGTGCCGCTGCGGTGATTTTTTCGCGTGCCTCGGGTGGAGTATCCTTGTGAACGAACAGGCCGTTCCACAATGCCAGCGGCAGATCCGGGTTGAGCTCGACGATCGTCGGCGTATCGGGGATCAGCGAAATCCGCTCGCCACCAATGCTCGCCAGAATGTTCACGTCGTCCAGGCAAGGTAGTACAAGTTGCAACGTGGTGTTGATGACGTCCACGTCACCCGATGCCAGCGTGTTGCAATCCAACGCGTCAAAGGCTGCTTCACTTGCAAAATCAAATCCGCTGCTTACAGCAGCAGCAAAGGTGACCTGCGTGGGCGGCAAGACCGAGCCGAAATGACCAAGCGCCAAATCGTTATCCTTGCCGTGTTCCGCCAGTTCTTCCCAGTTCGAGAACGGCGCATCCTTGCTGGATGCGATTACGAATGGGTAAGTCAGAAAAATACCGATCGGATCGAACGGGTTCGGGTTCAGTTCAGGGATACCGATTTCCGGTCCTATGACGGGAACGCCAATGACGAAAGAACCAATAGTGTATCCGTCCGCCGGGGCGGTGGCGACTTCGACTGCACCTGGGAACGGACCGCCGCCGCCGCCGGGCTTGTTCACGACCGCGGCCGGGACGTCGTACATGGCTTGAAATTCGTCCGCGATCATTCGCGTCAGCACGTCCTCAAGATCGCCCGGAGGCCATGGAACCACGAAGGTTACCGGTTTCTCTGGATACTCTGCCAGTGCAGCGGTTGCTGACGCTACAAATGCGGCGGTTGCTAGAAATTTCTTCATTGACACCTCCCGTTAGTGGTTCAATAAATGAACCGCGTTAACAATAATAATGTTGCGTTGTTAAGTTAATTCTGTCAAGTATAACCTGACCGGGAGGAGGCAAAACACATGGGCACCGCACTTAATGCCTTGAAATTGCTAGAGTACTTTTCAAGCTCTCGGCCGGAAATCGGGCTGAGTCACATTGCGCGCCTGGCTGGTTTGAACAAGGCGACCGCCCTCCGCCACTTACGGGCACTGGAAGAGTTCGGCCTGATCGAGCAGAATCCGCAGACGAAATCATATGCCATCGGACCAGCTGCTCTACGGTTGGCCGCCCTGCGCGAAATTGCCAAGCCGGGCCTTGATGGTGCACGCCAGAAAATGCAGGCCGCGATGCATGAGGTTGGCGAAAGCCTGCACCTTACCCTGCTTGAGAAAGACACCCTACAAACCGCATTGGTGGTTGAAACCACGCAGCACAGCGTTCGCGTAAGTCTCGACCCTAGCGAAATTATTCCGGTCAACGCGACTGCTTCCGGATTATGTATGCTGAGCTTCGGTCCCGCTTTCCTTCTGGAACGCTTGGAATCCGACACGCTCACCCGATTTACCGAGGCAACAATGACGGACCCGGAAATTATCCGTGACCGGGTTGCACAAATCGGGCATGCGGGCTGGGCCAATAGTAATGGCAGCTTTGAAGATGGTGTCTTCGGATATGCGGCGCCTATCTTCGGTATTGATCAGATCGCGATTGGAACCATTGCGATTGCCGTTCCCGAAATTCGTGCAACCAGCGCGCGACAGCCGCTGATTTTGACCTCACTCCACACCCTTTCGAAAGAACTGACCGCAAACTTTGGCGGCCAGATGCCCGAAACTTTTCCAACTGAATTCCACCCATGATTGACGGGCGGACTTAATCTCCGGAGACACGTTACATGAAAGACTCCAACTTTCTGAAGGAAAACAACGCCCGACATTTCTGGCAACCAATGGCCCACCCGGCCGACAGCCAGAAAAACCCGCCGACCATTCTGACCGGAGGTGAAGGGGTCAGCATCATTGATGTAGATGGTCACAAGGCGCTGGATGCTGTGGGTGGCTTATGGAACGTCAATCTGGGCTATTCCTGTGATCCGGTGAAGCAGGCCATCACCGATCAACTGAACGCGTTGCCCTATTATTCAACCTTTCGCGGCACCAGCAACGACAAGGCGATCGAATTGTCTTATGAATTGGCGCAGTTCTTTGCGCCTGACGGATTGACCCGTGCATTCTTTACTTCGGGTGGATCGGATTCGGTTGAGATCGCGCTGAAACTTGCACGTCAGTTTCACAAAGTTCGAGGCGAGGCTGGCCGTACCAAGTTCATCAGCCTGAAACAGGGCTATCACGGCACCCACTTCGCGGCTGCCTCAGTCAATGGCAATCAGAAGTTCCGCGCGGCTTATGAGCCGATGATGCCGGGCTGTTTCCACGTGCCAGCACCTTGGACCTATCGCAACCCGTTCGATGAGACGGACCCCGAGCGTCTTGCGCAGCTTTGCGTAAAAGCGCTGGAGGCCGAAATTGAATTCCAGGGTGCAAACACCGTGGCCGCATTCATCATGGAGCCAATCTTGGGCGCAGGTGGAGTGATTCCGCCGCACCAGAGCTTTATGCCCATGGTGCGTGAGGTCTGCTCGAAACACGGAATTCTGCTGATTTCGGACGAGATCATTACTGCCTTTGGGCGTACAGGCAGCGAAAGTGGCGCGCGACATTGGGGGGTGCAGCCCGATATCATGACAACGGCCAAAGCCATCACAAACGGCTATTTCCCATTCGGCGCAGCAATGATCTCTGGCGCGGTTGCGGAGGTGTTCGAAAGCGACACTACCGGCAGAGCTTCTGTCGATCAGGGCTACACCTATTCCGGGCACCCGGTTGGCGCGGCCGCAGCCTTGGCCACGCTGGCCGAGATCAACCGCCTGCGGGTATGGGAAAACGCAGCTGCACGGGGGGATGAGTTATTTTCCGGGTTGAAAAAACTGGCCGACAAATACGACGTAGTCGGTGACGTGCGAGGGGGTGAAGGTCTGATGTGCGCGCTCGAGCTGGTTTCGGATCGCGCAACCAAGGCGCCAATTGCCAAACATCTTCCGCTGCAGGTTCAAAAAGCGACTTATGAAGATGGCGTGATGGTCCGTGTATCTGGAAACAACATCATACTGTCTCCGCCGCTGGTCATCACGTCTGATGACGTAGCCAAGATCCTGTCCGCTCTGGATACAGGACTAGCGAGACTGTAGTGATCACGCTGGCCCCGGTCTTCAAGGTCGGGGTCACACCTTTACGGCCTGCAATTCCTCAAGTAGATCCAGTAGGTTGTCGATTTTTTCCTGCCCCATTTGCGCCTCGATTGTATTGTGAATCGCCAGCGAGGTCGCAAGGTTCTCTTCAAGAATTTGACGCCCCTCATCGGTGATCTTCACCATGGTGCGGCGCTTGTCTGTGCTGCCCTGACGGCGGGATATCTGCCCATCAGTCTCCATCGTGCGTAGAATTCGCGTCAGGCTGGGAAGCAAAAGGCAGGCCTCATTTGCAATAGTGCTTTGTTCCACTTCGCCCATTTCGTCCAGAACACGAAGGATACGCCACTTTTGCTCGGTCAGCTGTATCCCCTGCAGCATATCCCGAATTGGGGCCATGACGGTTTCGCGTGCGCGCAGCAGGGCGATCGGAAGAGCGCGAGAGGTTCTCGTGGTATGGCTTTGTCGTTTCATTCCAGCCTTCTAGAACGCCATTTCAGGAATTGCAAAGATTAACAAAGCAAGTTCTTGACGGTCGCGATGCAATTTACTAAACATGTTAAGTAGTAAAGGAGAGGTCATGCCACACTTCCACGTCGAATACTCCGGCAATCTGGACGATCGGGTCGACATCGGTGGCTTGTGCGAATGCATACGAGACACCGCTGCGGGGATTGAGGCTTTTCCAATGCCGGGAATTCGCGTCCGCGCCACGCGTGTCGACTATTTTGCCATTGCGGATGGAAATCCCAAGCATGGCTTTGTGGACATCTCAATCCGCCTTCGCGCTGGCCGTCCTGACGACGTTAAGAAGGACGCCGCACAGCGTATCTTTGACGCGGTTGAAGCGTATCTGGAACCGGCCTTCTCGAAACACTCTATCGCGCTTTCACTAGAGATGCGTGACATCGACCCAGACCTTTCGCCCAAGACCGGCACAATCCGGAATCATTTGGCTGCGACAAAGCAGGAGACCTGACGCATGAGCGTACTGGATACGAATATCGAGAAACTGGCAGGCTTTCTAGCCCGGTTCAAAGAAACGGGCATCAAGAACCGTATCGCAGGCGAAGACCGGGATGGCGCAGCGGGTGTTTTCCAATCCACCTCTCCGGTGGATAAATCAGTAATCTGCGACGTTGCGCACGGTACGTCCGGCGATATCGACGCAGCGGTCAAAGCGGCCCATGCCGCCTTTACTGAATGGCGCGACATGCCCGCCACCAAACGCCGCCGGATCCTGCTGAATGTAGCCGACGCCATCGAATCCCGGGCAGAAGAAATTGCGCTGTGTGAATGTTGGGATACGGGCCAAACATTACGGTTCATGTCCAAGGCGGCGCTGCGCGGTGCCGAGAATTTTCGCTACTTTGCGGATCAAGTCGTGCAGGCTCGCGACGGGCAACACCTGAAATCGCCGACGTTGATGAATATCACCACTCGTGTACCTATCGGCCCGGTTGGTGTGATCACTCCGTGGAACACGCCCTTCATGCTGTCGACTTGGAAAATCGCGCCAGCTCTGGCCGCGGGCTGCACCGTGGTCCACAAACCAGCCGAAGACTCACCTTTGTCCGCCCGCCTATTGGTGGAAATTGCCGAAGAGGCAGGGTTGCCCAAGGGCGTGCTGAATACCGTGAACGGTTTTGGCCCTGATGCCGGTAAGGCGCTCACAGAGCACCCCTTGATCAAAGCCATCGCATTTGTCGGAGAAAGCCGGACAGGCAGCCTCATCACAAAGCAGGGCGCCGATACGCTCAAGCGGATGCACCTGGAACTGGGCGGTAAGAACCCCGTTATCGTGTTTGATGACGCCGATCTGGACCGGGCTCTGGATGCGGTGATTTTCATGATCTACTCGATCAACGGTGAGCGCTGCACCTCGTCCTCGAGGCTGCTGGTGCAGGACTCTATCAAGGAAGAATTCGAGGCCAAACTGGTCGAGCGTGTGAACAACATCAAGGTCGGGCACCCCCTGGACCCTGAGACCGAGATCGGCCCGCTGGTCACTGAGGAGCATTACAACAAAGTGACCTCATACTTTGACATCGCAAAAGAGGATGGTGCGACCGTCGCGGCCGGTGGGGTCAAGGTTGGTGATGGCGGATTTTTCGTACGCCCAACATTGTTTACCAATGCCAACAACGACATGCGCATCGCGCGAGAGGAAATATTTGGCCCCGTGCTAACTTCCATTCCATTCTCGACCGAAGAAGAAGCGCTGCAGATCGCAAATGACACGCCCTATGGGTTAACCGGCTATGTCTGGACCAACAATCTTACACGTGCCCTGCGCTTTACCGATAAGTTAGAAGCAGGGATGATCTGGGTGAACTCGGAAAATGTTCGTCACCTGCCCACGCCTTTTGGCGGGGTAAAGGCGTCAGGTATCGGTCGCGACGGCGGTGATTGGAGCTTTGACTTCTATATGGAGCAGAAACACGTGGGCTTTGCCACTGGTCAGCACAAGATTATGCAGTTGGGAAAGTAACGCCTCTCGAGCGACGTCTGGACAAGGTGCCGCTCGAAAAAAGATAAGATACGCGCGCACATCTATGGTCCATGAACTCTTTGAGAGTCGGACCAAACGACGTCTGGTCGTCCGCTCTCCCTTCCAAAGCGGTCAGACGCCACCTTAAGTGAGGAGGAACTGTCATGGGAAAGATTGTACAGGCTGCTAAGATCACACATGTGCCCAGCATCTGGATGTCCCACACGATGCCGAAATACAAAGGTATCCGGCAACCTGCGATAGATGGCTACGCACGTCTGCGTCAGGACGCGATTGACCGCGAGGTCGACACCTTCATCGTGTTCGATACACATTGGATCACCAATCAGGGCTTTCACCTGAACACAAAAGAGCGCCACAAGGGGCGTTTTATTAGCCATGAACTGCCGCACATGCTGGCGGATATGGAGTTCGACTATCGCGGTGATCACGACCTTGGTGAAACCATCCTTGACGTTCTGAGAGAGCGTGGGGAACGGGCACTGGGTCATTCGCATCCCGACATGGGAATGGAGTACGGTACCCTTTTGCCGATGCATTTTATCAATGACGATGTGAATGCCCGGGTGCTGCCAGTTGCGGTCAACCAGTTCTCGTCAATCGCCGAGAACCGCGTTTGGGGTGAAGCCATCGCCGAAGGCATCCGGCGTTCGAACCGCAATGTTTCTATTCTGGCCTCCGGGTCTCTAAGTCATGACTTCACGCCGAATGAGCGCTCGGTCGAGGGTCTGAACGCAGTGAATGGCGAGTTCAACCGCCAGATGGATATGCGCGTTCTCGAATTGTGGGAACAGGGCCGGTTCGAAGAATTCTTGGACCTTTTGCCTGACTACGCCAAGAAATGTACGGGCGAGTGTGCGATGAACGACACTGCGCTGCTGTTCGGTGCGTTGGGATGGGGCAGTTACAAAGGCGAGATCGACATCTACACCCCGTATTTCGGTAGTTCCGGAACGGGTCAGGCAAATATCAGCTTTTCGGTCTGAGGCCGAGACACGGGAATCCTGCAAATGACAGACTTACGTCTCAACGACCCCACGTTGCTTATCGAAGCAGCGCGGGTTGGCTCCAAATGGGTCGGTGCCACTGAGGTATCCACCACTCTGGAAGTGACCAACCCGGCAACTGGTGATCTAATCGGACGAGTCCCCAATCTTGGGGCGGCCGAAACGGCCGAAGCAATCGCCGAAGCGCACCGTGCACAGAAGGGCTGGGCCAAGCTCACAGCGAAGGACCGCAGCCAAATTCTGCGCCGCTGGTATGACCTGATGATCGAAAACCAGGATGATCTTGGCGCTATCCTGACCGCCGAGCAGGGCAAGCCGCTGGCTGAGGCCAAGGGTGAAATCGCTTATGGTGCCAGCTTCATCGAATGGTTCGCTGAAGAGGCCCGCCGCGCCTATGGCGACGTCACCCCGGGCCACGCGCCGGACAAGCGGATTATCACCATCAAACAGCCGATCGGGGTTGTCGCCGCGATCACGCCGTGGAATTTCCCCAATGCCATGATCACGCGAAAGGCGGGGCCCGCATTGGCGGCAGGCTGTTCCATGGTGCTCAAACCTGCCAGCCAGACGCCATTCTCGGCTATCGCGCTGGCAGTTCTGGCCGAGCGAGCCGGGTTGCCTGCGGGATTATTCTCGGTCATCACTGGATCAGCGCGCGCCATCGGAGGTGAGATGACCTCGAGCAAAATCGTGCAGAAACTGACCTTTACCGGGTCCACCGAAATCGGCGCGATGCTTTATGCGCAATGCGCACCTACGATCAAGAAACTAGGTTTGGAATTGGGCGGCAACGCGCCGTTCATCGTGTTTGACGACGCAGATCTGGACGCGGCAGTCGAAGGGGCAGTGATCGCCAAGTTCCGAAACAACGGTCAGACATGCGTCTGCGCCAACCGCATCTATGTCCAGTCTGGGGTCTACGACACGTTCGCCGAAAAACTGGCCGCTAAGGTCGCAAAACTGCCGACTGGAAACGGCTTTGACGAGGGCACCGTCTTTGGCCCACTAATCGATCAAGCCGCAGTCGCGAAAGTGTCTGAGCATATCAAAGACGCAACCGCCAAGGGTGCAACAGTCACACTGGGCGGCAAGCCGCACGCCCTTGGCGGCACTTTTTTCGAGCCGACCATCCTGACTGGCGTGACCGCAGACATGGCGGTGGCGACCGAGGAAACCTTCGGCCCAGTCGCGCCTTTGTTCAAATTCGGCAGGGAAATTGAAGTTATCGCAGCCGCCAATGATACCGAATTCGGCCTCGCTTCGTACTTCTATTCACGCGACATGGCCCGTGTCTGGCGCGTGTCCGAAGCATTGGAATATGGCATGGTCGGGATCAACACCGGCCTGATCTCAACTGCTGAAGCGCCCTTTGGAGGCGTTAAGATGTCAGGTCTGGGGCGCGAGGGGTCGCGCCATGGGCTGGATGACTTCATGGAACTCAAATACTTGTGCATGGGTGGCATTGACGCCGCCGAGGAGGCCTGATGCGCTTTGCAACTTTCACCGCAAACGGAGCAACTTTTTTCGGCGCGATCACCAAGGACGGTGCAATTGCACTAAACGACGCCTTTCCCGATCAGGCCAGCCTTTATGAGGTGATCGCCGCGGGCACGTTTGAAAAGTTGACCGAGGCCGCGGTAGGCCGCGAAGTAACCCACAAGGAATTCACTTACGAGATGGTGATGCCGGATGTCCGCCGCATCCTCTGCGTCGGAGTGAACTTTCCCGACCGCAACGCCGAATACAAAGACGGCAGCGAACAGCCGAAATACATGTCGTTGTTTCCGCGCTTTGCCAGCGGTTTCATCGGGCACGACCGCCCGCTGATCCGTCCTCCGGAAAACCACACGCTGGATTACGAAGGCGAGGTCGTTATCGTGATTGGCAAATCCGGTCGGCGAATTTCGCAGGAAGATGCCTATGACCACATCGCAGCCCTGACCTTGTGTAACGAAGGCACAATCCGCGACTGGGTGCGCCATGCCAAGTTCAACGTCACGCAGGGAAAGAACTGGGACAATTCCGGTGCCATCGGCCCGTGGCTAGTGCCATTCACGGAAGCGGCCCAGTTGGACGATGCCCGAATTCAGACCCATGTGAATGGTGAATTGCGCCAGGACGATACGCTGAATCGCATGATGTTCCCGATAAGGCGCGAGATCGAATATATTTCGACCTTCATGACGCTTCTGCCCGGTGACATCATCGTCACCGGCACCCCGACGGGTGCGGGAGCGCGGTTTGATCCACCAAAATACCTGGAACCGGGTGACGTAGTGGAAATCTCAGTCGAGGGCATTGGAACGCTGCGCAACACAGTCGAGGACGAACAGGTATGACCCCCGAAGATCATGCCCGTGCCGCAGCCGACTTATTGCAGGCTGAATGTTCGCACGAACAGATTGGCCTTCTGACACTGCGCCATCCCGAAATGGGGATGAGCGACGCCTATGAGGTGCAGAACGCCATTTATAGAAAAAAATTGGCCGAAGGGCGCAAGGTGATCGGCTGGAAAATCGGGCTGACCTCTAAAGCGATGCAATATGCGCTGAATATCGATATTCCCGACAGCGGAATTTTGTTCGATGATATGAAGTTCGATCACGGCGAAACCGTTCCTGCGGGCCGGTTCATCCAGCCCCGGATCGAGGCCGAGATTGCTTTTGTCATGAAATCTGCGGTAGGCGGAGAGAACATCACCCGTGCCGACATCATTGCCGCCACGGATTACGTCGCGCCTTCGATTGAAATCCTCGACACGCGTATTCAGCGTGTCGACCTCGCGACCGGACAAACACGTACAGTCTTTGACACAATAAGCGACAACGCCGCCAATGCCGGCATCGTGATGGGCCCCGAACGTCATTCGATAGATGCATTTGATTTGCGTTGGGTCGGGGCACTGACCTTCCGCAATGGTGAGATCGAGGAAACCGGTCTGGGCGCGGGTGTTCTGAACGACCCGGTCGAAAGCGTCGTCTGGCTGGCCCGTCGTATGGCGCAGTACGACCAGAGCATAGAACCGGGTCAGGTGATCTTGTCTGGTAGTTTTATTCGACCCGTCGAATGCCCGCCGAGCACCGAAATCCATGCTGATTTCGGGCCATTTGGCTCGGTCGATATCAACTTTGCCTAAAGGAGGCCGGGATGCCTGCGCCACTAAACGCTTTCAAGGCCGCGCTGCAGGCTGGTCAGCCGCAGGTCGGCTGCTGGATTGGAATGGCCGACACCTATGCCGCTGAAATCGCGGCCACGTCCCAGTTCGACTGGCTGCTCGTTGACGGGGAACACGCCCCAAACGATCTTCGCTCAATCCTGGAACAGGTGCGGGTCATCGAAGGAAGCGGCAGCCAACCGGTCGCACGCTTGCCGATAGGTGAAACCTGGATGATCAAGCAATACCTCGATGCCGGCGTTCAGAATATTCTGGTGCCGATGGTCGAAAGCGGAGATCAGGCACGGGATTTGGTACGGGCGGTGCGATACCCGCCCCACGGAGTTCGGGGCGTGGGTTCGGCGTTGGCCAGGGCCTCGCGCTTTGCGGCGATCCCGGACTATCTGAAAACGGCAGATGAACAGATCTGCCTGCTTGTTCAGGTGGAAAACCGCGCCGGGTTAGAGGCACTAGACGATATTCTTGCCTCTGACGTTGATGGGGTCTTTCTCGGTCCCTCCGATCTGGCCGCTGACATGGGCCATATCGGTGATGTTGGTCATACAGAAGTGGTCGAGGCCGTTTTGGACGCGATAACTCGGGTCGTCGCGGCAGGCAAATTTGCCGGGATACTGACACTTGATCCGGCCATGCAGCGTAAATGTCTGGATCTGGGGGCGACCTTCCTGGCCACAAACATCGACGTAACTTTGTTCGCGCAGGCGGTGCGCCGGGCCGCCGATGAAGCCTTGGCGTTGCTACCTGACCAAAGCGTTTCGGGTGTTGCCAATACGGAAGCGGCCAGCAAGTACCTGCAGCAATTGTGCAAGCACTGGTCCCACAAGGCCCAGGTGACTTTTGACGACAACCACGGCAGCGTGGAATTTCCGGGCGGAAACCGGCTGACCTTGGTCGCGGGTGAATCCAGCCTTTCGCTGACGGCTGAAACCGGCCCTCGCGGAGATCTGACCTGCTGGCAGGAAGTCATCGAAGCGCATCTGGTACGGTTTGCTTTTCGCGAAGACATTAGCATTGACTGGGTGGGCTGATCCCAAATCAACTACCGCCTGAAGACGACGACAAGGAACACTCATGTCAGATCCGGTTTATGTAATTGGCGATATCCATGGCCAACTGGGGATGCTTGAAGACGCACTGGACCGGATCGAACGGGATGGAGGGCCAGACGCCAAGATCGTGTTTCTTGGCGATTATACGGACAGGGGTGCGCAAAGTTGCGGGGTTTTGGATCTGCTGGTCCGAGGGAACGCCGACGGTAAGAACTGGGTCTTTCTACGTGGCAATCATGACCAGATGTGCGCAATGTTTCTGGAGGACTATCCGCGCAATGATGCGCGCCTGCTGGTCGGGTATCACTGGCTTCATCCTCGGATCGGCGGGATCGAAACGCTGCAGTCCTATGGGGTTGAAGCCACCAACGTGGACAGAATCTATCAAGTTCACGCCAAAGCCAAACAGGCCGTCCCTCAGGCTCATATCGATTTTCTGAACGGGCTAAAGCCGTTCCATCAGGACGGCGCATTGCTGTTCGTGCATGCAGGTATTCGACCCGGGGTGAAACTGGAGCAGCAAGACCACGACGATCTGATATGGATTCGTGACGAATTCCTGAACCATAAAGATCCACATCCATGGTTGGTAGTCCATGGCCACAGCCACGTGTCCGCACCTGAACATCATGGAAACCGTATCAATCTGGATACAGGAGCAGGCTATGGCCACGCCCTGACCACCGCCGTGTTCGAAGGCACCAAATGCTGTGTGCTGGATGCTGGTGGGCGTAGACTTGTGACCCACTGAGACAGACTCTGACTCACATGGCGTAAAAATGTGGAGTCGCCGATGTCGTTTCTTTTTTAAAAAGCTTCTCAACCATGATCGCCGTCATCGCTAAGCCTTGAACCACCACATTGGGTCCATCAGACGTTTTATGGAACAGCAGTTCTTTACGACGGTCGGCAGGATTGGCGGCAATAATAGCTGGAATGGACAACATTTTTCTACGCCGGCAACTTCGGAAAAATCTTCGAATGCACTCAGCAACAATAGTTCAAACACGTGACTCCAAACGAAACGGCATTGACTTTAGTTTCATATGTAACGATATTCGTTGCAAATGAAACAAAACGAGTCACGCGAGCGACATACTTCGGGAGAACACAATGGCTAAGGCATTCGCATCTCAGGGAGATTTGGGTGAAAAGACGATTAGCTTCACCGAAGTGGGTGAAGGGCTCTGGGCCTTTACTGCTGAAGGTGATCCCAATTCCGGCGTGATCATCGGCGATGATAGTGTCATGATTGTCGAGGCGCAGGCCACGCCACGTCTGGCTGGCAAGGTTATTGAGAAAGTCAGAGAAGTTACCGATAAACCGATCACGCATCTGGCGCTAACTCACTATCACGCGGTTCGTGTTCTAGGCGCTTCAGCATATGGCGCAGATCAGGTTCTCATGTCCGAAACAACCCGAGCGCAGGTTGTCGAACGCGGTCAGGAAGATTGGGACAGTGAGTTTCAGCGTTTTCCACGTCTGTTCGAAGGCCATGAAAGCATTCCCGGGCTGACCTGGCCCACCACGACCTTCAAGGATCGCATGAGTGTATACCTCGGCAACCGGCGCGTCGATCTAATGCATCTTGGTCGCGCCCATACTGCCGGTGACATCGTCATTCACGTCCCCGATCAGAACGTCATGTTTACCGGTGACATCGTCGAGTATCACTCGGCCTGCTATTGCGGCGACGGCCATTTCAACGATTGGGGTGGCACTCTGGACAATATCGCCGCATTTGACGTCGATGCTATCGCCCCCGGACGCGGTGATGCTCTGCTCGGAAAAGACATGGTTGAAGCAGCAATCGAGTCCACCCGGGATTTTGTCGAAAGCACCTATCGCCCGGCTGCTCGTGTCGCCGCTAGCGGCGGCACCCTGAAAGATGCCTGGGACGCTGTACGCGACGCGTGCGACCCGAAATTCGCTGACTACGCGATCTACGAACACTGCCTGCCGTTCAATGTTGCGCGCGCCTATGACGAAGCCCGCGGCATCGACACACCACGTATCTGGACGGCGCAGCGGGATCTGGAAATGTGGGAGCAACTGCAAGGCTGAAAGCCTGAAGGGAGGGGATTTTCCAATGTTTGATGACCGTTACACGCTCGCCTACAAGAGCTATCCATACGAGAAGTCGCCCGATCAGGATATTGACGCACCGGTGCGTCACCCGGTTGTGGTCATGGGCGGCGGGCCGATCGGAGTCGCCACAGCCCTGGACCTCGGCCGCCAAGGTATTCCGGTGGTTGTGCTTGATGATCATGAGGGCATCGGCATGGGCAGTCGGGCGATTTGTTTCGCAAAGCGCTGTCTGGAAGTGGCCGACCGCTATGGCTGCGGCGAACCGATGCTCGAAAAAGGCGTTGTCTGGAATCTCGGTAAAGTATTCCATCGCGATGACAAGGTATTCGAATTTAACCTGTTGCCGGAAGACGGGCATAAATACCCCGCCTTCATCAATCTGCAGCAGCCTTATTTCGAGCAATACATGATTGACCGTCTGCGCGAGCTGCAGGACAAGGGTGCCCCGATCCAGTTGCGTGGCAAGAACCGTGTGGACAGCGTCGAAGTACACGACGATCACGTCACCCTGACGGTGATGACACCGGATGGACCTTACACGCTTGAAGCGGACTGGCTTATTGGTTGCGACGGCGCCAATTCACCACTGCGTGGGATGCTTGGTCTCGATTTCAGCGGTCGCGTCTTTCAGGACAGCTTCCTAATTGCTGATATCAAACTGAAAGGCGATCTGAACTTCCCTACTGAGCGCTGGTTCTGGTTTGAACCGACCCACGGCTCTGGCGCCTCAGCTTTGTTGCACAAGCAACCTGATGATGTCTGGCGGATCGACTTCCAGATCGGCTGGGATGTTGACCGCAAAGAAGAACTTAAAGAAGAGAATATCCGTCGCCGATTGGATGCGATGCTGGGGGATGTGGACTATGAAATGGTCTGGTCCTCTATCTACACCTTCCAGTGCAAGCGAATGGACAGTTTCCGCTCGGGGCGGGTGTTTTTTGCTGGTGATGCGGCGCACCAAGTCTCGCCCTTTGGTGCGCGTGGTGCCAATTCCGGCATGCAGGACGTGGACAATCTTGGTTGGAAACTAGGGTTGGTTATTCAAGGCAAAGCGCCGGAGAGCCTGCTTGACACCTACGATACCGAACGGGTTCATGGCGCGGACGAAAACATCATGAACTCTACACGGTCCACCGATTTCATCACGCCGAAATCAGAAACCAGCCGGATATTTCGCGATGCCGTGCTCAGCCTGAGCGGAACGTTTGAGTTCGCACGACCGATGGTCAACTCAGGTCGGCTCTCGGTTCCATGCGTGTACAGTGGATCGGGACTCAATTCCGCTGACGCACTGGCAGGCGGTCCCGAACGGACGCAGCCTGGCGCCCCCTGCCCTGATGCCCCGTTGGGCGATGAATACCTGTTGTCGAAGCTGGGTGATGAGTTCATCCTTTTGACAATCGATGCAGAAGCACCTGAAATTCTGGAAGAGGACGGCATCACGGCACGCCGCCTGGCTCTTTCAACCCGCGACGACCCGACTGGTCAGCTCAGGAAACGCTATCTCGGCGAAGCCAGTTCGGCGGTCTACCTGATCCGCCCTGATCAGCATGTCGCCGCCCGCCGAGCGGAATACAACGAAACCCTGATGCGCACTGCCTTGCGCCGTGCGGCCGGTAAGGAAGTAAGCCAATGAGCGATCTGACCCTGACACCGAATATCGACGGAACCGACGATTTCTACGCCGACCTGCTGGCAACGCATGAGGGCAAGACCAAGGCCGAAAGCGATATAATCAACGCGAGGTTAATTCTGATCCTAGCCAACCACATCGGCGACCGGGACGTCCTGAGCCAGGCGCTCAATGCCGCCGACATCACATAATCCAAGGGAGGATACCATGAATATCAAACTGAAGGGCAACACCCTGCTGCTCGCCGGCATTGCAACCGCTGCAATGTCAATCGCAACGACTACCGTGGCAGAGACCAAGCTTGCGCTTTCGAGCTGGCTGCCGCCGCGCCATCCGATCGTCGTTGAGGCAATCAAACCCTGGGCCAAGCAAGTGAAGGAAGTCACCGATGGCCGCGTGACCGTACGTGTGCTTGCAAAGCCCATGGGCCCGCCCCCGGCACATTACGACATGGCTGCCGAAGGTATCGCTGACATCACCTATGGCTTGCATTCCTTTACCACAGATGACCGTTTCACCCGCTCTCGGATCGGTCAGTTCTCGTTCATTGGTGACGATGCCGTTGCTGGCTCCAAAGCATTCTGGAATGTCTATTCCGGCCCGCTGGAGGCGCAAAAAGAACATGAGGGCACCAAGCTTCTGGGGCTCTTTGTGCACGGACCCGGCATGTTGCACAACAATGTCCGTAAGATCGAAAAGACAGACGATTTCTCGGGTCTCAAGATCCGCGTTCCTGGTGGCTACATATCGGACCTGATGTCCGGTCTCGGCTCCACAACGCTCTTCATGTCTTCGGGTGAGGTGTATGAAAAGCTCTCGCGCGGAGTAATCGACGGTGTGACGTTCCCCTACGATGCTCTGGCTGCATTCAAGCTAACCGAAGACGTCAAGTACACGATGCAAGTCCCCGGCGGCATCTACAACACCACTTGGTTCATGGTCATGAACGAAGACAAATGGAACGAGATCTCTGAAGAGGATCAGGCAGCCATCGAGGCGATTTCCGGTGAAGCCTTTGCCGCACTGGTTGGCGAAGCTTGGGTCGGTGCAGACCAGAAAGGCAGCGCCGCGGCCGAAAAGGCCGGGATCGAAATCTACGAAGCGCCAGCCGAAGTCGTTGATGCGATCAAATCACAGGCAGCAGATGCAGAAACAGCGTGGTCCGAAGCCATCTCGGCGGACGGCTACGACGGTGCGGCGGCGCTAGAAGAAATGCGCAAACAAGCTGGCGTGGACTTCTGATCCATGGAGCGGCTTCGCCATCGTTTCCCCGACCAGCCCCCCGATGAGGGGCTGGACATCGGGCTGCTGCTCGACAGATCTCTGGGTGTCGGGGCCGCACTGATCCTGTTCAGCCTCGTCCTCATCACCTGTGTGGATGTTGTTGGGCGTTACCTGTTCAACGCACCGCTTTCCGGTGCCTTTGAACTCACTGAAATACTCCTGGCAGCGCTTGTTTTCTTGGCCTTACCACTGACGACAGAGCGCCGTGAACATGTCGAGGTCGACCTGTTGAATCTGGCGCTTGGACGCAAGACGCAACGTCTTTTGTCTGCGTTTGCAGGCCTGTTCTCTGCAGCCCTGTTAGCCACCTTTTCTTGGCGGCTTTTCACCCATGCGGCCAAGGCCGCACATGACGGCGCGGTGACCAACGCGCTTGAGATTCCACTGGCGCCATTCGGCTATCTGGCCGGGGTCTCCTGCATGGTTTCGGCGTTCATCGCATTCCTGCGCGGGCTACAACCGCCCATCGAACACGACACCAATCAAGATCACCTAGAGGGCGCCCCATGATTGAATCTCTGATCGGCTTTGCGATCCTTCTGGGACTTATACTTCTGCGCGTGCCCATCGCCTTCGCAATGGCGGCCGTAGGCGGCTTTGGGTTTGCCTATATGCGTGGATGGGAACCTGCCTGGGCTATGACAGGGCAAGTGGCGTTTGACACCTCTTTGTCTTACTCCCTTTCGGTCATCCCTCTGTTCATCTTCATGGGCAACGTGTTGGCCGGCTCAGGCGTGGCACACGGGCTGTTCGCCGGTGCCGATCGGCTTTTTGGCAGGCTGCGCGGCGGACTTGCCATGGCTTCGGTTTTTTCTTGCGGCGGTTTCTCCGCAGTGTGTGGCTCGTCCTTGGCCACTGCTGCCACGATGTCAAAAGTTGCCATGCCTTCTATGCGTCGTTTTGGCTATGATGACCGGCTGGCGACAGGCTCTATCGCCGCGGGTGGGACACTGGGCATTTTGATCCCGCCGTCGGTGATCCTGATCATCTACGGACTGTTGACCGAAACCAACATTGCCAAGCTTTTTATCGCGGGAATTGTGCCAGGTATCATTGGTGTGCTGTTTTATCTTGGCGCGGTTATGGTTGCGGTACGGTTGAACCCTTCTCTGGCTCCGGAGGAGGAAAACACCGAACCGATGAGCCGGGCTGACGTCATTGGCGTGATCTGTGTGCTGGGCCTTTTTCTCTTCATCATGGTTGGCATTTATGGTGGGTTCTTCACACCGACTGAAGCGGCCGGAATGGGTGCAGGCGCTTCGATCCTGATCGCCATTGCCCTCAGGACGATGACCTGGCGCAGCTTTTTCGCAGCTACGCTGGATTCGATCCGGGCTACAGCAATGATCTTTGCTGTGATCATCGGTGCCGAGCTGTTCACCAACTTCATAAACTACGCCGGACTGCCGGATGCCCTATCAGGCTTTGTTGTCGACAATGAATTGCCGGTCTGGGCGGTCATCGTGTTCATCATGCTCACCTACATGGTTCTTGGTTGTGTGCTTGAAAGCCTGTCGATGATCTTGCTAACAGTGCCGGTCTTCTACCCGCTGATGTTTGAGCTTGAGTTTGCCAATGAACTCCTGCTCGATCCCGAAAACGCCCTGATCTGGTTCGCCATTGTGGTTGTTGTGGCCACTGAAATCAGCCTGATCACACCCCCGGTCGGTATGAATGTCTTTGTGCTGAAGGGCGTGTTGCAAGATGTCTCACTCGGAACGATCTTTCGCGGCGTGCTGCCATTCTGGATCGCGGACATCCTGCGTCTGACCCTGCTCATCCTTGTACCCTCACTGTCACTCTGGCTGGTGGGGTTGATGTAACCGCCTGAGGCTACCGTACGTTGCCTTGACCTTGAAAACTGCACCCTCGGAAAGGAGAAATCGATGAAAATCGAGAAGATCCATCACGTCGCTTACCGCTGCAAAGACGCAAAAGAGACGGTCGAATGGTATGGAAAAATGCTGAACATGGACTTCATCTTGGCCATCGCCGAGGATCATGTCCCATCTACGCATGAGCCGGACCCCTACATGCATCTGTTTTTGGATGCCGGGAATGGGAATGTTCTAGCTTTCTTCGAGCTGCCCACGAAGCCGGAAATGGGCCGGGATCCTAATACCCCGATTTGGGTGCAGCACATCGCCTTCAAGGTGAAGGATCGTGAAACGCTGCTTCAGTTCAAGGACCATCTGGAAGCTAATGGCGTCGAAGTACTCGGCGTGACCGACCATTCGATTTTCCACTCTATCTACTTCTTTGATCCTTCCGGCCATCGTATCGAACTGGCCTGCCCGGACCCGGAAGAAGAAGCGCTGCTGGAGCGCATGGACGAAGTGAAATGGCTTATGTTGGACGAGTGGTCGAAGACCAAGAAAGCTCCGAAACATGCCGATTGGCTGCATGCCAAAGAACTCAACAAGTCTGCCTGACGGGCGTCCCGTGCCGGATCGGTTTCCGGCGCGGAAACTTATCTTTGGCAAAATCCGAGACGGTTTACCACAAAACAAGGAAGTCATGAAACTATACGGCTATTGGCGCTCGACGACCTCTTTTCGGGTCCGGATCGCACTGAATCTCAAGGGTGTTTCCTATGAAACAGTTCCGGTCAACCTTGTTGCCGGAGAGCAGCGCGCGCCGGACTATGTCGCGCTGAACCCCGGAAAGGGCGTTCCTACGCTGATCCTTGAGGACGGTCGTGTACTCACCCAATCGCTTGCGATCATCGATTATCTCGACGCCACCATACCCGAACCTCCGTTCCTGCCGGAGGACCCGTTTGAGCGTGCGCGGGTACAGTCTGCGGCCCATACCATCGCGATGGACATTCATCCGGTTAACAACCTTAGGGTCACTGCGCATCTGAAGTCCCAGTACGGGCTTACGGCTGAGGATGGGATCGAGTGGTTCCGGCATTGGATGACCGAAGGTTTCCATGCCTACCAAGCGCTTTTGCCAGCTAACACCATCTTCAGTTTTGGGGATAAGCCGGACCTCGCCGATATCTGCCTTGTCGCACAGCTTTACAATGCACATCGTTGGGGCGTCGATATGGCTCCATTCGACCGTCTGCTTGAGATCGAAGAACGCGCATTCACTCTGCCCGCTTTCGACGCCGCCCGACCTGAAAATCAGGCCGACGCTTCCTGAGAGAAATACACTGGCAGACCTCATTCTATTGTAGGTCGACGGCCTTAGCCCAACCAAGAAGGCAATGCTCTTCCGCGTCACCGACTACACAGATTTCTACGCCGGTCGACAGCCTGCGCTCCAGATGGCTTGAGTTGCGCAGATTGGCTTATGTACCTATGTCACCGACGCGGCCTTAAGCAGCGCAGTCACGCCTCGGTCCAGCGCTGCACGGTCCTCGGCCGACATGGAATTCAGCATCCCTTGCGCGCAAGCATCGACTTGTGGCAGCAACTGTTCGAAACGTCGATGGCCTTCCGGCGTACAATGATAAACTCTTATCCGGCGATCTTCTTCGGAAATTGCTCTGGTTATCAAACCTTTATCGTCAAGCCTCTGCGCGGCTCGGCTGACTTGAACCTTATCCAGAGTGGTGCGTTGCGAGAGTTCGAGAGAGGTCAGGCTTTTGGCATTGGCAAGTAGAAAAAGCAGGCGCCATTCCTCCCGTGATAGCCCGAATTCGCGCTGGTATACTTCCGTGAGTTTTCGTGAGAACGCTTCGGACGCCACGGCGAGGCGATAGGGAAAGAAGGAATCTAGTTGCATACGAAACTATAATCCCGCTTTGTTTCACATGCAACGACATTTGCCTGCATTGATCTTCGCCATCCTTATGCAGGTTGTTTTGCAAACTATAATCCGAAGTTTACGAAATCGCGGTTCCCAGTGCTTTAATTTTGTTACGAAGATTTTTTCTGCTTGCCAGAAGACTGCGGATCCGCTGGATCAAGGTTCCGGATCGGCAATCTGCTGAAACGACAGATTCCCAGCGTGAACCGACCTTTGCAAAATTTAGCAGTTCTGCAACGCAAATTCCCAAAAGCGAAAGTTGATCGTTGTGTCAGCTTCAGCTGCCAAGAAAGGTCAACACAAGCCTTGGTTATAGGCACGCACCGAGGCTAGCGGAAACAATGGGTCCGGAACTGCCGCAAAAACTATTAGCATTCTTGCAGAATACTTTTTACCATGCGGTCAAATTTGGGGGAGTTGGATGCTCGATATAATCATCAGACAGGCCAGCCTGCCGGATGGCAGCGGGCCGGTGGATATCGCGATAAAGGCAGACCGCGTTGCGGAAATTGCGCCTGAAATCAAGGCTGAGGCGCATGAAGAGATTCAGGCGGCTGGGCGTTTGGTTTCCCCTCCTTTTACGGACCCGCACTTCCATATGGATGCGACCCTGAGCCTAGGGTTGCCGCGCATGAATGTCTCGGGCACGCTTTTGGAGGGTATCGCGCTTTGGGGTGAGTTGAAGCCCCTGCTGACACCTGAAGCGGTGATTGAGCGGGCCATGCGGTATTGCGATCTGGCCGTGTCGCAGGGACTGCTCGCCATCCGTTCGCACGTGGATGTTTCATCCACTCCATTGGTGGGTGTTGAAGCGCTCTTGGAGGTACGTAAACAGGTCGCCTCCTATATCGATCTGCAACTGGTGGCATTCCCGCAAGATGGACTTTACCGATCAGAAAACGCAGAGAGAAACCTGATCCAGGCGCTCGATATGGGTGTCGATGTCGTGGGCGGGATCCCGCATTTTGAACGCACGATGTCCGAAGGGGCTCGATCGGTCACAAGACTGGCCGAGATAGCGGCGGGCCGCGGCCTGATGCTGGATTTGCACTGCGATGAAAGCGACGATCCGATGTCTCGCCACGTAGAAACGTTGGCCTTTGAGACCACGCGCCTTGGGCTTGGGGGCCGTGTAACTGCAAGCCACGTCACTGCGATGCATTCTTATGACAACTACTATGCATCGAAGCTAATCCCGCTCATCGCAGAAAGCGGTATGAACGTGGTACCCAACCCTCTGATCAATATCACGCTGCAAGGGCGTTCGGACACCTATCCGCGCCGCCGAGGTCTGACCCGCGTGCCAGAGCTGCGCGCGGCCGGTGTAAACGTTGCCTTCGGGCAGGATTGCACAATGGACCCGTGGTATTCGCTCGGGTCCGCTGACATGCTGGAAGTGGCTCATATGGGTGTGCACGCGGTACCGATGACATCCCGGGAAGCGATGGAATGGGCATTCACATCGGTAACCCAAAATGGCGCCAAAGCCATGGGCCTGCCCGACCCGACAATCCGCGAAGGCGGCCCTGCCAGTATGGTTGTACTGCAGGCGCGTGATCCGATTGAAGCTGTTCGCATGAAACCCACCCGCCTTGCCGTAATCAAAAACGGCAAGGTGTTGGCCCGTACAGAACCCCGAATGGCGGCGCTTTCGTTGCCCGGCCGCCCCACGACCCTGGATCCCGCAGATTACGCGCCCAGGCCCAATACTCAGGAAGCTTAAGAACAAGAACAATTGCCACCAACAGAAGAGGATCTACCAATGAAACTCACCACAACCCGCCGTCAACTGATGGTCGGCGCTGCGGCCACGCTGGCCCTGCCGACCTATGTCCGTCGCGTGAACGCACAATCTGCGACTCGAGTCGCTGGCGTGCATATGTCTCCTGTCGAAAACGCGTGGAACAGTCGTATCCATGTAGCGATGCAGGAGGCCGCGGACGCTGGTCTGATCGAATATGAGTTTTCGGAAGGTGTAGCTCCGACTGACTATCCCCGCGCGATGCGCGAATATGCCGAAGGTGGTGCGCAAATCATTTGGGGCGAGTCCTACGCCGTGGAACGCGAAGCACGCGAAGTGGCGGGCGATTACCCGGATACCGCTTTCCTCATGGGCTCTTCCGGTGGGCCGGAAGGGGATAATTTCGGCGTCTTCGGCACCCGCAACCACGAGGCGGCCTATTTGGCCGGGATGCTTGCGGGCCAAATGTCAGAAAGCAATGTCTTTGGTTCGGTCGGCGGTTATCCGATCCCCGAAGTGAACCTGTTGATCAATGCTTTTCGAATGGGGGTGACCGAGGTGAACCCAGATGCCACCTTCGTGAACGGCTTTATCGGAGCATGGTTTGATCCGGCCCGCGCGCAAGAAGCTGCGATTGCCCAGATCGACGCGGGCGCAGGTGTCCTGTTTGGTGAGCGCATTGGCACTGCGGATGCCGCCCAAGCCCGGGGCGTGAAGGCCATCGGTTCGCTTATCGACTATACGCCTCGCTATCCAGGCACAGTCTTTGCCAACGCGATCTGGAATTACGGTCCTACTATCGAGGCTATCGTAGCCGACGTTCAGGCCGGTAACCCAACGGGGCGCAACTACACAGAATATTCCTTCATGGCCCATGGCGGCAATGAGTTGATCTATGTCGCCGATGAAGTGCCTGCTGACGCCATCCCGGCGATGGAGGCTAAACAGGCCGCGATCCAATCCGGCGAATGGGATGTTCCGATCGACGAAAGCGAGCCCTCCTGATCCTGCGGGCTTTGACGTGACCGATGCCACGGCTCTTGCGGCCGCCATTACGTCAGGGCAGATCACTGCCGTCGACGTGATGGAGGCAAGCCTTTCTGCCTGCCACGCGCAGGCGGATTTGGGGGCCGTGGCATTTCTGGACGAAGACATGGCGCGCGCCGGGGCGAGGGCAGCAGACGCATTGCCATCTGACCAGCGCGGTCCGTTTTATGGGGTTCCGTTTCTGGTGAAAGACCTCGGTGGTTTCGCAAAAGGACTACCCGCTGCGGCCGGATCCGCAGCAATCCGCGCACAAGCGCGTAAACCCGAAAGTGACAGTCGCCTGTTACAGTATTTGCGCCAAACCGGCTTGATCCCATTTGGCTTGACTACAACACCCGCATTCGGCCTTTCCCTGACATGCGAACCAGATGGCATGGCTGCGACCCGAAATCCATGGAATCCCGCGTTGACACCCGGTGGTTCATCTGGAGGCGCTGCGGCTGCGGTTGCAGGTGGTATCGTTGCAATTGCTCATGCCACGGATGCAGCCGGATCCATCAGAGTACCTGCTGCGTGTTGCGGTTTGACCGGGCTCAAGCCGTCTCGTGGTGCGGTGCCCGGAGGCCCTGATTTTGCCAATCACCTGATGGGCATAGCGTCTGAGTTGATCCTGGCGCGATCGGTCCGTGACGTGACTACCGCCCTTGATGCTGTTGTCCAACCTATGGCCCCGGTGCACTTCCCAAAACGTCCCCGTGTCGCGGTGGCATTGCCGGATCGTTGTGGACCTGATCAGCGCAAAGCTGCGGAAGGTGCTGCCGACGCGCTGCGCGACGCAGGCTGTGAAGTGCATGATGTTCGTGCCCCCGACCGGATTGGGGCTGAGGCTCATGAAATCGCCCGAACCATATTGGCTGTTTCGTTGGCTGAGTGGCTGACCGCACTCAAGATATCTGACGACCAGGTTCCACCGCTCGCAGCCGCCATGGCTACTGAGGGTCGTGCGACACCTGCCACCGCGCTTTTTGCGGCCTCGCGACAGCTGGCACGCCTGACAAGTCGCTCCCGCAAGCTTTTCAAATCCGCCGATGCCATCCTGATGCCGGTCCTCTCCTCTGCTCCGCCCGTTGTCGGCACTTTGGATCTGTCTGGCACTTCCCCCGATGAACACATGGCGCGGCTGGAAGCTTTTGCCCCAAACGCAGCACTTGCCAATGTTGCGGGCTTGCCAGCCCTGGCGCTGCCTTTTGGCATGGCAAATGACCTTCCTCTCGGTGTGCAACTGATTGGTCCCACCGGTGCCGATTTCGCACTGCTAAAACTCGGTGCACTTATCGAGACCCGCGCGCCCGCACTTTCCTTTCCGTCCCCAATCGCAGGCCTACCCGCATGACCAAGGTTCTGGAGCTTCACGGCATCACCAAGCGTTTTGGAACGCTTACCGCAAATGATGATGTGACCCTGACACTGGCGGAGGGGGAAATCCTTGCGCTTCTGGGTGAAAACGGCGCTGGCAAGACGACGCTGATGAATATCCTGTTTGGCCACTACGCAACCGACGCAGGTACTGTCAGGGTGTTCGGCGAAGAGCTGCCTCCGGGCCTTCCGCGCGCAGCGATCGAGGTGGGTGTGGGAATGGTTCACCAGCACTTCACGCTTGCGGGCAACCTCACCGTTCTTGAAAACGTCATGCTTGGCTCCGAACCCATGACGCGCGCGCGTTCCGCTCGTGGTGAGGCGCGCGAAAAGTTGTTGCAGATCGCAGAGCGGTTTGGCCTGCCCGTGAACCCCGAGGCCAAGGTTCGGTCGCTTTCCGTGGGAGAACGCCAGCGTGTTGAAATTCTTAAAGCGCTCTACCGCGACGCGCGCATATTGATCCTGGATGAACCTACCGCCGTTCTGGCCCGGCCAGAGGCGATGCGCCTGTTCGAGACCCTGCGCGACATGACGAAGGAGGGTCTTTCGCTTATCTTCATCAGCCACAAACTGCATGAGGTCATGGCTGCCTCAGACCGTGTAGCCGTACTTCGTGGCGGCAAGATGGTTGCAGAACGCAAAACGTCTGAAACCAACCCCGGAGAGCTGGCGGAACTGATGGTTGGCCGCAAAGTGGAACGGCCCGTACGCCATGACCATAAGATTGGCGCGCCAGTTCTGATTGCAAACAATGTGCGCGTGGAAGAGGACGGTGAGTTGCGCCTGGATGACGTGTCATTCACCGTCCATACTGGTGAAATCCTTGGTATCGTTGGCGTTTCAGGCAATGGTCAGGCATCGCTCGGCGGCCTACTGTCTGGGTTGGTCCACCCAAGCGCCGGGCGGTTGACACTCCTAGACGAAGAAATCAGCCATCTGGGACCGCGTGGAATGATCCGCGCCGGAGCAGGCAGGGTGCCTGAAGACCGCCATGCAGAAGGTGTCGTGGGCGAGTTGAGCTTGTGGGAAAATGCAGTGCTCGAACGGCTGCGCACACCGGAATTTTCGCGGCGAGGATTTGTCCGGCAACGTGCCGCCCGCGATTACACTTCAGGGCTGATTAAACGTTTTGATATCCGTGGTGCCAGTCCCGACACGCGAACACGGTTGCTGTCTGGCGGCAATATGCAAAAGCTGATCCTTGGTCGGGTCCTAACCAACGGGCCACGCTTTGTCCTCGCCAACCAACCAACGCGCGGCCTTGATGAGGGGGCAATTGCCGCGGTTCATGTCGAGCTCTTGGCGGCACGGGCTGAAGGTGCAGCGATTCTGCTCATTTCTGAGGAATTGGAAGAAGCCGTGGCCCTGTCAGACCGAATCCAGGCCATCGTTAAAGGGCGCTTGTCGGAGCCCATATCCGCCGACGAGGCTGACCCGCAACGTCTTGGCCTGATGATGGCGGGTGTTTGGAAGGAAAATGATGATGCGGCTTGAACGACGCACACATGTGCCACTGCACCTTGTGATCATTGCGCCGCTGGCCGCGATCTTTACTGCGTTACTTCTCGCTGCGGGTCTCATCGCAGCTGCGGGGGTAAACCCGCTCACGGCGTATGGCGAAATGCTGACCGGTGCGCTTGGCTCACGCCTTTCGATCACTGAGATGCTGACCCGCGCCACGCCGCTTATTTTCACCGGGCTGGCCGCAGCTGTCGCCTTTCGCGCGCGACTTTGGAATATCGGTGGCGAGGGACAGTTCTTTATCGGCGCGCTGGTCACCGCTTGGATCGGCCATTCGCTCGGGGTTCCGGGATGGATCGGTATTCCTGTTTTAATGTTGGCGGGCATGGCGGCAGGCGCGGCCCTGTTGGCGGGACCTGCCTATTTACGCCTGCGTTTCGGGGTGGATGAGGTGGTGACGACCCTTCTGCTCAACTTCATCGTAATCCTCTTCGTCGGCCTCATGATTGAAGGTCCGATGCGCGATCCGTTGGCCTTTGGGTGGCCCTCTTCAGTGCCCGTAGACGGAGATTTTCGTCTCCCGGATCTGATCCCGCGCACGCGTCTGCATATCGGGCTGCTTTTTGCCATTGCAGCAGCAGGTGCCGTTTGGCTGATCCTGGCGCGCACCGTTTTTGGCGCTGAAACGCGCGCCGCAGGTTTGAACGCCAGTGCCGCTGCCTTTGCCGGAATATCCCTACCCCGAACGATCATGGGCGTAGCCCTGCTTTCGGGCGCCCTGGCGGGGCTCGCCGGGTCTGTCGAAGTCATGGGTGTAACGGCAGGGGTCACCACCACCATGAGCCCCGGTTTTGGCTATGCGGGCATCGTTGTCGCCATGCTCGCAGCCTTGCATCCGGCCGGCGTCGTTGCTGCCGCTGTTTTCGTTGCCACAGTCTTCGTCGGGGCCGACGCCATGAGCCGCGCGACCGGCGTTCCCAGTTTTATCGCCGATGTGATTGTAGCGCTCTGTTTGCTTACCATGATCGTGGCCCTTCTTTTCACAACCTATCGGGTGCGTCGATGAGTGATGCAATTGAACTGCTGCTGAATACCAGCCTCTGGGCTTCCGTGTTGCGTATTGCTACGCCACTTATATTTGGAGTCCTTGGCGCATTGCTCTGCGAACGTTCGGGCGTGCTCAATCTAGGGATCGAAGGGATTATGACCATGGGCGCGATGAGCGGTTGGCTTGCCGTCTACTTGGGTGCACCTTTGCTGGTGGGCCTGATGATTGCGGCCCTTTGCGGCGCCGTGATGGGCTTGCTGCATGCCATGCTGACGGTTCCGCTTGGGCTTTCGCAACATGTATCGGGGCTTGGTATTACGCTGTTTGCATCTGCTTTGGCCTACTACCTCTACAGGCTACTTGTCGAAGTGGGTGACTTGCCCCCAACGATAGAGCCTTTCCAGCCACTCAATGTTCCTGAGCTTTCCGACATACCTGTTCTCGGTCCGATCCTGTTTTCCCAGGCCCTGCCGACTTATCTGGCGCTCTTTGCTGTGGCTGCAATGGCGTATGTCCTTGCCCGAACACCACTAGGGCTGGCCATTCGTATGACCGGTGAAAACCCGCATGCGGTTGAGGCACAGGGGTTGAACCCCATCCGCATCCGCATCGGTGCAGTCGTTGTCGGATCGGCTTTGATGGCGGTGGGCGGGGCTTTCCTGACGACAACGGCGTTTAACAGCTTTTTCCCAGGTATGGTTCAGGGGCGGGGCTGGATTTGCATTGCGCTGGTCGTCTTCGCCAGCTGGCGGCCCGGCAAGGCGCTGATTGGCGCCGTGTTATTCGCATTCTTTGATGCATACCAGCTGCGGCTGCAGACAGCGATTGAAGGCGTACCCTACCAACTCTTCCTGATGGCGCCTTACGTACTTTCTATCGTCGCGCTCGTCCTTGTCGCCCGCAGAGCCGAAATACCCGCGGCGTTGATGGCACCCTACCGGCGCGGTGAACGTTAGCGCCATTCGTTCGCGCATATTGGCCGGGAAAGGAACAAGTTCAAAAAATGTACTTGCATATGGTACCCACGAAGAGCGACGAATCGGACTTAAAGCCGCATTCCGGAAATCTCCGAGCAGTACCAATTGTATTGACTCTCCTACTTTCTGCAGCATCGCAGGAGGAGACCCAATAAAACGTCACCTGGGTGCTGTCAGACGAATTCGAAATCGTCTCTGTTAGGCCGGTGACGCTGTCCTGTATCTCACGCCTTTTTCACGCCAGTGCAGCGGAGCGTGTCAGCTTGAATGTGTCTCGATTGATTATCGGCCTTTCCTGGTTGAATTGGTTGTAGATTGAAGAGTGGGCGGCGGCGAATTTCTGAAAACTTCGCATGCGTTTGAAACGTTGCATAGCGCGTCCTCGTCGTCGGAATGGGGGGGACGAATTATCAACACTGTTGTTGAGCCACCAACCCGTCCTTTGTTTTTCTGGCGCACCTAATTGTCTGAACGCTGTTGAGTAAGACGCAAAGCTGTCAGTAACGATCTCTTCCGTATTACCGTGACGCTTTATCAATTATTGAGGGATTTCAGTGTCGCGGCTTTATTTCGACATTTGGTGGCGATTACTTCCAGCACTTCGCCTTCATGGTCGAGGGCACGCCAGAGATAGTGTCTCATGCCATTCACCTTCACAAAGTCCTAGTCCACGTGTCGCTTCCATTGCGAAAACGCATACAGCTGCCGCACCCGCCTTCCGCCTGATGTCAGCGCGGGCCGAACCTGTTCCACCGGTAGCGGTCAGTGTCATGGTTTACGTCGATACCGCGTTCATGAAGTGTGTCTTCGACATTCCATAGTGAAAGTGAGAAACTGATATCGAGCATCACCACCAGGAAGATGATCTGAGGGTTGGTTTTTTAAGTACTGGAAGGAGGCAGATTTCGTCATTCCCAGTATGCTTTGCAGCCGCCCTGCCCTGCTCTAGCCAAGTTGGTCCGACAAGACGCCAGATGGGTCCTCGTAGTCGTTTTGCCGATTCTGTCGACGAATAAACTGACAGCTAAGAACTATAGGCAGCAGTTCTTGTGCGCGACTTTCATCCCCATGGTCCAATCGGTGGTTGCTGGTTTCTGCTACTCGTAATCCTCCTTTCGTCGGCTGCGTTAGACTGCTGGGCGACTGTCCTCAACGCAGCTATCCGGTTTTTCGTCGACGGATGAGTTGAAAACAGCTTGTCACGTGCGTGCGCATGTAATGGATTGACAATAAAAATATGTGTGGTTGCCGGGTTGCGCTCTGCGGCATCTTTATCGATGCGCGCAGCTCCTTGCTGGATAAGTTCGAGGGCAGATGCCAATGCCAGAGGTTGACCGCAGATCTCGGCGCCGACGCGATCAGCTGCGTATTCTCTTGTCCGACTAGTCGCCATTTGGACCAACCCTGCGGCCAATGGTGCCAAGATCATAAGTGCAATCGCTCCCACTAGACCAAGAGCGCTATCCCGTCTTCCACCAAAGAACAGTGCGAAGTTTGCTAGCATCGCAATCGCACCGGCAAATGTGGCAGCTACCGTCATGTTCGCAATGTCATGGTTCTTGATGTGCGCCAGTTCGTGCACAACAACGCCCGCCAACTCGTCCCTTGTTAGGGTTTGCAGTAACCCCGTGGTAACTGCAACAGCAGCATTGTTGGGGTTGCGGCCTGTAGCAAATGCATTGGGCTGGGGTGTTTCAACCAGGTATACAGCTGGCTTTGGAATGCCGGCGCTCTTTGCGAGATCCCCGACCATTTGGGACAATCCCATTTGGTCACCAGATGCAACTGGTCTTGCGTTATGCATGCGAAGAACCATTTTGTCTGAGTTCGACCAAGTAAACATGTTTATGCCTGCCGCTAAAACCAAGGCGAACAGCATGCCGCCCGTTCCGGCCAGAAGGTATCCCAACCCCATGAACAAGGCCGTCATTGCGGCCATCAATATTGCAGTCTTCGTATAACCCATTCGAAGCAGGCCTCTACGCGGCTCATTCTGGATGTGTGATCAATACGCTCACGTTGCAATGATTATTGCCCCGATCTGTGGCAAGGCAGGCTATCGAGCTGAACAGTGGATGATATATTTTCGAACTAAATTAGAAAAAAATTCATTTAAATTCAATTATCTAAATCTAAGTCCACAACTCAGCTAAAGAACGCATTCCAAAGTGTGAACTATTACACTTCCAAGAAGTTGAGATTCTGACAGTATTGTCCTGTGTGTTTTTGCGAGTACTGTTGGTTAGAAGATGTATGTTGCCAAGTTCGAAGAACCGATTTGCGCGGTCGATGACATCCGCAAAGTTGAGTTTGCCCGGAAATATCCGTTGCTGGACAATAGATCTGTTCATGCGCAGTGGAAGAAAGGTTCCTGGCAAATCACGCGAATAGGTGAGATCTGGAAGAGGACCGGAAAGGTTTTCTCTGTCCCATATGAAGGCATCGACGCGTACCCATCTTTCCAATTCGCAGAAGACGGAACTCCGCTTCCTTTGATGCAAACGGTGTTAAAGGCGCTGCCGGCCGACATGACGCCTTGGCAACGAGCTTTTTGGATGACCTCCGCTAAGGCTGAGCTTGGAGGAGGCAATCCCGCGAACTCAATTCAAACTGACGATAACCGTGTGGTCGACGTGGCAAGTAAATTCGGTGAAGATTTCCTCAACTAAATGAGTTCCCAACAAGGAAATTCGACTACAGGTGGGATTTCTTGCCGATCTATTGCCGTCCATAGCAACAGAGCTACAATGTTTTTCGAACAAAACTTCAGATTGGCCAACCTATCCAAGCCAGCGCCATGTTGGGCTTGAGCAAAATGACCTCGTCTCCGCGTTGAACTTGAAGTGAGTGCAACTGCGGAAGACTGCTTACCGTATCATTCAGCGCCGCCGTTTATCCCAGCGCAATGTGCGGAGCAGCCATTGCGATTACCAACAGAGACTTTCGACGAATAGTCGTTGCATTCACTTGGAAGTCGATCTCCGAGTGTCCAGACACCTATGCAACGTCGCAGCACTTTTGTTCAAGATGAACGACAAGCCCCTCGAAACGCAAAACGGGATTTGAGGCAACAGGAAGCTTCGTTTGTACACTTGGCTGGCATCCGATTGCATGGGATTTGTGGTAGACTGGCCCCGAGGACATTCTAGCAGGAGATCTCCCGGTGCTACCGAATTCACTCCGTCTTGCACTCTCCGCCATGACAATTGCCATCGCGGCAGGCGCCCTGCCCGACCGGGTTGAAGCGATATCACAAGATGTCCCGGCGTGGTTACAAAAGCACGTGGGCACGGGTGACGGGCAAATCGCCCCGATCGTTTTGAAAAGGGCGCGAGCGCTTTACAAAGAGAAAGTACGTCGAGGCGAGGTAAGGAACCCCTGCTATCTTGCCAAAGATGCAACCCGCCCAAGTACCACAAGAAACGGCAATCCCGGCAAGCGGTTTTACGTCATCTGCGAGTCGCAAGAGTCCTTTCGAGCAGTCTCGTCCGGCTACGGCAATGGTCGAAAACTCACGCGTGCCAATTTTTCGAATGGTCGGCAATGCGCGAAGAACTTCAGCAATGCAGAAGGATCGAAACTAACCGCCGGCGGTGCCTATGTGACGGCTGAAACCCGCACGTCATTCAAGGGGTACTACAGTCAATCCGGCAAAACGCAGCCGTTCTACCGCACGTTCCTTTTGTTTGATGGTCAAGGAGAAACGAGCAATGCCCGGGAGCGCGCCATCGGCGGCCATCCCGCCGTTTTCCTAAAGTGGCAATGCAGGTTCAAAAACCCACAAAGCACGCACGCAGACAACGACAGTTATGTCCCCTACGGAAGGCTTGTGAACTACACGGGTGGTCGCAGCAATGGTTGTACAACATGGTCACAGTCCGCCTCTAAAGAAATCCTGGCGCTTGTAGAAGGGAACCCGACGACCCTCTACATCTACCCGGAATCCAAAGACATCAACGCTGTCGCCAAGGCGGTAAAAAAAGGAAAATCATTATCGCGAGCAGGGGTTTATTGGAACGCAGCTTGCCTACAAGCAATCGGCGCACCAAAGTTTTGGCCCAAAAGCAGCCTCCAGCCTATCATAAACAGTTGGAGAGCATCCTTGCCCAAACAACCACCGCTGGAATTGCCGATCTGCAGGTAGATAACGTAGGTAACACTGAGCGAGAAAAACTAAGCACGCGCTGCTCCTCACGCATTTCGGCCCTGGGCTCCAAACGTCAAACGCTGCGTCGCCACCTTCCCCTTTTTTGTGATGGCTGATTATCCACTCGGCGACACCGGATGCACCGCCTAGTGCACTCACTCAATAAGTCCTATTGTGAAGGAGTGTTTATCTTTAGATCCGGCTACTCAAAACACTTGGCGAGGCGACGCAGGCTTCGAGCCCAAGGCGGTCACCTGACGGTTTCAGTAGGACATTGGGCCAGCTCAGACGACAGCAATGTCCGCTTTGCGGTCAAAGCGGACGCTCGCAAAGAAACAACTTCAGCAAAAAAACATTCAAAAAATCTTTTGGCTGCCGCCGCGTTGCTCCGGCAAAGTGCAAAAAACTGACGTCAGGAGGTCAGAAATGCCCAATATCAACCGCCGCAAATTTCTAAGAGCAGGACTTGCTGGTGCAACGGCCTTAACACCACTCAGCGCTGCGTTTGGACAGTCCGGTTCGCTTTCTGAATTGGGAACGGCAATCGTACCACTTCCCGAGGTGACGGTTTACACCGCCAGAGAAATAATGACGCTTGATCCGGCAAAGCCCTCAGCTGAAGCCGTCGCTGTCGTAAATGGCCGCATCCTTTTGGTCGGTAGTCTTGAAGACGTTCAAGGCATCCTGAAAGGGCAGCGCTATAAAGTAGATACAAAGTTTGCCGACCACGTCATTGTGCCTGGCTTTCTCGCCCAGCACGATCACCCGTTACTGGCGGCTCTCACGATGTCTTCGGAAATCCTTTCGATCGAAGATTGGGTTTTACCCGCGGGCACAGTCCCTGCGGTCAAGGACAAAAAGGACTTCACCGACCGATTAACAAAAGCAGTCGAGCAACGTACCGACCCATCTGAGCCAGTCGTTTCATGGGGGTATCACCCAGCCTTTTATGGTCCGCTTACGCGGGAGGATCTCGACGCCGTAAGTTCGACCCAACCAATACTGGTTTGGGCGAGGTCTTGTCATGAGATGATCCTGAACAGTGCCGCACTAGAAATGGGAAATGTCACGCAGGACGTCGTCAATGGGTTTGCAGCTACGGAGCAGGCACAGTCCAAATTTTCGGAGGGACGATTTTGGGAACAGGGATTGTTTGCGGTGCTGCCCTTCATCGCTTCAATTGCTGCAACCCCGGAGCGGTTGCAGTCCGGTTTGGAGCTGACGCGTGACTACATGCACGCCAAAGGCATTACGTTTGGAAACGAACCCGGTGGCATTCTGGCCAAACCTGTTCAGGACGGTATCAACGCGGTTATGTCCAGTCCTGGCATGCCCTTTCGTTGGTCCTTCATGCCGGACGCTAAAACCTTGGTCGACACCTACGCCGATGATGATCAGGTAATCGCCGAGACCGAAAATCTCGAAGGCTGGTATGGGGGCATGACCAGCCTTGCGCCCAAGCAAGCCAAACTGTTTGCAGATGGGGCAATCTATTCGTTGCTTATGCAGGTACGTGATCCATATCTGGATGGCCACACGGGCGAATGGATGATGGACAAGAGCCTGTTTGATAGAGCATTCCGCATTTACTGGGATGCAGGTTACCAAATTCATGTGCACGTGAACGGCGACGCAGGACTTGATCGCGTTCTTGACGCACTCGAAATGAATCTGAGACGCAATCCGCGCTATGACCATCGGACCGTTCTGGTTCATTTCGCAGTCAGCGCGCAAGAACAGGTGCAGAGAATTTCGGAACTTGGAGCCATTGTCAGTGGCAATCCATACTACGTCACCGCCTTGTCAGACCAGTATTCCTCTGTCGGCCTCGGGCCAACCAGAGCGGATGCGATGGTACGTCTGGGCGATGTTTCAAGGGCGGGAATCTCCTGGTCACTGCATTCCGATATGCCAATGGCACCAGCCGATCCTCTTTTCCTGATGTGGTGTGCTGTAAACAGGGTGACCGCGTCAGGTCGCGTCGCGGGGCCGGATCAACGGGTCAGTGTAGAGGAAGCCCTTCGTGGAGTAACGATCGAAGCCGCTTACTCATTGAAACTTGAACATGAGATCGGCAGCATCGAACCGGGGAAACGCGCAAACTTTACCATTCTCGACGACAACCCTATTGCGGTGGATCCAATGAAAATCAGGGACGTTAAAGTCTGGGGAACCGTGATGGAAGGGCGGGTTCTTCCAATTGAAGATGCAGAGAGGAAAGCGTCGTTGATGCCTCCGGTCGGTGGAGTTGGCAACATAGACGCTGACTTTGCACGAGCAACACTTGAGCATGCTCTCAAAGTTGTACACACACACCTATAACTCTTATTTTTATGCTACGAGTTGTAGGAAGAGGTTGTCCGGAATGGGCTCAATGCAGTCCTTCGCAGAACTCGACGTGAACGTCTGCTCTGCGAACGGTGTGGCCATTCAGTCAAACCACTGCTGGCAAGATGGGTCAAATAGAACCGAGGACAGCTATTTCATCGGAAAAAAATAGTTGCTGCAAGACCGATCCGTCCCTAACCAATTCTAATCAAGTCGGCAACGCATTCAATCTACTCCAGCACACCGTAAAAAAGCGGCTAAATCAGATCCCGGTGACTAAGCGTCGTCGCCGATCTAAGTTTACTCGATTGGTGACCAATTAGTGCCGGGATTGTAGGTGGAAATTTCCTCTGTAACACTAAGTGTCTTCGGGCCAAAATCAGCCTCGTAAACAATGCCGTTTTCACCAACCAGAAAGGAATGGATACCAGTTTCTCCGTATTCAGAAGGTACTGCCAGCAAGGCATGCCCCGCGACGAACCGATCGCCGACAAAGTAGGAATAGGCACCACCCGGGGCTTTCGGTCCCTGCCCCTGCAAAATTGTGAAGTAGTAACCGAGGAAAGGTTCGGGTTCGTAATCAGCCGCACCGTCGCTCCACCCCGAGGCGGCGGCGCGGGCAAGCGCTGCTCCGACAAAACTGTCTTCTTCTGGCCAGAAGAGGCCGTTCCGCTTCCCTGGATCTGAAATGATTGACTGAGCGAATTCCATGACGCCATCACCGTTGTGGTCCACAAGGCGGAATGCTGCCTGAAGATCAACATAGGCCTCAAGCAATTCGATCACTTCCAATTCATTCAAACCTATTTCGCGGGCTGAGAGTTCCTCGATCCCAGCTTCTAGGTCAAATTGCCAACCGTCTTCTGCTCGCAGAATTGGGATCGGGAAGGGCCAACTGTCTTCACCCAGGAGAAGTACAACCCCATCATCCTCAGGCTGAAAACGGTACCCCTCGGCGTACATACCAAGCACTTCTTGCCTTCTTTCTTGATCTTCCGCCGGATCACCCGTTCCAACCAAATCCTCGGCTTCGGGACCGAAAATTTCGAGCAACTTGCTCTGATCGTTGGCCTGCAAAGCACCGACAAAAGCGTCCAGTGCGGTTTGAGGCGTATCAAATTGGGTTCCGTCCGACAGCGCCGGGCTTGTGGTCGCAGCGAGCAATAAAAAAGAAATTACCGATCTACGCATCTTACCGTCTCCGCTTGCCTTTGGCGGCGTGCCCACGTTTGGACGCGCTTTGAGTTCTGTTGCCGGACGCTTTTTTCTTCATCGCTTGCCCTTTGGCCGCCGAGGTCTTGCGCTGAGTTGTTGCGGCTTTCTTCGCCTGCGGCTTCTTGGCGGTCTGCGGTCTTTTTGCGACAGGCTTTTTCGCCGTATCCGGACGCTTGGTGCGGTCGATAACCTGCTGTTTTGCGGCAGCCCTATCCCGATCAACATTGCCCCGATTCACCTGCGGCAGGGATTTGTTTCCGTTACCCCGATTTGCCAAAGCACCGCCAGCAACAGCCCCCGCACCTGCGCCCGCAGCGACCGCAGCAGCTGCCCGGTCCTGACTAATGTCTGCGGAACCGGACTCGCGACTCAACTTTGCGCGCAGTTCATCCGTACGACCCTCAGGGCGGTTGACTGGCAAATCGCCACGTCCGCCTTCAGGTCTTTTGTGATCTGCGATTTTGTCTCGGGCTTCCTGTTGACGGCCAGCATCGGGTTTCCATCCGATATCCGTACGGTCGCCAAGATCTATGTCATTGCCAATATTGACGTTGCCATCGACATCTATGTCGATATCAGGGTTTCTGTATATCGGGCCACCTCCCCAGCCACCGCAATTTCGGCACCCCCAGTAGTCATACCAATCGTCGTCATCGTCAAAAATCTCGTCGATCAAGGCCACGGTGCCAAACGTTAACAATGCCGCACCCACAACATCGCCAGTCGAAGGGCCAGTGTACACTGTCTCTGGATTGTATTGCGGAACGTACACTGTCTCGGGTTCTGTCGGCGAAATTACAATTGTGTCGTCATTGGACACCTCGACGGTTTGTTCGGGCCCGGAAATAAGAGCACCGCTGTCAATTGCCTGATCCCGCATGACCTGCACCGCATCCATCACATCATCGGACTGGGCCAGCATGGCTGTGCCGACTGTCTCGGTCCAATCGATATGGGTAGCCATCTGACCAACGACGTCTGGGAACGCAGTCGCCAATACACTGACAGAAGGGTCCCAGCCCATGGCTTCGATTTCCGGTTCAAGCTCGACGGGATCACGGTCGGCGTTATCCAGCAAATACCGTTCAGCCTTTACTATCTCCAAGGGCTGTGTGGCAGCGACAAATATCTGTATCAGCAATGTGTCGGGGTAGAGAGCTACTGGGGCTACCATAGTCTGCAATTCTGCATCAGTTAGTAGGGCAGATGAAGTCGCCGAGGTATCTTCAGTTGCAGCGGCATCATCGGATGCCTCTTGTGCGAACAGGACAGTAGATGCGCCAATGCTGAGAGCAATTATTAGGTATCTAAACATATTGCGATCCTTCAATTTATCGAAGGATCACCTAAGAATGTGATTCTGGCAACCGGGCGGTGCCCATGCTGTGCGGCGGTTTGGAATCTTGGGCTTCTGCGGCAATTTCCACGCTGCAAGTCCGCGCAGCAAAAAACCAAATTCACGATTAGCTTGAAGTGGACGTCCCGCGACGCGAGTGCAAATTATGAGGTTCGCATGGCATCTTCTGGCTGCATCTCAGGCAGACGAATCTCCAGCCACCGGAGGTAGGCAAAGGGCACAACCTGACCGTAGTCGTAGAGCACAAGCCCCTGAACAAACTTGTCACCGCAACCTTCTGTCAATTTGCGACTCTGTTGCGAATGTCTGATTGTAGACCGTACATTTTTTCAACAGGCCGTCCCAATAACTTGTCAGATGCTTTTGAAGGTCGGATCGTAGCCTGAAGTTGAGTGATTGCGAGATGAATGTGAAAAGATGATTTCAGTTCTTTCCGAACCAAAGGAAATGGGGCAACCCGAGAATCTATGAAATTCAGGGGCTGCGTAATTCACCGCCCACGCTGTTCCGCCATCGGTTGGGCCTTCCAACCAGTAGGTTTGCGTTCCGGTCTCGATGTTCAAAGAACGTCTACGTTTCCACAACCTTAAAGGCCATCTTTGTGGGTGAACGTTCCTCCTTTCATTGTTGCGATAACTCTCACGTCAGCAATCTCAGAAGGAAGCACTGAAAAGAGATCATCTTCCAGAATAACCAGATCGGCATACTTGCCAAATTCAAGGCTTCCGATCTTATCTTCCATTCGCGCTTCATATGCACCGCCCATGGTTGCCGCATATAGACACTGATCAAGTGTGAGGGACTGATACACAGGCGGGAAGACACGTTCATCCTCCGCGTTTGACGGATCGCGCCGGGTAACCGCTGCTTCGCATAACGTCAAAGCCCCCATGAGATTGGGGTCGGTGCTTGGAACATCTGCACCGATACTGACGGGCGCGCCCGCATCCATCAATGTGCGGATGCGCTGAAACTCGGAAACGGTCCGTTCAAGACCCATGATTTCCAATGCACCGTCAAGTCCACCGCTCCATGTTGTACCCCAGATCGGGGTGATGTTGGACAGAATATTATGCTCAATAATGCGTTCTACATCATCCGGATGCGCAAACGCCAAATGTTGCAGCGAATTGCGGGCGCCGGTGTACCCCGCATTCTTGGAGGTGATGAACGAGTCGACAGTTTCACGAACAGTTTTAGAGCCGTCGACATGTACAGACACGTCAAGTCCGGCTGCGTTTGCCTTCAGAACTATTTCGTCGGTAAGGGCTGCAGATACGCCCCGCACCGCTGTTTTTTCCGGTTGGTCCTTCCATGGTTCAAGCATGATCGATGCGTGACTCGTATGGACGCCTTCTGGATGGACCTTGATCCCGAGGACGCGAACGTCATCATTGTTAAAAGAAGACCTCAGCTCCAGAGTATTGGCAACGGCGTCGTCAGCATCAAAATCATCACCTTTGACAAGGGTCATCATCAACGTGCGTAGCTTCAGGTCGCCTTCATCGGCTTGCGATTGCAAGATTTCCAGTGCCACTTTGTTGTCTTCGTGATGTTTTGCCTGGGATTTAATGTTTGGCGTCACTAACCCCTGGTTGATGTAAGTGGTGTAACCAAATTTAGCAGCAAGATCATAAAGCGTTTTTTGGCTTTCAGGGATCATCGTATCCGGTTGCCAGGCACCGGATTCGACATATGCTCCCATCCACGCGAATTCTTTTGCATAGCCAGTTGGATTACCGTCTTCATCTCTCACAAAATAGATAAGGCCGGGAACTGGGTCTGGTGTATCTTTGTTAACGCCGCCCATTTCCATCGCCTTGGTGTTCAACCATGCGTCATGAATGGTGTAATCCTGTAAGAAAACCGGTCTGTCGGGGACGACCGCGTCCAGATCAGCTGCGGTGAACTCACCGCCCATCAGGGTCGCATTCCATCCGATACCCCGAATGAATTCCTCGTCGGGATTGGCGTCTGCGAAGGTGTTGATTTGCACGAACGCCTATTCTGGAGATCTGCATCCGCGGTTGTCTCAGTCAGTTCTGCCCGTTCGCTCAGTTCAGGTTGCTACGTCGCCCCTGTCCGACAATGTCCACTAGACAATTCTGCCAGAAGGCGACGCTTTGTCAGACGCACGACGCCTACTTCTTTACTTCAGGCAAGACGCGGAGGGTCGCTTTCTAATGGGAGGTCGCGGCACCTACAACGACAACTCCACTCTCAAACAAATTGAACGTTTGAAACGCATCTCTGTCGAACTTTTTCCCCAATTGTCCGAATTTCAGTGGGAATACGAGTGGGGCGGCTTTGTTGCACTGACAAGAGATCACTATCCACACCTGCATGAGCTCACTCCGGGGGTTATGACAGGTTTGGGATACAATGGGCGCGGCGTTGCCATCGCCACGGCAATGGGGCGCGTCCTCGCCAAATGGGCGATAGGAACCAAAGCGGACGAGCTGGAATTTCCGGTTACCCCCCTCGAACCATTACCTTTTGCGTTCGCGAAAGAAACTTTTGTCGAAGCAGAAATCCTACGCCTTAAACTCTTAGACAAGTTGGGCCTTTAGTAAGCCAGCAAACAGCGTCGCCTAGCGGTTTTTGGAGAAAAAGCGATAGGTCAACGCGATAGCGGCCAAAGAGAGACCTGAGCCGTATCCAATCCAAACTCCATTGGGGCCGAACCCAAGCCAAAAGCCCAGCGCATATCCAAGCGGCAATGCAAAGACCCAGTATGCAATCAAGGTGATGGCAACGGGGACATGGTTGTCCATCATGCCTCGGAAAGCACCCAGCATTGTCCCCTGCACACCATCTGCAATCTGCATTGCTGCAATCACAAGGAACATCGATATCGCGAGAGAAATGACTTTTGGGTCATCTGAAAGGCTATTGGCCAAAGGATCGCGGCCAATCAAAATACCAGTAACGACAACAGCCATCCAACCAACAACGACCATCAGCGACGCCAACACAATCGGCTTGAGCCTTTCTTTTTCATCCGCACCAACTGCCTGAGCTACACGTATCGAAATCGCAATCGAAACTCCCAATGGCACCATGTAAATGACGTCGCTGACCGCAGAAACGATTTGATGCGCGGCAAGCGCGGCTGCGCTGAACCAACCGAGCATAAGGCCAGCTACTGCGTAAGCTGCCCCCTCCCCTAAGTAACCAACGGAAATAATGAACCCTTCTTTGATCTGCGCCTTAACCTCGGACCAATCAAAACCTGCGGCCTTTAGGAAACCCTGCTTCTTTCTCCACGCGCGCAGAATCAAGAATGCCATAATTAACGGTACCATCTGGGACAACAGACTAGCGATCCCGGCACCGACGAGACCCAGACCCGGCCAACCAGCAACCCCGTGGATCAAAACATAGTTCGAAGGGATATTGAAACCGACCGCAAGGAACGCGAGGCCAACCCCAATCCACGGGCGATTCATGGCGTCAAACAGGGCTTTCAAAGCATAGAAAATCGTGAAGGGCACCAAAAGGAGGCTCATCGCGATCCAGTAGCCGCCAATCAGACCGACCACTTCGGGCGGCTGCCCAATCCAGGAAAGGGCAGGTTTGAGGCAGATCATTACAGCAGCCCCAACGACACCAACGACAAGCGAAACGCTAAGCCCAGCGCTTGTGGCCGATGCAAGCCCTCGTTCACTCGTTTTTCCAAAGGCTTCAGCCATCCGCACACCAATTGCGGAAACAAAGCCATAGAGCGCTGAATAAAAGATGATCAGCACCGAGGCAGTGATTGAGACCGCCGCCAGAGGAAGCGTTCCCAATGGTGCCACCATCAAGGTGTCAACGACGCCAATCAAAGCAGCTGCAGCAAGAGAGATAACTATCGGAAGAGCAAGCCGCGCAAGGTAACGCGCCTCTTTCAAGATCGCGCTCCAAGATGGCCGAGGCTGCTGCGATAACCGCACGTGCGTCATTTTGTTGGGCCTTTCAGTCGTAATTGACTAAGCCGTATCCCCAAGTAATTCCGGGACCAGGCGAACAAGGCAACCCCAGGCAGCCTGTTCCGCCTGCTTTCGGCTCAGGCCTTGAGGAGCGAGATGCAATCGTTGCCAATATCCATCTGTCAATGTCTCCATCCATTCAGCCATTTGATCTGGCGAAGTGACCTCATCGTCGGGCAGCAATTCGTTCCAGATTACACGCAAGGTCTCTCTCCGACGTGTTTCGAAATGCTCGGCAACTTCATCGTACTGCAGTTGAAATCGAAGCTCGCCCCAAAACGCATACCAAAGGGGTAAGACATCCGGACCACATGCATCAGGGTGGAAATCAGCTTTTATCAGAGCCCTTATTTTTTCGGCGGGCTTATCCCCTGCTCGCTCTAAAGAAGCTGTCCAGTGATCTTCGTAGCGCTGGTAAAGGTCGCGCAAAGCTTCGGTCAGAAGACCAAGCTTTGACTTGAAGTAAAACGCCGCAACACCCTGAGAAAGCTCAGCTTCTGACGCAACCGTTGCGAGCGTCGTTTTTGCCAACCCATGCGCCAATATAGAGCGGCAAGCCGCGTCCAGCAGCTGTCGGCGACGACGATCTGCGTTCTCCTTCCGCTCTTTGCGGGGACGTTTACGATCTGCTTCGACCAATTGCCGCTCCTTCTACGAATACAGCCATCTACAGCGCGCAAAAAAGATGCGTCAATAGTTTGAAATTTATTTGAGCGCTCAAATAAACTTTACGAACCCGAACCTGATCTGTAAACGAGAGAGAAAGGGATGGAAAAATTTGACGGTTGAGAACAGATACGACGTTATTGTGGCCGGTGCTGGTCACAACGGATTGACTGCCGCCGCCTATTTGGCACGTGCCGGCATGCGTGTTTTGGTGGTCGAAAAGAACGACTGGATTGGAGGCGCTGCAGTCAGCCGCTCGCTGCACGATGGTTGGACGTACTCGAATTGCTCGTACGTTTGCTCTCTTCTGCGACGCGAGATTGCCCGGGACCTCGAGTTACCGAAATACGGACTTCAGGTTATTCCGTATGAAGGTGGCGCGAGCTTTACGCGCGATGGGGATTACTTCGCCTATTATTCCGATCACAACGCCCTTAAACGCGAGATGGCGCGACATTCTGCGAAAGATGCCGACGCCTATCGCGGTTACTCGCAAGCCATCATGCGGCAATGCCGTTTTATCCGTCCATTTCTGCTTCGAGATGCACCGGACCCTGCGTCTCTCCACCCACGTGATCTCGGCGAACTGGCTTATCTCGTAAAAAAAGCACACGGGCTGGGCAGTCGGGAGCTAGGCGAAACACTGAAATTCTGGACAATGTCCATTGGTGACTTTCTGGATGAGCATTTCGAAAACGACCTGATCAAGGCCCATTTGGCTGGCTCCGGCATTATCGGTACCGGACTTGGGGTGTACTCACCCGGCACGGCCTATGTTCTGCTGCACCACTACATGGGTGACATTGACGGCGGCATCGGAGCATGGGGTTTCGCGCGTGGGGGGATGGGTGCAATTTCGAATGCCATTGCAGCCTCTTTCAAGGATCACGGCGGTACGATCCACACAGGTTCGGGGATTGAGAAAATCCTCAGCAAAAATGGACGCGTTGAAGGCGTTGCTCTCGAGGACGGCAAGGTTTTTTATGCCCCTGTCGTTGCCTCCAATATGGATATCAAACGCACAATTCTGCACCATATTGACGCGGCCGAGTTGCCGGATAATTTCACCAAGGCGGTGCGAAACTTCAAAATTCGTGGCTCTTCGGCGAAACTAAACATCGCGCTTGATCGCTTTCCAAATTTCCCTGCAGCACCCGAGCACACCAGCTTCCTCAGGGGTGATTTGCATGTGTCGCAAAGCCTCTTTGAACTTGAAAAGGCCTATGATGATTGGAAAGTCGGGCGCTGGTCGGAAAAGCCTTATATCGACATGCTAATCCCCAGCCAGATTGATCCGACTATGGCTCCGACAGGTGCCCACATGATGACGGTTTTCGTCCAATATGCGCCTTATGATCTAGAAGTCGACGGCGTTAGATCAGCAGAGAATTGGGACGAAAAGCAGCGCAGTGCGATGGCAGAAACTGTACTCGACCAGATGTCTGTGGCGTGCCCAGACATTCGCGAGCGCATTGTTCATATGGAAGTGCGTTCACCATTGGAAATCGAACGCGAGGTCGGTCTGACGGAAGGCAACATTTTCCAAGGTGAACTGACTTTTGATCAGCTTTTCTTCAATCGGCCAGTCCCGGGTTGGTCTCAGTACAGCCTACCTATTAAGGGGCTTTATCTGTGCGGTTCGTCCGCCCATCCGGGCGGAGGGGTTATGGGAGCACCTGGTGCAAACGCTGCCCGCGCAATCCTGAGGCACGAAACACGGCATGGCCGAATGAAGGGGTATGCCGCATGAGCCAATTTGATGCGATTGTCATTGGCGGCGGTGTTAACGGTCTGGTTGCCGGAACACTCCTTAGTCGACGCGGCAAGAATGTCTGTATCATTGAGAAATCCAACAGGTTCGGCGGCATGGCGTCTTATTCCGTGGATGGCGGCCCGCCTCTGGCCCATTCGCTATATAACCTGAGCCCGCGGGTCTTGAGTGACATCGGCATAGATCCTCAACACCCTGTCCTGTCCGGCAAACCTGTCTCCACGGTTTCTTTGTCTGAGGATGGGCGGCATATCGTCTTCAAGAACGAAGGCGTTTTTTGGAGCGAGGGGGCAAAACACCCGGAATCCGACGCCTGGACCGATCTGAAACAGCAGTTGATTACGTATGGAGGCATTTTGCGCCAACTCGCCGAGGCCCCACCACCCGGCGGTCAAAAAGCCATCCTTTCGCGGGGTGGGCTGAATGAGCTTTTGCGCCTGGCAAAACTGAGCATCGGATTGAAAAAGCTTGGAAAATCCGAGATGCGGCGTTTCTTGCAGGTCGTTTTGTCCAATGTCCACGACATTGTACTTGATGGCTTGCCGGAAGGACCGGTGGCTGGAATGCTTGCTGCTGATGCAATCTGGGGGTCAGCCACCGGTCCAAGATCTCCGGGCACCGTGTTCAATCTGATTTATCGGCTTGGCCACGGAGGTAACATCACACAACCAGCAGGTGGGATGTCCGCGCTGACCGATTTGATGGTTGAATCAGCACAAAAGGCGGGGTGCGTGCTGATGCCGGAAACTGAGGTGTCTCGCATTATGTTGCACGACGACACAGTCTCCGGAGTGGCAACTAACGATGGACGAACTTTGACCGCCCCCATTGTGCTCAGCAACCTTGCTCCAAGACTAACAAGCCGAATGACCGGACCCTCTGCTTTTGACATCGAAGCAATGCGGCGAGTTCGAAATATTCGAGCTCGTGGAACAGCGGCTAAGGTCAACCTACGGTTAAAAGACGACGCCACCCTGCCCGGCCTGCCTAGCGAACTAGCCCGCGAACGACTGATCTATGCCCCTTCTGTGGAGTACATCGAAGCTGCGTTCAATCCAGCTAAGTATCGTCAAATGTCTAAAGCACCGGTAATTGAAGCCTTCAAAATGCAGACAGCCGATGGGGCAAACTGGCTGTCAACCATAGTGCAATATGCGCCATCTGACATTGAAGGCGGTTGGACTGAGACTGCCAAAGAACAGCTTGCGCAAATCACAGTTGAAACTCTTAGCCGTGCCCTGCCCGGCTTGGGCGATCAAATCTCTGGTAAACAGGTCATAACACCGGATCAAATCGAAAGCGCGACCGGCGCACCAAGGGGCCATTGGCACCATGCGGAAATGTCATTGGACCAACTGCTGACACTTCGGCCCGCGAACGGGATGGCCAGATATTCCATGGGGCCGAAGGGGCTGTTCCAATGTGGTGCGGCAACGCACCCCGGCGGTGATGTCATGGGGCTCGCTGGTCGCAATGCTGCGCTGGCGGCGCTGGAGGCACAGGCATGAGCATCTTCACCGATCCGAAACTAGGTTTGATCCCCGGACCGTTTCACAAAAGACTCGAAGAGCAAAATCGCGCGCAAAATTGGTACGATTGGGCGGGTTATGCCGCCCCGGGCGTGCTGGACAGTGTCGAGTTCGAGTACTTCGCGCTACGCAATCAGGCATCCTTGTTCGACATCTCACCAATGCACAAGTACCGATTGACTGGGCCGGATACGACAACGATGCTCAATCGCCTAGTGACACGGGACATCCGAAAAATCGGAGTTGGTCGCGTGGGGTACGCAATCTGGTGTGATGAAGAGGGTATGGTCATCGATGACGGGACCCTTTTCCACCTTGGCGACAACGATTGGCGCCTTTGCTGTCAGGAACAAATGCTGACATGGCTACTCGACGCGGCTTGGGGTTTTGACGTTTCAGTCGTCGACGAAACTCACAGTATCTCTGGGCTTTCGTTACAGGGCCCGACCTCCTATGCAGTTTTGGAGGCCGCCGGCTTAGATGTCAGCCAGCTGAAGCCATTCGATCTTGCTCACGTTGACCATGATCTCATGACTTCGCGGACGGGTTTTACCGGTGATCTGGGCTATGAACTCTGGTGCGACTGGGACGAAGCAGAAGCGCTTTGGGACCGTATTTGGACAGGTGGCGCACATCAGGGATTGCGCGCGATTGGCTACGAAGCTGTAAATTTGGCCCGCATCGAAGCGGGGTTTCTGACCTCAGGCGTGGACTTTCAACCAGTTCATGCAACCGAGCGATTGCATCGGGGACAAACCCCCTTCGAACTTGGTCTTGGCCGGCTAGTCGACTTCAACAAAGGTCATTTCAATGGTCGGCGAGAGCTGCTGTCCAAGCGAGAAACTCCAAGAAGCCTGCTCATGCGTTTCGACGTTGAAGGATTCAAACCCTCAGAAGGGTCATTGATCTACAACCGACGCAAAAAAGAAGTTGGGCACATAACGTCCGGAATATGGTCGCCGACCGCCAAACGCAACATAGCGTTGGCACATGTCCGTATGCCGGATGCAGGCCGGTCATCCGGCTTAAAGGCGGAAATTTACACTCTGCAAGAAGGCAAATGGGACACCAGGATGGCGCGCCTTACACCTGTCACCAAAGCCTTTTTCGCACCGCACCGCGCACGTGCCACGCCACCGGCCCATACCTAACGGAGAAGCAGACGTGAATACTCTAGGCAATACACCAACCGACGGCGACCTTGTCGCTTGGGATCGCGACCATCACCTACATCCTTGGGCCGGAACCGAGGGCTTTGGATCCGACGAATACATGCGAGTAAATACAGCGGATGGTATCTACCTTTGGGATGCTGCCGGGAAGCGATATATTGATGGCCCCGGCGGTATGTGGTGCACACAGATCGGATACGGGCGTCAAGAGATGGCTGATACCATTTCCCAACAGGTTATGAAGATGCCTTACGCGTCGCCGTGGTCGTTTACGACTGAACCCGCGGCTATTTTGGCGCGCATGATCGCAGAACGCACACCGGGCGATCTGAACACCGTGCACTTCACTACCGGTGGGTCTACGGCCGTTGATACCGCGCTGCGGACCGCGCTTTTTATGAACAAACGGCTTGGCCGGCCGGAGAAGAGGATCGTGATGGGCCGGGAAAAAGGCTACCATGGATCCACTTTTCTCGCCGCGACTGTCACTGGGAAAGAGCGCTTCGAAACAAGCTTTGAAAAAGCTCAGGATCTGGTGCGTTTCCTTCCCGACGTGAATCCCTACCACCGGCCGGAAGGCATGAGTGTTGATGCCTGGTGCGACGCTAAAGTCGCCGACCTAGAAAACCTGATTGCTGACGTAGGCGCCGACCGTATTGCCGCCTTTATCGCCGAACCGATCCTGTGTTCCGGTGGCGTGATCGTTCCACCTCCGGGCTATCATAAGCGCACGCTCGAAATCTGCCGGGCAAACGACATTCTGTACATTTCGGATGAAGTCGTAACCGGCTTCGGCAGGTTGGGCCATTGGTTCGCCTCAGAAGACGTCTTTGGCATAGTCCCCGACATTATTACCTGCGCAAAAGGTTTGACCTCGGGCTATCTGCCGCTGGGCGCCTGCATAATCTCGGACGCTGTAATGAAACGCATTTCAGACGCACCGGGCGACGATGTTTTCTACAACGGCTATACATACTCCGGACACCCTGTGAGTTGCGCGGCTGCAATCAAAAATATCGAAATCATGGAGCGCGAGGACATTCTAGGACACGTTCAACGCGTCACACCGCATTTCCAGGACCGCCTACATCAAATTAAAGAAAAGTTTCCGATAGTTGGGGATGTGCGCGGTGACGGGCTCCTTGGGTGCATAGAATGTCGCCCCGGACTGAACGCCGAGAGTTACGAAGCACATGTGAAGTTTGGGCAGAAACTGGACGATGCGTGCGAGGAGATGGGATTGCTCTTGCGCCCGTTTGGAAACATGGCCGTGTTCTCGCCCCCTCTGATCATATCTCCCTCGCAGATAGACGAAATGTTCGACATCATGGAGGCTGGTATGGCGCAGGTCAGCAAGGACTACGACGCATAACAGTCAACGCGCTAAGACAAGGAGCCAGTTAGATCAGGCTGGTTTCCGACCACGGATGTGATGTGGGCAATGCTCTCCGGTTTTTAGCACGGGCTGCATAGTGTCCCAGATCTCGATCTGGTGCTCGATAAACTCCGCTCCATGCCGGGCTTCCCAGTCGGCGCGGTTTGGTCCGGTCAATTCCTCAAGTTCCGCAGCGGATACCTGAGCATACCAAGGGTTGCGATTGACCAACTCTACGTCTTCAAAGCCCGCCAACTCCATGGCAGCACGGTACTTAGAGGGCGACGCCATCTGAAACTCCAAGGCTTCCATCTTTACGTAGTGCGCCATCTCGGGTGACATTTCCCCGTCGTGATTGGTCAACCAGTCAGAAGCCGCGAAATGACCACCCGGTTTAAGCACGCGATACGCTTCCGCTGCCATCGCTACTTTGTCGGGGATATGGATGATCGAGTCCTTCGAAAACACGACGTCAAAAGTACTGTCTTCGAATGGCATTGGACCTGGGGTGAACTCTATGATTTCGATCTTTCCTTCCAGACCTGCCCGCCTAACTCGGTCTCTCGCAGCTGCGCATACTGGGGCCTCTACATCAATGCCGGTCACATTGGCAGCGCCGAGTTCCTGTGCCATCAACACCGCGATAGCCCCAGAACCACAGCCAATATCGAGGATATGCTTATCCCTCAGATCCATCCCCTCAACAACTCGAGCAACTTCTTCAGGGCCCCCAGGTGAAAGAAACCCCTCCCCCCAAAGCTCCTCCAGAAAGTTGATCACCTGTCGATCATATAGAATTTCGTCTGACATAGGATTTCCCCGCATCTGATTGTCAGTCAATCACTGTAGTGAAGCCTTTTCTCCCTGCTCAGACAAGCTTTAATGCGAAATCGAAGGTCAGTGATATTATCTTAATTGAATGATCATTCAGTCAATAGACACTAGTCGTATTGAGTGATATTCGGAGAAATGAACGCTAAGATAGGAATTTCTTGCCATGGACGACCTCCTTCCGACGCATGTCCAAACCGTGATCATTGGCGGGGGATCTATCGGCGCGAACACGGCCTACCACCTTACTAAGCTCGGCCATACCGATGTCGTAGTTCTGGAACAGGGACAGCTGACATCAGGAACCACTTGGCACGCTGCAGGTCTGATTGTAGCCGGCCTTCTCAAGTCGGAAGCTGAGTGCGCCATCTACACGCATGGACGGGACCTTTATGCAAACCTAGAGAAGGAAACCGGTATATCCACAGGTTTCCGCGACGTTGGATATCTGCAAATTGCAACCAACGAGGAACGCCTGCATGAGATGCGCCGTGTCGCAGCCTTCATGCGGCGTTTTGGGATAAACAATCATGAAGTCTCGGTAAGAGAAGCGCAGGAGATGTTCCCTATTGCGAACCTATCAGACGTCGTTGGAGCATTCCTAATTCCCGAGGACGGTCGGGCTAACCCTGTGGACGTGACAATGTCTCTGACCAAGGGAGCCAAAAACAGAGGCGCACGTTTCCACGAAGGCGTGCGGGTTGAAGAGATTTTGGCCAGTAACGGTACCGCGACAGGGGTCCGCACCGCAAGTGGTCACACCATAATAGCGGAAAATGTTGTGATCTGTGGTGGCATGTGGTCTCGCCAACTGGGTGCAAAACACGGTGTAAATCTACCCCTCCAGGCGGCTGAACACTACTATCTGATAACGGAAAGTATCCCGGGCCTACCCCGCGATCTGCCCGTTCTCGAAGACCCTTCCACGTACACGTATTACCGTGAAGAGGTCGGCGGGATGATGTTAGGGCTCTTTGAGCCCGGAGCGGCAGCTTGGAAGCTCGATGGTATCCCAGATGAATGGCAATTTGGAGAGATCGAGCCAGACTGGGAACGTGTTGGGCCCGACCTGGAGAAGGCCTATTCGCGCATGCCAGACACCATGAACTACGGCGTTAAAAAACTATTCTGCGGACCAGAAAGCTTTACACCTGATCTTGCGCCGCTTGTTGGCCCAACGCCTGAACTGCGCAATCTTTGGGTTGCATGTGGGATGAACTCACTTGGCATCCTGAACGGTGCAGGCACAGGAATGGTGCTGGCCCATTGGATGGTGGACGGTTTGCCGCCAATCGATGTCACCGGTATCAACGTCAATCGTTTCTCCCGTGAAATGGCAACACCGGCCTTTCGACGCGACAGGACACCTGAGTTGCTCGGAAAGCTGTTTGGCCAGCACTACCATAACGAAAACTACAAAACGGCAAGGAACGTTAAGCGTTCAGTGCTGTATGACCGCCTCAAGCAGGCCGGAGCCTTTTTCGGCGAAGGAAATGGATGGGAACAACCTGATTGGTTTGCTCCGACACCCGAACAAGCCAAGGTCGAGGAATACAGTTGGTATCGCCAAAATTGGTTTGATTGGCACGCTGAAGAACATAAGGCAGCACGCGAGGATGTCATCGTAATGGACATGACATCAATGGCGTGTTTCAGCGTCGAAGGCCCAGACGCATGCGCCCTTCTCTCTCGCCTTTCTTGCAATGACGTTGATGTTGAACCCGGTCGTGTCGTCTACACGGCCTGGGTAAATGAACGAGGTGGGTTTGAGGCTGACCTTACAGTTACCCGGCTATCCGATCAGAAATACTGGGTCATCGTGGGAGAAAACTCGGCGGGTCATACCGAGATGCGCATGCGACGGCACATCCTGAACAACGAGAACGTTGTTATTTCAGACATCACCGCAGGGCGCTGCCAGATCAACGTTCATGGTCCAAAGTCACGCGAACTTTTGAGCAGAATATCTGGTGCTGATTTGTCCGATGAAGGTTTTCCCTTCATGACTGCTCGAGAAATCGACATCGGGTACGCCGTAGTTACGGCCTATCGCGTGACCTTTATCGGCGAACTGGGCTGGGAGCTTCACGTGCCTGCCACTCAGGCAGTACAGACCTACGATCTGATTATGGAAGCAGGTCGTTATTTGGGCGTTCGCAATGCCGGAATGCAGACCCTTAATTCCCTGCGACTCGAGAAGGCTTACCGTGACTTCGGAATTGATGTGGACAACACAGACAACCCGATTGAGGCCGGTCTTGGCTTTGCCGTTAAATTGGATAAACCCGGTGGCTTCATCGGCAGGGAAGCACTAGCCGCGATCAAAGCAAAAGGCACGCCCAAGAACCGAATGTTGCAGTTTCTGCTCAAAGACCCAGAGCCTCTCATGTACGGCAACGAGATGATTTACCTAAACGGCAAGGAAGCCGGATATATTCAGGTTGGCGGATATGGCCACACACTCGGCGCCGCAGTCGGTATTGGTTTTGCAGAAACCGAAGGGCCGTTGACTGCTGACGTAGTCGCAGCGGGGCAATGGCAGATCGAAATTGCAGACGAGAAATACGATGCGACTGCCTCGTTAAAGCCGCTTTATGACCCCGGCATGCACAAGATAAAGTGCTGAAGTACTTTTGTTGGATGCTTTTAGCTCAGACTGGAAAGTGTTTTGGGAAATACCGCGACAGCGAAAGCATGCAGACATCCCTGAATTCCCGACGATCAGCCACTTTGGGATACAACATTAAGCTGAGCCAGGCCCCATCTGACATCGCCTCTACAGCCCGGGCTGTTTTTTCCGGATCGAGATCGTCATAACCACCATCGGCGATCAATTCACCACACAGTTGCAGAATTCGGTCGTACCTTTCGTTGTCGTATTTATTGTGTATTTTCATATAATTAGGACGATACTTCGCCTGCCCCCAGAAAGCAAACCAGACAGCCAGGCGCTTGTGGGTGCAGATGCTTTTGTCAAAATCCGCTCGAATGATGGCAACCAGCCTATGTGCGGCTGTAGGTTCCGCGGCGTCGTAGGATTTTAGCCAATTCTCATAGTGTTCTTGTGCAAGGAAACCCAGCGCAGCGTCATACAGTGCTTCCTTGCTGTCGAAGTGATAGTTCACAACGCCATGGGACAGATTGGCAGCTTCGGTCACATGTTTAAGCGTCGTGTCAGAAAACCCGCGCTTCGAGATCGAGTCTATGGCAGCCATAATCAACTGCAAGCGACGAACTTCAGGAGGTTCGGTGCGTCGTTTTTTCTGAAGCTCATGCGTCTCCAATTCAACTCTCCTCTCGTTCGGCCATCTGCCTGTCCAGCAAATCCGCCCTTTGTTGCCGGAACATAACGATAGCTGCGATAGCGACACAAATGGCGATCACAAGGATCATGATGGTCGCCAGTGCATTAATATCCGGCCTGAGGCCTAGTCGAATGCGCGAAAATATCAAAATTGGCAAGGTATTTGCACCTGGGCCAGTGACAAAACTTGCTATGACCAGGTCATCGAGAGACAGAGTAAATGCCAATAGCCAACCGGAAATAAGGGCTGGTGTCAGCTGGGGGATTGTGATGGCAGTCAGAACTTTGAACGGTTTTGCTCCAAGATCGGCGGCAGCTTCTTCCAAAGTTTGCCCCACGCCGGTCAAACGCGCCTGAATTGTCACCGCCACGTAAGCCATTGAAAAGGTAATATGCGCGATCGTAATCGTCGCAAAACCACGTTCTGCCGGCCATCCGATCAGCTGGTTCAGGGAAATAAAGAAAACCAACAAAGACAATCCGGTTATCACCTCGGGCATCACCAAAGGAGCGACCAACATACCACCAAACAACGTCCGCCCCTTGAACCGCCCAAAGCGCACCATAGCAAGCCCCGCCAAGGTGCCGAGCGCTGTCGCAAAAGTAGCATTCACCACAGAAATCTGAAGACTGAGTGAAACAGCACTCCAGACTTCGGCAGATTGGAAGAGCTCCTTGTACCAACGCAGGGACCATCCTCCCCAAACAGGCACGAGTTTGGAGTAGTTGAATGAGTAAATGACCAACAGGATCATCGGGATGTAAAAGAATGCCAATCCCAAGGTCAGCATGATGGTCAAAAAGCGGGAGCGTTTGGCGTACATTTATTGCTCCTCCGATGCTTTGCCCTGGTAGTGCTGGAACACCATGATGGGCAGCACCAGAATCATAAGCAGAACAATCGCCACTGCCGCAGCGACCGGCCAATCACTGTTTCTAGAGAACTCGTTGTAGAGAACCCGACCAATCATCTGCACGTTCCCGCCCCCCAACAGGTCGGGGATAACGTACTCCCCGGTCGCGGGGATAAAGACCAACAACGAACCAGCGACAATACCGGGCATCGTTAGCGGCAAAGTGATTTTGAAAAACGTGTTCGTTGGCCTGGACCCAAGATCGGCAGCCGCTTCGTTCAGACTGTTGTCCAACTTCTCCATATTCGCATAGAGCGGCAGGATCATGAATGGCATATAGGTATAGACGATCCCGATATAGACGGCGAATTCCGTGTACAGCATGCGGATTGGCTCGTCGATTATACCCAGCGCTATCAGAAGATTGTTGATCGTGCCGTGATCCGCAAGCAACCCCATCCACGAATAGACCCGCAACAGGAACGACGTCCAAAACGGAAGAATTATTGCGAACAACAATAGCGGTTTTGCAACTGGCCCCGATCGTACAATTGCGTAGGCGATGGGATAACCAAACAAGAGGCATAAGAACGTGGAGGTCACTGAAATCTTGAGAGAATTGGCATAAGTGTCAAAGTATAGGCTGTCTTCCCAGATGTAGATAAAATTGTCGAACACAAGACGGATCGTCATGATCCAGTCGCCCGTCCACTCAATCAAACTGGTAAATGGAGGGCTTGCAATCGCCAGTTCGGCCAAGCTTATTTTGGCGACAATAAAGAACGGCGCTAGGAAGAAAACGAGTAGCCAGAGGAACGGCACAACGGTAACGATCTGTCGCCACCTGTTTTGTATACGCCGCAAGAATTGGCGTGATATCGGCAGTTGTTTAACCGGAAGCGGTTCAGGCATATCCTCCGTGAAATCTGTCATGAGTGGAGCAACATGGCGCTAGACGGATCCCAGCTGATTTTCACCTTGTCTTCCCAAGTTATTCGCTGTGTGGCATGCGTCGGACGAGATTGGTTGGGCATAGTGACGTCGAAGACTTCATCATTGGGAAGCCTTACCTTGTAGATCGATGTCTCTCCCAAATACCCAACGTCGTCGATAATTGCCGATGTCTGGTTAGGGCCTTCAGCAACCTCATCCGATTTCTCAAGTCGAATTTTCTCCGGCCTCAGCGCAACCCAAATCCTGCTGCCAACCTTCACCGAATGACCGTGATCAACAAAAACTTCGCAGAACCCGGTCTCAACCCGAACATGGTCTGCGCCGTCCTCGGTTACCCTGCCCTCAAAGATATTTGCTGACCCGATGAAGTCAGCGACAAAGCGGGATTCAGGGAACTCATAGATCTCTGTTGGCGTACCAATCTGCTTGAAACGACCCGCGTCCATGACAGCCATTCTCGAGGACAAGGTCATTGCTTCTTCCTGATCGTGTGTCACAACGATAAACGTGACACCGACCTTGTCCTGAATGTTGGCGAGCTCAAACTGCGTTTGCTTACGCAGTTTTTTGTCAAGCGCAGCCAAAGGTTCATCCAAGAGCAGCAGTTTGGGGCGCTTGACTAAGGCCCGCGCCAACGCGACCCGCTGACGTTGTCCGCCAGACAATTGCTTGGGTTTTCTTTTTTTGAAATCTTCCAGCTCAACGAGCTTAAGGATGTCGTGAACCCTGTCAGCTAAGTCGAACTTGGGGACATGGTCCTGCTCCAACCCGAAGGCCACATTTTTTTCGACGGTCATATGCGGGAACAACGCATAGCTTTGGAACATCATGTTAGTAGGACGTTCGTAGGCTGGCACATCGGCCATATCAACACCGTCGATCGTGATCATGCCCGCATTCAAATCCTCAAACCCTGCAAGCATTCTAAGCAGTGTCGACTTTCCGCATCCCGATCCACCCAGAAGGCAGAATAACTCTCCCTTGTAGATGTCCAGATCGACGTTATCGACGGCAGTCACTTCACCGTATTTCTTGGTCACACCTCTGATTTGAACTAGGGGTTGCTGCTCTTTTTGCTCGAGCCAAGGTGCTGCACTGACAGTTGTGGAAACAGTCAATTTGGGCCTCGCAGTCTGCCAGTATGGATTGGAGGGTGCAGCAGCGATCCAATGGGAACCGCTACTGCACTTGCCAGTGTGAGTGGATCAATTTCCAGCCTTGAAATCAGTCCAGGTGCGGGTCTGCAAACGCTCGACCTTGGGAGGAAGAACCGCAGTCGTATACATCTTGGCAACCTGATCTGATGTCGGGAAAGCGGCCGGGCTGGACGTGACGGCTTCATCAACCATTGGTTTGGCTGTCAGGTTGGCAGTCGCATACCAAGTGAAGTTACTATCATTGGCTCCAACCTCGGGTCGCATCATGTAGTTGAGGAAAAGATGTGCGTCTTCCTTGTTGGTAGCGTCTTGCGGGATCAGCCAGCCATCAATCCACAGCTGTGCTGTGCGATCACCTTCGGGCAAAAAGAAGTCTAGCACGACACCAGTATCGGCTTCAGCTGCACCGGACATCGCAAGAAGACCATCCGGGCCCCAAGTGGTTGAGACACAGAACTCTTTCTGAGGCATCCGCTGATAGGCATAGTTATCGAAGGTTTTGATGTACGGCCTAATTTCCGCCAGCATCTCCCCAACTTTCTCATAGTCTTCCTTGTTTGTAGAGTTCGCATCCAAACCCATATGCGCCAAAGCCATTGGAATGATGTCGCCCGGAGAATCCAAGAACGAAACGCCACACTTGGACAGCTCTTTCATGTGCACAGGGTCGAATACCATATCCATCGAACCGATGGGGGCGTCAGGATAAGTCTCTTTCACCAATTCTTCGTTGTATGTGACCCCGTGCGTTCCCCACATATACGGAATGAAGTGCTGGTTGCCTGGATCCCACTCGCTGGCCAGCTGTTCCAAAATGGCCGGATCAATGTGCTTAATGTTATCGAGCTTCGACACATCAAGCGGAGCGACGATACCCGCCTTAATCAGTCGAGCCGTATCACTGCCGGCATGACTAACCACGTCATATCCGCTGTTTCCTGCCAGCAGCTTGGCATCAATTGCTTCGGCAGAGTCATACGGATCATAAATGACCTTGATGCCGTATTCTTTTTCGAAGTTCGAAATTGTGTCTTCAGCGATGTACTCTCCCCAATTCGTAACCTTCAACACACGCTCTTGCGCGAATGCCGATCCCGAAATTGCAGTAGCCGTTACTGCTGAGGTCGATGAAATTCATGACGCGATAAATGAGGCGGCGCGCATCGATGCAGAAATTGAGGCAAGCACCGGAATTCCAACAGATCGTTCCCTAGCTGATATTTGGGAAAACAAAGGATCTTGGTCCTTTACAGCGGCGATGACATTTGCGTTGTCAATTGCCAGAGACTTGCCGGACACATCGCTGCGAGACATCAGTGCCTGGGAAGGCGGTGATGATTGGTTTTGCCGTGAAGGCTTTGGACATCTCATTGCATGCACTGCTCAGGGTCTGCCAATCAAACTGGACACCCCAGTCACAGAAATAAAATCTCTCGCGGATGGCGTGCACATAACGACGGCTAGGGGCAACATCAAAGCTCGTACCGTAGTCGTTACAGCTTCCGTTGGGGTTCTCGCCGAAGACATCATTCGCTTTGATCCCCCGCTCGGATCCGACCGGCGGGCAGCGCTCGAACTTATCACAATGGGCGACTACAATCACGCGGGGTTACTTTTCCAACCCAACGCGTTGCCAGTGCAACCCGATACTTGGCTGACCTATCACTTAGAACCCGACGCGTCGGGCGTGGCCCGTGGTGGCGGTTTTCTTTGCAACATCTCAAACACCGGTCTAACCAGCTTTGAAAGCTCTGGAAGCTTTTCCAGAGACTTGCAGAACGCAGGACCTGAAAGTGCCATCGAACACGCACTCGAGACTTTGATTGGCTTCTTTGGCACGGCCATCAGAAAGAACTTCATCAAAGGGTACGCGACCGCCTGGCGGAATGAACCTTATGTGTGTGGTTCTTACGCTGGAGCCAAGCCAGGAGGCCACAACCAACGCGCTGTCCTACGTCAGCCTCATGCTAAGTGGGTGCACTTCGCCGGTGAAGCGACGCATCCCAACCAACAATGCTCGGTCAGTGGCGCACACCTGGAAGGGTTAAGGGCCGCGGAAGATGTATTGGCGCAGTTACGCTGAACAACTAGTTATCAAGCTGTTCCAAAAGTGGAATAACCATAGAACATCGAACAAACCTTTCGAGGAAAGTCGCAAAGCTATGCTTCGCTTTTGTGTATTCAGCGGCCAATTCAGGTCCTGCAATCCAGTCACAGTCATGCAGCAGATCTTCGACATTTCGCAATGAAAGCGGAAATCGGATGTACAGCATCACCGCCAAAAGGATGATCTCAAGACTAGTTTTGACCTACTAGAAGGAGGCAGGTCGGGTCATGGGCAAAAACTACGCAACCACCCCGCCCCTCTCAAGCAAAATTCTTCTGACAAGACCGCTGCGAACATTGGACCAAATCCGTTCCACCAAAACCGCACCGTTTCGTGGCTTACGTCGATGCCGCGCTCATGCAGAAAATCCTCCACGTTCCGCAGCGACAGCGGGAACCGGACATACATCATAACCGCTAGGCGAATGATCTCTGGGCTGGTTTTGAAGTAGCGAAATGGTATGGTTTTTGTCGTCCCACGAAGCTACTGAACCACCCTACCCGCTTCAAGCCGGTTTCCTCTGACAATGCCCAATTTGAACCTCAGTGGTACACGAAGCCAGTTGATCTGTCCGATAGTACTCACCTATCAAGACAAGAGACATCGAACGACAGTATCTCAAAAATTAGCAATTCTTTTTTTTAATTGTATTTGGAGGATCAAACCATGTCCCCAGCTTCAGTGCAGAACGTGATTTGGGCTTCATGAATCTAATTCGAAGCCAACTACACGGAACAGTGCTAAACTGTTACGGCCTGCAACACTTGATCACGCGTCAGGTCATCTCGTGAGCCTTTGACCAGGATTTCTCCGCGTCGCAACACGACAAACCTGTCAGCAAGGTCAAAGGCGAAGTCGAAATACTGCTCGACTAAGACAATTGCCATTCCGCTCGTCTTTCTGAGGTGCCGGATCACCTCTCCAATCTGTTGGATTATGTTCGGCTGAATACCTTCGGTTGGCTCATCCAGCAGCAGCAGGCGCGGTCTTGTGATCAGTGCACGTGCGATGGCCAACTGTTGCTGCTGCCCGCCAGAAAGGTCGCCCCCGCGCCGGTTCTGCATTTTTTTGAGGACCGGGAACATGTCAAAAATATCATCTGGGACGAAATGTTCGCTGGCAGGCAGACAGGAGAAGCCTGTTTCCAGATTTTCTCGAACCGTGAGCAATGGGAAAATTTCGCGGCCTTGGGGGACATATGCCACACCTTTCCAGGCCATCTGATGAGCAGGCAAAATACCCATTTGCTTTCCGTCAAGCTCCAGTTCACCACCGGAACGGGGATGCGCCCCTGAGATTGCCTTCATCAGACTGGTTTTTCCGACGCCGTTGGTCCCCATGACGCACGTTACTTCACCTTGTAAAGCTTCCATGGAAATCCCGTTGAGGATTTGCGAGTGCCCATAGTGCAATGTCAGATCGGTCAGCTTCAACATTTTCTAGCGCCCCAGATAGACGTCGATGACGTCCTGATTTGATGTCACGTGATCAAGACTGCCCTCAGCTAACACGGATCCTTCATGCAAAACCGTGACTTTGCAGTTCAGGCGCCTGACAAATTCCATATCATGTTCAACGACCACAACCGCGCGGGTCTTTGCAGCTTGAACTAGCAAGTCTGTGGTATGTTCGCGTTCTTGCGGGGTCATGCCAGCGGCGGGTTCGTCGACCAACAGCAGACGTGGGTCCTGCGCAAGCAGCATGCCAATTTCCAACCATTGCTTCTGCCCGTGGCTCAGTTCACCTGACTTACGGCTTAGTTCCTGATACAGCCCAATTTCGGTGGCCAGGTCCTCGACCTTCTGCAAATCACTTTTGGACGGACGGTAAAGCAGTACGCCAACCCAGCCACGATTTTTCTTTAGCGCCATTAGTAGATTATCGCGCACGGGCTGATCCTCAAAAACCGTAGGCTTCTGAAACTTGCGCCCGATTCCCGCCTGCGCGATTTTTGCCTCGGTCATATCCAACAAAGATACGGACTTTTCACCCCATATGACCCGCCCCTCATCTGGTCGGGTCTTGCCGGTGATGATGTCCATAAACGTAGTCTTGCCGGCCCCATTCGGGCCAATCACGGAACGTAGCTCTGCGTCACCAATCTGGAAAGACAGGTTGTTGATGGCGCGGAACCCGTCGAAGGTAACCGATACGCCACTTACCTCTAACAAGGTGCTCATAGGCTAGCCTCTTTCTCACGCAAAGCGCTTTCATCGGGTCCCAGATTGGCGCCATGCCGATCGGGATGACGCTGGTTGGTATACAAGTCGAACAAACCTCCGATACCTTGCGGAGCAAACAGCGTGACCAGCACAAAGGACACACCCAGCAGCACTTGCCACCAGTCGACCCATTTGATCGTGTAAAAGCCAAGCGGGATATCCGGGGCCTGCCCGCCCGTGAACCACGTGCTCAGAAGGCTGACAAAAGCTGCGCCAATCACCGCCCCGTACAAGCGGCCCCGCCCGCCGATGGCGACCCAGACGGCCAGATAGATTGAGGCGATGGGGGCCATCTCCTCGGGGTTGATAATGCCAGCCTGCGGGTAGTAGAGCGCACCTGCGATTGCAGCGATGCAAGCCGTCAGGGTGAAGACAGCCAACTTGTAGGATTCGACCGAATAGCCGAGGAACCGAACCCGCGCCTCGTTGTCTCGAATGCCACGCAGGACTGAGCCGAACTTGCCCGACACGATCCATGCCGCCAGCATGTAACCCAGTCCCAACGCAAAAGCCGAAGCCCATAGGAACCAGAGCGAAACAACGTCTTGAGAGACAGTGACACCGGGCAGGTTCTGCAAGCCGGACAAGCCATTATTGCCGCGCAAACCACTGTCGTTCTGAAACAGATACAAAGCCAGAGCCAGCGTCATTGCTTGCGTCAGGATCGACAGATAGACGCCCGTTACTCGACTGCGGAAGGCCAGCCAGCCAAAGATCAGTGCCAGCAGGCCAGGCACCACAACGACCAGTATCAACTGCAGCGTCAAGCTGTGCGAAAACGCCCAGATCAGCGGGAATTCGGATGATCCGACTACGCCGAAAATCTGAGTGCCGATGGCGTCCACAACTTCGGCAGGCGTTGGCGGGATGTCGGCTTGTGACAATGACTCGACCACGATCAGCCGAGTGCGTTCGTACATCAGCCACATGCCGATCATATAGCCACCGAGCCCGAAGAAAGCGAAATGGCCTAGTGATAGAATGCCGGTAAAACCCCAAACCAGATCCATCGCGACAGCGATCAAACACAGGCACAGGGTCTTGCCCAGCGTTTTGACGAAACTGGTTGAGATCACACCGATCCCGAACCCTTCGGACAGGACAGTTACACCCAGCGTAAACAGCGACAGGATGGTCAGAAAGACCAGCACAGATGGGTTCTTAGCAACAAAACTACGTTCCATAACTCAATCCCCCGCCGCGCGACCTTTGAGGGCAATAATGCCTCGTGGTCGAAATTGGATGAAAATGATGATGAAGATGATCATGTAGGTTTGCGCCGCGAGGGTATTCGACGGGTTCATCCACTCGATCCCTTTTTGCAGGAACCCGATCATCCCCGCGCCTGCCAGCGCGCCCCAGATGTTGCCGACACCACCGACAACCACGGTCATGAAACTTTGCACAATGTAGTCGTTGCCCAGATCCGATGTGACTTTGGCGAACAGGCCAATGGCCACACCCGCGATCCCAGCAATGCCGGAGCCGAGACCGAAGGTCAGCATATTCACCCGCCCCGGGTTGATACCCATTGATCCGGCCATGCGCGGGTTCTGCGTGACCGCACGCATCTCAAGCCCCAGCCTTGTCCGTTTCATGATGTAAAGGAACAGCCCCAGAAAAATCAGCGCCAGCACGAAGATCGCAATGCGGATATAGCTGATCGAAACCACATCGTTCATCACCCAGGCACCGTCCAGCCAGCCCGGAGCAGTCAGAGGGCGGGCCTGTGTACCAAAGATGTTCTTTGCCAGTTGCTGCAAGGCAATCGAGATACCAAAGGTCGCCAGCAGTGTTTCCAACGGGCGGGCATAAAGCCAACGGATCACCAGGCGCTCCATGGCGACGCCCATGGCAAACGTGACGGCGAAAGCCATTGGGATGGCAACGATGATCGATACCGTATGGTCGGGGACATACTGCTGAACGACATAGCCCGTATAAGCGCCCATCATGATAAATTCGCCATGGGCCATGTTGATTACACCCATCACTCCGAAAGTGATGGCCAACCCAATGGCGGCAAGGAAATAGATCGAGGCCAGAGAGACCGCGTCCAACGTCAGGTCGAGCGTCTGGTTTAGGCCAACTTTCAGTTCGATCTTCTTTAGCGCTTTTTCGGCAGCGGCGGTTACTTCGACGGACGGCTCGGCATAAGTCTCAAAGAACACATGCGCACCCAGCGCCGTGTCGATATCGGCCTCAGTTACCAGCGCAGGAACAAGTCCGGCTTCAGCCAAAATGCTGTAGGCTTGCGTGCGCGCAGTATTGTTGTTCAGTTGCGCGACCGGGACACCCGCTACGCGACCACCGTCGATGTTCGCAGCCAAAGCCAGGCGGATGTCGTCAGGCAACACATGGGGCGCAGCCAAGTCACTCGCGACCAACAGGTGGTATGCGTCATCCCGTGACAAAGCGTCTGATCCGGGTTCCAAAATGATGGCGACGTTAACATCCGATGGCAGGTCCGCAGCGGTCTTTCGTGAGGTCACGAGTAACGGGTTCAGCGCCGCGCGGACGTCGACACCCAGATCGTTCGACATCTCTTCAATTGCAGCCACGCGGGCCGCAACGTCTTCGTCATATCCAATCGTCAGCAGCCGTTCGAGCCGTTGCTTCTGGGCCTTCAAATCCCCATGTGGCTCGTCCTCGATCGAGGCACGAAGAGGTTCGAGCAGCGCGCCTTCGGGATCACGTTGAATGGATTTTAGTGCGGCTAGGCGCTTCTTTCGATCCGGGTCGGTCAACTGGAACTGCACCAGAGCTGTCCCGATCATAGCGCGTACACCGCTGTTGGGTTTCAATTGCTTCAGGTCGGATTTCTCAAACGTGCCGACCACTTCGCCCGTGTCGAAATCGGTCAGTTCGTACAACCGCTCTTCGGCCTTTGTTCCGGCAAAGAACAGACCGTCAGACTTGCGCATCCACATGTCTTTGGCGGCCCATGTCTCAAGCATCACCTGCGCTTGCGGCAGCCCAGTGGCGGCAAGCGCATCAATCGCCGGTTTGATCGTCTTGCGCGAGCTTTTGACAATGATCTCCTGATGATCCTGCAAGATCGGCTGCAGGCCACCCTCTTGCGCGTTGGCGTTCAGGCAGGCGAAGAGAATTGCCAGGCCCGCAAGGAATAGTCTTAACATGTGGTGAAACCCGCGTGTCTTTGGGCAAGGCGGGCGATCACACCCGCCTTGCGTACGATTTAGTAGTTCGACAAGGTTTGAACGCAGCTATCGGTCTCGGTGTTGTACATACCGCAGCCGAGATCTTTCCAATCCGATTTCAGCACTGCCGATTCAGGCAGGAAGTCGGTCCATGCATCGCCCGGCACAACGTCCGTTTCGCTGATGATGTCGAACTGGCCGTCTTCCTGAATCTCACCAATCAGAACCGGCTTAGCCAGATGGTGGTTCGGCAACATCACAGCAGTACCTCCGGTCAGGTTCGGGAATTCCTGCCCGTACATGGCGGCGCGCACAGCGTCTACTTCGGTCGAGCCGGCTTCGGTCGCGGCATTCACCCACATGTTGAAGCCGATAAAATGCGCCTCCATAGGGTCGTTGGTCACCCGTTCGTCACCCATGGTGGCTTTCCAGGTTTCGACAAATTCGGCATTTACATCAGTATCCGCCGACTGGAAATAGTTCCAAGCCGCTAAGTGACCGACGAGGTTCGCGGTATCGAGACCGGACAGTTCTTCCTCACCAACCGAAAAGGCCACGACAGGAATGTCATCTGCCGAAACACCAGCTGCGGCCAGTTCTTTATAGAAACCAATGTTGGCGTCTCCGTTGATGGTCGAGATCACACCAACCTTTTTGCCATCTTCGCCCAGTGCGACGACGTCAGATACGATCTTGGACCAGTCAGAATGGCCAAAGGGGGTGTAGTTGACGAAGATATCCGCGTCCGAAATACCCTTTTGCTTAAGGTAGCTTTCCAAAATATTGTTGGTGGTCCTGGGATAGACATAGTCCGTGCCGAGCAGAGCGAATTTCTCAACCCCCAGTTCCTCCAGGAAATAATCAGTCGCAGGGATCGCCTGCTGGTTCGGGGCCGCACCGGTGTAAAAGACATTTTTAGAGCTTTCTTCGCCCTCATACTGAACCGGATAGAACAGCAAACCATTCAGTTCTTCGATCACAGGCAGTACTGATTTGCGGCTGACCGAAGTCCAGTTGCCAAAGATCACATCCACCTCGTGGACGGTCAGCAGCTCACGCGCTTTTTCCGCGAACAGCGGCCAATCAGATGCGGGATCCACAACAACGGCCTCAAGCTGCTTGCCCAAAAGACCACCTTTGGCGTTTTGCTGGTCGATCAGCATCAGCATGGTGTCTTTCAGAGTAGTCTCCGAGATTGCCATCGTGCCCGACAGCGAATGCAGCACTCCGACCTTGATCGTGTCTTCGGCAGACAAGGCAGCGGTGGCTATGGCAGCAAAGACAACCGATCCGGCGAGCGTGGATTTGAGCGATTTCATGTAATCCTCCTGGCGGGGCCGGGAGAGAGGGCTTGCGCAAAGGCACACTCTTCTTCTACCTGATCCCCGCAACTGTTGTTGCGTTCCGTGTGGCGGTTGTGTTCGAGGTCCAATTCGCGCAGCCGTCACACACCCCCCGGGTCATTTCCGCGGTGGCACCCATACGGTTTCTGCATTGCAGCAAGGTTGGCAACTTACCTTTAGCCTAATTTGGGAAATCGGCGAGAAGCGCATATTTTTTCATCTAAGTCGGACGTTGCTGTCTAAAATTTAGACACACGATGTGGAAATAAGCAGATTCCGACACTGCAGATTAGTGTTCCGACACTTTAATAGAGAAACAGGTGGCACCAAACGACGCGCTAAAGGTGCCCTATTACACAAGTTGCAGCCATACTACCCACGCACAGCGCGGTACCGCCACGTGCTGCAGGCACCGTCAGCTTAAGCACCAAGCAATTGGGCAACAGGACTGTACTGGACAGATTTCGCCAGTCTGGGTCCTTTAAATGCCTGTTCCCCAGAACGATCACACCTGATCTTGATGCGGTTCTTCTGAACACGGCGGGCGGCGTGACCGGAGGCGATTCATTCCGATTTTCTTGTAAGGCAGCAAAATGCACGGCGCTGACTTTGACGACACAAGCCTGCGAGCGCGCCTACAAAGCCCAGCCCAAAGAATGGGGCCAGATTACAAACCATTTGACGGTTGAAGATGGCGCCCAGCTGAACTGGTTGCCGCAGGAGACCATCCTGTACAACGGCAGTGCTTTGGACCGACGCCTCAGGATCGACATGGGGCTTGATGCTGAAATGCTGATGGTTGAGCCGCTGGTCTTTGGGCGCGTTGCCATGGGCGAGACGCTCACCGACATCCGCTTGCGCGATAGAATCGAGATTCGCCGCGAAGACACGCCAGTGTTTCTCGAGGCGATCAGGTTCTCAGGTGATTGGCATACGCATTTGTCCAAGCCGCATATTGCGAACGGCGCAGCGGCGATGGCGCTAATCGTCTTAGCGTCAAGGTCCGCCGAAGGTCATCTGAAACCTGTCCGGGAAATGCTACCGGACACCGCCGGGGCAACCCTGATCCGGAAAGACCTATTGGTCATTCGTATTCTGGCGGACAACAGCTTTGCACTGCGCCGAACGCTGATACCAGTTCTACGCCGACTGAACAAAGACACATTGCCCCGATGCTGGATGCTCTGACATGAACCTGACACCTCGAGAAAAAGACAAATTGCTGGTCGCCATGGCCGCCGAGGTCGCTCGAAAACGGCTGACCCGCGGCGTTAAGCTGAACCACCCCGAGGCCATTGCGTTGATAACCGACGCCGTGGTCGAAGGCGCGCGCGATGGCCGTTCGGTCGCGGACATGATGCAAGCTGGGGCTGAAGTAATCTCCCGGGACCAATGCATGGAAGGCGTGCCCGAGATGATCCACGAGGTGCAGGTCGAAGCCACTTTCCCGGATGGCACAAAACTCGTGACTGTCCACAACCCCATTCGCTGATTTCTAAAGGAGTCACCTATGAACCGTATGCTGTTTCCCGCTCTCATTCTGGCTGGTCCGGCCATGGCCCATTCGGATACCCAAGTCCACGCCCATGGCAGTGATTACGCCGCGCTCGCAGTTGGGTTGGCCTTGATTGCGGTCATCGCCATTACCGTGATTTTGAAGCTGCCGAAATGATCCCGGGGGAGATCATTCCGGCCGAAGGGTCACTGACGCTGAACGCAGGACGCAGCAGCCGTCTTGTTATTGTCGCCAATACCGGCGACCGACCAATACAGGTCGGCAGCCACTACCATTTTTCCGAAGCAAACCCGGCTCTGGATTTTGATCGGTATGCAGCTTTGGGTATGCGGCTGGACATCCCGGCGGGCACTGCGGTGCGATTTGAGCCAGGGCAAACTCGCGAAGCTATGCTGGTGCCATTTGAGGGGCGCCGGCACATCTACGGTTTCAATCTGCATATCATGGGGGCTTTGAAAGATGCCGGGCAAGATCAGTCGGAGTGACTATGCCTCCATGTTCGGCCCCACGGTCGGCGACAAAGTACGATTGGCAGATACCGATCTGATCATCGAAGTAGAAAAAGACTTGATCGTGGAGCGCGCAACGACTGCGCGTTTCAGCGAAACCGGCCACCGCGAAGATGTCTATGGTGAAGAGGTTAAATTCGGTGGTGGCAAAGTCATTCGCGATGGGATGGGGCAGTCACAGGCCACGCGCGCCGAAGGCGCCGTGGACACGGTGATCACCAATGCTCTGATCGTGGATCACTCGGATATCTACAAGGCGGATGTCGGCCTAAAGGACGGGCGCATCGCCAAGATCGGCAAAGCCGGAAATCCGGATACGCAGCCCGGTGTAGACATCATCATCGGCCCCGGCACCGAGGCCATCGCTGGCGAGGGTCGCATCCTGACGGCTGGCGGGTTCGACAGCCATATTCACTTCATCTGCCCTCAACAGATAGAGGACGCGCTGCATTCTGGCCTGACGACCATGCTTGGTGGTGGCACTGGCCCGGCACATGGCACTCTGGCGACCACATGCACACCGGGCCCATGGCATATCGGCCGGATGTTGCAGGCGGCAGATGCTTTTCCTATGAATCTTGCTTTTGCGGGCAAGGGAAATGCTTCGCTTCCCGCTGCTTTGGAGGAACAGGTAAGAGCCGGGGCTTGTTCCCTGAAACTGCACGAGGACTGGGGCACGACCCCGGCAGCCATCGACTGCTGCCTTTCGGTCGCTGATGCGATGGACGTTCAGGTGATGATCCACACCGACACGCTCAACGAATCCGGGTTTGTTGAAAACACAGTTGCCGCGATAAAGGGCCGTACTATCCACGCTTTCCATACCGAGGGTGCGGGCGGCGGCCATGCCCCCGACATCATCAAAATCTGCGGTGAGGACCATGTCCTACCCTCCTCTACCAACCCGACGAGGCCCTTTACAGTGAACACGGTAGAGGAACATCTCGACATGCTGATGGTCTGCCATCACCTCGACAAATCCATCCCCGAGGACGTGGCCTTTGCTGAAAGCCGCATCCGGCGTGAAACCATCGCGGCTGAAGATATCCTGCACGACATGGGCGCGTTCAGCATCATCGCGTCCGACAGTCAGGCTATGGGCCGCGTGGGCGAGGTGTTGATCCGTACGTGGCAAACGGCTGACAAGATGAAGAAACAACGAGGCCGTCTGCCGGAGGAATCCGGTGACAACGACAACCTGCGCGTTCGCCGTTACATCGCCAAGTACACGATCAACCCTGCCGTTGCTCATGGCCTCAGCCACGAGATTGGCAGTATCGAGGAAGGAAAACGCGCCGACCTGGTCCTATGGGACCCTGCCTTTTTTGGAGTGAAGCCTGAGATGATTTTGCTGGGCGGCACCATCGTTTGTGCACAGATGGGTGATCCGAATGCTTCGATTCCCACCCCGCAGCCAGTTTATAGTCGGCCAATGTTCGGTGCCTATGGTCGATCCGTTGAAAACTCGGCCATCACCTTTGTGTCGCAAGCCGCGCTGGCGGACGGGATCGGTGATACACTTGGATTGGCAAAGCAGACCGTCGCTGTCCAAAACACGCGAGAGATTGGCAAACAGGATCTTCTGCTCAACAACGCGACACCTCATGTCGAAGTTGATCCAGAAACCTACGAAGTCCGGGCAGATGGCGAATTGCTGACCTGCCAACCCGCCGAAGTGCTGCCAATGGCACAGCGATACTTTATGTTCTGACTAAAAATTATGCTGCATTGCACCGCGCGCAACCCAGAAATGACCAAACACCCACTTCAAAGTGAGGCCGATATGACAGATATTAATTCCCAAGGGAGGGCCAACGTTTACGAGGGTCCAAATGGCACACTCAGCAACACAATCTCACGCACGCTTTTCGCTGCCCGGTCTGATCGCGTCCATCGCAGCATCAGTCTACGGGGCTCTGATCAGTGTGGCCGAAGCTCAATCACGCGTCCGGCAAGTCGAATTCCTGCAATCGCTCAGCGACGAAGAGTTGAAAAGGCGCGGCCTGACGCGCGAACGGATCGTACATCGGGTATTTTCGGACTCAATCTGGCTCTGACCATTCCCGCTACAGAGGAGGTGACGGTATGACCGCCCTGCTCTGCACCGCACGCCGTTACTCGGATCACATGCACGGCGAATCTGCAGATTGCCTGTCGCTGACTTATGACGATCGTTTTTTGCGTCGCAAGGTTCTGACCTGTGAAAGTGGCGAACAAATTCTCGTCGATCTGTCGCAAACGACCTCGTTGAACCACGGTGGCACATTGGTTCTGGACGACGGTCGCGAAGTGGAAATACAGGCTGCACCCGAAGCACTGCTAGAGGTTTCCGCTCCGGACCTGACACGCATCGCGTGGCATATCGGCAATCGCCACACGCCCTGCCAGATCGAAAAGGACCGTCTGCTGATCCAGGTCGATCATGTGATCCGAGACATGCTTTTGAAAATCGGAGCCACAGTGCGCGAGGTGCACGAACCGTTCAACCCCGAAGGCGGAGCCTATGGCCATGGCAGGACACATGGCCACGCCCACTGACGCCGATGTCCTGACGCTGACCCAGTGGTTGTCTCCGGCATACCCTGTGGGGGGCTTTGCCTATTCTCATGGGTTGGAAGCTGCAATTGACGAAGGAGCGGTCGCCAGCTCCCAAGACGCCGAAGCCTGGATTTCAGGCGCGCTGGAACACGGATCTGGATGGAACGATGCTCTGTTCGTGGTGTCCGCATACAATGCGCGGGACAAAGATGAACTTTTTAGCATCGATGCCAAGGCACGGGCTATCTGCGCGTCATCCGAAAGGAAAATGGAAACCGAACTGCTGGGGCAGGCATTCGGGACTGTCACAGGAGATGTCTGGGATTTAGACATCCAAGAGCTTTCCTACCCAGTTTCAGTAGGCCACGCCGCGTGTCTGCAAAACCTCCCTCTACTACTGACGACGAAGATGTATCTACAAGCATTCGCAAGCAACTTGGTCGCTTGCGCAACGCGTCTTGTGCCGCTGGGGCAAACCGACGCTCAGAAACTGATCCGTAATTTGACACCGCAATGTGCTCATATCGCTGAAAAGGCGCAATTGGCAGGTTTAGAAGAACTAAGTTCGACTGCGTTCCTGACTGACATCGCGTCGATGAGACACGAAACACAGTATTCAAGGATATTCCGAACATGAGCAGTATGAACGGCCCTCTTCGCGTTGGCATCGGTGGTCCGGTTGGAGCCGGAAAGACCACATTGACCGCTGCCTTGTCTGAAGCTCTGCGCGATGCTTGTTCAGTGGGCGTTATCACCAATGACATTTATACGCAGGAGGATGCCGAAGCGCTGGTGCGCATGCAGGTCCTTCCCCAAGATCGGATTATCGGCGTCGAAACGGGCGGTTGCCCACATACAGCAATCCGCGAGGATGCATCGATAAACCTTGCCGCTGTCGCTGAAATGCAGGAACGCCATCCAGATCTTGATATCGTTCTGATCGAAAGCGGTGGCGACAATCTGTCGGCTACTTTCAGCCCGGAACTCGCAGACCTTACAATCTATGTGATCGACGTCGCCGCTGGAGAGGAAATCCCGCGAAAAGGCGGACCAGCAATAACAAAATCCGACATCTTGGTCATAAACAAAACCGACCTGGCGCCACATGTTGGCGCTTCACTGGAGGTCATGGAACGAGATGCAGCCAGAATGCGCAAAGGACGGCCATTTTTGTTCTCGTCCCTTCGCCACAAAAAGGGGGTTAGCGCAATTGTTGACCTCTTGGTGAAGCAGGGGGGGGTAATAATCTCAGAAGTGAATTAGCCCCCAGAACGGACTTGCCAAATTGTCAGCACCTAAACCCGATTGGAGAGGCCGAAAGTACAATCTTTCATTTCAAAGTTAGTCTGGGTGTTAGGTTTTGTCTTCACTCATCGGCTGTCCGTATACGAAATGCTCTAGCCAAGCTAAACAACCATCCGCAACCATACCATTCTTCGGGGCCGATTTGTTACGCGCTACGCGGGTTTCGCCATCAGATATTTCTGCCTGATGCGCGAAAGTTCGGCATCGCTGCAGCGCTGCGTCTTGGTCGTTCGTGCCTTTGCAGAAATTTCTCCGTTTAGGGCACGCAAGTCGCGAAATTGCGACGTTTGTTGCGGGTTCGGAGCAGTCGTTTCTAGAATTCAACTCAATGTTTGTTCCGCGGACATTTCTGTCATTCGCCATTGCTGCAATCCGCTGGGCAAAACAAAGGATAGCGGCCACCAACCTGCCGTTCGCTGCATAGGCGAATAGTCTGCCGCAAGCGCAAAGCCATCCACCGGCAGGGCGGAAAGTCGACATTCCGCACGCGAACTTCATCCAACCGGTATTATTCCTGACCTGACCAGTGGTCACAAAAACGCTCAGCCGGTGTCCTTGGCTGTCGCAGATGGCCTTTTGTTTCGAGCTTGCGCTGCCTTTGGTTCGGCCGAACAGCCCTCTTTACCCCTTTAGTCCATAGGGTTGGACGACGTGCGTCCATCTGCAGATAGGTCTGATCAATCACCACGGGTACGTCCTCGCTATGATCAGCGTCCAGGCCCTTCATCATTTCCGCGAAGAGGCCTTTGTTGTGAGCGTCCCTAACCAATCAAACAAGTAAAAAATTATCGAACTGTCAGAGAACAGGTGAACATCGGAGCGCCGGACTTTTAGCGTGGTCAAACGAGTAATCTGAGAAGTTTTTCGATTTTTTTTAGTTGCCGAAACCGGTTTCGGAGAACCAAATAATGGAATGATAACGAATCCCAGTCTATCGAAGCGCCAATCTTCACTCCGTCGCGACCCCTCATCCGGAAGGGTGAAGCTGGACGAATTGGCTCATCACCTCGGACTTTCAAAGAGCACCGTGTCGCGCGCTTTGAACGGGTATTCCGACATCTCAGAGTCCACCAGAAAACGGGTCGAAACTACTGCACGGAAGATGGGCTATCGCCCGCTCAGCCACGCGCAGGCGATCCGCACAGGGAAAGTGCGTGCAATTGCGATGGTCATTAACAGCGGGGAACCGGACCGGCATAATCCGTTTCTGCAGGACTTTTTGGCAGGCGCTTGCGAAGGTGCCAGCGCATTCGATTGGACGATGACTATCTCAACAGCCAAGTCCGAAGAGGATATGCTCAACGTTCTGGGGCGCCTTGTGGAAGAGCGCAAAGCGGATGGGTTTATTCTGCCCAGGACGGAAGTCGACGATCCTCGTATCAAGTATCTAAACGCGTTGAATGTTCCATTCATACTCTACGGTCGAACGGGATACGGGCAAGTGGGCCCTTACGACGATATATCTTGGTTCGATATCTCGGGTGAGACGGCAATCTGTAGCGCGGTCAGCCGTTTGAGCGGCTTTGGCCATCGTCGCATTGGCTTTGTCGGCAGCGATCCGAAATTCAACTACAGCCACCTTCGACGCGATGGCTATCTCGAAGGTCTGAGGACCGCTGGCCTGCCTATCGATCCTGAACTGATCCGCGAGGGCGCGCGCACCCGTGATGAAGGGGCAGTCCAGGCGCAAGCCCTTTTGGAGCTTGAGAACCCACCAACCGGAATCGTCTTTGCGACTGATCTGGCCGCATTGGGGTCATACACTGTTTGCGCCGAGTTTGGTCTGCAAATCGGTCAGGATGTCTCGATCCTTGGGTATGACGGCATACCCGAAAGCCAATACGTCAGCCCGGGTCTTACGACATTCAGCGTCGATTCACAGCGGGCTGGCGAACGCCTTGCTGAAATGCTCATCCGGCAAACCCGTGGAGAAGCACCCGAAAGCCTGCGTGAGCTGGGCGAAGCCGTTCTTTTGGAACGGAATTCTGATGGACCACCGCGCCTGACACCAGAAGAGTTGGCGCGAAAAATTACACAATTCAAAATTGGAAATCGGGGAGGAGACCGATCATGAAACTTACACCAAATGCATCTCGACTGATGCTTGGCACATCGCTGGCGCTGGCGTTGGCAGCCGTATCAGCACAGGCAGATACAATTCGTTTCTGGACAACTGAGGAGCAACCAGAACGGCTGGCCAAACAACAGGAAATGGCGGACCAGTTTAAAGCGGAAACCGGCACCACCGTTGAGGTGATCCCGGTCACCGAGACCGATCTGGGCACGCGAGCGACCGCAGCCTTCGCTGCTGGGGACCTACCTGACGTGGTCTATCATCCGTTGCAATACGCGCTGCCTTGGGCCGAAGCAGGTATCCTTGACACCGAAGCTGCGACAGAAGTGATCGAAGAGCTGGGCGCCGACACATTTGCACCCGGCGCATTGGGTATGGCGGCCTTTAATGACGAAACAGCCTCGGTACCTGTCGATGGTTGGACGCAAATGGTTGTCTACCGCAAAGACCTATTTGACGAAGCCGGCCTGGATGCGCCCAACTCATTTGACAGCGTATTGGCTGCGCTGGAAAAACTGCACAACCCGCCGGAAATGTACGGCTTTGTCGCCGCGACCAAAGTTGATGAGAACTTCATGAGCCAGGTGCTGGAACATGTGTTCCTCGCCAATGGCGTCTCGCCAGTTGGCGCTGATGGTTTCCAGCCACTGGATGAGGCCAAGACAACCGAGGTTCTGGACTTCTACAAAGCAATCTCAAAAGCGTCGCCTCCGGGTGAGCTGTACTGGAAGCAATCGCGAGAGCTGTATTTCGACGGCAAGGCCGCGATGATCATTTGGTCGCCCTTCATTCTGGATGAACTGGCCGGCTTGCGGGACAGCGCTCCGCCAACAATTAGCGACGATCCGACCTCAAGCGAATTGGCAAGTAAGACTGGAATCGTGACCAACTTCTCTGGCCCGTCCAACCCGGATGGCGCAGCATGGGGCGATGTGCGGTATTTCGGCATTACCAACGATGCGGATACGGACGCCGCGATGGAATTCGTGAAATTCGCGATGGATGACGGGTACACCCAAACTCTGGCAATTGCGCCTGAGGGCAAATTCCCTGTTCGTCGCGGCAACGCCGACAATCCGACAGCCTTTTCTGAAGCATGGGCCGAGCTGCCTGTAGGCGTTGACCGCAAGGCCCCCCTGGGTGAGCTTTATGACCAAGCCATGATCGACGAAATCGTGGGCGGTCTGGACGTTGCACAGCGCTGGGGCGTGGCTGAAGGTCAATTGGCGCTGGCGTCGAAGATGATCAACTCTCAGGCCATCAACCGCGTGGTCCGGCAGTATATCGACGATGAGATTGACGCGGCTGCCGCAGTTGCAGCCATGAACGAAGAGCTGGCCAAGGTTCAGTAATCAACCGGCACCTGCAGCGGCGTTCGCGCCGCTGCTCGCAACCCTTCGAGGTATTCCATGTCTTCGGCCACCCCACCGACCGGAACCGGGGCTCTTGCCAAACGCGAGGCGCGTCTGGCTTGGGCGCTGCTGGCTCCGACCGTGATCAGCGTGTCGCTTGTGGTGATCCTGCCCTTGCTGGCGATCATCTGGATCAGCTTCAAACCGTTTACCCTTTCCGACCTGCGCCCGCCTGCTCCGGTTGTCCGTGAAAGCCTGCGCGGCTCTGGTGACGATCTGCGGATCGAATACCGCCTGCGTAACTCCAGCCAGGAAATCGCCGTTGAAGGCGTGAGCCTGAGTGATGTGCTGCCAGATGGCGTCGCCGTCGGAGAAATCGTCGAGCCCTGCGTCCTGGAGGGGCGGGATTTGTTTTGTGATTTTGGCACCTTGGACGGCGGTCAGCGTGAGCGTATCCGCATCCCGGTCTCGGTCGACGGAGATCTCCAAGCATTCGAGGATTTCGTCGAAGAATCCGAGCCTCGCCTCACAGGAAGCGGGCCAAACGTTCTGACCAACCTTGAGTTCAGCCTGGAAAACTTTGCACGTGTCTTTGATGGTTCGGAATTCTGGGGCGTTCTCTGGGTCACGCTGTTCTACACAGTCTTCGGCACGATTGGCGCTTTGGTCATGGGCTTGTTCGCCGCCTTATTGCTGAACAAAAGCTTTAGGGGACAAGGCTTCATCCGTGGCCTCTACCTGTTCCCCTATGTCGCCCCCGTCATCGCCGTCGCATTCACTTGGGTGACGCTGTTTGACCCTTTCTCAGGTTCCGCTAACGCTTTGCTAGTGCAGATGGGGCTGAGCAGCGAGCCAATCAATTTCTTCGGTGAACGCCCGTTGGCGCTGATCATGGTCACCGTGTTCGAAATCTGGCGCTACTTCCCGCTGTCGTTCCTGTTCATCCTGGCCCGGATGCAGTCCATCGACTCCAGCATGTATGAGGCGGCGGATATGGATGGGGCTTCTCCGTTCCAGAAGTTCTGGCTGCTGAGCATCCCGCAACTGCTGGGCATCCTGTCGGTCTTGTTCCTGCTGCGCTTCATTTGGACGTTCAACAAGTTCGACGACATTTTCCTGCTAACCGGCGGCAATGCAGGCACCCGTACGCTGACCGTCAACGTCTATGAGCAGGCCTTTGCGATCTCGAACATCGGTGCCGGTGCGGCGGTGGCCGTTGTGATCCTGGTGTGCCTGATCGCCTTCAGCTTTGTCTTCTTCCGCTTCATCAGCCGTGAGGAGGGTCTGTGATGCGCAAAGGGTATCTTACTGCCCCGGTACTGGGCGCAATCTGGCTAGTCGTGATCGCAACCACGGTGGCAATTACCATGTCGTTTTCAACCGGGGCCGCTTTTCGCCCACAAGTTCTGCTCTGCCTGATCTGGGGTGCAGTCGCCGGTTTGGTCTATGTCCGCTTTCCTGCGCAGCATGCTCCGGCCCGCCTCGGCATATCGGCGTTTCTGGGCCTGTCCGGGCTGACCGGGTTTGGTCCGGTTCTGATCGGCTCGGACACATCCCTGCAGGCTGTTGTGGTCACAGTTGTCGCCATGGCCGTCGTCATGCACCTTTCCCTGGCGGCGATCCTTAAAGAAACGCCATTCGGAGAGCTCACGCGCCATGAATACGAAGAGGCAGTGATCCGCTTCTTCACAGGGTTCGGGTACATATTCTTCACGGCAATCGTCGTGATCCCGTTCTACGTGATGGTCATGACCAGCCTGAAGTCTCAGCAGGCATTGTTACAGAACCCGTTGGACTTCTCGGTCGACCTCTCCCAAGGCACCGACCTGTTCCGCAGCTACACCGAACTGTTCCGTGACTTCAATTTCGGTACATACCTATGGACTTCGCTTTATGTCTCGGTCCTGACCGTATTCATCACGCTGCTGTTTAGCGTGCCTGGGGCTTACGCGGTGGCACGGTTCCGGTTTCAGGGTCAAAAGGCGTTCTCGCGCTCGATCCTGTTGATCTACATGGTGCCGATGATCGTTCTGGCGCTACCGATCTATATCGCCTTCTCGCTGACAGGGCTGCGCAACTCGATCCTCGGCATCGTCATGATCTATCCGGTCACCACGATCCCGGTGGCCCTGTACATGCTTCAAGGTTATTTCCGGGGCCTGCCGACCGAGGTGGAGGAAGCCGGGCTGATGGACGGTCTGTCCCGTCTGGCAGTGATCTGGAAGATCACCCTGCCCCTCAGCCTGCCCGCGTTGGCGTCGGTCTCGCTCTATGTCTTCATGATCGCGTGGAATGAATTCCTGCTGGCCTTCATGCTGCTGGACGACCCGTCGAAATTCACTCTGACCCGAGGGGTCACGATGTTGAACTCCTCAGAAATTCCCCGTCAGCACCTGATGGCCGGTGCGGTGATCGCCACCGTTCCGATCATGGCGCTGTTCCTGGGGCTTGAACGTTTCATGACCAAGGGCCTCACAGCGGGGTCTGTCAAAGGATGACACAGATGAACCAACATACGAACCCCGACCGCGAAGCGCGCAATATCCTGATTGCCAACGATCGCGGCGGCTACACCATTCCTACCGAGGGGCTGTACCCATACCAGTGGAACTGGGACAGCGCGATTGCCGCGCTTGGCTTTGCCCAATTCGACCTCGATCGCGCCTGGACTGAGATCGAGACGCTGTTCACCGGGCAATGGGCAGATGGCATGGTTCCGCATATCCTGTTCCACCAGCAGGATGAAGGGTATTTCCCCGGCCCCGATGTTTGGGGATGCAATGGCCCGATCCCGTCTTCGGGCATCATCCAGCCCCCCATTGCTGCGACCATGGCACGTAAAATCTGGGAACAAGATACCGCGTTTGGGGATGCTCGCATGAAGGAGCTGTTCCCTAAATTGTTGGCGTGGCATCGTTGGATCATGAAATGGCGCCTTGATGAATTCGGTGCCGTTTGCACGACCCATCCGTGGGAGGCAGGTCGCGACAACGCACCTGATTGGGACAACTCCATGGCGCGCATGGATGCATCGGATGTTGGGGAATACCAGCGCCGCGACACCAGCCACGTGAACAGCGACGACCGGCCTACAAAGTTCGATTACGACCGATACATCAAGCTGGTTCAGATCGGCAGAGATGCGGGATGGGACCAGCAAGCCCTGTTGTCCCTGAACCCGTTCCGCGTCGCCGATCCCACTATGACGTTCACCACTCTTCGTGCTGCACGGGACGTGCTGATGATCAGCGAGAAGCTCGAACTGGAGGCCGAGGGCCTGAGTGAGGACATTGAAAAGCTGGAATCCGGCGCGCGTTCGCTTTGGAACGATGACCTAGGGAGCTTCGACTCCCGTGACGCGCATACCGGGGAGATGGCCGAGAGTATTTCCAACGCGTCATACTTGTGTTGGTACGCTGGCATGGAGTCTGATCGGATGCTTAAAGGATTGAAATCAGTACTGGAAACTGTGCCTTACCCCGTTCCAAGCTATGATCCGGACATGCCAAAATTCGACGCACGTCGGTACTGGCGAGGTCCGACCTGGGCTTTCATGAACATGATGATCGGGTTTGGCCTGGCGGATATGGGGCATGCACAACAGGCAGAACAGCTGCGCCAGAAAACTGCCGAACTGATTTCGGGCTATGGGTTCGCAGAGTACTTCGACCCAAAAACCGGCAGCCCTGCGGGTGGCCAGGCATTCACCTGGACAGCCGCCGTCTGGCTTCACTGGGCAGGGAGGGCCTGATGGGTAGCATCGAACTAAAGTCAGTCGAAAAATGGTTCGGCTCGGCGCAGGTTATCAAGGGCGTAGATCTCAAGATCGAGGAAGGTGAGTTCATTGTCTTCGTCGGCCCGTCCGGCTGCGGAAAGTCCACCCTGCTGCGCATGATTGGCGGGCTCGAGGACATCTCGCGCGGATCTCTATTGATCAGTGACAGCGACGTCACAGATCATCCGCCCTCAAAACGCGGGCTGACGATGGTGTTCCAATCCTATGCGCTATACCCGCACCTGACGGTTGCTGAAAACATGGGGTTCTCTCTGAAAGTTGCAGGGGTACCTAAGGTCGAGATAGCCGAACAGGTCAACCGGGCTGCCGAAGTTCTCAAGCTGGGACCGTTCCTTGAGCGCAGACCAAAGGACCTGTCTGGCGGTCAGCGGCAGCGGGTGGCCATCGGAAGATCTATCGTACGCGATCCGACGGCGTTCCTGTTCGATGAGCCGCTTTCAAACCTAGATGCAGCGCTTCGGGTTGAGATGCGGTATGAGATCGCCAAACTTCACCAAAGCCTCAAGCGCACGATGATCTACGTCACGCATGATCAAGTTGAGGCAATGACACTCGCCGATCGCATTGTCGTTCTCGAGTACGGCAAAATCGCTCAAGTCGGCACGCCTCGCGAGCTGTACGAACACCCGGCCAACCTGTTCGTCGCACAGTTTATCGGCAGCCCGAAGATGAATGTACTTCCGTGTTCCACCCAGGCGGGCAGATACACCCTGGAATACGGCAGAGGCGGTGATTTTGCTCTGCCAGGTGTTGCCAAGAAGTTGGGTGTTCGTCCTGAACACATCGAGGTGGTTGCCGCGGGTGAGGGTCAGAGTGATGGGATAATCGAGGTGATCGAATACCTGGGTGCAGACACTTTCCTGATTGTTGATTGCGGCGTGGAAGAAAAGGTAACCGCCCGACTTAACGGTGATACGGACCTTAAGCCTGGGGCGAAGATCGGTCTGCACTTCCCGACCGACAAACTGCACTTTTTTGACGAAAACGGGCAGGCTCTGGGGCATGGATAGCAAACCCACCGATCAGGCTTTTCGATGCTGCCAGACCAATTCGAACTAGTCTGAGCTAGGCCAATATAGCTGCCCTTTGCGCTGCACCATGTTCGCACCATTCGGCGAAGGCGGCGGTGCGTGTCAGCTTGAATGTATCTCTGCTGGCGAGCGATCGTTCCTGGTTGAAATGGTTGTAGACAGAGGAATGGACGGAAGCGAATTTCTGTATTGGTTTCGAAACCTGAACCAAGGCATATCATACCAGTTCAGTTTTAGCCTTAAGCTAAAACTAACGCGCGACCTAACTCTCACTGACACCCACAACCCATGGTGCTGACCGATCTTTTCTTTCGCCCTGCTGTAGTACCCTAGGATTTGTAAAGACCAGGCACCAATCCTTCTGATAGCTCTTTGAGAAGGTCCGGTGCAGTTCCCGCAGGCTGTATTGGGCCATAAAACACATTGTAGGTTCCACCCAGTTTGGCAATCAGCTCTGACACGTACCTTAAGGATGCCACCCTGCGTCCGAACTCGTCGTTTCCCCCACTGAGTAGCGCCGCCAATCGTCGAGTTCGGTAGTAGTGCCGCGAATTACGCATATTCGCCGAGGCCGGAACTATCGGCGCTCCGCTTTCTGCGGAAACACGAGTAACCCCGGTTCGCCATTGCGGCTCGATCAGAAGCCCGTCTTTCAACGTTGGTACGCGGCCCGAGCCGAAAACCAGAAGCGCGCCCTCCTCCTGTAGATGCGACAACATGCCGGCCCGAGTTTGGCGCGCCGTCAGCACCTTGTCCTGTCGATCTAAATCCACCGGGACGATCAAATCGCGCCCAAGAAACCGCTCGGCCTCGCGACCGGCGACGACTTTCAAGTCTGAACGGTGGTCAAGCAGAGCTCCTGCATGGGCCAAAAAATCGAAAGTGCCGATTGGATGTGTCGATCCAATGATGACGGGGCCGCTGGCAGGAATGTTTTTAAGCCCATGGGCTTTGACAACAGTTCCCCCATTCATCGCAAGCACCGCTCGTACCAAGTCGTGCCCAGTACGTTCATCTAGTTCCAACAGAATTCGTTCTGTTTCATTCAATGCAAAAAACGCTTGGCCGGTCGTGGTGCGACTAATCCAGTCAACACCCTTCATTAACTGGCATAGCGCCCTTAACCTAAGGTCAGCGCCAACCGGAATGCGCAGTCGAGCGCGTAGTAATTCATCCAGCGGATCGTGTTTCTTGTCGTTGGTCAATACCGTTGCCCCATCGTTACCGCAAAACTAGCACGCATTACCAACAACGGCACACGGCCAAGCGAACACTTTTGAATCTTTCTGTGGTACAGACTGTGGGTTGGCTAGATTGACCACCCAGGGAGGCACCCCGCCATCCATTTGGTATCGTAATTGCGTATGTGCACTGACTTTCGAAGCGTGCGCAAAGTTCTTGCCGGACAACGGAGGAGAGACCGAGTGCGGGCTGAAGGTTTTATCAAAGGTCGACCGGTGAGCCTTGCCGTGTTGGATTACGGTTTGTTCCAAGTTCACTCCAACGGTCGCATAATCGGCATTTCGGGCTTTGCTATCCAAACGGATGAAAATGAAACGATCCTTGTCGACACTGGCCTCCCGGAAAAATACGCCAAGAATGCCCAATCTGCTTCTGAAGAAGATCGATTGGATGAGTTTGGCGAGGTGCTTAAGTGCAAACCAGACAATCTACCTGCAGCACAGTTAGCAAAGCTGGGGTTAACCTCTGAAGATGTCACACTTCATGTTTGCACGCATACCCACATTGACCACGTGGGCGGGTTGCATGCATTTCCAGAGGCGCCGATCCTGATGTCCGCCAATGAACGCAAACTCGCCAAGCCGCTGTACTGGGGTAACGCGCAACCATTAGACTGGCCAGAGTGCGATTATATACTGGTTGAAAGCGATGTGCGCGTTGGTCCGGGGCTGACGGTGTTGGAAGCGCCGGGTCATTCGCCGGGGCAAATCGCACTGTTGGTTGAACTGCCATCACGATCGGTGATGTTGACCAGCGACGCGATTTCAAGAGTGGAGGAATTTGACGAGAAGTTCGTGGGGGCTTGGGACGAGGCCGCGGCAAATGCCAGCGCAGAACGGTTGATGAAACTGGCCACAGAGAAAAACGCGTTCGTGATTTACGGCCATTGCCCGAAACAATGGCCCAGCCTACGAAAAGCTCCAGAGACTTACAGCTGAGCTTCACTAATCGACAATTTAAAGAAACGAGCGGTCACATAACGCCCCGCCAACCTCAAGCCAAGTTGCTCTAACCAACCTTCGAAAAAAGGATCAGATTAGACAGACTTTTTCCGCCAGTTCATCTATCAGTACGCGTTGGTTTTCGCTGTAATCAACAGGAACATCGATCAGATGGACGCCACCCGCTGCAAACGCTTGTTCAAAGGTGGGGACAAGATCCTCAGTTCGCTCTACCCGGTGGCCGGTCGCACCATAGCTTCTGGCATATTGCACAAAATCAGGGTTTTTGAACTCCAGCCCCCAGTCTTCAAACCCGGCGTGAGACTGTTTCCAGCGGATCATCCCGTACGAGCTGTCGTTCAGCACGGTCACAACCAGATTGAGGCCCAAGCGAACGGCCGTTTCAACTTCCTGACTGTTCATCATAAAGCCGCCGTCGCCACATATCGCCATTACGCGTCGGTCAGGATAGAGTTTGGCCGCCATCATGGCTGAGGGAAGGCCGGCTCCCATCGTGGCCAGTGCGTTATCCAGCAGGACTGTATTGGGCTGGTAGGCCTGATAGTTTCGCGCGTACCATATTTTATAGATGCCATTGTCCAATGCGATGATATCGCAGTCACCCATAACTTTGCGTGTGTCAGCCACAAACCGCTGCGGGATCACTGGGAAGCGCGGATCATCTGCTCCTGCCGAGATGTGCACGTCGGTTTCCTGCTTGACCCTCTCGAAATAGCTGCGATCAAACTCCAAGGGGCCATCAAGCTTCTTTCCCAGCCGCTCGATGGATTGAGCCAGATCGCCGACAACCTCGACCTGCGGGAAATAGACTTGGTCAACCTGCGCGGCCTTGTAGTTCACATGGATCACTTTGGTTCCACCTTCCTTCATGAAGAAGGGCGGTTTTTCCACCACGTCATGACCCACGTTGATAATCAGATCGGCCCGCTCGATGGCGCAATGTAGGTAATCACCGTCGGAGAGCGCGGCCGTTCCCAAAAACAGATCGGACCGCTCGTCCACCACACCTTTGCCCATCTGCGTGTCAAAGAATGGAATCTGCGTGTCATTCACAAACTGACTGAGCGCACTGCGGGCGTGTTTCCGATTGGCTCCCGCCCCCAACAAAAGCAAAGGCATTTTAGCTGAGCGGATAATCTCGGCCGCCTCATTCAGAACCGTGTCGCCAGCGACAGCGTAGTAGCGTGGATGGGGTTGCAGGACCGGCTCGGTGGTGTCTTCGGCCGCAATATCCTCTGGAAGTTCCAACAGAACGGCGCCGGGACGTTCCTCTTGCGCGACGCGAAACGCTTCGCGGATCAACGAGGGGATGGTGTTGCCGTGCACAATCTGCTTGGACATCTTGCAAATCGGGTCGAACAATCCCACCACATCAATGATCTGAAACTGGCCCTGCTTCGATTTTTTGATCGGCTTTTGGCCCGTGATCATGACCAGCGGCATCCCACCTAAATGCGCGTAGGCGGCGGGTGTGGCAAAATTTGTGGCACCGGGACCCAGTGTTGCCATGCAGACGCCAGCTTTTCCTGTCAAACGCCCATATGTTGCCGCCATGAACGCTGCGCCCTGTTCGTGACGGGTCAGGACAAGCTCAATCTTGGACGTTCTCAAAGACTCCAGCACATCCAGGTTTTCCTCACCTGGGACGGCGAAAACATACTCAACGCCCTCCGCCTCGAGCGCTGCGACCAGCAAATCCGAGGCTTTGGTGAGGGACGAAGCGGTTTGGTCAAAAGCAGACATGTGCTCTCCTGATATCACGGTGGATCCGTCGGTCTAACCTGACCTGCAGATGGAAATATAACCCTTCCAAGTTAGGGACGGGCCGCTCAGTTTTTAGTAGCTTGCAACTATCGGGTTTCGAAATCAGCACATCTATCGATACCCATCGGCCATATTCCAATACAACACGCGCGCGACAGAGGTTCAACAGGCCCCATGGCCGACAATGTCGCGGTGCGAGCAGGTCAACCGTCACCGTCCCGCGTTCGGTGCTGTCAGACAAATTCGAACCAGTCTCGGTTTGCCGCGGAAACCGTGAATCTATCCGGAACAAAGTTGACGCCACTCGGCAAGAGCAGCGCTGCGCGTCAGCTTGAAGGTATCTCTGCTGGTTAGCGATCTTTCCTGATTGAAATGGTTGTAGACGAAGGAATGGACGGCGGCGAATTTCTGTAAACTTCGCATTCGCCTGAAACGCTGCATCGCGCGTTTGCGTCGTCGAAACGGCAGGTGCGAATTCTCTACGCGATTGTTGAGCCACCCGCCCGTCCTTTGTTTTTCGGTAGCGCCAACCCACACCACGCGCACAGACCGACGGTTGCGCTACTATATCTCCAACAGACTAATCTCGGGCGGCAAGGATACTTCCGGCTTGCGACTGCCCGGCCCTGCGCTGGAGAACGCGGTCATTGATGTCATCGTCAGACATCTGCAAGACGCCGCCGTCGCGCATCAGGTACTGGCGCAGCCGGAGGCCGGGTCAGCCGAGGCAGTCCAGACCTCAGTTGCAGATTTAGTAACCCGGCTTCAACGCCAAGGCGGTCAGGTCGGCGCTGCTCTTCTGGCCAAAGGTAAATTTTCACCAGGTCAGATCGACCTCGAATTGAACCCCAAAACTCTAGCAAGCGCAGTTGGCATTGCTGCGGACCATCTGCGCCCGGATCTCACCCACGTCACCGCATCTTTCGGTCTGCGCCGCCGCGGCGTCGAGGCCAAGGTCATCGCCGGAGATATGGCACCCCAACCTGGTCCCCACCTCCGGTCCATGCTGATCCGCGCCCATTGCTGGACGCGCGATCTAAAAGCCGGAGTTCAACTGATGGAGATCGCACGCCGCGAAAGCGTCCCCGGCGCCTTCATCCGCACCCGCGCCCAGCTCGCCTTTCTCTCCCCGAAGATTCAGGCTGCGATTCTCGACGGCACACAGCCGCCCGAACTCACACTCAAGCGTCTGGTCAGCATGACCTACCCAGGTGCTGTCAGACGAATTCTAACCAGTCTCAGTTTGCCGCGGAAACCGCGAACCTATCCGGAACAGAGTTGACGCCACTGGCTAAGAGCGGCGGCGCGGGTCAGCTTGAAGGTGTCCCGGCTGGTGAGCGATCGTTCCTGGTTGAAGTGGTTGTAGACAGAGGAATGGACGGAGGCGAATTTCTGTAAACTTCGCATGCGCCTGAAACGCTGCATCGCGCGTTCTCTTCGTCGGAAAGGCAGGTGCGAGTTCTCGACGCGGTTGTTGAGCCACCTGCCCGTCCTTTGTTTTTCGGTAGCACCAAGCTCTCTGAGAGCGGCCCGGTACGATGCGAAGCGATCCGTGACGACGGTTTCCGCTTTACCGTATCGCCTCATCAATTTCTTAAGGAATTTCAGTGCTGCAGCTTTGTTTCGGCGTTTGGTGACAACGGCTTCCAGTACCTCGCCTTCGTGATCGACGGCCCGCCAGAGGTAGTGTCTCTTGCCATTCACCTTCACGAAAACCTCGTCCACGTGCCACTTCCATTTCGAGAACGCGCGCAGCTGCTGAACACGCTTCCGCCTTATCTCAGCAGCAAACATCGGGCCAAACCTGTTCCACCAATATCGGACAGTTTCGTGGCTCACGTCGATGCCTCGCTCGTGCAGCAGATCTTCGACATTCCGAAGCGACAATGGGAACCGAACGTACAGCATGACTGCCAGACGAATGACCTCTGGACTGGTCTTGAAGTACTTGAATGGCGATTGTTTGATCATGCGCCAAGGCTACGAGAGCACCCTGCCCGCCTCAACCCAAGTTCTTCCGACAAGACCAGTCAGATGAGGCTGCTCAGAAATCCACACATTGAGCCACTCATTCTCCGAGCCGTCGCCGCTTATGACTTGGTTGGAATCACCACCCGACCGCTTAAACCTCCAAGCGAGACAGATTTTCCCAAGTCAAAGTGCGCACCATATGCATCGAGAAGATCAACCGCTATTGCCAGCCCCAGCCCGCTGCCTCTCACCGAAGTGTCAAGCCGCCCACCAGAGCGCAATGCTTCGCGTATTGCGTCCTCTGGAATACCCGGCCCGTCATCTTCGATACAGATCTCGACGCAGTATTCCCGACGTTTCGCAATCAGTCTTACTTGGCCGCGACACCATTTGACTGCGTTATCCAACAAGTTTCCAAGAACCTCTTCGATATCTTGTGTATCCATGCGCACCCAGAGTTCGGGGTCGCTTTTGACGTCCAGCTTTTTGCCTTCTCTTTCGGCAATCGTTGAAAACAGCCGTGCGAGACGTTCGACTGAGTGTGAAATATCCGTGCGCGAATGCGTCAACTCAGCTGTGTTTAAAGCTCGGATGCGCGCGAGTGACCGACCGAGTTGAGCGTCGATTCGATCAAGAGCTTCGTCAGCGATATTTGTGTCGACGCCGGACTGGGACATAGCCTGCAATTCATTTCTCAGAATAGTGGCAGGTGTTTTCAAAGCATGTGCCAGATCAGCGGCTTGCCTGCGTGATCCGGACACAATGTCCCTATTGCGACGCAAAAGCTGATTCAAGTCATTAACCAAAGGGGCCACTTCCTCCGGATAATCCTTTGGTTTCAGGTCGTCATCAGCGTCCCAACGATAAGCCACATCCCTGCGCAATTTACGAAGAGGCCCCAGGATGACAGACATCAGCATCAATGAGCTCGCAACGCCGATCAGGCCAACCAACCCAAACACTGGCAGAAGACTGCGCTGTGCCGCCTGTCTTTCGTTGACCAATTGCGCCTGGCTTTCAGCAACACTTATGCCCCAGACAGTGCCATCTTCGAAGGTAATCTGTTGGTAAGCGCTGCGCAGCGCTTCGCCCTCGGGGCCCGAAGTGTTCCAAAGGGTTGCGTTTTCTGAGGCGTTGGGTGGCTCGGCGATTGTTTCATCAAACAGAGACGCCGACGTGAAAACCTCTCCGTCGCCGCTGGTGACCTGCCAGTATCTGCCGGAATATGGCGCACTGTATGCCGGATCAAACATGAGATCACGCAGGGCATCCGGGTCTTGGGTCGTGACGCTCAGCCCGACAACAAGCTGGGTGTGGCGATCTAGAAGCGTGGCGTCGAACCTGTTTGAAACTCGGGAATCGATGAATGAAAACACCGCGAGTGTGCCCACGCCAACCGACAAAGCCCCGGACGCAATCCCCCCAAGCAATGCCCGTTGACGCAATGACAACATCAGAGTGAATCGATCATGTATCCGCGCCCCCGAACCGTCGTGATCAGGTCAGGTCCCAACTTGTTACGCAGCCGGTTTATGAAAACCGCGATGGTATTCGAGTCCCGGTCACCATTGTATTCGTAGATATGCTCTGAAAGCTCGGATCTTGGAATCAGGCGACCGGCGTTATGGGCCAGGTAAGTCAGAACAGCAATCTCCTGGGCGGTTAAATCGATCGGAACACCTTCAACAGTCACCCGTCCATTACGTGTATCAAGAATTACGTTGCCCATCTCGATAATGGGGTTAAGCTGCCCACTCTGACGGCGCAAGATGGCGCGGACACGCGCGGCCAGCTCGGGCAAATGGAATGGTTTGGTCATGTAATCATCCGCACCAGCATCCAACCCGTCGACCCGTTCGCTCCACCCATCACGTGCCGTCAGGATCAATACCGGAGTTTTTACGCCTGCGCTGCGCCAGTCGCGCAAAACAGAGATGCCATCTCGTTCCGGAAGCCCGAGATCGAGGATGATCATATCATATGGTTCTGTAGTTCCCAGATGCTGGGCGTCAATGCCATTGTGGACGATGTCGACCACTCGGCCTTCAGCGTTCAGCAGCTTTTTGATCTGCTCACAAAGGTGCGGTTCATCTTCAGCGAGTAATACTCTCATACTTTTTTCTATAGGCCTGCGACCGAAATTTTAACCACTATTTTTTGCCACCACCATTACCGTTGCCGCCGGAGTTGCCGTTACCGTTGCCACCGCTGTTGCCGTTGCCGCCAGAGTTGCCGTTGCCACCGGAGTTGCCGTTGCCGTTGCCACCGGAGTTGCCGTTACCGCCAGAGTTGCCGTTGCCACCGGAGTTGCCGTTGCCGCCAGAGTTACCATTGCCGTTGCCGCCGGAGTTGCCGTTACCGTTGCCGCCAGAGTTACCGTTGCCGTTGCCGCCGGAGTTGCCGTTACCATTGCCGCCGCTATTGTTGCTCTGATTGCCCTTACTGCTGGCCTGTCCTTGCGAGTTGGATTTGGCAGAATTGCCGGGTGTGGACTTGGCTGCATTGGAAATCTGGCGTCCGATATTTGAACGATTGGGCACAACCACACCGGTTTGAGCATTCACTATAACACTGATGATCTTGCCGTTGGGTTTCTTTACAAGGATCCGATAGTAGACCTTGTCAGTCTGGAACGCACGCGCATCAACCGGCGTTCCGCCAAAGACTCTTTCAACGCCTTTAAGAACCCTCTTCAACCTGATGGTGCTGCCCGACGTTGTCACTTTGCGCAATTCGGACTGCTTTAGTTCGCGCACAGCAGCATGCCCGTCCCCGACTTGGAGAAAGGCGAACAGACAAGCGATGATAAAAAATTTTCTCATCCTCAGTACTCAATATCGCGTAACTGCGCCTCAATTCTACAGATTTTAAGATGAACTGGCGATGAACGGCCGGTTCGTCGCAGGTTCAATGATAATGGGCTTAAATCTGTCAGTTAGTTCCTGATTCCGACACGCACACTCGTGCTGTCATGTTTCTACGCATTTCATCGTGTGTGGAAATTCGCATTTAACAAACGAGGACCGTCATGAAGATCAAAACGACCGGCCTAATGAAAGCCTCTGCAATAGCAATCGCTTTGCTTGGATCTACTGCAATTATTGGGGCGTTCACATTCCCCGATACCGCCTATGCCAAGCAAGGCAATGGTAACGGCGGCGGCAATGGTAACGGCGGTGGCAATGGTAACGGCGGTGGCAATGGTAACGGCAGTGGCAATGGTAACGGCGGTGGCAATGGTAACGGGGGCGACAAAGGCAACAGCGGTGGCAAAGGCCACGGCAGCAGCGCGAGTAGCGGAAAAGATAAAGGTAAAGGATCAACCGCATCCACAAACGGCGCAAGCAAAGCTGCCGGGAAATCTGGTCACAAGTCAAAAGGCTCTGAACGGAGCTCCTCGAAATCTTCCAAGAAGGGTCAATTCTCTCTGAATGGATTGTTTGGCGGCAATAAAAAACAAACTGCCAAGAAGACACAAAGGAAGGGAATTGCCGGCCTGTTCAAAGGTAGCAAGCCAGTCACCACTGCAGAACGAACAAAAACTACTTCAGTTAAGCGGTCTTTGCGCCCGCCAAGCAGGAAAGCAACGATTCTAGAAGATAGTACGCTTGCGCTTGAACCGCGCAACCTCGGCAAGTTGAACGGCGCCACTAACTCCAGCCCCAAGGCAAAGCTCGCGCATATTGCCAACGGTCAGTATATGAAAGGTACGGGGCCGGTCAGCCTTGCAGCAGGCCTTGCCGTTGCGGACACCAAATTCAATCACATCATGGGTGAAAACAACACGTTGAGTCCCAAAGACGTGAAAGAAATCAACGCAGCGCTGGACTACTTGGACGAAGCCCCCCTGTCCCTGGAAGAAGCCGAGGATATCCTTGCCAATGAGGAAGCCAACCCTGGGACAACTGATCCTGAAGATTTGGAAGACGCGCAAGCCGTTAAAGATGCGCACGACTTAACCACGGATGAAGATGGTAATCCGATTGATCGACCGACGGAAGATCAGTTGGCGTCCGCAGAAGCCGTGCATCAGGCAGAAGACAACCTTTTGGATCACCACAAGGGCGGGTTTTCAGAAGATGACGCCATCGCAGCGCAGCAGCAAGACAGTGTTCTCGACGCTGTACGAGCCTCTAATCCTGACGAGGAAGCCGTCAAAACCGCTCTTGGCAATTCGTATGACGAAGACAAGTACGATGACGAAGAAGTCAGTATCGATCCGGTCGAAGAAGATCAGACGCCTGATGGAGGGGAAGAGGAAGAACTTGTTAGTAATGGCTAAGTGCTAGGTCAGAAGGGTGTGGGTAAAGACCTGGTCCGCGCCAATATCGCACGGGTTCGCATCATGCCCCAATAACCATTTGGATTCTTTACCTTGCCTCCCACTGTAAGAAAAGCCCGCTCTGATTAGAGCGGGCTTTTGCATTGATGTTTTCCCGGGTAGGACGTGGCCCTGGAAAACTGCAGACGTCTTTATGTAGGGTCAGACGTCCTTTTTTGCTCTTTCAAACTGTTCGCTGTTTACGATAGCCGTCAGAGCAATCTCGACAGGCGAGAAACGCCCGCTGCCGGATTTCGTGGTGTTCGACAGGCATTTGTGCGCGGTGGAACGTGATGGTTTCATTCGTACAGGAATCGGATCCAAAGCTTTTTCAGTGGCAGACTTAATCATGCTGTTCCCCTTCCAGGGAGCCAAGCGCCCTTAACCGTCTCGGCTCGGTAGAATGAGTATGCGCGATGTTTGTTGAACACTGCGAGAACACATTGTTCATCCTTGGTTAAAGTTGTATCCGATACGTCAACAATGGTCTAAGTTGCTCTTCGATGCTCAAATCCCCAATGATGGTTTAAGTAACCCTTGATAGTAGATGAGCAGCAATTGTCGTATTTGGCCTTGCACCATCGCTGTGTAGTTGAACAGACAAAGGAACGTTTTGCCAACCTGTGCCGCTAACTTGGTGCTTTACAGCTATCGCATTCACTAGCCGTCAGCCGATACGTGCTGTTTCAGCATTGTTGGAGCCGCGGTCTGCATCATTTCTTCGATTTAACAAATGCAGCAGTTCAACTTGATTAGAAGCGCCCGTCTTTGAAAAAACTGAACTCAGATGCGACCGAACAGTCGTTGGGCAGACAGTCAGGGCTTCGGAAACCTTTTTGACCGTAAATCCTTCCTTCAACATGGCACAAACCCGAAATTCACACCGGCTCAGGCCTGCTGGATTTTGAGGACCCAGTATCGGAACACGTTTGTTTCCCGAAACCTCCTTAAGATGGTGATTTCGGCCCTTCTCAAAAATCGCGGAAGCTGAACCAGGCGTTCGATTGCTCCAACCGGACGCTAGTGTCGACGCCATTATGGCCAGTAAGTCCAAATCAAATTGGGCAGGCTTATGCCGGAAATGCAGCTCGATGTGATCCACATGCCCGCCACTCGTATCAAGCGGAACGATGATCACCTCACCCAAATCCTTTAAATCGCCCTCAAGATGTCGTGGTATTGCTGCTTTGTCTGCAATCAATGCATCTGACAATGTCCAAATTGAACCAGCCTTTGCCGTCGCAAAATTGTCACCCAAAACCAGCTCTGCCTGAGTTTGAGATTGAGAGGGCCAGACTTTACCTTCTTCTCTGCAACACCGAGCAACGTATTTTACTTTTCGGTCCAGCTTAAATGTTCGCGCAATTAATGCAGCGTCTGCATTAACCAACTCTATTAATTTTCTTAAAGCTTGTGGAATGGAATTATTACCCGCTAAAGCGTGTGTCCATTCCATAACGAATCTGAAGCTGTTTTGCGCCTGGGCGCTTCTGGGAAAACTGACACTCATTACTCTACCAACCAAATCAGCAAACTTTGCTGGTCAAAATTTCTTTCGCAGCCCCCGCCGCAGTTACAAACTTGTTTAGGTCTCATCAGCTCAGCAACTGGTTTTTGAAGCTTCAAATGAAGATGAACAATAAAGCTTGGCGCCGAACTAGTTACTAATTATCTGAATTTATTACTAAAAATTCAATTTTGTGAAAATTAAACGTCGACATCCGATCGATCCAAAGAACGAGATTTTAGACTACAGTTACCCCTCGAATCACTAAATTGTTTCCAAACATGCTGATTCGAATGAATGTTAAGACCTTGTTAATGCAAGGTTTATTTTTGTCACCTTCAGGTAACTAGTGAAATTAAAAACACACTTTAAAGGTGTATTTTTCCTATTCTTCGCGGAAGGCGGGAATTTTTATCACGGCTACCGTTATTTCAGAGCCAATGCAAAATGTCTGGCTTGCGTTGCGACAAACGCAACGTGGATTTCAATTTAACCTTTCGAGGGAAACATGACCAAATTTATGAAGAAGTTTGTCAAAGAAGAAAGCGGCGCGGCAATTGTTGAATATGGCCTTGCCCTTTTGGTTGTCGCGTCAATTGCGGTTGGTGCGTTCTCGTTTTTGGGAAGTGAAACGGCCAACAACGTTGCCGCAGCTTGTAATGCGCTAAACGCACAAAATGACTGTGCGCCTACTAACTAACAATGACTGCGCACCCGCCGTCTAGGTGGGAACCGATTCTGGGATTGCAAAAAATAACAGTTTTCTGCGCCGCAACGACGCCCTCGCGGCGCAGAAAACACCGCCGGGATTTTCGACAACAAGATATTCCGTTGTTTCGAATTTTTTGAGCGTAACTTTTGGAGACAGAGATGCGTATCAGACCAGTTATTACCACATTATTCGGAATCGCAATTGCTTCGGGCTCTGTGTTCCTGGCGAAAGATCACATTCAATTTAAAACGACTGAACCCAGTGCTACGACGAACACCGATCTTGTTGAGATCTACGTCGCGCGTTCTGAAATTGCATTTGGTCAAACCATAGAAAATCATCACGTCACCACTCACCTTTGGCCCCGCGAGGCGCTGCCCGCCGGTGTATTTACCGAGCTTGGAGTACTTGTTCCGGATAATCACCGACAACTACGCCGCGCTAAGGGGCGGTTCTATCCCGGCGAGGTCATGCTTCAGTCCAAGGTTTCGAACTATGGTGAAAAGGTCACCTTGGTTCAGAAGCTTGGCGAGAACACGCGCGCAATGGCAATCAAGGTCGACGCGGTCACTGCGGTTGGCGGATTTGTCACGCCCGGTGACTGGGTCGACATCGTTCTAACTCAGGGTGCGAGCTCCGAACTGAGCGCTGTAACCATTTTGCAGAAGATCCGGGTGATCGGTGTGGATCAACAGTCCGAAGAACTGAGTGATCAACCCGGGGTCGCGCGCACGATTACGGTGGAAGTGACACCTCAGCAAGGACAGCGCCTGGCTTTGGCTCAAAAAGCCGGGACCCTGAGCCTCACTCTAAGAACGCTGGACGGTGTCGAGGATGAGCCAATGGAAATGGTTCGCCTGCGCGATCTTTTGCAAGAAGAAGGTCCAGCTGAAAAAGTCGAAACTCAACCGACGGTTAGGTTGAATCGCGGCACGGAATCCGAAGTTGTCATCATCCAGAGGAACTCCCGCGGAGCCGAAGAAGCGACAGAGGCGGCGACGACCCCCCAGACGCAATCCAGCAATCAGACGGATGCTTCGTCCACCCCATTAACTGTCAGCCCAGAGATCAAGCCAAAAGCCCGCTCGATCGAAGTCAGCCAGAACTCTGCACAGTAAGTCTGCGCCATGCATTTTAAAGCCAACATATCATTCTTTGTAAGGGACGAACGCGGCACGGTCGCGATCCTTTGGGGCACAGCATTTGTTGCATTTCTCGGTTTCTTTGCGATCACGCTGGATGTTGGCCGATTGAACTCGACCCACGCAGAGTTTCAGTCCTTCGCGGACCACGTAGCCTTGGCAGCCGCTGGTGAGTTGGACGGACAACCCGACGCTATCACCCGCGCAACCAATGCAGCGGCCAACTTGATCAGTGACAGCCAGACATTTGCCAACGGTCCTTCCACGCTTTCGGGCTCGTCGGATTATACGCTTTTGTTTCATTCCGCGCTGCCGGTTTCGGACCTCACGCCGTTGGGCTCAGATGTCACCACCAACCCACGAGAAGCCAAATTTGCGCAGGTCGTGTTAACACCCAAATCCCTTAGCATGAACCTTGCTTCGGCTTTGGACAGAATGTTTGGTGGAAGCGGCATTTCGGCCAGCGTTTCGGCCGAGGCCGTCGCCGGTTACTCCAAAGCGGCCTGCGATATCTCACCTTTGATGTTCTGCCTGCCGCCGGATTGGGAAAATACCCTGACCGTCGGCGATCAAATCTTGCTGCGCAGCGGTGGCAACGGAACCGCCTGGGGACCGGGTAACTTTGGGTTTATCGACCTGGCGACATTTGAAGATGCCTCTGGCGTATGTGCGGACGAAGGCGGGAACAAACTTGCCTGCCTCATCGCAGCGCAAAGCCAGATTACGCAATGCGTGTTGACTAATGGTCTGGATACCGAACCGGGTCAGAAGGTCGGAATCACCAATGCGGCGTTCAATGTCCGCTTTGATATTTTCCGCTCCGTGCTTAATGGTGAGAAAAACAACCCGGACTTTGCACCGGCTCCGAACGTCATCAAAGGGATACAGAAAAAGGGGGGTGGTTCCTGCATTCAGGGTAACGAAGAGGTTACGCCTGACACGGTCGCTCTTGGTCGAGACACTTGCATGGCGGCAGGCACATGCGGTGGCAGCAACCGGTTCGGAGACGGCGTCTGGGATCGCGCAGGGTATCTTAACCGGAACCATGACCTTGCAGACGGTATCGCAGACGGAATTGGCAGCGATGCTCACCTTCCGGCTCTTAGCGTAACGGATAGCGTGTTTGCTGGCACAAGATACGGAATGTATCTGCGGGAAATCGCGCACGGCAATAGCAACCCACATTCACCGCCGAACGCAAATTCGATCCTGGACCCTTCGCTTGCGGAAACCGGCCGCCCGATGTGCTCGAACCAAATGTCGACTGACCCGGCCCGTCGTGTCGTAACAGCGGCAGGCATCGATTGTACCCAAAATCCGGTTTCCGGCTCGACCACGGGCGTTCCGGTTGCAAAGTTTGTTGCTGTCTTCCTGACAGAACCAGTTGGGGATGATGGCGGCTCGCCACCCAGCTTTGACATCCATGGCGAAGTTGTCGGCTTCCCTGACGTTTCAGGTGTCGGCAGCGGCGGTAATGGGTTCGGCGGTATCTTTCGCGACCTCGTGCAACTGTATCGGTGATAGGACGCAGGATCATGAAAAGCCGCCTCGCAAAACCCTTCAAACGCTTCGCAAAAAAGGATGATGGCGCGATCCTCGTGGAATTTGGCCTGGTCATGCCACTTATGCTGTTGCTGCTGGCGGTCACGTTGGAATCTGCACGCATGATGTGGTCCTACCAATCGGTCATAGCAGGCGTTCGCGACGCCAGTCGCTATCTATCCAGAGTGACACCCGCAGATATCTGCACCTCTGGAGGCAATGTTGCCGGACTTACTACTACTTTGAAGGGCATCGTCGAGGACGACAAAAATGCCAACAGCCTGTTCCCGCCCAGCATAACGGTCAATTCGGTGACACCCAGTCTGTCCTGTGTATCAGGAACCTATCGGGTCAACCCGGCGCCTGTCGGTACGGTCAGCGCGAACATTACTATTCAATTTCCTTTGGGCGGAATCCTGTCTCTCTTTGGCAACGGGCTGTCTTCGGTGACGACTGACGTTTCGGACACTTCACGGATTTTTGGGCAATGAAAGGTCTGCTTCATATCCACACGCACATGCTTCGCAGAGGGCAGAAAGTTCTTTGGGATCAAGGCGGCGGCGTTCTTGTCGAGTTCGCCATTATCGTTTCCCTGTTTCTGTTCCTCTTCATGGCGCTACTGGATTTCGGTCGCATGTCCTATAGCATTGCAAATGCTCAGAAAGCCTCGCAACTGGCAGCGCGCATTGCAATCGTTCGACCGCCTGCGTGCCCCGGAGTACCCACGACGCATCAGCGGGGCACCTCTACTTCGTCACCACGGTTTGGCACGTCCTGCAGTGCCTCGGCCGGGGTTTGTGCGGATCCTCAAACCCCTTCGTGTTCGGGTGTCGCAATCAATGCTACGGCCTCGGAAGTCTGGGCGCGGATTAGCCCGCTTTTGCCTCCGGATGCCACAATAGACAACTTACAGTTTCATTATGACTTCAACCCCAATCTGGGTTTCTTGGGTGGCCCGTATACTCCCATGGTCTCAGTCGAATTGAACCTTAACGATTTTCAATTCGTTTCACCGTTGGCCGCGCTGGCAAATGCCGCGGGCGCAACTAACAGCACAATATCTTCGACAGTCGGTTACTCAAACTTCAGCGTCTCGCTGCCTGCTGAAGACCTTGCATTAGGAGAGTCAGGATGAGAGATCAGAATGTTTTTACACCGAAATCGCAGGCAATTATGCTTGTTTCGGAAAACGAAGAGATCGCGCAGCTGGTTGCGGATGTCTTTCCCGTAAATGAGGAAAATAAAGTCACCAGGAACGGGGCATCGTTTCAGATGTTGAATGGAACTGCCCTCGATCTTGCATTCAAGCACGATCTGGTGATCTTTGAAATCGACCCTGATGACACAGGGGAGCTCCGCGCTATCGAGGCTGTCCTGACGCACCGCGACGATAACACCTTGTTTGTTGCACTCACTCAGAATGATCTGTCGATCACCAAGGCGCGTGAATTGTACAAAATCGGTATTGATGAGGTTTTGCCGCTGTCGATTGATGGCGAAGGTTTGAAAGCCGCAGTCAGTGAGAAACTAAATGCGCGCGCGGTTTCGCGAACCACTATTTCAGACGGTTCTTCGGCGTTGGGCAAGGTCATACCAGTCGCAAAGGCGCGCGGTGGAATCGGAGCTACAACAGTTGCTGTCAACCTCGCTTGCTCGCTTGTCGGCGGGCGGGGATCTTTCTTCAGGAAGTCCGCAAAAAACCGAGTAGCCCTTTTGGATTTTGACCTTCAGTTCGGAAACTCAAATGTTTTTCTAGATCTCGAGGACAACGGCGGGTTCCTTCAACTTATCGAAAACGCTAAGATTCCTGACGATCATTTTCTGTCTTCGATCCTGCAAGAGCATGGGCTTGGCGTCGACGTTCTGTGCGCGCCTACCCCGATGGTGCCCCTACAATCGATGCGGCCTGATCTGATCGAAAGGATGCTGGACCTTCTGCAACAGCGCTATGATTATATTATCATCGACCTTCCCTGCGCCGTCGTTGAATGGGTTGAACCTATTTTCAAACGGGCCACCAAATTGGCTTTGGTTACCGATACTACTGTCCCCTGCGTGCGCCAGGCGCGGCGGTTGATTGATTTCTACCGCGAGGCAAACGTCGGCCTTCCGGTGGAGTTCGTGGTCAACAGAGAGCGGAACACATTGATCAAGCCTTCGCATGTCCGCGAGGCCGAGAAGGTATTGAAGACAAGCCTGAAACACTGGCTGCCCGAGAATTCGAAAGTTGCCAGAAACTCCGTAGATCTTGGACGGCCGATTGTGGACTTGAAGCGGCAAACGGATCTTGGAAAAGCCTTGGCAAAACTGGCCGCTGCGGTCTCGGCTGAAACTCAGCCCGTGGCAACGAAGAAAGCGTAAAAGGAGATCAACGTGTTCAACGAATTTAGATCACGCAAGGTTGCTTCCAAGTCGAATGTGCTGACACTGGATCGCCCCATAGACATGCCCACCAAATCCAAGGCGACTCCTGATCCAGTAGATGTCGATCTGCAGGCGCATCTGGAACTCAAAAGCCGCCTGCATGGTGAGCTTCTGGACCGGCTCAATCTTTCAGTTATCGATAAGGTTGAACGATCGGAATTGAAGCGCCAGATTGCATCTTTGGTAACCGGTCTGATCGAGGCTGAAAACCTGCACATGCGTTCTGAGGCTTTCACTGCGCTGGTTGATGAGCTTATTCACGAAGTTATGGGTCTGGGGCCATTGGAGCCGTTGCTGGAAGACCCGACTATCAACGATATTCTCGTAAACTCTTTTGATCAGGTTTACGTCGAACGCTTTGGTCTTCTGGAGCTTTCTACTGTTCGCTTCCGCGATGAACGTCATTTGCTGCGGATTATCGACAAGATCGTCAGCAAAGTTGGTCGGCGTATCGATGAGTCTCAGCCCTGGGTTGATGCGCGCTTGGAAGACGGCAGCCGCGTTAACGCAATTATTCGGCCGTGTTCCGTCGATGGACCAGCTTTGTCAATTCGCAAATTCTCCCGCAACCCTTTGACAATAAAAAAACTTGTTGATCAGAACAGCATGAATGATCAGGCAGCCAAACTCCTTGCGGCCCTTGTCGAAGCAAGGTTGAATATTCTCATTTCAGGCGGCACTGGCACGGGTAAAACAACCATGCTGAACGCTGTATCGTCGTTTATCGATGGCAATCAGCGTATTGTTACTATCGAAGACGCTGCCGAACTTCAGCTTCAGCAAAGCCACGTTGTTCGTCTTGAAACCCGCCCACCGAATGCTGAAGGGCAAGGTGTAATCACCCAACGTGACCTAGTTCGCAATGCCCTGAGGATGCGGCCTGACCGCATCATCGTAGGAGAAGTTCGTGGGTCAGAGTGTTTTGACATGCTTCAAGCCATGAATACGGGCCATGACGGGTCTATGACTACCGTTCACGCAAACTCGGCGCGTGATTCTCTAAGCCGGGTTGAGCAGATGGTAACAATGCTTGGCACTGACTTGCCGATGAAAACCATCCGATCACAGATTGCTTCGGCGATACAGATTGTACTCCAGCTCAGCCGCCTTAGTGACGGCTCCCGCAGAGTCGTCAGCATTTCGGAAATTACCGGCATGGAAGATGACACAATCACCATGCAGGACATTTTTGTTTTCAAACGTCGCGGCAAGTCGGAGGACGGGCAGATTCTTGGGGAATTCCTGCCTACCGGTATTCGGCCAAAATGCTTCGATCAGTTGGTTGCCGCAGGGGTCAACGTAGATACCAACATGTTTATTCGTGGGGCTATGTCGTTATGATTGACCTGCAACCGAACACCCTGAACATTCTGTTCTACATTTCGATTTTCCTTGGAATTCTTCTTGCATATGAAGGATTACAGCAGCTTTTCCTGCGCAAGGAATCCCTCAGCGAGGCCAGAAACCGGCGCATGAAGCTGATCCAGGGGGGCGCCTCGACCGATCAGGTTCTGCAATTGTTACGCGACCCTGCAATGATGGCTCCTGGCGAAAAACCCAGTTTGATCGCGCGCTTTCGCCGTCTGCTTGTCCAAGCCGGGCTGACGATCAATCCGATCTGGATAGTCCTTGCAGCCACTTGTGTAGCCCTAGCGGCCTTCGTTGCAATATCCCGGCTCCTAGCCCCGGAAATTGCCGCAGTTCTTAGCGGCTTTCTGGCCGTTATTCTTCCGGTGCTGGTACTGATCGCCATGAAGGATGCCCGATCCAGGAAACTGACAAAACAGTTGCCGGATGCATTGGACCTTATGGCCCGTGGCCTGAAGGTCGGACACCCGGTGGCTGTAACGGTCGGGAATGTGGCATCGGATCTTCCGGATCCGATAGGTTCCGAGTTTGGCATTATTCAAGACCAAATTAACTACGGCGACGACGTCGCAACGGCGTTTCAGGATTTCTCGAAACGTGTCGGAACAGAGGACGCAAACTATCTTGCGGTCAGCATCGGTATTCAGCACGGAACCGGCGGCAACCTTGCACGTGTCCTAAGCATTTTGTCCCAAGTCATCCGCGACCGGCAAACCATGCAAAAAAAGATCAAGGCAATCTCCGCCGAGGGCCGTCTTAGCAGCCTTATTCTTACGGTCTTGCCGGTGTTCATCTACTTCTCAATCGAGATGTCCACACCTACGTTCTACGGCGATGTACGAAATGATCCGCTATTTCCCTATTTCGCGTGTGCGATCATCGGCCTGACAATTGCTCAAGGGCTTATTCTGAAACGGCTCGTAAAGTTCAAATTCTGAGAGGGAGCGGAAAAATGGAATTTATTCAAGGTTTTCTGAACAGCCAAGATCTTCCCCTTCAGTATCTCGTGCTGGGCGGGATCGCCGTAAGCGTATTCTTTGTAATCCTCGGGATTTCCGGCATGACCGCAACTGATGACACGGCTGCACGCCGGATGCGGGTCGGATCAATTTCTCGGGGGCATGGCGCAGATTTCGACCTCATCCAGGGGGATAACAGCGACCCGCACGGTCTTCTAAAGGCTTTTGTGCCCTCGTCGAAACGTGAGCGTTCCAGAATTGGCAGAATGCTTAAGCAGGCTGGTATTCAGCGCAAACACGCCATCCGCACTTTCTATTTGTTTCGTGTGGTTATGGGGTTCGTGCTACCGGCCGCTTTCGTTACGGCGTTGGCATTACCGTTAGAAATTCAGGTTCAGCTTGGTATTGCCAGTCTTTTGCAGAGCATCTCCTGGGTAAATGCATTGCAGATTGTCACCGCGCTGATGGTAGTCGGATTCTACGGCCCTGCTCTGTGGCTGCGGTACCGTATTAGAAAGCGCCGTCAGGCCATTGAACACAGTCTTCCAAATGCGCTGGACCTGTTGCAAGTAGCGATAGAGGCAGGATTAGGATTTGACGCCGCGATGGTGCGTGTGTCGCATGAAATGGCGCACGCAGCACCGGAAATTTCGCAAGAATTCACGATACTCCAACTGGAACTGCAAGCTGGGAAAGAGCGCCAAGCCGCCTTTATGGACATGGCGGAACGCGTCGGCATTGATGAGGTAAACTCTTTCGCGAACGCCTTCCTGCAATCCAACCAATACGGTACCAGCATTTCTGCTTCTCTACGGAGGTTTGCCACCGACATGCGTGTGGATCGCGAACTTCGGGCACAGGAAAAGGCCAACAAACTGCCAGTGCAGATGTCAGCTGTTATGGCCATGTGTATGATGCCCGTTCTTCTGCTGATCTGCCTTTCACCGATGGTGATCCGATGGATCAACATGTTTGGGTGAAAGCGAGGAAGACAACAGTTAGAAGTTTGACGTCAATCCGGGCGCTGCCGGTCCGTCACAGAGCCCGGAGGGTGCTGTCAGACTAATTCGAACCAGTCTCAGCTAGGCCAGTGACGCTGTCCTTTATCCGCACCAAGTTGACGCCACTCGCTAAGAGCGGCGGCGCGGGTCAGCTTGAAGGTGTCTCGACTGGCTAGCGATCTTTCCTGGTTGAAGTGGTTGTAGACAGAGGAATGGACGGAGGCGAACTTCTGCAAACTTCGCATGCGCCTGAAACGTTGCATAGCGCGCTCTCTTCGTCGGAAAGGCAGGTGCGAATTCTCAACGCGGTTGTTGAGCCACCTGCCCGTCTGTTGTTTTTCGAGGGCACCCAAATCTCTGAGCGCTGCTTTGTAGGATGCAAAACGGTCGGTCACGACCTCCTCGGCGCAACCGTGCCGTTTCATCAATTTCTTAAGGAATTTCAGTGCTGCAGCTTTGTTTCGGCGTTTGGTGACAACGGCTTCCAGCACCTCGCCCTCGTGATCAACTGCACGCCTGAGATAGCGGCGTTTGCCATTCACCTTCACGAAAACCTCGTCCACGTGCCACTTCCATTTGGAGAATGCGCGCAGCTGCTGAACACGCTTTCTTCGGATCTCAGCAGCAAACATCGGGCCAAACCTGTTCCACCAATATCGGATAGTTTCGTGGCTCACGTCGATCCCGCGTTCGTGCAGCAGATCTTCGACATTCCGAAGCGAGAGCGGGAAACGGATGTACAGCATCACCGCAAGGCGGATAATCTCAGGGCTGGTTTTGAAGTATTTGAATGAGGCAGGTCTGGTGATGAACAAAAGCTACGCAACCGCCCTACCGCTCTCAAGCAAAGTTCTTCTGACAAGACCGTACTGGAGTAGATTTCAACGTTTTGGGATTAGCAGAGGGCGTCGCACCTCTTAAACACACCTCAATCTGCATTTCAGGCAGTGCGAAAAGCAATCATTGTCAAGTCATCCAAGCGTTCTTCCTTCGTACTATAGTCTTGAAAAGCGCTGTGAATAGCCGACAATAGCTCTTCCGAACACGACCACTCTTCCTGTTCAAATACAGATACAACTCTCTGAAAACCAAAAGCTAAACGTTTTTCTCCACCTAATTGGTCAATCAAGCCGTCAGTTGAAACAAAAAAATCTGTGATTTGATCCAATTGAACTTCGTGTTCGAAAAATTTTGGGCCAATTGGAGTATCCACATACCCAATGCTCAACTTGTCACCTCGGATTCGGTCAATGCCGGTCTTGGATTTGACCAAAAGAGACATATGCGCACCTGCAAACGTCGCTATCCCTTTTGCTGAATCGATCTGGCATATCGCAGCGTCCATGCCGTCGTTGGAAGCCCCGTTTGCAGTATCCTGATTTAGAAGTGCACGCGTCAAATCGCTCAACTTGGACAGTGCCAGCGACGGGCTAAGCATTTCATTTTCGAAGTAGAGCCGCTCAAGAGAAGCGATTGCTAACATAGTCATGAAACCCCCAGGAACGCCATGACCTGTACAATCAATTACGGCGAGCGTCGAAATTGGGCCATCCGACTTAATCCAGTAGATATCTCCTCCAACCAAATCGCGAGGTTCCCATTTAACAGCAAAATCGGCAAATGCGGCATCACACTGACTTGTCGTGGGTAACAAACCCTGTTGAATTCGCGTGGCATAATTTACGCTTGCGACGATCTGATGGTGCGCCTCTCGGATTTCGTTGACTCGTTCAACCTCTCGATCCAGCATTGAATTATAGCTTTGAACTACTTTGCCAATCTCATCTTCCGACTCGTATGGGACAATCTGAGGGTCATCGTATCGCTCAAATCTTTCGATGGCTTTCAACATTTGGCCGAGAGGTCTGTTGATGAGCCATAAAAATGCAGCAGCGCCTGCTAAGATCAGTGCAAATCCGCCGAGAATTCCAAGAAGGACCACAACGCCTACTTCTGTCCTTAGCTCATTGTTCAAGATCTCCTGATCAATTCGGGCCAACATCGTGGTCGGCCCTGCTGCCGTGGGAACAGTAACGACGATGTCTAAGCCAAGTTTTTTTATTTTGTCGCATCCTATAGCAGGCCAGGAAACCAGAGTTTCTGAGCTTTGTTCTAAACTCTGTTCAGCGCAGATAACGTAAGGAAAACCCGAATAGACCGCCAGCAGGCTCGTTGCTTGCGCAAGATTTCCTGCTTCAACCAATTCAGCCAACGGGCGCGCGATACGATTGGAAATCGTTGCAACTTCCGCGGCAACCTGATCTGTTTGAGCTTGCCTTTTGAATTCATAGTAAAAGAGAAGCACAATGGCGTTTAGCACACCTCCGAGCAGGAGGGTCGCCAGAATATGCTTCAGGAATATTCGGCGCTTCAAGAATGTCCAGAGTTTATGCACTAAATGCCTCTATAGTTTCCGGCATTTAGTTCCCGATGTTCTTCATCGCGGCCTGAAGAGCGTCACGATTATTGACGATCATCTGTACAACTTTGTAGTCCCCGGAAACTTCCCGAACTAGAAAGTCTGCGGTCACGGTGTCGCCACCTTCGGTTATCATTTCAGAGCAGACGAAATAGTCACTTCCCGCAAGAATAACCATTGGATGAACATTTGCAGGATAAACGGTTTCAAACGCGTTGGTGGTCGTGTCCAGATAAGTGTAAGAACCGTCGACCATCACTCCATCAACATGTGAAATCATGGCGGATTGGAGCTTTGCCTTGACTTCAGTTGGAATGTCGGCCGCTGCTGCCGGGTTGGACGATATTACTACGGCGACCATACACAATAGCCTAATCATGCTAACCTCCCCACTAATAACACTGCACAATTGATACACTAAAAATGCATAAATGTGTATCTTATGATATTAAGGCCTGAATTGAACTTGGTTCCACCCAAGCATGACCAAGGGGAACAAATGCTTGCAAGCGAAGTCTACGAACTGCGCGCGAACCTGCGCCGACAAGGCGTTGTCTTTGCATACAGTGGTTATGTAACTGAAGGTATCCTCAGCGGTGTTGGCGATGCGTTAAAGCAGAAATTAGTGTCTGAAGACGCTGACACCAAAACTCTCCGAAGTGTTTTCGCTGTTTTTGTCGAGCAAATGCAGAACATCATCAGATATTCTGTTGAACGACTACCGACCGACGGTGAGACTGAGGTGCTGGACATAAGTTACGGCATTGTGACCATCGGAAACGAGGCCGGCGGCTATGTCGTTCATGCGGGCAATCTGATCCTTTTAAATGACGTAGACAACATGCGAAGACGGCTTTCAGAACTACGCGCCATGAATCGTGAGGAACTTAGGGCCGCATACAAAGACCAACTCCGGTCAGAAACTGACGCTGTCGGCAATAGTGCAGGTATCGGGTTAATTGAAATTGCGCGTCGAGCGTCAAAGCCAATCGAATTTGATTTTATGCGGATTGACGATCAGCACGCATTCTTCGCACTCAAGGCGACGGTTTAAGAGGGTACGGATGCAAAATATTGATATCCCGGCAACAAACCGCACTCCGGCCGTCGCGTTCGATTTTGACGTTGGCCACCTCAAACTGATTGGGGAGTCCTACCCTGAGGATGTTACGACCTTCTACAACCCGTTGTTTGATGCCTTGAAAAGTTGGTTGTCGGATGGCTCAATATCCAAATGTCGATTTGAATTTGAACTCATCTATTTCAATTCGTCCAGCGCCAAGGCCATCATGATGATCATGGAGCTTTTGGATTCCGCTGCTGAGGCGGGGAAAAGCGTTGACGTCTATTGGTTTCACGACCCCGAAGACGAGACCATGGAAGAACTTGGGGAGGAGTTTGGGGAGGACCTGAAACATGCCAAATTCACACTGGAAAAGTTGTTGGATCGATGACTATCGACGATCTCTTTGTTCGCGAGAATGAGGCTTTGGAAGTCGCGGAAGCAGCTTTAAACAGTGGACAATTTCCGAATGATGAAACGCGCAAGTCAATTGAAAACCTTGTCGGAGAATACAGAAAGCTGCTCAGAACCACGCGGCGCATGATGCGATTGAGTGATCGCAACGAGCGGGAATTGAATGCATTAGCCGAAAAACAGCGCATCGCCGCCGAAGAGGTTACCCAGAAAAACCAAGAGCTTGAGGCATTGTCAGGAAAGCTTGCCAAATACTTATCGCCTCAAGTCTACAACTCGATCTTTTCCGGTCGCCAAGAAGTTAAACTCGCGAGTAAGCGAAAAAAGCTGACAGTGTTTTTCTCGGACGTCGCCGGCTTCACAGAGCTTACGGATCAGATGGAGTCGGAAGACTTAACAGAACTCCTGAACAGCTACCTGACCGAAATGGCGGAAGTCGCTCTGAACCACGGTGCGACGATAGATAAGTTTATCGGCGACGCAATCCTTGTCTTCTTTGGAGACCCGGAGACTAAAGGTGTGCGGGAAGATGCTTTGGCATGCGTGAGAATGGCAATTGCAATGCGAGACAAGTTGGCAGAGTTGCAGGCAAAATGGAGGCGTCAAGGAATTAGACAACAGTTACAATGCCGTATTGGTATCAATACCGGCTTTTGTACTGTCGGAAACTTTGGGAGTGACGACCGTATGGACTACACCATTATTGGTGGGGCTGTAAACGTAGCTTCTAGGTTGGAGCATCAAGCCGACGAGGGTGCGATTTATATCTCGTACGAAACTTGGGCGCACGTAAACCACGAAGTAGAAACAGAAAAAGTCGGCGCCATCCAGGTAAAGGGTGTGGCTCAACCTGTCATGACCTACCGTGTCTTAGGTCAAAAGAATTCGAGACCGCGCGTAGAAAAAGTTGTATACGAAAACCCGAATTTTCGAATGATGTTAGACCCGAGCTCAATGACATCAGAAGAACGCGCCGCGAGCTTAGAAATACTCAAGTTGGCGCTTGCTACACTCCGCAAAAACGAACACTGAAGTCGGGCAGCCAGTGTTTGAAAGTGTTTGAAGTGTTTTGGCAACATCTCTGGAAGGTGCTGTCAGACAAATTCTAACCAGTCTCAGTTTGCCGCGGAAACCGCGAACCTATCCGGAACAGAGTTGACGCCACTGGCTAAGAGCGGCGGCGCGGGTCAGCTTGAAGGTGTCCCGGCTGGTGAGCGATCGTTCCTGGTTGAAGTGGTTGTAGACAGAGGAATGGACGGAGGCGAATTTCTGTAAACTTCGCATGCGCCTGAAACGCTGCATCGCGCGTTCTCTTCGTCGGAAAGGCAGGTGCGAGTTCTCGACGCGGTTGTTGAGCCACCTGCCCGTCCTTTGTTTTTCGGTAGCACCAAGCTCTCTGAGAGCGGCCCGGTACGATGCGAAGCGATCCGTGACGACGGTTTCCGCTTTACCGTATCGCCTCATCAATTTCTTAAGGAATTTCAGTGCTGCAGCTTTGTTTCGGCGTTTGGTGACAACGGCTTCCAGTACCTCGCCTTCGTGATCGACGGCCCGCCAGAGGTAGTGTCTCTTGCCATTCACCTTCACGAAAACCTCGTCCACGTGCCACTTCCATTTCGAGAACGCGCGCAGCTGCTGAACACGCTTCCGCCTTATCTCAGCAGCAAACATCGGGCCAAACCTGTTCCACCAATATCGGACAGTTTCGTGGCTCACGTCGATGCCTCGCTCGTGCAGCAGATCTTCGACATTCCGAAGCGACAATGGGAACCGAACGTACAGCATGACTGCCAGACGAATGACCTCTGGACTGGTCTTGAAGTACTTGAATGGCGATTGTTTGATCATGCGCCAAGGCTACGAGAGCACCCTGCCCGCCTCAACCCAAGTTCTTCCGACAAGACCAGTGCGAGTTCTCGACGCGGTTGTTGAGCCACCTGCCCGTCCTTTGTTTTTCGAGTGCACCCAGTTCGTGGAGCGCGGCTCTGTATGAGGCGAAGCGATCCGTCACGACGGTTTCCGCTTTGCCGTGTCGCTTCATTAACTTCTTGAGGAATTTCAGTGCTGCAGCCTTGTTTCGGCGTTTGGTGACAACGGCTTCCAGCACCTCGCCTTCATGATCAACAGCCCGCCAAAGATAGTGCCGCTTGCCATTCACCTTAACGAAAACCTCGTCCACGTGCCACTTCCATTTGGAGAATGCGCGCAGCTGCTGAACACGCTTCCGTCTGATCTCAGCAGCAAACATCGGGCCAAACCTGTTCCACCAATATCGGATAGTTTCGTGGCTCACGTCGATGCCTCTCTCGTGCAGCAGATCTTCGGCACTCCGAAGCGAGAGCGGGAAACGGATGTACAGCATCACCGCAAGGCGGATGATCTCGGGACTGATTCTAAAGTATTTGAATGAGGCAGGTCTGGTCATGGGCAAAAGCTACGCAACTGCCCTGCCCCGCTCAAGCAAAGTTCTTCTGACAAGACCCTCATAACAATCAAGAAACAACGCGACCAGAGGGAGTAGGCAATTTACGAAATCGTCGAACTTAGATGAAGTATTTACCATAGGCCGTTTAACAACCAATTGGCCTTGGGTTCGTCTACAATGTGCGTTTTTCCGTTGTGACTGTAGACCTATTTTGTCGAATTTGGAGCAAAATCTCTGAAAATTGCGAAAACTTTACGGGTCTGAGACCATGAATGTTAGTTTTCAACCGTTGTTTTTTAACGAGTTGAATATGTTAAGACTAGGTGAATGGAAGCTATTGCCTGCAAAAAGTAGGCTCTCTCAGTATTTCTCCCTTGGGAATAGCTCCCAATCATCTTTCAAAGCGTTTTTGGAAATAGCCGGCCCAATATGCGTTCTTGCAGTTTTGCTTGCCTATAGCCTTCATAAGGCTTCTGCCGCGAGCTACGCATCGATCCTCATGTGAAACAATTTAGCTTCGACCGAGATGCCAGGTTCTTTGCTTAAAGATGCTGCAACAACTACTGGTCTTAAAGCGGGCATTCGCTTCAATTGCCACAAAGTCTGACCGCTAAAAACACAATTCATGAACAGACTGCTCCAGAGGCCTTCAAATTCAGACCGACGTGAACACAGGCTAGGGCATGATTGTTCGTTGGTTCATTAAATGAAGTCTCCAAAGAAAATGTAACAAATGCAACAACAGTATGAGTTCAGTGAAATTGAAGGAACACCGCGTGAAGATCTATTCTGTATTCGTTTGGATGCTGGCCCTGACCTTGATGGTTGGCGTCATCGATGTGGCTTCCGCCAAAGAAAAAGGCGGGAAGTCAAAAGACAAGAAAGTTCAGTTGGATGGCAAGCCGGATAAGGGTCAGAAAGCTGTGCCGCCAGGGCAAATAAAGCGCTATACAAGAGGAGCCAAACTTCCTGCCGACTTGGATTACTCGGACATCGGCGACCTTTCCAACTGGAAATTGAAACCTCCAGGAAAAGGAAATCGTTACATACGCGTCAACGATGAAATTTTGGAAGTTTCTGATGATCTTTCGACTGTCGTCGACGCCGTTGGCATCGTTGGTGACCTTGCTAAGTAAAACGGCTGAATCATAACCCCTGGACTCAACGCGGTCAGCTGATTGATTTGGTCAGATGTCGGCTTTTGGACGGATAGCAGACCCAACGTTGCAAAGCGCTAACGTCCGCCTTGCGGACTTAGCCGTCATTCATTTACAGGCCAATTCCTTCAATAAGCTCTGGCACTTCAAGCTTTCGAAGCGAGTCTGCGACAGCAATCTGTGAGTCATGGTCAGCTAACCGTAGATGAGCTGCAATGTCTTCCAAGGCGCTAATATCGTTGTCACAATCCGTTTCAGCTTCGCGCGTTTCAATGTGTTTCACTGCAAGTGCAAGAGCCATAGCCAAATTTTCCATTGCGCAACCTCGATATGTTGAGATTTGAAGGTACAGGGCCGAAATCATTGTAACAATGGGCTCGAAGCTGTCATTCGCTGCGCTCGGCATGAGTATCCGCTTTGCGGACAAAGCGGTCGTTCGTAGATTGGCTTGTTTTTGTGCTTTATCTTGTATGTTGGTGTTGCAAAGTTCGGCTGCTCGACCAAAGCTCAGGTGACACTTTCCAGAAGTTGAAGGAGATCCCATGGTCAATCTGGGCACACAGCCGATCAGGACTCAAAGTGATATTTCTGAGTTCGAAGAAGAAATGACGCTTGAAGAGCGTTTACCTGAACAAAGCATCTTGGATGTCTTTATCAACAGCGCTGACCGCGATCCTGATGCGACTGCGCTGACAATGCTGATGACCGGAACTGAAGACGAAGAGCCGCGTCGTGTGACCTATAAACAGTTGCTGGGACAGATAATTCGCGCTGCAAATCTGTTTGCAGCGATTGGAGGTGAAGCACCGGGCGTTGCGTTTATGCTGCCCGCTTTGATTGAAACCCACGTCACTTTGTGGGGAGCAGAAACAGCTGGGTACGCTGTCCCGATCAATTTTCTTTTGCAGCCTGAGAGCATAGCAGAACTTCTCAAAGCCTCCGAGGCAAAGATCCTTGTTGCTCTTGGCCCTCATCCACAGCTGGACATTTGGGAGAAAGCTCTAGCAATGCGGGAGCAGGTTCCGGGCCTCGTACTTGTGCGCGTTTCTCCGCCGGGTACGCCGCCCGAAGAAGGAGTTATTGATCTTGCCAGTGCTTTGATGGCCCAACCTGATGATCATCTGACTTTTGGGGAGGCGCGCAGGGGTTCAGATCTGGCGGCCTATTTTCACACCGGGGGCACAACCGGTGTGCCAAAGCTCGTTGCACACACCCACCGCAGCCAGCTGGTCGCAGCATTCGGGGGAGCTGTAATGTGCGGCTTTCGCTCCGATGACGTATTTACCGCTACTTTTCCTCTTTTTCACGTCGCCGGAACGATTGTCGGCGGCCTCAGTTGCTTTATGGCAGGCGTTGAACTGCTCGTAATGACTCCTGCCGGTCTGCGAAACCCAGCAGTTGTCGCAAGCTTTTGGCGTCTTGTTGCAGAATATAAGGTTACAATTGTTGGCGGCGTACCAACTGCTATTGGGGCGATTTTGCAAACGCCAATCGGCGATCATGACATCTCGCACGTGCGGGCGGGCGCGACTGGTGCTTCATTGCTACCGCCTGCGGTCGGGCAGAAGTTCAAGGAAGTGACCGGCTGCACTCTTTTTGAAATTCTGGGCATGACGGAAGCTTCCGGATTGATCAGTATCGATCCACTCTGCGGTACGGGTACTGCAGGTTCAGTTGGCTGGGCGTTACCTTACACAAATGTCGACGTTCTAAAGCTGGAAAGCAATGGTGGTCTTGGAGCGGTGTGTGAGATTGGCGAAATCGGTGTTGTAGCCATCAAAGGTCCTCACGTGTCGCCCGGTTACAGCGTTACAGAATTCAACAGTGAGGTGTTCGTAGGCGGTGTCCTGAATTCGGGCGACTTGGGGTACAAAGATGCGAATGGGTGCCTTTATGTTGCCGGGCGCTCGAAAGATCTGATTATCCGAAGCGGCCACAATATCGATCCGGTCATGATTGAAAATGCGATGAGTACCCACCCTGCTGTCGCGTTAGCAGCAGCGGTCGGCATGCCCGATCCTTATGCCGGAGAACTGCCGATATGTTTCATTCAGGTCCACACATCCGATGAGGTTACCGTTGAAGACCTAATGGCACATGCTCAGAACACTATCGATGAAAGACCAGCTTGGCCGAAGATCATTAAGATTGTTGATGAGATACCCCTGACGTCAGTCGGCAAAATCTTCAAGCCCAGTCTGCGGTGCGAAGCTGCAAGGCTGGTAGTATCAAATCTGCTTCGTGAACAACTGAAGTTGCCCGACGCTCACGTGCAAGTGGAGGCCGGTGGGCCACGCGGACTTTGCGTCACAGTGAGCCTTTCTGAGACAGACGCGTCGTCTAGGCCCAGCGTTGAAGAGAAGCTTCAAGACTTCCTTTTCGAGACGCGCGTTGAAGTCGGATCGTAGGGGACAATTCTCAAAATGGCTCAAATTGCCAATCGCAAAAAATATTGTGTTGCCGGTGGCCATTGTGCGAGCCTTTTGATTGTTCAGCTGCTAAATGCAATCACAGAATCCAGTTCCCATGACAACGGCTGCAATGGGCTCAATGCGGTCTTTCAGCCAAATTCATTGAACGGCTGCAATGCGGACTTTGCAGCCATCCGCATTTTTACTCCAAAGGACCGCAGTCAGCCCAAAGCGGACACTCGTAACAAGGCTTTGCAGTTCCGGCTTCGGACTATAGGCCGTCACAGATTGGTGGGAGGTGTCGCCACACTGGTAAGCGTCGCCGTTGTAAACAGGATCAGGACAACAGCTAACATCTCCATTGAAATCGACCGCCGGAGAGCAATTTCCGCGCCACGCTTCTCAGCCCTGAGAGCTGGAACATATCTCAGCTTGTTCAGCGCCGCGAGGCCAAGAAGGGCGGAAACGATCACGACCTTGACCAAAAGTACTAATCCATAGGCCGTCCCAAACAAGG